>MFRN01000031.1:56961-92855 GCA_001784585.1 Candidatus Melainabacteria bacterium RIFCSPLOWO2_02_FULL_35_15 | reverse complement strand
GTAATGTTATTTTTACTTCATTTGTTTCAGGAGGCAGAGCTTTTATTGATATATTTTTACTTCTTTGAGATTTTGGTATTTTAATTTCATTTAGGTCAAATTGTCCCTGGGTACCAAGGATATTTCCGTTTTTATCATGCGGTTCAACTTTGAGGTAGAAAGGATATCTGGCTTGTACACCTGCGTTAGTTGTAACAGTCAGGTTTAAAACTTTAGTATTTGTTTTAGTATTGGTTTTTAATATTTCATTTTGAGTTTTTGTTTTATCTGCTAAGATTAATTTTTGCGGCTCAGCATATGAAAATGTGGTATTTGCAGGAGACAGGCTTGAGATTTCATTGTAGAGATAAACAGGACCGAATGCACTTAGGTTTTCAAAGGCATCTTTGAAATTATTTTCCGTGCTGAGATTAAAGTTTAAATTATAATCAAATGAAATTTGATTTTGATCGATACTGTTTACATTAATACCTTTAATAATCGAATCATAATTGTTTCCTGAAGTAATTATTCTGACTTTGTCATTAGATCCAAATCTGATTCCATACCTTGCAAGGTTTTTAATTTTATTTAAACTTAAGGATTGTATCTCTGGTGGCAGTTTGGTTTTATCCAGAGTAGAACTGATTAAAGCTTTTGAAGACTGGATTACAGTGTATTCATCAGGCTTTGTGATTACTGCAGCAGTTTCAAAGTTTGATCTTATGTCTTTGTATTCAGCCGGAACTGATGGTCTGCTGTCAGATAGATTTCCTGAATCAGGAGCAAAACTTACAGGAACGGTTAAAGTGTAACCGGTAGAGCTGTTTGTTAATTCTTTTGGCGTGTAACTGAAAGAACAGTTTTCAATTATTTCCATTACAGGATATGAAATGATTGTTTTTGGAACACATGAAATGCTTACATTATCCATAATTCCATTTGGGGTTTGAATAAATGCCTGTCCTATGGTTGGAAGATGATCTTTATCTTTTATTGGAATGCTGTCAGTGAGAGTTAAATTAAAGGTAATATTATTTTGTTTGTTCCAGAGAATATTCTGTGGTTTAAGTGCTGTAATTTCTGCATTTATGTTACGAATTACTTCCACAAGAAATGTAGTCATTGTAGTTAATGAATTATTTTCAAATGTAGTTCCATAAATGCTTAGTGATTGCGGAGCAGCAGTTAAAGTTTGTTCAATAGTATATTTCCCGATTGGCCAATAAAGCACTGGATTCCCGAGAGGTGAAACTGGCAGAAATAATTCATTGATAGTATTGTCTGAATTAAATATACCTGAATAAAAAACATTGTCTTGAGTTGCACAACCATTTAACAGTCCAGCTGCTCCAGGAACAATATTTGCTATTCCACCTGGAATATTTTGAGATGTAGTTTTGTTTTCTGTGCCGTTAATGGTGTAACTGTTAGATGCAATGATAAGTTTAGCCTGATAATCACTGCCTTTTAGAGTCATATCATCGCAGATATTTGTAGTAGTTGAGAACTGGAACGGCTCCCCCTGTTTGATTTGATGCGACGAACCGTCATTTCTAATTATTGTTGCTCCGTTAATTATCTCTTTGCTTAAAAGTTTTGCCATTCGATCTGATCCAAAATTAACCTCATCATTAGTAACATTCCCTGCTTTATCTTTTACAGTGATTTCCACTTTAGTTATTTGAGATCCTGAAGAATTCGGATCAAGTAAAATATTAAATGCTTTTTTATTGTCACCGAGATCTTCTAAATCGTCATTTGAAATCTTCGTTTCATTGATTACCGAATTAACCTTATAAGATATTGAATCAAATAATTGATCTTCAACTGTTCCGGAAATTGTAAGCTTGTCAGAAATTACATCATTTTCATTTGGTGACACCAGCTCTAATACAGGCTTTTCTGTATCCAGCACAATAGTCCTGCTTTCACTCATCACTGTCTGATTTGAGCTGTCAGAGGTTTCAAAGTAGTAAGTATTTTTACCTTCGCTGAGTGAGATGGTTTGATTTGAATCATTTGGATCAAGCTCTGTAACCGTTTCATTTCCATCTTCATCTTTTACTCTGATACGCAGGCCGTTGTTTGAATCCAGTGGGTTTGCAAAAGATACAAAAACCATAAATGTAACTATTGGCTGATTTGTAAATGATAGCTGACTTAAATCGTCTAAGAGATAAACTCCGCTTACCCCGGTCCCTGCTACTGTTACAGCCGGTACATTAAATACAAATGTTTTTGTGGTTTCTTTTACAAAGACTGTGAGTTTTGGAGTGTAGGTGCCGGATTTAGTGTAAGTGTGTGTAAAAGTTTGTGAGAGGATATCCTGAAGCGTTATTTCTGTCTGAGATTGCTGTGCTTCACTCGCAATGACAGAACTGCCGTCATTCCAGTCAAGTTCATATTTTGTAATGGTCGCATTAACTGTTTTTGCAGTAGCGCTGTCTATCATAAGATTAACTGTCAATGGAACTATTCCGTTTACAGAATCAGGAATAATGTTTAATAAAACAAAATGTGGATCTGCATGAAACGTAATAGTTCCCGCACAAGCTTCCCATGTCTCTGTTTTTCCGCCGGGAAAGCTGGCAGATACTGTTAACTTTGGAGTAATAGATTTTCTGTCGATAAACGGCTGTCCCATAAATGATTTCTTTTCATCAAAGTAATAATGTTTTGGGTTAGGAGAAGTACAGTCTTCCGGTAACTTTGTAATATCATCTCCAATACATGATCCATCTGCAAAATCCCATCTGTATGCAAGAGCTGGTCTGCCACCAAGCACAGTTACCTCAGATTTAAACTGAACCGGTACACCGGGCATTAAAGATGTTTCTATCTGTGTTGGATCAAAAACTTTTTTATCAGAAGGATCGGTAGTAGCAAAGACTATGACCATCTGCGACGGCCAAGTTAATGTGACTGACTCTGTGGATGCAGTATCTGTTAAATTTGTTTTATCTCTTACGGTCAGTCTGGCAAAGTAACTTCCCGGAGTATAGATTTTTCCGGAATCAAAAGTTTTTCTGTCACTTGAAATCTTTGCATCAACTGGTGATGAAATAAGCTGTGCGTCCTGATTGAGTTTTAACTGGTACAAATCCCATTTGTTTTTTGCCGAATCTACAAAATCTATGGCACCTGAAAATCTTTGATTCGGATCATAGCTGTCCAGATCTAAGAATGTAGTAAACAGAGGTGGCATAGTAGCAAAAATATCACCTGAAACTTTCGCCTTTGCTATTGGGCTGTAATTCGGATAAATGAAAACAGCAGGTCCGTTATATGTTCCGATTTTTGTCTGTGTCCCGTCTTCTACCCAGAAGATTTCCAGTTTTGGATTTGCAGTTTTTGGTGTAGCAGGCGAGGTGTCCGGATTTTGATAAGTAAAAGTAAAATTATCGCTTGAAGTTTGCCCGCTTTCTCTGCCATCGCCGGAGATAAAATTGTACCTGAGTTTAGAAGCGTTTTCCTGTCCGCTTGAAATTTGAACCTTGTATTTTACAGACTGACTGTCCTGAATAACTTTATTTCCTGCCTGTATAAAGCCTGCATTATCGGAGCTGTTTTCTTCTATTCCAAATACAGTTAAAATGGCAGGTTTTGGTGTGAAGGTCAGTCTGTGTGAAGCAGGAATAGAAGTGTCTGAATAGCTAAGTCCCAGTCCTCTGGCATAAATATACTGAGCAGTATAAAGACTTGAATAATCTTCATCTGAGCCTGAGATCCTTTTTGCAAAAGCAATGGCTGTATAATTCCCGGCTTTTATTTGCAGTGGAAGAGGTATTGAGCCTTTGAATAAAATATCACTGTTTGAATCTTTTACTCCTGTTAAGAGAACAGTTGAATAGTAATTTGAAATATTCGGAATAGTAAGTAATTTTCCGTCAGGATCATATATCGCTATAGTAGCAGTGTAAGTACCTGCCTGATTATCTTTTACCTTAAGTTCAATATCAAAACTATTTCCCGGGAATGGCTGTACCGGAGTTATTTTAAATGAACTGCTTACAAGTTCTACTGAATTTTTAACACTGAGCTGTAAAATGCTGGACTGTTTTCCGTTTCCTGCTAACTGAACAGGTTTCGGTCCGATACCCGAA
Source organism: Candidatus Melainabacteria bacterium RIFCSPLOWO2_02_FULL_35_15 (assembly GCA_001784585.1). Classification (GTDB taxonomy): domain Bacteria; phylum Cyanobacteriota; class Vampirovibrionia; order 2-02-FULL-35-15; family 2-02-FULL-35-15; genus 2-02-FULL-35-15. Next base: position 88,770 of record MFRN01000031.1, on the reverse strand, counting down.
AACTTATCAGGCAAACCTGCAACGATTTTATGGCTTGTTACAGAAAGTTTTGTAAGTAGCTGGCCATCTGCAAGTACATTTAAGCTTTGATCAAAGTTGCTGCCATAGAGATTTAATACTCTGCCTGTTCCTTCCAGTGTAACTGAAGTCGGATCGATAGAGTTAAGTATTATTCCTCCGTTTGAGAAAGTTACATCATTAATATAGAGCTGATCGTTACTGCCTCCGTTAAAATTTATTTTTAGTTCATGCAATCCGCCTGAAAGATTTCTGGTGACAATGTTATTAAAAGATAAGGACTGTGAGGTGTCTGCAAATGTGCTTCTTAAGTAATTTCCATCTAACCAGAAATAAATATAATTTGTTCCTCTTGATAAATTTTTATAGTGCTGAAGATTTAATGATATGCCTGTATCATAATTAGTATCGAGGCAGAATGGAATAGTAACTGTGCCACTTCCTTCTATAACAGCAGATTGGGATGAGAGAAAAGTATTATTTCCATTTAAAATAGTCTGTGCATCAGCGCCCCAGTATGTCTGTGGAAGAGTTTTATTTATATTGCATGGATTATTTTGATTTGCTTTTGCAGTGTAGTATTGTGTGCCTGATTGTGAACCGTCTAAGTTCAATACTGAAACAGCTTTGAAGCCAAGGTAGCTAACTAAGTATGCTGGAATCCTTACATATAAAACGGTTGAACTTATAGCGTACGGGGTAAGCAGATATCCGTCAAAGTAAACCTTTGATGTGGTGGTGAAATTATTTCCGTTAATTCTAAGATCAAATGCCCCGCGTCCTGCTGTACCTTCTGCAGGAAAGACAGATGTAAGCTGTGGCTGAATAATTTTTGTAAATATGAAACTCTTTTTTACCCAGGTAACAGATGAAAGCTCATTTCCGGCACTGTCTGCAGGTCTGAATTCTACAATTTTAACAGGATTTGCGACATCACTTGTATATGAAATTCCAGCTCCAAAATACCATGGTACATTTCCTACTTTTTTATAGTCTACGTAAATATTTGTGGTATACCATTTTGAAAAATATGTACTTGTAAGCGATCCTTTAGTTCCAATTTCAATATATCCGTCTCTTTCAGAAAGAGTATCAATATCAAGTGTCTTCGCAGAGCTGGGAGATATAGAAACCCAGGGATTAACTACATATGTAGCATTTATAACCTGAAAATTATCGACCAGATATTTATTATGTTTTTCAATGTCTGTGTCATTAATTCTTGCAGGAGTATGTGGTGTTTGTAAGGCCGGTTCAGTGTTTCTTCCTCTTACGAAAAACCCGGTTAAATCAGGTTTGTCTTGTTCATCTTCGTGAGCTGATATTTCTGTGTATTTTCTTTTTGATGCTCCTATACCTCTGTATGCAGATACTTTTTCTGTGGTACTTGGCAGAATGATTGTATTAGCTGAAGCAGCAGTTTGTGTATTTTGATTTAACACTTCAAAGTCAACCACGATTTCTTCCTTGGTCGAAGCAGATGATGTACTCTTAGCAATTTGATTTCCAGTGGTATCAGTAGCTGTAAGTTTTATTTTATAATTTCCCGGCAGCAGATATTCCGGAATCTGAATATTCTCATCGATAAAGAATTCATCTCTGATTATTTTGTCATCATTTTTATTTAACAGATCAATTACTTTCCGGGAAATAATTTTTCCATTTGAATCAATTAATGTATAACCAAAGTTACTCAGCCCGATATTGTCTTTTACAAAACATGAGAGTTTAATTACTCCGCCGGGACTTACAGCTTTAGGTTCAATTGTTATGGGTCCGATTTCTGGTTTTTTATTGTCATTTGAAATAAATACATTAACTGCTTCTTTTATCATTGCATCAATAGCTGACTGGATTTCTTCCTGTGCAGGTTCTGTATTTTCCCCTGTAGCCTGGAACAAAGTTGTCCTTGCAAGAGTATTTCCATTTGTGTCATTTATCTGATTTGTAATTTTTATAGACGCTGCCTGAGCAAAACCAATATTATTTGCATTATCTACCACTACAAGCGTCGGAGTAAATGTACCTTCTTTATTATAAACATGCTTTGGTGAGACTTCTGTAGATTTTTCCCCGTCACCAAAATTCCATGTAAGTATTTTTAATCCGCCATTTGTTTTAGGATCATAACTTTCTGATCCATCAAAGCTGATTTCTAATCCCGGGGCGCCAGCTGTTTTATCGCTTAGTATTTTTGCTACTGCCAGTGGTGCCTGATCCGGTGTAATGGTAAATGTTTCACCAAAGAATTTAGCTTTTGCACCATCTGCTTTTTCGATTTCCAGAACTGATGTAAATTGTCCTGTCCTGGTAAATGTGTATTCAAAAACACTGCCAGTTATTTGTGATTCATCGCTCGTTAATTCATTATTTATATCTTTTGAAATATCAATCAAATTTCCATTTGCATCCCATGTTCTGGCACTCCATGACCATTTGTATTTTAGTGATGATGATATAGCAAGAGGATCATAACTGCCAGCTGCTGAGAGTGTTACTTTTCCTTTTCCTAAAATACCACTTTTATCACCTTCCAGTTTTATAATCTGCCCGACTGGCCCGTTATTTGGGCCTACAATAATATTTCCGGGATTTATTTTTACAGATCTGTTGTCAGCAGTACTTGCTGTCAGTGAAACCAGGTAAACACCAGGGTCCTGATAAGTGTGTTTAATTAAACTTTCTGTGCTGTCAACATTTTGAGAGATTCCATCCCCAAAATCCCACCTTAAAGTTACAGGGCTACTATCATAATCCTGTGAATTCCTTCCGTCAAATGTAACTTCAAAAGGAGCATTTCCGGTGGTTTGATCTGACTTTGCAATTGCATTCGGCTGTGGTTTTGAAATCAGAGTTGAAACTGTTTTAATATTTTGTCCGTTACGTGAATCAGTTACAGTAAGTTTTACATTATAATTTCCGGCATTTCTGTATTCATGTTTTGGATTGATTTCATCACTTGTCTCACCATCTCCAAAATCCCAAAGATATGTTAGCTCTTCTCCGTCCGGCTCATATGTACCATTGCTTATAAACTGAACAGCGCCTGTAAAGAATCCTTCATTAGTAAGTTTTAAAATACTTTCTTTTGGAATTGCTGCAATTTCTACAACAGGTAAATTGTTTGGTGAAAGCAATGTTAGTTTTGCAGAGGTTATTGCTGTCTTTGCGTCAAGCGGATCGCTTACAGTAAGTTTTGGCAGGTACTTTCCGGCAATTATATAAGTATGCGCCGGATTTTTTTCTACAGAAGTCTCTCCATCTCCAAATTCCCAGAAATATGAAATATTATCATTTTCCGTATCAGTGACATTTGAGGTAAATAAAACCTGGAGCGGTACATCGCCATTTGTTTTATCGGCTGTATATGTCCCTTCAGGTGCAAAGTTTTTCTCTCTGATTTCAATTTGTTTTGTAATTGTAGATGTTTTCCCGTAAGCATTTACTACATTTAAGGCAGCTGTATATTTTCCTGGTGTTTTGTAAGTATGAGATACAACCGGATTACTTGACGTGTTTGGATTTTCTTTATTTTCCATATCTGAGTCTCCAAGGTTCCACGAATAACTAAGCTCTTCTCCAAAATATTTTGCCAGAAGATCTTCTGTATCTCTGCCATCAAATATAATTATTTGCGGTGCTACACCAATACTAGGGCTGGCATTTATTCTGGCTATTGGAACCGGGTTGACTACCATGATATTGAAACCTTTACTTACTCCTCCTTCTGGTGGCGGATTTGCTGCAAATATTTCAAAACTGTTTTCTTTGTTTAAAAAAGTTGCCGGAATAGTAGCAATTAATTCTTTTTGTGAAACATATTTCGTTTGAATTTTTAATGTGCCGATTGATGCTGCTGCATTTTTTACAAAGTTATCTCCCTGCAGACTGATATCAATAGACTTACCATCCTGTAAAACAGGCAAGAGGTTTGGTGAAACCAGTTCAAGGAGCGGAACGCTGTTATATACTTTATAAGCCACATTATCACTTAAGAGTTTAATAGCTTCACCGGTAAAAGAAGTCAGAGAATAACTTACAGGAAGTGAAGCTGATTTTATTAAACCGGCGGTTTGGGAAATCAAATAACTGACCGGATTTGATGAGAGTTTGATTGAGGATGCGAGGTTTGCAGTGCTGAAACTTACCGGTAGTGATGAGAGTTTAATTACAGAAGCCAGGTTGGTAGTGCTAAAACTCACCGGTAATGAATTTAGTTTTATAGTAGCCGGTAAAAGAGAAGTATCAAAACTTACTGGTGAAGACTGGAGTTTTACAAGCTCAAAGTTATTGTCTGCCGCCTGGGCTTTTACCGGGATTTGTAAAAACGGATCAATCAACAGAAGTTTCAGACATAGAAGCAGAAGGAATATTTTTCTAAACGAGAAACTATATTTTTTGAAATACTTTGGTAAAAAATATACTGAAAGACCAATACGGCTGCCTATAGTTAATATAATTTCAAGATAAAAATATTTCTTCACTTTTTATTTCCTGATTTGTGACCAGTCGTTATTGACTTTTTTCCAAGCGTGCACCCCAGACATAAATCTTTTTATTATTTGTCTGCCCAAGGCCGCCAATAATCAGGGTTTTGTTTTGAGCACCCTGGTTTATATCACTTGTAATAGTAAATTTTTGCCAGGTATTGGTTACATTTGCATTAGTGAATGCATAGTTTGTAGGATTGCCGCCTGCAAATGAGCCTGCAGCTCCACATCCTGTCCAGTCAGGCATGTTACAGTATGGTCCGATTCCAATAGGCACAGTTACACTACCTGAATCTGTCCTCATCCAGACAGTAAATGTACTTGCTCCTGTCCATGGCGCAAGGTTTGGAAAATAAATTGCGTCACTTACTGCTCCGAATGTAAGCAATGTCGCATCCTTTATATTATTGTCAGGATCAATTGCTGCATTGCTTTCTACCTGAATATTACTGTAATCATAAAAGTATGCATGTTTCCATCCAAAAAATGGACTAAACCCAAATCTGCCTGAATAAGGTATTAGATTTTCTTTTGTAACTGTATTGCTTGCATCTTTTGTTAAAAGATTTATCTGATCTCTGTTTATTGCTGCTGGTACTTGTGGTTCAACTGATAATTGTCCGACGGTAATTTGTGGTGCTGTACCAGGTAAATATACTCCCGGTGCCGGAATGAATGGATCTGTTTCAGCTTTAATTACTTTTGTGGTTCCAGCTTCTATTTTTACCGGAATGGTTGCTATGCCACTTGTAAGTTTTCCATTGTTAGTAGTCTGTGTAGTTGTTCCGTCAGTGTTAACACTTAAAAGTTTTACATTTGTCCCGTCCGGAATATTATCACCTTTTACTTCAATGCTTTGATCTCCGCTAAATGTATAATCAAGCTTTAGATCAGGTAGTGAAATATCTCCTTTTGGGTTATTAATCTGGTTACCTGCAATTTTTGTAATTGCAAGGTTTGCTATTTTTATTTGTTCACTTAGTTTGTCATCGTGGACGATCAGATTAGTGATGGTTAAAATCCTGTTGTTTTCTGCTATGTACAGGTTGTTGGATTTATCAACCAGGATTGAATTTGGGGATTGTAGAGAAATTAATCTGGGAGATTTGAACTGTCCATATGTTAAAGTTTCAGTTCCACCGCCAACAGCAGTGGTTATTAATCCGCTGTCATTTAATATTTTCCTTACTCTGTTTGTGTATATGTCAGCAAAATAAATATCTCCGTTTTTATCAGCACAAAAACAATTTGCGCCTGAGATTCCTGCATATGCGCTTTTTGCCTGACCGCCATCACCTATATCAGATATACTGCCTGTCCCGTCTCCCACAAATGCCTGTCCTGTAAAGGTCCCGTCATTATTAGAGCCGGAAACCAGTTTTGTAATAAACGGGACCCATTCTGAGTTCAGGTACTTACTTGTTCCTAAATAACATGTACCAGTATGGTCAAAAGCAACCGATGTAAAATATAAAGAATTAGCAGGGTTAAAAATATATTTTGGATTAAAGCCAGGTTGTTTAAACCCGTTACCTGCTCCAAATAGTTCACCCGTGGCAGATAGCAGATCAAATCTGTAAATTGTAGCGCTGCGATTTATTTGATTACTAAAATTCCCGTAGTTGTCTATTCCAGGGAAGGCGGAATTTCCATAAGCATAGATGTATCTATTTTGATCGTAACTTAGACCAGTTAGTGTAATACTGAAAGAATAATCGCCATTAATCCCCGGCTTGAATTGAGTTTCAAAATTTAAAACTTCTTTTAATGTCTTGTCTTTAAGTGACGCTTTTAGCAATCTTGGAGATGGAGATCCGCTGGGATTATTATTAACAAGAATATAAATATTCCCGTATTTATCAAAAGTAAAATCAGTTAATGTCCCCAGGCTTGCATCAGTAAATTTTACCGGTGTTTTGTAATCCAGTATTGTGCTGCTTTTTGGTTTGCCAATTACATTGTAAATTTTTCCATCCAGGATATTTATCCTGGCAACTACTTTAAGGACAGTGTCATAAAAGTAAATATTTTCTTCCTGCGGATCCAGCTGAACTGATTTAAATCCACCTACATAGGAATCCTCTTTCTTTAAACCTGTTGAATAGATGGTGTAATAATCACCGGTTCCGACCTTTGCAAAGAGGGAAACCACAGGTGCAATTGTGCTCTGGGCACAGGCTTTTGGCACTATGCAAAAACCTATTGAAGAAAAAATATAAAGAAATAAGAACATTAAAACTAATTTTGCTTTCATTGAATTAACTCCTTTTTACATACCTGGGATAATTCAATCAAATGGCTTAGTATTTTTTCAATCGGGAAAAGTCTGTGGAATGTAAGCACAGGATATATCTGTCATAAGGTTTTTTTTCTTGCATAAAAACATGTTTTTTAATCTTAAAAACAATTTTCTTGCAAAACAAATAAAAACTCTCTTAATCTGATCAGAGATAAAACCTTAGAATGTAACCGCAGGTTACATGAATATTTTTATTTTTTTAATATTTCAAATCAAAAATAATTTAAATTTTTATAACAATGTAATTATTCGTATTTTGTTTATACACTTGTATCTTTAGGGTGTATAAATCTTTTACGGGTGACGCTGTTTAGTTTACACACACCCGTATCTTTATTGAAGTAAAATAAGACCATGTCGCTCGAACAATTGCAAAAAACCGATCCGGAAATATTTGATGCTGTAAAAAAAGAATTTAACCGTCAGCAAAATAATATTGAACTTATAGCCAGTGAAAACTTTACAAGCCTTGCTGTAATGGAAGCGCAAGGAACTGTTCTTACAAATAAATACGCTGAAGGTTTGCCAAAAAAAAGATATTACGGCGGCTGTGAATTTGTAGACGAGGTTGAAAAGCTTGCTATTGAGAGAGCAAAGAAACTTTTTGGAGCTGAACATGTAAATGTTCAGCCTCATAGCGGTGCCCAGGCAAACTTTGTAGTTTTTTTAGCAGCATTAAAGCCAGGAGATACTATTCTGGGAATGTCTCTGGATCAGGGCGGGCATTTAACCCATGGTTCAAAAGCAAATGTTTCCGGCAAATGGTTTAAGTCAGTTTTTTATGGAGTAAATGAAAACGGAGTCATTGACTATAACGAGCTTGAAAAAACCGCAAGAGTTGAAAAGCCGCAGATGATTATTGCAGGAGCAAGCGCTTATTCCAGAACTATTCACTTTGACAAATTTAAACAAATTGCAGATTCTGTAAGTGCACTGTTAATGGTAGACATGGCTCATATTGCCGGATTGGTAGCAACTGGTTTGCACCCAAGCCCCTTTCCATATGCTGACTTTGTAACTACTACTACCCATAAAACTTTAAGAGGACCAAGAGGCGGACTGGTTTTTTGCAAAGAAAAATATGCCAAGCAAATTGATTCTGCTGTTTTTCCTGGCAGTCAGGGCGGACCGCTTATGCATGTAATTGCAGCAAAAGCTGTAGCATTTAAAGAAGCACTTTCTCCGGATTTTAAAAATTACCAGAGAGCAGTTATTGATAATGCACAGGCTTTGGCAAAAACTCTAATAAACTCAGGTTTAGATATTGTAAGCGGCGGAACAGATAATCATTTACTTCTTGTGGATCTTAGAAAGGTAAACCTGACAGGCAAGGAGGCTGAAATACTTTTAGACTCAGCCGGTATTACCTGTAATAAAAATACTATTCCCCGTGATCCTCAGTCTCCTTTTGTAACCAGTGGAATCAGACTTGGTACACCGGCAGTAACTACAAGAGGAATGAGAAGCAAAGAAATGCAGATCCTTGGTGAGACTATTGCAAATATACTTAAGAATCCAAGTGATGATAATGTTAAAAATAAAACAAAACATACTGTAGAATCATTGTGTAAAGAATTTCCCTTATATACTCAGTATGCTGTTAAGTAAAATCATTCATAATATAGAATCAATTCAAATCTCAGGTTTTGCAATTGCACTTTTTATTTCTTACCTGTTAACACCATTAATTCAAAGCCGTGCACAAAAGCTTGGTGTACTGGATAGACCATCTAAGCGTAAGATTCATACTACACCGGTTCCGCGCCTTGGCGGAGTCAGTATTTATGCAAGTATTTTTTTAACTTCACTTGTGTTTATTGCAGCATACTGGCATTATAAAATTTCAGTAATAGGCACATTCTCACTGCTTGGAATTTTTGCAGGCGGAACAATTATTTTTTTTCTTGGTTTGTTAGATGATATTGAGCCATTGCCTGCTGTATATAAACTTTATATCCAGATTATGGCTGCATCTATAGCCTGGTATTTAGGAATAAGAATTGTTCATGTTATAAATCCTTTTTATCACGCTGATCTTCATTTTTTTAGTATTTCTGTCGGCGATCAATATTTTCACTTTGACAGAACTGCAAGTTATTTAATTACCTTAATATGGATAATAGGAATTACAAATGCCATAAACCTGGTTGACGGGATGGACGGACTTGCTACAGGAGTTTCATTAATAAGTGCTATTGCCATATGGAGTGTTGCTGTGGATTACAGGATTAGTCAGTCTGGCGGGGCGCTTATGGCAGCGACACTTGCAGGTGCACTTCTGGGCTTTTTAAGATGGAATTTTAACCCGGCTAGAATTTTTTTAGGAGATTCTGGGGCTTATTTGACAGGTTTTGTCCTGGCATGTCTGTCAGTAAGCTGTGTAATAAAAAAAGTAGCACTTGCTGTTATTTCGCCTGTACTTTTTCTCTTATTTGCACTGCCAATAATCGATACACTTTTTGCGATAATCAGAAGAACTATAAGCAAAAAATCTATTTTTGATCCTGATAAGGGACACCTCCACCATAGAATATTAGCCTTTGGCATTTCACAGAAATACGCATCCTATCTTTTATATTTAATTTCTGCTTTACTTGGGCTTTTAGCAACATATCTGGTAAGCTTCAAATCATCACTTAGATTTTTAGTACTAAGTGCTTTTATAGTTTTAATAGCTTTGTTTTATACATGTGTAATAAACCGGAAGAGACAGAAATTATTCAGGAATATTTTTAAGTTCTAATATCCAGGATCAATTTCTCCCGGATCTAAATTGTTTTGCTGATTAAATAAAAAATCATATGGAGATGGTATGCCGCCCTGGTTTGGCAAAAACTGATTTCCATAGGGACTGTTTTGATACAGAGGGTTTTGTGGCTGAGGCTGGTATCTGTAATTTGGCTGAGGCAGAATTTGTGGTGGTATAGCTTGTGGAAGCATGACAGAAATTGGCTGACCGGTATTGTCTTTTACTGTTTCACCTGTTTGATCATTTATAAGTAATCCTGTATTTAGATCTATGGAATAACTTCTTGGACCGCTGTTAGCTGTTGGTTTTTGGCTGTTAGCCGGATCCTGAATCCCAGCTCCTGAACCCTGCATTATTCCGGCTTTCTTTACAAGTATTGTTACCCTCTCAAGCAGAGGTTTCATTCTGTCTGTTGCAATTTCCTGCTTTGATAAAAGCCTGTCTTCAAGAGCATTTATTCTTGCAACAAAAGGATATTCATTAAATGTCATATTAAACATTTTTATTTCAATCTGACTAATAGCTCCGATTATGCCTTCGTTATTTGCAGAGACATGTAGTGAAGGTATTTTATCCAGAGTTTCTGATTTGATTTCTTTTCCAACTGGCTGCTCTGCTTCAGGTGTTTTAAGTGCAGTGGTAATTTTTTTAATTCTGTTTTCAATGGTTTCTTTTGAAGCTGGCTTTCCAAATAAAAAATTTTCCAGTCTTTCAATCCTTGCTTCCTTAGATTCAGAACTATAACTTTGACGAAAAATTTTTTCTTCTAAATTGTTTAATTCTTTATTATCCGGTTCCTGAGCAAAAGTAATTTGCATGCAAAAAAATACTGATATTAAAAAGAAACTAAAATCTTTTCTTTTTCTTTGCATTTGCGCTTTTTCTTTTTTTCTTGACACTGGGTTTTTCGTAATGTTCTCTACGACGAACTTCAGTTAAAATGCCTGCTTTCTGAACTTTTTTCTTAAATCTTTTTAAAGCAGACTCTAAACTTTCACCATCTTCAATTCTAACTTCAGACAAAGCAACCTCCCACTTTATTATTTACCCAAATCTAAGATTAATATATTATCATACTCCTATTTTTTAATGTAAATATCTAAGGCTCATTGAAACTATCACCAGATAAAATGTAAAAGTCAATATATCAAGCAGTGTCGTTATTATAGGCGAGCTTGCAGCAGCAGGATCCTTTTTAAAACACTGGAGCAAAATAGGGAATATAGTTCCGAGCAATACAGCACTGATTATAGAGCATATAAGTGCAAATGCAACCACTAAACCTAAGACTGGTTGATCATGCTGCAGCCAGGCAATAAGCCCGGTTATAAGCGAACATATGGCACCAATTAATATTCCAATTTTTAACTCATGAAAAATATGCTTAGCAGTATTTTTTAGATCTATGTCGCCTGTAACCAGTCCTCTTACCATTATTGTGGCTGTTTGTCCTCCGACATTTCCTGAAAGTCCGGATAAAAGAGGCATAAATGAAACTGCAATCGGTGCAGAAATAATTGTTTTATCATACGAAGCAATAATTAATGCAGCTATTGCTTCTCCTGCAAGTGTTATTAACAGCCATGGTAACCTGGCTCTTACTGCGTAAGTTACTTTCCCGGAAATTAATTCATCTGATCTGAATTTATCGCTGATACCGGAACTTTGATAAATATCTTCTGTGGTTTCTTTATTTAAAATGTCTACTACATCATCAATTGTTACTATTCCTTTTAAAGTGTTTTCTTCATCTACAATAGGCAGTGCTATTAAGTCATATTTTGAAATTGTTTTTGCTACATTTTCCTGATCATCAGTTACTTTGCAGGTAAGAATATCAGTACTCATGTGATTTGCCACAAGATCGTTTGGCGGAGCACATATTAAATTTCTTAAGCTGATTACCCCGACTAATTTATTTGTATTATCAACCACATATAAATAATGAACCTGTGCCTTGTATTCAGCTGCCTGTCTGCGTACATAATTAAATGCCAGATGAATGGTCATATCCGACCTCAATCTTAAAAAATCAGTAGACATCCTTCCGCCGGCAGATTCCGGAGGATAGTGTATAAGTTCCTGTACATGTGCCAGCTGAACAGGATCGGGTAAAATTTTTAAAAGTGCAGATTTTTCTTTTTCAGGGAGCTGGATAATAATATCAGTTGCATCATCTACATCTATTTGTGAAATAATTCCGCTAAATTTTTCAATGCCGAGGGTTTTTAAAAGCATCATTTGTGTTTCAGAGCTTAGTTCAGTAAGGACATTGCCTGCATTTTCCAAATCAAGCAGTGAAAAACATAAAATTTTTCCTTCCTCTTTCAGATTTTCCAAAACAGGAGCTATATCCTGTGGGTATTGATCATTTAAGAGATCTTTTAAGTCATAATCCTGATTATTCTCGAGCAGCTCAGTGATTTTTTCAGATAAAGTTTGCTTTTGTTTTGGTTTTTTAACCGGCATAATATCTAGGATAGTACAAATAGCAACCTGTGACCAGTAGGAATACGTTTTGCAAAACGCCCATCAATTTATTTATTTAGCAAGGTCTCAGTAATTTGTTCAATACCCTTGTCGTCACCACCGAAAGGCGGCATACCTGGTGGAGGAGCCTTTAAAATACTTTTTATCTGATTCTTATTTAGCTTTAGTCTTACATTGGTAAGATTTGGTCCAAATGTTCCTCCCTGACCTTTAAATTTGTGACATGAGAGGCACCCGTACTTGGCAAGTATATTTTCCTTAGTTACTTCTTTTTTTACACCTTGAGCAGTTGCCAGTCGCTGGTCCATGTACATGTATCCCTGAATAAGATAAGGCTTTCTTGCTCTTTCTCTTGTATATCCACCAAGTGGAAACGCTAAGTATACTGCCAGTCCACCAAGGAGTAAAACAACATATGCCTGCTTTCTTGTAAGCAGAAAAATAATGCTTGAAATTGCAGCAATAGCTGCAAGGGTAATCATGGAATAGAAAAATATACTGGCATCCCCCGCTACAATTTTAGTAAAGATAGAATTATCTATAGCTCTAATCGTCAGAAGGAAAAGAATTCCGGATACTATCTGGAACAGAATAAATATTGCAGTGATCTTTCCTGTATAGTCTCCTGCCCACTTATAAAATGGCCTTTCTTCCAGGTTCCCGGTTTTTATTTTGTAGAACGAGTAAATAAAAAAGAAAAAGGCACTATTTATAACGCATGGGATTATAAGATGGGTAAAGGAAGAAAAAGCAAGCGGATTAAATACAGCAGATGTCATACTGGGATTTTTAAAATAGCTTCCCGGGGTAAGCATAAATGACCATACTGTATTAATAATAAACGCTGCTATGATTCCTGCCAGTGCTGCAATAAAACCACTAAAAAGGTGAAGTTTTTTATTTTTTGTATTGTTCCAGGTTTCACGATAGTAAATTGAGCTGGCAAACAAGACAAAAAACATCAGAGCTTCTAAAAGAAGCGGGAAGAAAAAAATATTAAAAAGCGTTTTTGTGAACTCGCCGAAAAGGCCAATTAAGAGAACAACAATCGCTGTGCCAAAAACACCTCCTACTTTCATGAGGTTTGATATAAAGTTCATGTATTTTTTAGCAAGTAAATCGTGATATGGACTTTTTTTTGTGTACCCTATATATTCAGAAACGACTGCGATTGTAATACCACCTACTGCAATAAAGGCAAGAAATACGTGAGTAAGGATTACAATTGCCATAACAAGTGAATTTCCCAAATATGGAAACTGAATCTGTGCCATAATTTCCCCCCTTCTCCCGTTCGATTTTAGCAATCTCTTATGGTTAACTAATCTCTATGTTTAGGTATTGTTACTTCTGTAGGCATTAATTTTTCGTGATTAGTGGCAGCTGATTTTTTACCAATAAACGAGGATGTTCTTTCTCTTGTGGCTTGTAAAACATCTTCATCCATAAATAAGAGCCCGTTTGCTTTTGCAGCAGCAATTGCAGCTCTTTGCTCTTCGCTGTCAGGTTCTTTTACTATGTATGGAATTAAGCTGTCAAGATCTATAAATCTGTCTGCTACATCGATTAATTTTGGAGAAGTATTATTCCTAAAACCTGCCACCTCAACTCTGGTTCCTTTATAAGCTACAGCATTTACTGCATATGCAAAATCTTCATCTCCACTTACAAGAATTGCAGTTTCATACTTACCAGACAAGCTAAGCATATCAACAGCAATCTCAACATCTAAGTTTGCTTTTTTAGTACCATCAGGAAAAATCTTTAGTTCCTTTTGAACAACTCTATAGCCGTTTCTTCTCATCCAGAGTAAAAAACCTTGCTGTTTTGCTGCATTTTCATCTACACCGGTATAAAAGAAGGCTCTAAGCAATGAACCGCAATGGCAGAGAAGCTTTAAAAGCTTTGCATAATCAATTTCAATACCAATTGTTCTGGCAGCATGGAAGAGGTTATTGCCATCAATAAAGATTGCAATTCTTCCCCTTGAATTATCTCCAACAGTATTAAGTGGATTTTCCATTAATGTGCTCCTCAAATATATTTACTCTTAAATTGTTTTGGTTATATCAATTCTTGGAAAAACTGGCTTTGCTTCGTTTAACTTAAAGCATTCTTCTTTGCTTTTCCATCCTAACTTTTCCCATTCATTATACAGGTCGGGTTCGTTAAATCCAAGCTGGCTGTATATCTTTATACTAGTTTCAGGTATAAAAGGATTAATCAGGATACTAATATTCCTCAATATGTTTAAGGTCTCGTAAAGACAGGATTGAGCAGTATCTTTTTCATTTTGTTTAATTAATTTCCAGGGTGCTTTAGCATTAAATGCCCTGTTTGTACTGTCTATTAATTCCCATAATACATCAAGTGCTTCTTTTAATTCAAGTTTATCCATGTGCTTTTCATATGTGTTAATTGTAGAGATAGTACTATCTTTGAGACCTAAAAAATCATCAGCTTTTCGAGACTCAATAACTCCATTGTAATTTTTATGAGCAAGGTTTAAAGTCCTGTTTAATAAATTTCCAAGATTGTTTGCAAGATCAGAATTAATCCTGTTTATAAAATTAGATCTGGAATAATCACCGTCTTTTCCAAAACTTATTTCTTTTAAGAAAAAAAACCTGACAGCATCAGTACCAAATTCTTTTACAAGTTCATAAGGGTCAATAATATTTCCGGTAGTCTTCCCCATTTTCTCGCCATCTTTAGTAAGAAAGCCATGTCCAAATACTTTTTGAGGAAGCGGTAAACCAGCAGACATAAGCATACAAGGCCAGTAAACTGCGTGAAAACGTAAAATATCTTTTCCAATTACATGAACAGAACAAGGCCAATATTTTTTTGTGGCTGACTCAATTGTAGAAGAATTGTCTGCATTTAGAAGTCCGGACAAATATCCAAGCAGTGCATCAAACCAGACATAAATTGTTTGATTACTTTCGTTTGGTACAGGAATTCCCCAGCTAACTGTCCGTCTTGTTATAGGGAAATCTCTTAAACCTTCTTTTACCCAGCCAAGAACTTCATTTTTTCGGTAAGAGGGTTGTATAAAGTCCGGATTTCTATCAAAGTATTCAGTAAGTTTTTTTTCATATTTTGAAAGTGCAAAAAAATAATTCTTTTCTTTGTATTCCTGTACTTTTTGTTTATGTATGGGACAGAGCTTTTCATCGGTCAGATCTTTTTCGGATTTAAAATCTTCACATCCTTCACAGTACAAACCTTCATAGTCAGCTTCGTAAATATCTCCTTTTTTGTAAACCCGATTAAAAAATTCATGTACTATTTTTTCATGTATTTTTGAAGTGGTCCTTGAAAACCTGTCGTACCTGATATTTAAGAGATCCCACAGCTCTTTAAACCTGGCACTTATGAAATCACAGTGTTCCTGGGGAGATCGATTTTCCAGCTTTGCCGCCCTGGCAATTTTTTGCCCATGTTCATCTGTACCTGTTAAAAAGCAGACATCAAATCCTCTTAGTCTTTTATATCTGGCAATAGTATCGCAGGCAATAGTAGTGTATGCACTTCCTACATGAGGTATATCGTTTACGTAATAAAGTGGAGAGGTTATGTAAAACGTTTTGTTATTGTGATCCACAGATATAGCAGAAACAATTAAAATATACTGCTTTTCTTTACCGGCTCAGCGTATTGATACTGTGTTTGAACTTGTTCTTTTTCTTTGCTTCGTCCCCAGAAAGCATCTTTTAGCGCTCTTGCTTCCTGAGATTCAGTATTAATGGTGAAATTACTTGGTGCAAAGATAAATACACCCTGTCCAATTCTTTGCTGGTGACCATCTAATGCATGTGTCGCACCGGATAAAAAGTCTACGACTCTTTGAGATTGCTCTGTGTCTAAAAATTGAAGATTTAATACTACAGACCTTCTGCAGCGCAGTTCTTCGATAATATCCAGTGCCTCATCAAATGACCTTGGTTCTATTACTACTACCTCGCTTTGAGGTGTTAATGTGGGATGTTCTATCACGTTTGAAATCTCCTTATTTATTTTAATTGTATTTAAACCCTTCTCTTTTTTTATTTGACGGTTTAGAAAATTATCCGGTGATGAATTTTCCCGACCATCGCCCCAGAGTCCATCAAAATCATCCGAGTTATATATATCAGTTTCATGCTCGTTGTACCATGCCTTTTTTATCTTGTTTTGTATTCTGTCTAAAATACTCATTTTATCCTCCATAAAAAATTAATCCTTAAATAATCCCTTCCCAATCCTTATCATGGTTGCCCCGCATTCAACAGCCATTTTGTAATCATTAGTCATTCCCATTGAAAGTTCTTTTATGTCTGTCATGAAATTTTTATTTAGCTCCTTTTGCAAGCTTGATAAATCCGAGAAATAACTTCTTATAAGATTTTCATCATCTGTCTTTGGTGCTATGGTCATAAGCCCTTGGATTCTTACATTTGGAAGCTTAATTAATTTTCCAAATGAACCCCTCAGATCGTCCGGGTTAAAACCTGCCTTTGTTTCTTCCCCGGAAATGTTTACCTGAAGTAAAACATCCTGAACAAGCTCGTTACCATTTGCTACTTTATTTATCAGCACTCCTAATTCCAGTGAGTCAACTGAGTGTATAAGACAAAACTTTCCAACTACCTGTTTTACCTTATTTTTTTGAAGTCTTCCTATAAAATGCCAGCTAATTAAATCTTCCGGATTTTCATACTGGGATTTTCTGGATATTTTTTCTATGGCATCCTGTAAATAACTTTCACCAAAGTTTCTTATGCCCAGATTATATGCTTCAAAAATTTGCTCCTGGCTGGAGTATTTTGTTACAGCAATAATTTTGACATTGATATTATCTATTTGTTCCTTAATTTTTGTCAGATTTTCTTTTATAGCCACTTGGATCCAAAAGACATTTTCAATATCAAAATGTTTGCATGTTCATATATAGAATCACCAATTTTAGATAACTTGTCAAGAGAAATAAATCTTTCGTGTTACATTCCAAATTTTGTGTATTCAGGAAAGGTTGTAAAGATAATCAGAATTTGGGCCACTTCGGCCTAAAATCTGCACAAATCGGCCATTTAAGATTGTATGAGTTTAAATGGATAAGATTTTTGGTAAAGTCTTGCCTGAAAAAGCGTTTTTCATGATCTGCTCTACAGACAGGTTAATACCGTTGAGCTGAGCTTCCCTTAACAGGGCTTTTGACTTTTCATCAATTAAATCAATTGCCTTTTCCTGAAGAGCAAGAGTTTTGTCCATATTGTTGATTCGTTTCTTCAGAAGTTCAATCTGTACTCTTATTTTTTCTAAATTTTTTTCTTTATTATTTATCATGGTTTTTAGAAATCAAATTCCCGGTAAAGTTTTTCTTCTTCATGCTTTACAAACTCAAGCTTTCTGCAAATATCGTTTAGTGTATTTGCCTTATCGTTTACAGTTTCAAAATCTGCATTAATCTGGGCAGCTTTCATCTGATAAATAATCAGTTCAGCTTCAGAAATTAAATCTTCTTTTATTTCTTTTAAGATCATTTTTTAATGCTGCAGACAAGCTGCAGCTTCCGTCGGTCGATTTTTGTGCTTGATCGGATTTGTCTGCCTTAGGCAGAACAAATCCTTTATTTGTAAAAACGTTGTCTTTTGTTTTTCTCTTGCTTAACATCGCTCGGATTTTCGTTTAAAGAAAATCCTCGCTTCTTACTTCATATTGCCCTTATAATTAGGCAGATAAACTCAGCCATTAAACTGGTATATGGATAGCCCTATACGCTATAATTTGTTTCTAAGGAGAATGAAAAATGGCAAAAGTATATTATGAGAATGACGCGGATTTTAATTTGATTAAAAATAAGACTATTACAATTATCGGTTATGGAAGTCAGGGTCATGCACATGCACTGAATCTAAGGGATTCCGGGGTAAAGAAAGTGTTAATCGGATCTTATGAAGGTTCAAAAAGTGCAAAGAGGGCAAAAGAAGATGCCTTTGAAGTTGTTTCAGTAAGCGATGCTGCAAAGTCAGCTGACATGATTATGATCTTACTTCCTGATGAAAGACACAAGCTGGTTTATGAATCTGAGATTAAACCACATTTAAGTAAAAATAAAGTACTAATGGTTGCTCATGGATTCAGTCTGCACTTTGGGCAAATTGTACCACCGCCCGATGCAGATGTTTTTATGGTGGCACCTAAAGGACCCGGGCATAGAGTAAGAGCTACTTATGAGCAGGGAAACGGTGTACCAAGCTTAATAGCTATTTATCAAAATGCTACAGGTAGGGCAAAAGAACTTGCTCTTGCATATGCCAAAGGTATTGGTTCGACCAGAGCCGGAGTTCTGGAAACAACTTTTAGGGAAGAAACAGAGACTGATTTATTTGGTGAACAGGCTGTGCTATGCGGAGGTTTAACAAGTCTCATTAAAGCTGGCTATGAAACTCTTGTGGAAGCAGGTTATCAGCCTGAGATGGCTTATTTTGAGTGTCTTCATGAAGTTAAATTAATTGTTGATTTAATTTATGAAGGTGGCTTGGCAAAAATGAGAGACTCTATTTCAAATACTGCTGAATATGGTGATTACACAAGGGGTCCGCGGATTATTGATAAACATGTTAAAGAAGCCATGAAAAAAATCTTAAGTGAAATTCAAAGTGGACAATTTGCAAAAGAGTGGATTCTTGAAAATCAGGCTGGACAGCCAAACTTTAAAGCATTAAGAAGAACGGAAGCCTCTCATCCTGTTGAAGCTGTAGGAAAAGAACTTAGAAGTAAAATGAGTTTCTTAACATCAGCTATAAAAAAGGAAACTCAAAACAAGGTTTCACTTGAAAGATAAAAGGATTATTTTGGCTAGACTTGGAGGAATAGGGGATGTAATCCATACATTGCCCCTGGTTAAATATCTGAGAAAAAAATGTCCTGAAAGCAGCATTGAATATCTGACTTCTCCAGGTGTTGCAGAATTACTGGAAAGCCATTGCCCGTATATAAATAAAATCTGGAGATTTGATAAAAAAAACAAAAGACAAATTTCTTTGAAAATTTTAAGTGAACAAAATAAAGCAGATTATTTTTTTAATTTACACAGCAGTTTAAGTTTTTATTTTTTTAATTTGTTGTTTATCAGGGCTAAAAAATATTTTCAATACAAAAAAGATAACAGTGTTCATGCTGTAATAAATTTTGCAAGGACTTACGATCAGTCTGTTTCTGCATTTGAGCTGGATTCAAAAACACTTATTGAAAGAGATTGTGGCGATCTTTTAAATAAATACAATTTACGGGAAAATAGATATATTTGCATAGTTCCGGGGGTAGGAAAAAGCAGGATGCACAGAGCGTGGGCACCTGAAAACTGGCTAAGACTTGCTAAAAAAATCTTATTTACTGACAATAGCTGTACGGCTGTATTTTTAGGCGGGGATGATGAAGAGAAAATCTGTGAAAGGTGGGGTGGGGATCGCATAGTTAATTTGACTGGTGAATTAAATCTATCTGACACTGCAAACATAATTTCAAAATCATCCAGAGTAATTTCATGTGATACAGGACTGCTACATTTAGCTTCTGCTTTGTCAAAAAAAGTTATAGGACTTTACGGGCCTACTTTACCTGAAAGAACAGGACCATTTACAAGTGATTATCAGGTTTTGATTGCTAAAGATTGTAAATGTACAGGTGGTCTCCGGGATTTAAAAAAATGTAAAGTGACAAAACTACCAAAAGGATTTTGTATGGATAGTTTAACTGTTGATAATGTATTGTGTTACCATTAATACTATGAAAATGACATTAAAAAGAGGATTATTGCTTGGCTTATTAATAGGAGTTGCTTCTGCACTTTTATATGCTCCTAAGACTGGAAAAGAGCTTCGTAAAGAATTAAAAGAAAAAGTTGAGGCAGTACCACAAACTTTTTTTAATTTCTTGGAAAGTTTAATTGATCTTACTGTTTCAGTCCTGGATTTTGCTAAATCAGCTTTTAAGGAACAAAGTTACAAATTTTCAAAAGCATTTGAGAGCGGACTTTCTGCAGCAAAAGAAAAATCGGATGAACTGAGAAAATACGCTACACAAACCAGTCAGAGCAAATAAAAATGCTTGATTTAAACACAATTGTTGTAATCTCACTTGCAATATTGGCTTTTTTTTCTCTTGTTGTAGTTATTGTTTTAATTCCGATTGCACTACAGTTTTCCAGAACTTTAAGTTCACTACAAAGCTTACTTGACACAATTAATGATGATGTAAAACCAACTGTTAAAGAAATTAAGCAAAGTGTTTACAATGTTAAAACTGCTCTGAAAAAAGGAACATCTGTACTGGAATCCGGTGCACATGAAGCCAGTATGTTTGTGGCATCTTCAGCACATGGTATATTAGCTGGTGTTAAGGAATATTTCTTAGCTTGTAAAACTGATGAAAACAGCTACAATAATAACGGCAGTCCGGGGATAAGAAGGTGATAAAAATGTCGAAGGAAGAAGGAAGTATTTTTAGGTTTGTTTTTGGAATGGTCTCAGGATTAGTTTCCGGAATTGTTTTAGGTCTGCTTGTAGCGCCAAAACCCGGCAAAGAAATGAGAGAAGATTTAGTAAGTAAGTCTAATGAGTTAAAAGATTTTACCAAAAACAGATTTGAAGAATTTCAGCAAATAAGCAGAGGAAAAGCAGTTGAAATGGCTGGTAATATCCAGACAAAAGCCAGTAAAATAAGTTCAAAACTTGATGAGCTTGCAAGGCGTGGTACAGATATTTTAATTCAAGATGAAGTACAGTAAAAAAAATGCGGCTCGTCGTTCGTCGCTCGTCGTTCTTTTTCTTGTTAGCTGTTTCTTGATTATTTCAAATTACGATTCACGAGCTACAAGCAGCGAGTTACGAACCAGTAACGATTCACGATTCACGATTCACGATTCACTCTCCCTAAAAGTTCCCGTCCAGGAAAATGAATCGCAGGAAAATCTCCCATCACAAATTGATTTAAATACTATTCCACATTTTCCAAAGCCTGCTGTTACTAATACTACTATTCCTTTAAATACTTCATTAAAACTTGTAGCAGATAATTTTATTGATGCTAAAACTGCAAAGATCGGTGATTATTTTAAGGCTCATGTTTCAAAAGATTTTTATATTCAGGCTAATCCACCGCAGCTGATTCTTCCTAAAGGTTCGTGGGTAAGAGGTAGAATTAGTTTTTTAAAAAGACCAAACTTTTTCATCAAAGCTGGAAAAATTGGTTTACATTTAGATGAGCTTGTTACACCACTTGGTGAAACATTTGTACTTGATACTGAACTTGATGTTCAAAAAGGGATATTAAGTGAAGATGGTATATTAAAACCACAAACCACTAAGCCGTCAAATTCTCAGTTCTTACCTGATAGTATTCTTACTGTTCCGGTTAATAATTTGGAGACATTGTTAATTGATAAATTATTAAGCGGGAAATTATTTGCATTATTTGCTCAGACTGATACGACTACTTTAAGCAGAGGACAGGAGTTACAAATCGTTTTTAACAGAAATATTCAGTTGATAAGGAATTAAAAAACCAGTTTAATCTCTCCAGCTACTTTCCCGGCACAATTTCTAATTCTAAGATCGTATATTTTTTCTAAAGGCGAGTTTTTAATCTGCTCTTTTTTTAACCAGCCCAGCTTTATAAGAAGCCTTAAAATTGCTATTGATCTGGCTTTCTGCGATCCATCAGCAATTTTTACTACAGCACAGTTTCCATCATATGCTACGATGATTATTCCTTCAGCTCCGACTTTTGAAACCAGCTTCCCCTTTGATACTTTTATAATTTCCGAATCAATCTGACCTTCTCCGCCTGTAAGATATGGATTTAATTTCATAGCATTTATTATTTCTAAATATCTTTTATCGAGGGTGAAATTTGAAAACATTTTTGCAATGTTTATTACTGGCAGTGTAAAAGTAGGTGCACTACAGCCGTCAATAGCTATAAATATTTTTTTTGCTTCTGAAAGATTTTTAATTTTATTTAAAATTAATCTTTGTAATGGATGATTTGGATCTGTGTAATTTTTTAAATCCCAATTATTTTTTTTACAGGCTATTAACATTCCTATGTGCTTTCCTGAGCAATTGTTATGGAGCACATTTGGAAAAGGTACCGGATTAAAGGGCTGATGAATACCGCATTGTAAGTCAGATGGATTTATACGATGCTTTCTTAAAAACTCCTTCAATATGCTAATGTGTCTTTCCGATCCGGAATGTGATGCACATATAAGGGCTAGTTCTTTCCGGGTTACTTTAATATTGCTTTCAATGACAGGAATTGCCTGAATTGGTTTTGCAGTTGATCTTAAAAAAATATAATCATTAACGGCTCCCTTTTTATAGATTATTTTTTTATTTCTATCCAGCACACAAATCCAGCCATTATGTAAAGTTTCAATATTATTTCCTCTTATTGTTTTTAACAGGAGTTCAGGCTTTGAATTTTTAGTATTAGCCATAAGTTTGTCTTTCTATTGTAAAATCTTTATATAGATTTTGTGGGGTTATTGATGAAAAGATTTTTTTTAATAATTTTAATTACATTTATATCTTTGCCGGCTTTTTCTTTTGATTCACAGAGTACCAGTTTTTCAGTAAATGCAGAGAATAAAGATATTAATAATATTACCGAGGTACAAAAAATAAATGAGTTATTAGATAATCTTGAAAATGACTGGAACCTTTATAAGATTGATAATTTAATTAAATATTATGCTGATGATTTTGTAAACGGAGACGGGCTGAATATTGGTTCTGTAAAAAACCTTACTGTAGAGCTATGGGAAGCATATCCTGATATTAAAACAAAATCACAGGATAGAACTATCAGGGTTTACGGTGAATACGCCACTGTTGAAAGTACTGATATTTTTGAAGGTAATTCTTCAATGATAAGACAGGAAGTCGGTGCAAACGGGGTATTAAAAGCAGTTTCAGTCGGACAAGTGTTTTTAAAAAAATTCGGGCCTATGTGGAAAATTACAAGCGACAAAACTATTTTTGAAAGAGTCAGCATCGGTTATGCGCTGGGAGGCGAGTTAATTGACCAGAATAAAATCAGATTATCAGCTCCGGAGCAGGTTCCTGGCGGTCAGCAGTATACAGCAAGGCTGGACTTTGAGCTGCCGCCTGATATAAAACCGGTTGCAGCAATTAGTAAGGAGGTACTGGTTTATCCTCAGATTGCTGCTGAAGACAAATTCAGACTTATAAATGAACCTAAACTGGAAAGATTAATTCCAGCAAATAAAAATGGCAAAAATGAATTAATCACTGCTACGGTAGGTTTAACCGGCGGGGCTTTAAAACCAAAACTTTTAGGCCTGGCTTTTTTAACAAGAAGAGTAAATGTTGTACCGGTTAATGAGCTCCTTAGTGAGACAGGTATAACCAAGTCTTCAGCCAGATCAGCGTTAAATAAATCTGTTGGCTTGTTAGACTTCTATCAAAGTGGAACAATGGAAAATGAAATAGAAAAAAATAAAAATGACAAAAAACAAAAAACACCAGAAACCGATACTGCTCCGGAAATTAAAGAATAAAAAAATCGGACTCGCAGTTTCCGGTGGTGTGGATTCAATGGTTTTGCTTGACATTTTTTTTAATATAAGCAAAGAGCATAATCTAAAACTTTATGTTATGCATTATAACCATAAATGGCGAAAGGAGTCTTTTAAAGATGCCAGACTGGTTGAAAAATACTGTAAGGAAAATAAAATAAAATTTTTATATGGAGGAAATAAAGGGGAAATAATTTCCGCCAAAGACGGACCCGCCTCAGGCGGGAAAGACGAAGCAACAGCCAGGGAACAAAGATATTCTTTTTTCACGACTTGTGCAAGGAAATTTTCCCTGAAAGTCATTTGTACTGCTCATCACAGGGACGATCAGCTTGAGACAGTTTTATTCAGATTAGCCAGAGGAACCGGTCCAAATGGACTTGTTCCAATTAAAGAGTTTAGAGAGCTTCCGGGTGGAATAACAATATTCAGACCGCTTCTGGATTTTACAAAAGGACAAATTTATAAATATGCAAAAGAAAACGAATTAAAATATATAGAGGATAAAACAAATCGTGATGTAAATTATAAAAGAAATTTAATCAGGGTAAAAATATTACCGTTATTAAGAAAAATCAATCCGGAAGCTGAAAATAATATTTTAACTTTTAGTGATTTAGCTTATTCTCAATATATAGCATTAAGTAATTATTTTTCTATGCTTTTAAAAAAAATAAGAATCAGATCACCTTTAATACTAAACAGGGATAAATTTTTAAAACTGGATTCTTGCACTCAAACAGCTTTTATATATTGGTTTTTTACAGTTTACGGTATTAAAGGTGCCCTTAGTAAGATCCATGTCATCAAAAATGCAATTACAAATCAAAAGAAAATAGATCTTAGTAAAAAATATATTATGAATGTTACAGGAAATGAGATAATGTTCAGTATTAAATTAAGTTGTTATGAAACATAAATTAAAAGTATTATATTCGGAATCCCAGATACAGAAAGTTGTTAAACAGCTTGCAAAAAAAATCGAGAAAAATTATTCTGTAATTAAGCATCCTCAGCCTCTTGTGGTTATATCGGTCTTAAAAGGTGCTTTTATTTTTACAGCTGATTTAATACGGGAAATTAATTTACCTGTTCAGCTTGAATTTGTAAGAATATCCAGTTATGGTACAAAAAAAATATCCAGTGGAAAAATTGAAGCACCTCTTTTATTGCTGCCTGATTTAAGCAACAGGGATATATTGATAGTGGAAGATATTGTGGATAGTGGTAAAACGATTCGTTTCTTAAGAGAATATTTTAGTGCCCAGTTTAGGCCAAAAAGTCTGAAGGTAGCCTGTTTGCTAAACAAGTCTGCCAGAAGAGAAGTAAATATAAAAGCAGATTATATAGGTTTTGATGTTGGAGATTATTTCCTTGTAGGCTATGGATTAGATAATGCTGAAAAATTTAGGCATTTGCCATATCTGGCTATAGATGGATAAATAGCACTGATTCTAAATTTTCATATGAGGGTATAAATATTTAAGAAGAGGTTACAATAGATATATTTGCATGTCATCTGCTAATATTAAGAGCGATTTCTGTCAGAGGCAAGGATGACAGTGGGTAAAAATAGAAATGAAAAAATTTAGCGCTACTATACCGTTTGTAATTTTATTTATGCTTCTTAGCCTGTTTGTTATAACCCTGGTGGCTAAGAAAGAAAAAAACAATATACTTACTTACAGTCAGTTTATAAGAATTGCAATGCCTGATGAAGGTACCCCGCCTATAAAAAAAGTAATTATAACGAATGAATCAGACAGTGCTACTGTAATTTTTTTGGATAATTCAGAGAAAACAGTCCGCATTCCAAATTCAGACGGCAAAGCACTTAAGGACCTGGCTGATTCCCTGACTAAAAGAGCAATAGATGTCGAAGTACGTGCACCAAGCGGAGGCAGCTTCTGGCTTAGCTTTTTAACTTCAATTATCGTACCTGCTTTATTTTTAATAATGCTTATTTTTATGATTAGAAGTGCTCAGAGCGGCGGTTCACAGGCAATGAGTTTTGGAAAAAGCAGAGCAAAGTTACAACAGGATACAAAAGTAAAAATTACATTTTCAGATGTAGCAGGAATAGATGAATCAAAACAGGAACTACAGGAGGTTGTAGACTTTTTAAAAACCAGTGAAAAATATCTGGCAATCGGAGCAAGAATTCCAAAAGGAGTATTGCTTGTCGGGGCACCCGGTACTGGTAAAACGCTTTTAGCGAAAGCTGTTGCCGGTGAAGCAGGGGTACCGTTTTTTAGCATAAGCGGATCTGATTTTGTGGAAATGTTTGTAGGTGTTGGTGCTTCCCGTGTACGTGATTTATTTGAACAGGCAAAAAAAAATGCCCCGTGTATTGTTTTTGTGGATGAGATTGATGCTGTAGGCAGACAGCGTGGTGCAGGTTTAGGTGGCGGGCACGATGAAAGAGAACAAACTTTAAATCAGCTTCTTGTAGAAATGGATGGTTTTGAATCTACTACAGGAATTATAGTTTTAGCTGCTACGAACAGACCGGATATTTTAGACAGTGCTTTGCTCAGGCCTGGCAGGTTTGACAGGCAGATTGTAATTGACAGACCGGATATTGCAGGGAGGGAAGCAATTTTAAAAGTCCACGCAAAAGGAAAACCACTGGCACCTGATGTAGATTTAAGGATACTTGCGAGAAGAACACCTGGTTTTACCGGAGCAGATCTATCGAACATGTTAAATGAAGCAGCACTTTTAGCTGCCAGAAAAAATAAACGTGAAATTTACATGGATGACATGGAACAGGCTATAGATAAAGTACTTGCCGGACCTGAAAGAAAAAGCAGAATTATTACACCAAAGGATAAAGAAGTTACTGCCTATCATGAAGTAGGTCATGCACTGGTGGCACATTTTGAAAAAGGTTCAGATCCGCTGCATAAAGTTACTATAATTCCGCGTGGAATGGCTCTGGGTATTACCATGACACTACCTGAAGAAGATCACCTGAACTTAAGCCGCTCGCAGCTTTTAGCCAGGATAAAAGTTTTGCTTGGCGGGAGAGTGGCAGAGGAAGTGGTTTTTGGTGATATTACTACAGGTGCGCAAAACGATCTGCAGAAAGCTACAGAGCTGTTAAGAAAAATGGTTACTCAGTTTGGCATGAGTGAGAAGCTCGGACCTATGACATTCGGGCAAACAAATGAGCATGTGTTTTTAGGTCGTGACTTTGGACATATCAGGGATTATAGTGAAGAAATTGCTACAAGAATTGATTCTGAAATGAAGACCATAATATCCAAGCTTTATGAGGACTGTACACAGCTTCTTAAAGAAAAAAGGAAACACATGGATGCCATAGTTCAAATTCTATTGGATAAAGAAACTATTGAAAAGGATGAGTTTAAGGAAATTGTGGAAAAAGTGGATAATGGTACATTTATTTATCAGGAAAGAAAAATAGAAGGTAGTAGAAAAGCAAACTTAGAAACCAGTGCTAACGGGTCTTCTGCGCCATCATCGCCAATCCCCAATTAAACTAAACAATCCCCAGAATAATGGATGACCATATTTAGGATTTTCTTTTACTTTTAATTCTGCTCTTCTAAGTGATTCGGCTTTATCCAGACCAAGCGAAATGTTTTCATAAAAGTTTTGCATAATTATTTTTGTAGCTTCATCATGTGCTCTCCAGAGACTTGCCAGTATTGTATTTGCACCGGCTACCCTGAATGCCGATGCCAGGCTGCCTACAATATCATCAGGTTCATTTAACAGATTTCCTACCCTCCCGGTATCACACCCGCTAAGTACAATTAGTTTACTATTACTCAGGTTTAAATCATAAATATCTTTTAAATAAAGTTTTCCCTGAGTAAATTTACTTCCTGCTTTTGTTTTCCCGGATATAAGAAAGCTGGAATCAATGTCACTTCCATCCAGATGTCCATGGGTTGCGAGGTGTAAGATATCAGCTTTTTTAGCCAGCTGGTTTATAAGAGAAACATTGAATGGCTGCTGTACGAGACTCATAGTGGTCTTACTGAATAGCTTTGAAATTAATTCTGCTTCTTTGTTTGCTCCTGTAAGCGTTCCGTCCGGATTGGCAAACACAGTAATATTTGCCATATTTGTTAATTCCGGAGACTGATTTCTGCTTACAGCTATTACACTGTCTAAATAAACAATTGATTTGTCGGATACTAAGAATCTTAAGTCACCGTCACTGGTTGGTTTTGCAAGCGACTGGAAGGGTAAATATCTGAGCCACCCGTTTGCAATAATTGCAATAACTTTTTTATTTGCAATGTCTTTTTCAACAGGTCCTATTAATGCATTGTATAAAAAAACAGCTTTTTCTTTTAAAGGAAGAATTTCTTTTTTGTATGTGTTTGATTTGTCGTTTTTCCAGTTACTTATAGGTGTCACTCTGCCTGTAAGTTTGATTTTTTCTATTTCGTTTTCAAAGAGCTGCTTGTAAGACTGAACCTCTCTGTTTAAAATATCTTTTGAAATATTTTTATTTATTCTTGTTTTTAAGTTTTTATTATCTACTGCAAAGATAATTAAACCTTCTTCAGTAGGCACATACTGTAATATAACAGCATTGTTTGGAATGTTAGGCTGTACTGTAGCCAGATCAAGCGGCTTTTGGGTAAGAAGATTTTTTAGCTGTGGTTTGTATTTTAAAAGTTTATTTAAGAGTGTAAATGTCTGTGATCTGGACTCAGCATCAGCACTTGCTAAAAGTTTTTCATATTGTGCAAGTTTTTTTAGATCAGGTTTATTCTTTTGTTTTTCTGCAGAAAGTAATTTTTCAAGCTCGTCTACCTTTGTTTTTAATACTTCTGCTTTTTTTAATGTATTGGATAATTCCTGATTTTGTTTTGCTCCATTAAGTGCTGTGGTAATCAGATCAACCTGATTTTTAATTTGTTTGTTTTCTTCTATTGCAGAAATCAGTTTTACAGGATCTTTAACTTCTTCTAAAGAGGGAACTGTCAAATCTTTATTTGAATCAATTGCTGAACTGTTGAAAAGATACTGGCTGATATTTTGTATATTCTTAATAACATCAGAATCTTCAGTAATTGCAGGTTTTACTGGTATCTTTTCATTTATTGTTACTTCAGTTTTGTTTATTTCCTGGAGATTATTCTCAGGTTTATTATGAGTGGATCCTTCTGTAATTGTTGTAGTATTTATTATTTGTGCTGGTTGCGATGCAATAACAGAAGCAGTGTTTGATTCTGGCGTGGTTTGAGCAGTATCAGATGAATGTGCTGTACTTAACTGAAGAGTGTCCAGATTAACGGTTTTAATATTACTTGATTTACCGTCAGCACTGGATACAGCAAAGCTTATGGAATTTGAACTTATGTCATCTGGCAGATTAATAATAATTTCATCGTTGTCCGAATAAGCCACTTCAACCGGTCTTCCGGTTACCGTATTATCCTTATTTTCAAGCAAAGTTACTGTATTTTTATACGGATCAGGATCAAACATAGAACCCTTAATTACAATCTGATTTTTGTTTGCAGAACTTAGTTCAATAGAATAAATTCCGGGAGAGTACGGATCTACATTAAATGAATCAGTGTTTTCAGCAGTATCAGAGCCTGATACTGTAAAATCTGCCTGAGCCTGTTGTCCTGAAGGATTATTTATATAAATAGGGTAAGTACCTGGCTCCAGTTCAGGAGATATAGAGAGTGAAACTACCAGAACAGAACCATCTGGCGTGGAAGCATATGAACTTACAGAGAAATAATTACTTATAACATTTGTACCAGGGATAAATCCCATACCAAACAATTTTAAAAAAAATGTTTTACCTGGTTTTGCACTGTTAGGGTAAATGCTTTCAACAGTTGGTGCACCCGAAGGAATTACTTTAATAATAAACTTTGCTTCCTGAGTTTCAGTTTTTATAAAAAATTCTCTCTCTCCAAGCTCAGCAGTAGGCTGGGCTGAAAACTGGACCTGAAGCTGTGTACCGTCAGGGTTCTGTTCTGAGATAAAACCAAATATTCCACTGCCGTTAATTTTAATAACTGCATTATTTAAATCTATACCTGTAACAGCAGCTACAGCTGTGCCTGATTGCTGAATCTGAATATATGACGGATTAATATAAATTGGAGAATCAGATTGAGCCTGTGATGAACTTATCGATAAAAAGAAAAACAGAAAAGCAAGTAAATAAAACTTCTTTACCGTTACAGTTTTAAAAATTTTATTATGTTTTGCCAAAGACAAGGACTCCTTGCACCAAAAGATTTTTTGTAGTTTTATCCTGTCCAAGAAGAAAACCAATACCGGATCTTGGATAAAGGTAATATAATCCCAGATAGTCTTTGTTATCAGGATCTTCAATAAAATCTTTTTCATCAACAGGTTCACCATAAACTATAATCATTTTATCAATTGAATCACCAATGTTTACACCAATTTTCTCTGTAATATTTTTTGAATTAAAAGATATAATTCCAATTACATGTTCTGCTTTTTCATCAAAGAAGACTTCCAGCATGTCCTTATAGGTCCCGTCTTCTGACTGAATTCCATAAATCCAGAGCCTGCCTTCATTTCTGACATCCTGTGGGCTGTTTAATATTTTTCTTACATCTCTTTGTGAGCTTCCAATCTTAACCTTTGCAAGACTGTTAAAAGACTTTTGCATGGCTTGAACTGATTGTTCTATTTTGTCGCGTTTTTCCGGATCAATAACCCAGCTGCCACGAAAATTCCCATCTACAATACTTAATAAAAGATTTCTGGCATAGTTAACTACTGTAAAGGTGGAAGCAGGCTTATTTTTTTGTTCAGTTATATTTGAAAAGACAGGATTAAATAAAAAAGAGAGAATAACTGCAATTATCAGGATTTTTAAACTTTTAAAATAAAGGCCCATTAATGATTTTCCTTTTCATATCCCAGTTTTAAATCCTGCATGTCAATAAGCCCTTTTAATAACGATACACAGACAACTTCATTTCTTGGGTTAACTTTTTTTTGTGCACTATTTATACCTAATTTATCATAAATGGAATATAAATGGTACTGAATAGTTTTATTACTCATGTAAAGTTTTTCAGCTATCCAGTCATTTGTTTTTCCGATTGATACAGCAATTAAAATTTGCTGCTGTATTTCCGTAAGTTGTGTACTTCGTTTATTAACATTTAACTTCCAGACTACCTGCTGAACATCCGGATGTAACCAGACTTCACCTGAGTGTACCTGTTTTATTGCCTGGGTAAACTGATCCTGAGTAGCTGTTTTTAGAACATATGCGAATGCTCTGTCGACAGGTACTGTTTGCCTTACCTTTCTGACATAAACTTCATCTCCGTAATTTGAATAAATTACAATGCCTGTCTGAGGTAAGCTCTGAACAATTTTTTGCGTGGCTGCAATTCCATCCAGATCCGGCATTGCAATGTCCATAATTACTAATGAAGGGTGGTTTTTTAAACTTAAGTCAATAGCTTCCTGACCTGTCCTGGCTTCAAGAACAGTACAGTTTGGAAAATTATCTTTTAGTACGCTTTTGCTAAAAGCTCTTATTGGCGGATGATCATCAGCTATTACAAATGTGTTTTGCTGGTTCATAAGTACCATTTTAATATAAGATTGACCATTATAGGGACGCAGCATGCTACATCCCTACAGGTAGAGATCCTAATTTTTATTGTGAAAAGCTGTGAAATTCTATTAGAAATAACCCTAACGGTATTTTAACCAAATATTGTTTTTTATTAAAAATCTCTTGAAATCTTTATTAAAAGTATGTTTTATGAAAGATAAAAAAAAATTAATATTTATTTTTTTGATTTGTTTACGTTCCCTTTACCAACAGCCTGTTTAATGTGCTCCAACGTATGACAGAGATACAAGATACAGGTTCATGTCTACGTAATTAAAGTTCAAAACGTTTATCAGGAGGAAATAAATCATGTTTATATTAAGTATAATTCCAATACCGTTACTTGGAGATACTGGAAGTGTTAATCCGTCAGATCGTTTGGCAGAAATCAGAAATAAAATTGCTGTAGCTGAACAAAGGGTAAGAGATTTGGAAGGATTGTTAACAGCACTTATTCTTGGACAACCGTTTGATGCTGATCCAAATACTCCCGGCGTCCAGGTAGTCTCCGGGCTGAACACACCACAAAATCCAAATGGTGCAAATGATGCAAACGTA
>MFRN01000031.1:0-56863 GCA_001784585.1 Candidatus Melainabacteria bacterium RIFCSPLOWO2_02_FULL_35_15 | reverse complement strand
ATTGTATCTGCCAACAAAGCCGCAGAACAAAAGACACACGATCTCTTCAAGCCAGCAGGTGGTTAATAAAAGAGCTCTCTTTAAAAAGAAAAAACTGTACAAAGGGAAACCGCTGTGCGGTTTTTTTGTTTTTTATAACGCCACAAGAAACATACCAAGGTATGTTTCTACCCATAACGTTCTCTTAAATATAATATGTTTAAATATCCATGTTCGTTGCAAACGGTTTCAGGACTGGCTTGCAAGAGACATAAAACACAAATTAAATTTATTTAAGAATTAAGTTTTCATTACTTTCTTTTAAGGGTTATCCTGCTTAATACACCTCGTCGCAGAATAATTAATTTTTTAGTTAATTGTGCTGCGTTAGAAAAAAAGAAAATAAGAGTGAAATTCATTCTTGTTTCAAAAGGAGGAAAAATCATGTTTATATTAAGTATAATGCCAGTACCAACGTCAGGAGGCACTCAGAGTGTTAATCCGTCAGATCGTTTGGCAGAAATCAGAAATAAAATTAGTGTAGCTGAGCAAAGGGTAAGAGATTTGGAAGGATTGTTAACAGCACTTATTCTTGGAGAATCATTTGATGCTGATCCCAGCACCCCCGGTGTTCAACCAGTCTCCGGGCTGAATACAGAGGCACATCCAAACGGTGCAAATGATGCAAACGTAGTCAGACAGGAACTCTACAGAGCAAGAGCATACGAAGGTGAGCTAAGAACTGCAGAGAACTTCTGGAATGAAATTGTATCTGCCAATAAGGCCGCAGAACAAAAGACACAGGAAATGTTCAAGCCAGCAGGTGGTTAATAGTTCTACCACTTGTAATAAGAACAAGAAAAAGAAAACCGCGAAGAAAAAAAAACCTTCGCGGTTTTTTTGTTTTTATAATGCCACAAGAGACATACCAAGGCATGTTTCTACCCATAACGTTCTCTTAAATATAATATGTTTAAATACCCACGTTCGTTAAACGACGAACGATTGACAAACATAGCCAAATTTAAATCTAAATCGGAGGACAAAAATATGGCAGTTATAAATTATATAAATCCAATAGCAGAGCTTGCTACAGCCCAGGAAGGTGTTTCGCAGGCAACACAGGATAATACTTTTGCAGAACAGTTAACCCAGTTAGCGGTTCTTGGTTACGGTGACCCTTATGCAGCCAGACAAATACTCTCAGTTACAAGAGCTACCATGGGAAACCAGTTACAAAAAGAACAGTTTTGGTTTGATGTTGTAAAAGAAGAAAAAGCCAGCATGAAAAAAGCCTGGGAGTTAATTAAGGAATAATAGACTTTTAATCTATTAAACACCTTTCAAGGAGACAGAAAATGCATATTGTTGAACCAACTTCACTTGCCCAAATGTATATTGAACAAGATTCCATGGAAAATAAGTATAAGACCTTATTAAACAGTAACTTTCAGGATTATATGGATTCTTTAAAACAAGGCGGTGAACTTCAGGTAAGGATAGGTAAGTTAAAACAAAAGATTTCTGGTCTGGCTTCAGGCTTAGGCCTGGCTGCAGGTGTATTTGGCGGGCCAGCAGGAATTGCGCTGGGTTATTCTGTAGGAAATATGCTTGGCAAATATGCCGGAAATGTATTGAGTGAAAGGCTTTATGGACAGGCAGTAGCAGATGTTTCTGAGATTTCACATGATTCCAAACTACGACATGCCCAGTTAGCATCTACACTGGCATTCTTAAACCAGGTAGGCGGAGCTATTGATACTCTTCGTCAAAACGAAAACAAGCGCAAAAAAGACGACTTGCAGGCAATGCAGGTATAAATTATTAAGATTTTCATTTATTAAAAAAAATTAATGTTTCAACTATCAACTTTTTAGACCCTCTGTCTTTATATAATCGTAGAGTTATGTACCAGGGTTAAATATAGGTTAAAAGTGGTAAGTAACAAGTAAAATTAAAAGAAAGAGGTTTTTTATGCCAGGTCCAAATAATGTTAATCCAGCAGGTGGTTCAGGATCAGTAAATGGAGAGCAGCCAGTAAAAAGAGTTGTAAGTCCACAAACTCCACCACCAGCTAATACAACAGATGAATTTCAGTCTTTACCGCCTACTGCAAATACGCCACCACCACCTATTGCTTCAGCTGCTCCTGCTGCTCCTCCTCCTCTTCCTTCAGGATTGCTTGAACAAGCAGTAGCACGAGTAAATGCTGTGGATAGTTTTGGTGACAAGTTTGGCTTATCTCGTGAGGCACGCAGAAAATTGCTCGAGGAAGTTGATAAAAATTTTCCTATTGCTTAGTTAGGTCTACGAAATGATTACCATAAACAGAAAAACAGTAGAAGAATATTATGAAGATGAATGGGCATCTTTTGTGAATGCAAAAACCTTAAACCTTTTAATAGAACTTACATGCAAAGCATATCACTTAAATCAGTCACCGTCTCTGGAATATGTTAAAGGAAAGCATTTCTCCAGACTTCAAAATCTCGGACAAATATAAATATAATAACGAAATAAAATAAAGCTTTATCTGGCACTTGCACAGTAAGGATTTGTCCCATTTATTGGGCAAATCCGATCATACGAGATGGATTGACCGATAGAAGCTCAAGCTTGTCTTGAGCTAGAATAATAAAAATGCAATCTCAGGATATTTTAAATGAAAAATCTCTGGAAATTATTTTAAACTTTAAACCTTCGGACAAATATGATAAAAGTGCAGTAAATGAAATATTAAAACTAAAAGGTAATATAAAAAAAATAATTACCTTGCTTTCCAGACAAGAGCAGGAAGTATTAGATCTCAGGTATTTTCAGAATCTCTCCTGTGAAAAGATTGCCCAGTGTATCAATAAATCTAAAGATGAAGTGGAAAAGATTCTTATAGCAGGAACTAAAAATATCAAAGAAAAATTGAAGCAAGGTGATCTTGTGTTTGAAAAGATACAGAAAGTCATAGAATTGCCAAAAATAAAACAGGAAACAAAAGAACCTCAAAAAGAACAAAAACAGATAAAGCAAACTCCAGCTCAAAAGCAGGCAGAGATTAAAAGGCAACCTTCTTTTTTTGCTTTTATTTTCAGCTTAGCTTTTTATGTAATCCTTTTTGCAGGCAGTTATTTTATTATACAAAAATATTTTCTCCATAATCTGCCTGCTTTAAATCAGCTTTTTCTTAATTCGAGGGATTTTGCACTGGAGACCGGAAGCGGAAAATCAGCTGGAGGAAAGAATAAAGCTATCAGAATTTCAGGCTCAAGCAGTTTATTTGTACTTGCACGAAGATGGGAAAATTCGTTTCATATAGATTATCCTAAATACCATATTGATTTAATTTCATCGGATTCTGACAAGGGTATAAACAGTCTTATAGAAGGAAGGATTGACATAGCAAATTCCAGCAGACCCATAACATTTTTGGACAGAAAGAGGGCATCTGAGCACGGATTAGAACTGGCTGAAAACAGAGTTGCGCTGGATGCTTTGATAATCATTGTTAATAAAAAAAATCCTGTTGATGAGATTAGTCTGGATGCTCTGGAAAAAATCTTTAGTAATGAAATAAAAAACTGGAAAGAGGTTAGCTTAAATTCTTTCGAAAAGCCTCTAACACCGGTAATTAGAGAAAAAGGCAGCGGAACAAATGAGTTTGTAATAAACAGAGTTCTGCAGGGAGACAGCTTTTCATCCTCAATTATCAGCAAGAATTTAAACAATGAACTTATTCGATATGTCGCTGAACATGAAGGAGCAATTAGTTTCACAAACTCTACAAACTACCCCTGGAAAAATCAAGATATTAAATATTTAAAAGTTAAAAACTATGATAATTCTCCAGCTGTTTCTCCGTTTGAAGAACAAAAATTAAATAAAGATGCCATAAGATATGGAGATTATCCGCTCGCACATTATTTATATTTAATTACACAGGCTGATGCACCAAAGAATGTCCAGAATTTTATATTATGGGTCTTAAGTAAAGAAGGTCAAAAGATTGTTGCTTATTCAGGTTTGATACCGGTATATAATGAATGACAGAGCATTAAAAATGAATCAGGAAATTAAACCAGTTGAAATTATTGTAGATAAATATTGCCCGTTTTATTATGCCGGTGCTTCCGGAGACTTTAATCTTATTCACATAGATAATGAATTTGCAAAGAGCGTAGGATTGCCGGGTCTTATTTTGCAGGGACTCTGTACAATGGCTTTTGTTTGCAGGGTAGCTATTGGTGATAACAATCCGGAAAAATTAAAAAAAATAAAAGTAAGATTCAGGAATATTGTCAGGCCGCTTGATACACTTTCTATTAAAGGTAACATTGTAAATATTGAAAATAATTTAGCGACAATTGATCTTATAGTTAAAAACCAGAGAAATGAAGATGTGATTACTAATGCTCAGGTAGTGGTTCTCAATGCCTGATTAGCCAGCTTATCTGCTCTTAGATTTTCTTCTCTTGGAATATGTGTAATTTTAAATGAAGAGAGCTTCTCACTTAATGAATTAACTTTGTCAAACAAATCTTTAATATCAGCATCTTTTACTTTATAGACTTTATTTATTTGTTTTACCACAAGCTCACTGTCTGATTTTATTTCAATATCCTGAAAGCCATACTCTAAGCTAATTTCAAGTGCTCTTATCAGTGCTGTATATTCTGCAAAATTATTTGTATGATTCCCGATAAATTCTGAGACTTCTTTTATCAGCTTTTTATCTTTCTGAAAAACAATTCCCACAGAAGATGGTCCCGGATTTCCTTTTGATGCGCCATCGATATTTACAGTGATTATCTCTCGTTCTTGAGTTTCTTTCAGGGAAATTTCTTTTATGTTTTCAATTACTAAAACATTTTTAAATTTTCTTTTTAAATATGAGCTTTGTAAAAAAGTATTTTTTGTTAAAAAGACAGAATTGCCTATTAACAGATCATGAAGTTGTTCTTTATTTGTATTTGAATAAATCTGATGAAAATATTTTTCCAGTTCTGAATTCTTTAAAAAAGTTTCATTGTTTTCTTTTGAATCATTTGTAATCAGTATTTGTTTTGTGCTTTTTTGAACCTGCTTAACTGCCTCAAGGTTTTCTGAAATTATCGAATCTTTAATAAAATCTTTGCTTTCATCAAGCGATTTGTTAATGATTATTCCAAACAATTCATTCAGTTCATCATAACTTTTATCTTTAATAAAATTTATTAATGAACCTGTTAACAGTGATGAAAAAATATTTACTGGCAGGAAATTTACCGGGCTTGAGGCTTCAATCAAACTATTGTCCGGATTGATTCCTAAAAGTTTAACCACCTGTGTTCTTATTTGATTAAAATTTCCCCAGTTACTTGTAGTATTCTCAGCTACTTTTTGTGCAATGGTTCCTGTTAACCTGGTCCAGTAGTTGTTTATATCTATGAAGTAAGAATCTCTGTCCCAAATTATTGTATCGGTAATATATTTCTGTTCCTTGAAATTTATTTCAACAGTCATAAGGTTTATTTTACATCATGTATGTAAGTATGGCAGTTGAAAACAGCAGTTAGGTTATAATTAAACCTCTATGGAAACTAAAAAAATAAAAGTAGCTATTATCGGTCGCCCAAATGTCGGAAAATCTACTTTATTTAACAGACTTCTAAAACAGAGAAAATCAATTGTTGACGATACTCCGGGAGTTACAAGAGACAGGCTTTATGCAGACATTGAGTGGAATGGAAAACCAATTACATTAATTGATACCGGCGGGCTAATTGATGAAAAAAATATTCCGGAAAAAGAAATAATTGATGAGGTGAAAAAACATGTTTTTGTAGCTGTTGATGAAGCTGATTTTGTAGTTTTTATGGTGAATGGCAAATCTGGCATTACCTCAGGTGATGAAAAAATCGCAAAGATACTAAGAAAAATAAAAGACAAGAAAAAAATATTTCTTGCAGTAAATAAAATCGACACAGAAAAACAGCTGGATCTGGTTTCTGAATTTTATTCTTTAGGTTTAGGTGAGCCTTATCCGATTTCTGCTTTAAGTGGTTCAAAAGGGTTGGCAGATATATTAGATGAAATATCATTTTGCAGGAACATTCCGGCAGAACATCTCCCTGGTGAGATTATAAAAGTTGCAATTGTAGGAAAGCCAAATGTCGGTAAGTCAAGTATTTTAAATTGTTTAGCAGGAAAAGAAAGATCTATAGTTAGTTCAATTGCCGGCACTACCAGAGATAGTATAGATACTGGGATTGATATTAATGGTAAGCGTTATTTGCTGGTGGACACAGCAGGTCTTAGAAGAAAATCAAAAGTATCTTCAAATATAGAACGTTATGCTACAACACGTGCCATAGAATCCATTGAAAAAGCTGACATAGTTTTACTGGTTGTTGACAGTACTGAGAAAATATCAGACCAGGATCAAAAAATTGCATCGGTAATAAAGAAGAGGAATAAGGCTTCAATAATTGTTGTAAATAAATGGGACCTGATAGAAAACAAAATCTCAACTACTATAAACAGATTTGAGGAGCAAATTCTGTATGCTCTGCATTTTATAAATTATTCAAAGATATTATTTACCAGTGCCATAGAAAAGAAAAATATAAATAAAATATTTGGACTGGTGGATGAAGTATTCGAAAATTATCAAAGAAGAATTTCTACAGGTAAATTAAATAAAATATTAGAAGACATTGTCCTTTTAACATCTCCGCCAGGCAAGAAAGGCAAGCTCTTAAAAATATACTATGCTACACAGGCAAATATTAAACCACCTGAAATAGTACTGTTTGTAAATGACTCAGAATTAGTAAGCGAACAATATGAAAAATTTTTAGAAAAAGAAATAAGAAAAGCCTTTGACTTTACAGGCAGCCCGATAAAGATGGTATTCAGGAATAAGGCGAAGTAGAAATCAGCAATTTTAATGTTTAACACCTGTACCATGTAACAATTTTTTTATTTTCACATCAGAGATTTCAATACTGTGATCCGGATACTGTAAGTTCATTCCTTCAAGGGTATTCCTGACGATCTGGGAAGTCGCAAGATTTCTAAACCATTTATAATCTCCTGGTATAACAAAGTACGGTGCCCATAAAGTACTGCAGTGTTTTATAGTATCTTCATATGCTTTCATTTGTTTACTCCAATTTAACTGATCTTCCAAATCAGCAGGATTAAATTTATGTCTTTTTTCTGCAAGTTCAAGCCTTCTCATTAATCTGCGCCATTGCTCTTTTTTGCTTATGTGTAAGAGAAACTTGACTATTTGTACTCCATTTTCTACAAGCATTTTTTCAAAGTCGTTAATTTGCCTGTATCTTAATTCAATCTCTGAGCGGGGAAGAAGTCCTTTAACCTGTGGAACCAGTACATCTTCATAATGAGATCTATGAAAGATGCCAATAGTACCTTTAGGAGGTATATGCTCGTGAACTCTCCATAAATAATCATGTCTTCTTTCTTCTTCTGTTGGAGCTTTAAAAGAAGTTACCTTGCATCCCTGTGGAGTTGTTTTACTCATAAGATGTCGAATTGTTCCATCTTTTCCGGAAGCATTCACACTTTGGAGAACAATTAAGAGTGAATGTTTTTCAGTGGCACAAAGTATGCGCTGAAGCTCACTTATCCTTTCTGCATTTGCTTTTGTAATTTTTTGTGATACCTCTCTGGTAAATTCCAGTGTTTCACACGGATCAATTTCAGAAAGTTTTATCTCACTGTTAGCAGGGATTATAAATCTCTGGTATAGATGACTGGTAGCAGGCAGTGCCTTTCTTGAACCAATATATTTTACCGGGTTCATAAATTTTCTTATGTTAATATATAACGCGACATAAATGCTAACGCATATTATGTCGCTATTTTATGGCGGATCTTCATTGGCGTTCGGGTTGTCGAAGGACAACCCTCACTTGTAACATTACTTAGGTCGCTGCGTATAGAATGTATTCTTATCCTAGCAAGGAAATTACACTTATTGCTCTCCAATACTGCAAGTAACGCGTAAAGATTGTGTATCGATCTAATTAAAATCTTCTTACATTTGTCAGAGCCAGGTTATTCTCCTTTACAATTAATAATTTATATCTCTAACCTCGTATAATAAATGTCCAAATTCCATCTGCAACGAGTTCTTTATTTTGATTAAAAGATTTTGTTTCCAGCTCTGCAAAGTCGTTATTTCCTTTTTGATAAATATTTTTTATTTTTGAATGGGTGGTTATGGTGTCATTTGCTTTAACTATTTTATGAAAGTTAAATTCCTGCTCTCCATGCAAAAGCCTTGAGAGATTAATCTGTAACTCAGCATCTTCAAACAGACTAAACATTGCATTTCGAGCAAAAACTACTACAAACATTGGTGGAGCTATGATACAGCCATATTTTGACTTTTTTGCAAAATCCGGATCTGTATACAGAGGATTTAAATCTCCAACAGCTTGTGCATATTCTTTTATTTTTTCCTGACCAACTACATATGTAACCGGCTTATACTCACGACCTGTAAATTTAGGATCTACTGTCATTAGTTTGTATTATAACTTAAACATTGTTACCTTTGTATTTCCAAATTTCTTCTCTTTATATATTGTCAGTCCTTCAGGGACTTTATAACTGCTTTTTAATTCTGATTCGATTACAATTAATCCCTCTTTAGTTAGCATTTTATATGTATACAGCTTCTCTAAAGTTTCTTCGATAAAAGAGCTCTTTCCATACGGAGGGTCTAAAAATATAAGATCAAAATTTTCATCTTTTAATTTATTTAAAACTTTGGGCAGCTGTCCATGAACAACTTTTGCACTTACATTGCAAAGCTTCAGGTTTTTTTTAATTAACCGGATTGATTCTCTGTCAGAATCTATAAGTGTAAGCTTTTTTGCATTTCTGCTCAATGCTTCTATTCCTAAGCTGCCAGAACCAGCACATAAATCTAAAATATTTGTATCCTGAATAAAATTCTGCAGAGTATCAAAAATAGATTTTCTAACCAGTGCCATTGCCGGTCTGATAGAATCAGTCCTGCAAGCAGCTAATTTTTTACCTTTTAATTTTCCAGCAATAATACGCATTTAAAGTCTTTAGTTTCAAATTTCTTCTGTTTCACTCTGTATCTCCTGTTTTATTGATAACTCCCACGGAATATTTGGCTCTAAAATTAAATGCCATGTCGGAAGGATTGTAGACCCCTGATAAATTTTTTCTAACTTTCCATAATTATAAGACAGGGTTTCAATCGGGTATCTGAATAAGTTACATGGCTTATTCCATAAAAGAGTTAAATTTAATTTATAAATACCGGAGTAAACAGATATTTGATTTATTTCTTTTAAATATTCCGAAGAATTTAAACCCGGATTTGGTGTTTTATCATTCTTATCATTGTTTAGATAAAAATAACTTTTTTCATCATATCCCCGGACAGGATTTAAATTAAATTCAACACCAAATAAAAAATCAATACTTTCCGGACTTTTATTTATCAGGACATAATCTATGACGAAAGATGAATCCCCGGCTCTTGCACTTATTTGTTTTTTTAGCTCTACCTCAGGTGCATTGATTAATCCTGTTAAATTGGTTTTTAATTCAAGAGCAATTTTACAGGTTTCTTCCTTAGCTTTAATTTTTTCAATGTTATAAGGATTAAGTGTTTTTCTTGTAAGCTGATTGATTTGATTTGAAATGCATTTATCAAGATCTAAACTGGTTTCTAAGAAATGATCTATTGCATTTAATTTAGTATATTGATCGTAAATCAGTTTTCCGTTTTGATGATATTCTTCTTCTTTCCTGGAAATTATATTTGTAACATTTATATTTTTTGGTCTGTAGTCATGCTCAAGTATAGTCCCTCCCAATAGAGGTGAAATATAAATATTTTGTGTTTCAGTTTCAATGATGATTTCATCACTTCCATCACAGTCATAATCAATTTCAAATACCTGAATCCATTTGGAATGTTGCCTTGAAGCAGAATCTATAAGGTTTTCTGCTTTTATAAGATTCGAATAGGTATTATGTCTTTTAGCTGGTGAATATATGCCTCCCATCATAGTATCCCAGTAGGTATCATTGCATTGACCCATAAGTAATAAATCATAGGCCTGATTAATCATATCTTTAATTACTTTAAATCTGGACTTACCTTCTTTGGCGGAATTAACTTTTTTACTTATCCGGAGCATTTTTTTATGAAGCAAATTCGCTTCATCATACTTTAAAAGAAAATGATTCCACTTTACCCGAGGTTGAATTTTCTGTTTACCCGGTAAGTATACTCTCCCTTTTGGTTTGTTGTTCTGATAATAATTGTTAAATAATTTTGTTTCGATAAAATCGGGTTTTGAATTTAAAATTTCAAAAAATTTTTTCAGCCAGACGATTCCGGAATGATCAGGTTTTTGTATCTCACAAATTAAAACAATTACTGATTCATTGCCGGAAGAATCTTCGTATAAGTGATTTACAGCTTCTTCGGGAGAATACTGTTCCATGAATGTATCGAGATTTTGCAGTATTGGAAAAACAGCTATTTTACATCCTTCATCTTCAGTTATAAAATATCCTGACAATTCTTTTTCTTCGAAGCCAGCACTTTTAAAATATTCTTTTGGTAAACATGTGTATTGAATCCTTGATTTTGCAAGATCAAAAGCTATTGAGGATTCCCATAAATATTCTGTGATCCAGGCACCATATGGAATATATCCATAAGTATGATTTATTAGCCGGTTCATTAAAGATATTTGAGTTTGCCTGTCTTCTTTTGGAATGAAAGGAAGCATTGGTTCATATATCCCACCGCTTAAGAGTTCTAACTGATTTCGATCCAAAAGTTCTCTTATCGTTCCTGAAAAGTCCGAATGTTTTTTATCTAAGTATGAAATCAAATTACCACTCAAATGCAGAGATAATTTTATGTTTTGAAAAGTGCTTAATAGTTCAGTCAGCTCAATTACAAAGTTACATTTTTCTTTAATCAGATCATTTTCATTAAGGGCTTTTTGAATATCTGATGGTAAGTGGCAGTGAAATCCAAGGATTAAGCTTAACTTTTCTCTGGTTTTGAGCATATCTGACAATTAATTATCTCAAATTATACGGTCATTCAATTTATATACATTATAATGATAAAAGGATTGTGGCAGTTATAATGTAGAAATTAATTATGTCAAAGATCTTAATAGCAGATG
This sequence comes from Candidatus Melainabacteria bacterium RIFCSPLOWO2_02_FULL_35_15, assembly GCA_001784585.1. Lineage (GTDB taxonomy): Bacteria > Cyanobacteriota > Vampirovibrionia > 2-02-FULL-35-15 > 2-02-FULL-35-15 > 2-02-FULL-35-15. Next base: position 45,689 of record MFRN01000031.1, on the reverse strand, counting down.
ATGAGCCTTCGCTGAGGTTATTGGTTAAAGCAACTTTAAACGCCAATAAATCTTTTGAGCTTATTGAAGCATCTGATGGAAATGAAGCTCTAAGTAAAGCACAAAGTAATTTGCCTGATCTGATTTTGCTGGATGTAATGATGCCCGGATTAAGCGGCTTTGAGGTTTGTGAAAGACTAAAGAATGACCAGAAGACAAAAAATATTGTAATTATTATGTTAACTGCAAAAGGGCAGCAGTCAGATCGTGACTGGGCTATTTCTGTGGGCACAGATTACTTTCTTACTAAACCATTTAGTCCAATAGAGCTTTTTAATTTAATTGAAAAAATTCTTACAAAAGATAATAAAGAAACTAAAAAATAATGGAGATGGAAATTTTAAGCAGGAACAATCCGGGATTAAAAGAATTAAAAAAAATAATTAAAGAAAAAAGTGACTGTATTCTGATTGAAGGAATGAAGCTGTTTAGTGAAGCAGTTAAAAGCAAATGTCAAATTGAAAAAATATACATAGATAAAAAAAATATTAATTTATTGCCAGGATTACACCCAGGCTATAAAAACTGTGAGATTGTTTTTATAAATAATGATGTCTTATCCCGAATTTATACCACTGACAGTAATCCTAAGAATAAAGATTTAATTCTTGCACTTGCAAAAAGACCAAAATGGGAAATCAAGTCTTTACTTAAGCTGAAAAAAAATATAATTTTTCTTGAGAGAATTCAGGACCCGGGTAATTTAGGAATGATTCTAAGATCTGCACTTGCGTTTAATGCTGGCGGAGTGTGTTTATCCGAACAGTCAGTTGATCCGTTTAACACAAAGGTAATCAGAGCAAGTGCTGGTGCAGCATTCAGTATGCCGGTATTTTTAGTCAATGACTTTGATTCTTTTTTTAAACAAGCCAGAAGTTATAATTATAAAATTCTGGCTACTCAAACAGATGCAAAGCAGTCTTTAAAAGAATTAAAGCTTGCTTTGCCACTTATTTTTTTATTTGGAAATGAAGGAAGTGGCCTTTCAAAAAAAATGATTGCTTTGTCTGATGATGTTATTAAAATACCACATTCTTATAAAGTAGAATCGTTAAATGTAGGAGTTGCAGTTAGTATAGTACTATGGGAACTATCTTAGCTATTGATTATGGTTTAAAGAGGGTTGGGTTAGCAGTCTCTGATCCGGGAAGAACTTTTGCTTTTCCATGTGATGTAATTGAAAATAAAAATTCTGATTACCTGATTTCTCAAATTAATAATTTAATTTTAAAAAAAGATGTGGATCTGATCTTAATCGGGATGCCATATAATCAGGGATCAGAGAAGAAATCAATGGAAAGTATTGTTCGGGACTTTATAAACAAATTAAAAAAATCAACTAACATACCAGTAAAAACTGCAGATGAAAGATTAAGTTCATTTGCTGCTAATGAAAATTTAAAAGAAGCAGGATTATCCGCTAAAAAATCAAAAAAATATATAGATTCTGAAGCTGCCAGATTACTCCTCGAAGAGTTTATTCAGGTGTTAAAATAAACCTCGAGTAAACCAGAAAAGCTAATATGGCTACTAAAAAACATAATTTAGTCAGGCAGGGTTTGGTAAAAGAAAAACTCAGATTATACCTGGGTTATGCACCAGGAAAAACAACAGCATTAAATGGTTTGGTACTAAGAGCATTAGGTGCAGGCTTGAGTGTGAAAATAATTTTGTTTTCAAAGTGTTCTGAGACTACAAGTGAATCAAAAATTTATCAAATTTTAAAGACGCAATTTTCAAAACATTTTGACTATTTTTTTGCAGGAACTTCCAGAATCAGGGATGACGGCAGTTTTAGATTTTTTGGAGCTCCTGACGGATGGACACTGCAGGATGAGTTCAAACTTGAACAAGGATTAAAGCAGTTAACAGCTGACATATCTTCCGGAGAATATGATTTACTGTGTGTTGACGAACTTACTGATCTTTTATATCACAAAGAGCAAAGGGTTTCAGAAAAAAGTGCAAAACAAATCTTTAGAAATATAAGTCCTAAAACATCGATTGTTGTTACGGGACATTTATGCCCTGAATGGCTTAAGGATATTTCCTCAACGCTTATTGAAGGAAAAGTATATAAACATTACAAAGGATATACAAAAGGAATAGAGTGGTGAATGTTATATACGATTAACTGGTGTCAACATTCAAAGATATGGAATCAAACCCAATTCGCTTTAATTCTTTTAGCTTAACTTCAATAAGTTCAACTATTTCATGATTTGCTACTTCTCTAACAACCTTAAAGACCAGGTCACGTACCTTTTTGTCAGGATCAGCAATAGCATCAACTAAAAAGTTAAATAAAATAGAATCATTTATATGTGTTTCTTTGATAAAATTTCTAAGCGCAATAATTGCGCCAAGTTTAACTTCTCTGCTTTGCAGAGGATGTAATCTTTGTGTGAAATTATCACACATTTCAATGGAAAATCTTTTTCTTAAATCGGTACTTTTTTGCTTTGTATTTCTTGCAGTCACCTTAACATTTTATATTAATTAGACAGAGACATGGTTAACCGCATCTTGACTTGTTTTGTGCCATATGTATAGTATATAATTTAACAATATATGCAAAAGATCCAAAAAGTATCAATCATAATACCTGTATACAATGAAGAAAAAAATATAAAAGTTTTATTAGATGAACTGGAATATTTCTTTAAGGGTTTTAAATATCTTTATGAAGTGGTTTTTGTAGATGATGGAAGTAAAGATTATTCTTATAGCCTGCTAAAAGAGGCAGCCTTAAAGAATTTAAATTTTAAAGTCATCAGGCTAAGAAGAAATTATGGTCAAAGTGCTGCTATGTTAGCTGCAATTGATTATGCAAGTGGTGATGTAGTCGTTCCATTGGATGCAGATTTGCAAAATGATCCAAACGATATCCCGAAGCTCTTAAATCTCATCGAGGAGGGATATGATCTTGTAAGTGGCTGGCGTAAAAACAGACAAGACAGAGCTCTGGATAGAAAAATCCCTTCTATGATTGCAAACAAATTGATTTCCTTTGTTTCAGGAATTAAATTACATGATTATGGATGTTCTTTAAAGGCTTATAAGAAAGATATTCTGGAGGGTGTCAGGTTATACGGTGAATTACACAGATTTCTCCCGGTATGTGCATCATGGAATGGAGCAAAAGTTGTTGAATTAGAAGTTAATCACAGACCTAGAATGTTTGGCAAATCAAAATATGGATTGGGCAGGACATATAAAGTTATTCTGGATCTTATAGTTTTAAAATTTTTATCAGATTTTTCTACAAAACCAATTTACTTTTTTGGCGGATTTTCGTTTGTTTGTTTTCTTTTTTCTTCCCTGCTTGCACTGTGGTCAGTGTATCTGAAAATATTCAGAAATATAGATCTGGATGGAACACCCCTGCTGATTTTTTCAGCAGTTTTTATTATTGTAGGAGTACAATTTTTATTAATGGGAATACTTGCTGACCTTGTTATGAGAACATATTTTGAGTCACAAAATAAAAAAACATATCAAATTAAAGAGTCTGTTAATCTGGAACATGATTACAGACAAGTTTCCATTCCAAGATAATATATAAGGAGATAACCCTGACTTAGATGCAAATGTCTATAAATAGCCAACCTTTTAAAATTAAATGTTGTCTTTTAAGCGTTTTTTGTCAATATTATAATCATCCTTTAAGGATTCGGTTACCTTGTTATTGTACATTTAACAAAACAATGTAACAAAGTGAATTTAAAATGAACAGTCGTTTACCAGGTGAAATTCTTGTTGGAGTAGTAGTATTTGGACTATTACTCTTAATTTTAGTGCCACTGCCGACATGGCTTATGGATATTGCACTGGCAACCAATATTTCATTTGCCATTGTTACTTTAGGCATTGCTTTATATATTGCACGTCCACTTGATTACGCAGTATTGCCGTCGGTTCTTTTAATTACTACTTTATTGCGGTTGTCTTTAAACATAGCGGTTACCAGGTTAATTTTGTCAAACGGCTACGCCGGGGAGATCGTGGGTGCGTTTGGAAATTTTGTAGCAGGAGGAAATCTGGTTGTAGGTATTATTATTTTTATAATTATTACAGTTGTTCAGTTTATTGTAGTTACAAAAGGAGCAGAGAGAATTGCTGAAGTCTCTGCAAGGTTTGCATTAGATGCAATGCCTGGTAAACAAATGTCTATTGATGCAGACTTTAATGCCGGATTATGCAGCAGTGATGTTGCAAAACAAAGAAGAGTTGATCTTGAAAGAGAATCTTCCTTTTACGGAGCAATGGATGGTGCCAGTAAGTTTATAAAAGGTGATGCAATTGCTGGTATTGTTATAACTATTGTAAATATTACTGCAGGTTTAACAATAGGTGTAACTCAAAAAGGTTTAGACCTGGCACAAGCAGCACATAAATATTCAATACTTACAGTTGGTGATGCTCTTTCAGCACAGGTTCCAGCACTTATTCTTTCAATTGCAGCAGGTCTTATTGTTACCAGATCCACATCCAGCGCTGAAAGTCTTGGGTTAGATATTAGTACTCAGATAATGAATAAACCAAATGCACTTGCACTTGCATCAGGATTACTTTTTTTAATTGGTTTTATGCCAGGGCTTCCGACTCCTGCATTTATCGTTCTTTCACTTATCACAGGTGGTATGGCTGCTTTTGTTTTTGCAAAAAGAGCACAGGAGCAAAAAGCTACTGAAGAACAATCTGTTGCTGAACCAAAAGTAAATCCAAGCAGTCCGGACATGATGTACTCTTTACTTGAAGTTGATAATCTTGCTATCTGGGTCGGGCGTAATTTACTTGATATTGCAGATCCGGCAAGGCAAGGGACCCTTGTACCGGAAATTGCCTCATTAAGACATCAGTTAACTTTAAACCTCGGGTATGTTTTGCCTGCTGTAAGAATTATGGATGCCCCAAGTTTAAATGCAAACGAATACAGAATCGTTATAAGAGATACTACTGTGGCTTCCAGTGAAGCTTATCCTGACAGGATGCTTGTGTTAAGGGAATATTGGGACAGGGTATACTCAGAACCACCTCCGGGAGGACTTCCTGGCTGGGATGCTGCTCTGCAGGAACCTGCTTACTGGATTGACCCGGACTATCTTGAACAAATTGACTGGCAATATCCAGCTACACCAGCAGTAAGGGTAATTACTGCTCACCTGGCAGAGGTGGTAAGAAGAAACATTGATGAGCTTCTTTCAAAAGCAGATGTAAAGAAAGTACTTGATCAGGCAAAACAAAAAGATACACAGCTTGTTGAAAATCTTGTACCGGGTTTAATCAGCATTGGTGATTTACGCAGGGTATTTGTAAATCTTTTAAAAGAAAGAGTTTCAGTCAGAGATGTTCAGTTTATGTTGGAGAGACTGGAAGATTTATGCAGCGGTATAAAAGATCCTGATCTTTTGTCTGAAAAAATCAGGATTACTTTAGGACGGCAAATATGCCTGGAATTTGCTACTCCTGAAAAACAAATTTATTCAATTGCATTTAATCCTGCAGTAGAACGTAAACTGGAAGAATCACTGCAGCGTGTTGAAAATAATCTGGTTTTGATTTTAGATCCCAGACAAATACAACAGCTTGTTACCATGATTTCCAAGTCTTCCAAGAGAATAAATGAAAGATATGGCAGAAGGCCTGTTTTAATATGCGGGCCGGGTTTAAGACTCCCTCTTTACCGATTGCTTGAACAATTTGACCCCCATATCCATGTGCTTTCATATGCAGAGCTTTCTCCAGACTTTAATGTACAGGTATTAGAAACCATTGGAGATGAGATTAATCAGACAGGAGTAGCAGCGCCAGCAGCATAGAGACATACCTCGGCATGTCCTGGCGCGTCTTGCAGAGGCTACAAAAAAAAGAAAGCGATAAGTGATAAGGAGAAGTAAATTATAAATGTCAGAAAATTTAATTGACAATGAATATATAAAAGATTTAGATTCTGCTCTTCAGGATATTCTAAGCAAAAACGAATTACGTAAATGGACTGGTTATGTAAATAAAGTTATTGGATTATTACTGGAGGCTAAACTTCCAGGAGCAATGGTTGGGGAGCTTTGTAATGTGATTACTGATCACGGTGATATAAAACCAGCTGAGGTAGTGGGTTTTAGAGGTGATATTTCATTATTGCTTTTACTGGTTGACGGGAAAGGTGTACACCAGGGCAGTAAAATAACCCAAACAGGCAGGCCGGTTGAAGTTTTAGTCGGAGAAAATTTGCTTGGAAGAATACTGGATACTTTCGGTAACCCGCTGGATGGAAAGCCTTTAGAAGGGAGTCTGGTTCCAAGAGCACTTGATGCTGCTCCGCCGGAGGCTTATGGACGTCCCCGTATTGATACGATTTTTTCTACGGGAATCAGAGTAATTGACGGGTTGTTAACCCTGGGTGTAGGGCAGAGGATCGGAATATTTTCAGGATCAGGTGTCGGGAAAAGTACTACTCTTGGTATGATTGCGCGATATGGAGATGCTGATGTAAACGTAATTGCTCTGGTGGGTGAAAGAGGAAGAGAAGTTCAGGATTTTATTGAAGTCAGTCTGGGAGAAGAAGGATTGAAAAAATCTGTAGTAGTTATTGCTACATCAGATCAGCCGGCAATGCTCAGAGTAAAATGCCTTTATACTGCTACAACAATTGCTGAATATTTTCGTGATCAGGGCAAAAATGTTCTGCTCATGGCTGATTCAATAACCAGGCTGGCCATGTCAGCACGGGATGTAGGACTTTCTGTCGGAGAACCTCCCACCATGAAGGGTTACACGCCTTCTGTGTTTGCAATGTTGCCGAAAATTTTAGAAAGATCAGGAAGGTCTAAAGCTGGTGCTATTACAGCTATTTATACAGTACTTGTTGAAGGTGATGATTTTAACGAACCGATTGCAGATGCTGCACGTGGTATTTTAGACGGACATATAATCTTATCCAGATCAATTGCTGCAAAAAATCATTATCCTTCTGTAGATGTTTTAAATAGTGTGAGCAGACTTTTTCCGGATCTTGCTACTAAAGAACATCAGGATGCTGCTGGTTTTGTAAGAAATATGATGGCTACATATAATAATGCAGAAGATTTAATTGCAATTGGTGCCTATGAAAAAGGATCAGATCCAAGAATTGATAAAGCAGTTTTATTAAAACCAGTTATAGATTCATTTTTACAGCAAGGTATTTATGAAACCACAGGATTTGAAGAAACCATTAAATTACTAACTACTATTTATCAGAAGGCTAAGTAATTAGGGACATAGCACGATAGCACGCCCTCTGCTGGTAAACTATACATGCTATGTCTTATATTTCCGGAGACAAACATCAAAATACAATTTTATCTTCAGAATCGGCCAGGTTGAATTTGGATAATATTGATTTGTCCGGTATTTTAGAGGAAGACTCTTTTCCTCAAGTTGACGAACTGCTTTTAAAAGCACGCAGAGCATGTGCCGTGTTTACACAGTATAGCCAGGAAATGGCAGATAAAATTGTTTATGCAGTTGTAAAAGCTGCTATCAATCATTCCAGAGAGTTTGCAAAACTTGCAGCTCTTGAAACAAGAATGGGATTGTACGAAGATAAAATTTTAAAAAATATTGTTGCAAGTGAACTTTTATATCATCAGATAAAAGACAAAAAAACAGTTGGTGTAATCAAAGAATTTAAAGATGAACAAATGGCTGAAGTAGCAGAACCAGTCGGTGTAATTGCAGCCCTGACACCTGTTACAAATCCTACAAGTACTGTTATTTATAAATCAATTATTTCTTTAAAAACACGGAATGCAATTGTTTTTAGCCCTCATCTTATGTCCTGTAAGTGTGTTGCCCATACTGCAGAGGTATTATATAGAGCAGCTATTGAAGCAGGAGCTCCTCATGGCTGTATAGGATGGTTAAAAAGAAATTCCAGGCTCCGTAAACAGACAAATTATTTAATCTGTCATAAAGAGGTTGATCTTGTTTTTGCAACAGGCGGTACTACTATGGTAAAAGTAGCCTATAGTAGTGGAAAACCTGCTATTGGTGTAGGTGCCGGTAACACACCTGTTTATATCCATAAATCATGTAACCCAGTCAGTGCTGTAATGGATATATGCATCTCAAAAACATTTGATAATGGTACAGAGTGTCCTTCCGAGCAAACTATTGTAATTGATAAGGAAATTCACTCACAGGTTTTAGAAGAATTTAAAAGATTAAACTGTCATATTTGTTCAGAAGAAGAAATAAGAAAGTTAACTCCAGTTGTTATTGATCCTGAGACAAATGCCATGAATTATAAATTTGTCGGGAAAGATGCTTATAAAATTGCAAGTGAAGCAGATATTAAAATACCTGAAGATACAAAGATTTTGCTTTGTGAAGTAAGTTCAAAGACACATCCTCTTTTAAAAGAAAAATTAATGCCTGTACTGGCTGTGTGGAAAGCTGAGTCTGAGGCTGATGCACTAAACAAGTGTTTGCAGGTTAATTACAATGGTGGAACAGGGCATACTGCCGGAATATTTGCTGAAGATGAAAATATAATTTCAAAATTTCAAACTTTAATAAATTCCGGAAGGATCATAGTAAATCAACCTACTTCTTTAGGAGGACTTGGAGGTATTTATAATAATCTTTCTACAACACTTAGCTTTGGATGTGGTACCGGCGGAGGAAACAGTACTACGGATAATGTAAATATTTATAATTTATTAAACATAAAAAGAGTCCCCAGGAGACAGGCTATTCCAATGGCTTTCAAGACCCCTGAAAAAATTTATTTTGATAAAGGATCAATAGATATCTTAAAAGAGCTGAATGCAAAAAGTGTGTGTATATTGTGCAGTAAATCAATAAAAAGCTCAGGACAGTTAGGTAAGATTATTTCCATTCTTCCTAAGGAATTAAGATATTCAGTCTTTTCAGAAATTGAAGCCGAGCCGTCAATTGATTTTATACTTAAAATAGTCACGCAGATTAATAATCCTGATATTGATTATTTTATAGCTATTGGCGGGGGCTCTGTCATTGATACAGCAAAGGCAGTACGACTCTTTTATGAGTTCCCCCGCTTAAATGTAGAAGATCTGATTGTAGATTTTATAGACTTTAAAAAACGAGCAGTTAACTTCCCTGAGTTTAAAAAGACAAAACTTATAGCAATTCCTACTACCTCAGGTACCGGCAGCGAAGTAAGTCCTGTATTTGTAATTAATGATAAAGAAAAAAATCGAAAAATTTCCGTAATTGATTTTAAATTAATACCAAATATTGCCATTATTGATTCAGAATTTGCTTTAAGCCTTCCTGAAAAAATTACTTCAAGTACAGGGATTGATGCATTTACTCATGCAATTGAATCTTATGTATCAATTTATTCTTCTGAATACACTGATGGGCTTGCACTGGAAGCAATAAATCTTATATTTGAAAATTTGCCAAAAGTAATTACAGATCCTAAGAATAAAGAAGCCCGTCAAAAGATGCACAATGCTGCCACATTAAGCGGGATGGCATTTAGTAATGCTTCTGTAGGTATTAACCATGCACTTGCTCATGCGCTTGGTGCAAAGTTTAATATTCCACATGGAATAGCAAATGCAGTTTTCCTTTTAAGCACGATTAATTTTAACTCAGGGATCCCAAGGAAGTTTATGCCATTTGCAAATTACAGAAAATATATTGCCTGTGAAAAGTATGCCCAGCTTGCAAGACTTTTAGGTTATAAGGGAAACACTCTGGAAGAACTAATAGCAGCACTGAAAGGTAAGATAAAAGATTTATTAATCAAAACAAAACTTCCTTATAGAGTTTGTGAATTGGGGATTGGGCTGGATGATTATTTAAATGCAATTCCAGAGCTTATTAATAAAGCATTTAATGATATTAGCTTACGTACAAATCCCAGAATGCCGCTTGTAGAAGAATTGAAAGGGATTTTTAGAAATGCCTACTGATTCTGTCATTGCGGGGAGCGTAAGTGACGAAGCAATCTCACAAAGGTTATATGGATTTCTACCATGAAAACTCAAAACATATCTGACTTGTTGCAGGGTGAAATGACATCAAAAAAAACTATTGATGTGATTTTCAATGATTTTGAAAATCAATTACTTGATAGAAGAGAAATTATTATTGATTTAAAAAAAATTGTTTTTGTTTCGGTTTATTTTTTGGAGAGATTGGAAAAACTGGTTGAAAGAGCAAAAAATCTAAATGTAGAAATTAAAATTATTAATGTAAGCCCTGATGTTTATAAAGTGTTTCAGGTAGGGAGATTAAAGACAGTATTGGATGTTTGTTTGTCTGCTTCTTAAATAATTTTGTGATTCCATAATTTATCCAAAAAATCTTTATAAGGAAGAATAAATATGTCCCCTATATTTTCAATCATCATTTTTCTGGGACGGGAATCCTGACTAACCACATAACAAATACAATTCGGATTTTCTTCTTTAAAAGCAATTAAACCTTTAATGTCCTGCTTGTGGACTTCTTTTTTAATTTTTACTTCTATTGCAACATTCCCCTTTTCAAGAATAAAATCTACCTCTAATCCTGTTTTAGTTCTCCAATAATTTATCTCAAAATCTTTATCACTTATTCCTTTATAAGCAATTAATTCCATAAGAATAAAGTGCTCTAAAGATCTCCCCGCATCTTCACCTGATAAATCTTTTATTTCTTTTTTACTTAAAAAGTTAGCCGTCCCAACATCAAATAAATAGAATTTAGCTGCTGAAATTAAAGTTTCTCTACCCTTTTTACTGGTAAATGGATAAATAAAATACGCTATTAAAGTATCAATGAGTATTTGAAAATATTCTTTTACTGTTTTTGAGTCCACCCCGCAATCTCTAGCAATGTTTGAAAAGTTAATAATTTCTCCATGACAATATGGAATAGAATCAAAAAATCTTGTAAAAGAAGGCAGGTTTCTAACTAAGCCCTCAGATTGAATTTCTTCTTTTAAATAGTCATTTATATATGCTTTTAAGGATTTTTTATAAGCTGTAGAAGTAAAATGAGAAGGTATTAAGCCACGATTAAAAATCTCTTCTAATTTATAGGTTTTAATTTCTTTTGAAGTAAGAGGAAAAAAATTATAGCTCCAGGCTCTACCACCAAGTAAATTAACACCGCTTCTTTTTAACTTTCTGGCACTACTGCCACACAGGATAAAGTGATAGTTACTATTTTCTATCAGCCAGTGTACTTCATCTAATAATGCAGGTACTTTTTGTATTTCATCAATTATTACTAAACCGTTTTTATTTCTATCTAACAACTCTTCTCTTAAAAAGTTTGGAGACCTTGATAATTTCAGGAATAAGTCATAATTTAAAAGATCATAGAAGATGGCTTGTGGAAAATTTTCTTTCAGAAATGTAGATTTTCCGGTTTTTCTACCACCCCATAAAAATGCTGATTGCTTTAGTGGTAAGTCTATTTTAAGTAGTCTTTGAAATTTAACTATTTCGGAGTTCATGTCAAAATAGTATCACTATTTCGGATTCTTGTCCATTTATATTACCTTCTTTATGGAAGATACCCCTAAATAATGCCCTTTTTACGGAGTCTTGTCAACAAAAAAGAATAATCTAATAGAGCTAGCCATGCAAATTTAACTTGATTGTAGTGGTTTTTTAGGGATTATACCAAACACGCTATTAATCCCTGTCTTCCGGCTCTTTTTCCCTGTATCCTGTGCGAATAAAATAAGCTATGTTGTGCTGCTGTATCCAGTTCTGAAACAAATATTTTCATAATGCCGGCTCTGTCTAACTGTAAGGAGTTTGCTAATTTTAAGTCTGCTTTTGGTTTTAATCCGTTTGAATTGATTATTGAATCTGATTCCGTAGCTTTTACTAAAAGATCTGCCACTTCCTGACTTACCTCATAATTTCTCTGTCCAACAGCAGGACCAATTGCTGCAATAATCTGTGAAGGTCGTGCCAGGTAATTCTCCTGCATTGCAATAACTGCTTTTTCGACAATAGCCAGAGCAGTACTTCTCCATCCGGCATGAACAAGACCTACGATTTTTTTTTCAGGACAATAAAGTAAAATCGGCACACAGTCAGCAGCGGTTACTAAAAGTGGAATATTTGTCAGATGAGTAATTATGGCATCAGCTTTAGGAAGCTCCTGAGCTTCATTTTCCAGAACAAAAACATTATCACTATGTGCCAAAGGAAGTACCCTGAGTGCCGGATAACTTATATCAAGGCTCTTACACAGTATTTCCCGGTTTTTATCAACACTTTTTTCAGGGAAAATTGTCGGCTCATGTTTTGCCAGATTTAAGTCATTTGACTTACCTGTAAATAGGTGTTTTAAATTTGAATATTGTAAAAATTCTGTGCATTGCCAGCCTCTTACAGGACCAAAGTTAACTTCTTCCCATGTTTTTTTTTGTAACTGCTTAAGAAAGAACATAGGGTAAAATATAGCATATGGTACGTCATTGCAATGATTAAAATAGTTCATTTTAGTGATTTACATTTTGGTTCTGGTGAACGTTATGGTTCTTTAAATCCTGAAGCTGGCTTAAACAGAAGATTTGAAGATTTTATAGCTGCTTTAGATAAACCAATCAATTTTGCTGTTGATAACAAGGTTGATCTTGCAATATTTACCGGTGATACGTACAAACATGCCACTCCTGAACCTGTTTATCAGCGGGAGTTTGCAAAAAGAATTAAAAAACTTTCATTAAATAAAATTCCTACAATACTTCTGGTCGGAAACCATGATGTTCTATATAGAATAGATGGTTCTGACGCACTGGATATTTACAGTACCCTGGATATAGAAAGTGTAACAGTATTTAACAGAATTGAGTTAAAAAATATTAAAACAAAAAATGGACCTGTACAGGTAATCTCACTTCCGCACATTACAAAAAGCAGGCTTTTGGCAAAGAAAGAATATAGAAATTTAAGCATAAGAGAACAGGACAAGTCGATGATTGAAAAAGTAAAAGAAGCATTAAAAGGATATCTTGAAAAACTTGATCCATTACTTCCTGCTATCTTACTGGGGCACGGGGCAATTGAAACGGCACAATTTGGAGCTGAGCAGGATTTGTCTATCGGAAAAGTTTTAAGTTATCCTTTAAGTTTTTTTCAGATGCCGCAGTTAGATTACGTAGGCTTTGGGCATATTCACAGACATCAGGTTTTACAGGAAAAAAATCCCTTAATTTTATATGCAGGTTCACTTGAGAGAGTTGACTTTGGAGAAGAAAAAGAAGATAAGGGTTTTATATATTTAGAACTTCAGAAAGGAAAAGCAAAACATGAATTTGTTTCTACAAATCCAAGAAAGTTTATAACTGTTTCATGTGATCTTACCTGTAGTCAAAATCTTCAGACTGATCTGGAAAATGAGATTAAAGATAAAAAACAAGCAGGTGCAATTATAAGACTAAAATATAAAATAAATGAAGAGGACACGGGACACATAGATCAGGAAAAAATAAAATCAATCCTAAGTGACAGTTTTGCACTGGTTATTCAGAGTGAAATTGTACGAAAGGACAGAACTTACCGCATTGCAGAACTTGATACAAGCTTAATCTCCCAGCCACTTTTAGCACTGGAAAAGTATTTGTTTGATTATACTGAAAAAGAAAAAGAAAACTTGCTTAAAAAAGCAAAAGATTTAATCAGTTTGCTGGATTAATTAATCAATAGGCACACCAGCCATTGCTGCATCAGCTCTGGTCATGTAGACTTCTATTTGTGACATATCTTCAGTAGCCATAAATGTCATACTGTGCATATTATCACTGTAACTAACCATGCCGTCCATATTTTCATCAAGGTTAATAATCATTCCGTTTTGAGGTTCTATAAAAATGATTCCACTACTACTGGCTGGATGAACATCTGTTACAGCATGTCCGGTCATGCCACGATTTCTCCAGATTGCAGTAAATGTTGAGTTAAATCCTGCCATATTAAGCTCCCTTTCAAGGTCATGTGCAAAGTCATCGCAGTCATAACTACCATCAGGAGGATAATCCATAGAAGGTACAGCACTCATATTAAGAACATCCTGAAGCATAATGATAAAATCTCCACTACTTGTGTTACCTGTAGTGGCTGCTGTTCCACTCCCGCCACTTGAAGTAGTTAGAGGAGAAAGACAGTCACCATTAAAATCTAAATCTACAAAAATATCAAAAAATGAATCAGCAAATACTGGATCCTGTGTAAATAAAGAGAGGCCCAGTACATCACCCGTTAAGGGATCAAAAAGCCGGCCACTAGCAGGATCAACTATAGGAAAATTATTTAACATAATATTAATTCCATCTGGACCAATAACACCTGGAGTGCGAGAACCTGTTTCAAAGCCATTTGCCGCAGGTCCAATTTCAAAACTACCGCCTGTAAAGCCAGGAGGAGGAGTGAAAGTAATACTAAGATCACTGCAATTAAAATCCATAAACCCAGTTAATATGGCCTGTGAATTATCAAATGGGAAAAAACTGGTCATGATCATAGTGGTGGTAGTTCCTGCAAAGATAATGTTATTTCTAATATGTTTATTTATTTGATTAAATAATATTACCGGGGCGCTGGAAATTCCTCCTGCACTTGTTTCATTACTTTGTCTCCCAGCCTTAAGTGGCGGAATACAACCAACTATAACGCCATCTTCGTCTCTACAAGTTTTAATTGTTTTTCTACTACACTCTTCAAGAGGAATAGTCAAGCTGCTATCTTCACAACAAAAGAACAAATCACATGCATCTCCAATTCCATTTTTATCCACGTCTTTTTGCCCGGGGTTGTTTATAAGAGGACAATTGTCTTTTTTTCCCAGTATTCCGTCCTCATCAGGATCTTCTTCACAAACATTAGGAACTCCGTTCTCATTCTTATCTTTTGCTGTTATTTCTTTAAGAGCATTTATCGCATCCTGAAAGCGAGGAAGAACCTGGTCTACCACGTCATCCTGAATACAGCTTTTCTCTCCCGAGTCACTACATTTTCTGTTTGCAAGCGCACTTGCTATGTGATCTAATTTTGAAAGAACAGTTCCTAATCTAGAAACACACGAAGAACCTGTTTGAGATATAGCACTGTTTAATCCTTTTATAGCAGATTTAATTACTCTGGAAATATTTCTTGTGCTGCTCGGGGATGATAATTCCGACTGAATTTGTGAAAGTGTGGAAATACTGTCCTGGAGTTGATTAGCATCATCTTCACTAATTGCAGAAACGGCCATTATAGTAAGAGCAATAAAAGCTAAAGTAATTATTATAGTTTCAACAACTTTTCTCAAATGCTTTACTCTGGGTTTTAGCAGCATGATTAATCATATTACTCTATTTTTATAAATTGTAAATATTTTTGTAACCGAGTATCAAGCACAAAGAAAACCTCCCGCTAGTACACTTGATAAAGTTAGCCGCTCAAGCAGAGCTCTCGCCTCGCTCCGCCCGCCGTAGGCGAGGTTCGCCAGAGGCGACGAGTCGGAGCGGGTGAGCGAGCCTCCGCCTTGAAAAGGCGGGAACTCAAGTAATACGATTTGGGAACAAAATTTCAATTCCTCAGTTGGAGATGGTTGCTTAAAGGTTGCTTCACAATGCTACTTCACGATTGAGCTTATAAAGCTAATTATTTGAAATGATCTTGAAGATATTGAGGAGTACATTTATATTCCAGAGCTTCGTCTAGCCGTTTTGCACAAGCAGGATCTTGAAGACTTTGCACTAATTCTGTTAAATAGTTTTCACCGAACCTCCATTTCTTCCAATCCTTTCCACTTACGAGATAGTTGTCAATTATAGTTTCTATAACAAATTCTAAAAAGTCTTTTTTAAGATCTTTTGCACCAGCTTTAAATATGATTTGTAGATCTTCTGTTACAGCAGGATATGAAGTCTTATCTTTTAAATATGAATAATAATGGCGACATAACTCTGCTTGCCATGGTTTAATCCCAACTTCTCTAAGTTTTGCAACCTCTTTACTGATCTCAGATCCATTTGCTACAGACCTTGCAAATAAAATACCACCATGAGCTGTTGCCACTAGAGTATTTGCAAGCGTGTATCTTGTTAGATATGCTATATCTCGCAGTTGATCGTTGAGTTTTACTTTAAACATTGTTCCTCCTCCAAGTTCTTTTTAAAACAATCCTGAAATATCTTTATTAAGGTTAACATGTGGAAAAAAAATACATTAAATTTATTTAAGATTTCAAAAACCTAGTGAAAGCACTTTAAACAAGCATGTTTTAAAACAACATTTATAATCTTTTAAGATTTAGATTAAGGAGTCAACCTAAATTACGCTGAACTACTACTTAATTTTTTCCGCTTGTTCTGCTATATAGAAACTGGAAAAAATTAATTGGCCGCTACACTAGAGGTTTTTTAAGAGTTAGTGATTTTTAGAGATGGCGGCTTGAATAACGCTATAAAAGGGCTTTTTATATGATTTTTATTAAAGGGTTAACTTACTAACATAGTATGGTATATTAGTAAGTGAGGTTTCTAGTATAGTTCACTATATTAGTAAATTACAATGGCAATAAATCAAGAATTAATAAACTATATACAAAATCAGCTGGTTCAGTCCAAATACAGAATAAATGCTTTTACAAAAACAAGTGATGGCAAACTTTATCCTACAAGAAACATATATGTGAAGTTAAAACAATATGTAGATGATTTTATTAAAAGAGGTTCTGAAAAAAGATGGGTCATAATACCTGGCTTACGAGGTGTTGGTAAGACAACAGTATTAGCACAAATATTTTTACACTTAGAATCTACAGAAAATGAAAGTGTAAACAAGTTATATTTTGCTTTAGATGATGCAATTAATATATTAGATGTTAGCTTAAAGGATATTATTGCTGGGTATGAGCAGCTCATTGGTACCAGTTTTGAAAAACTGACAAAGCCTACTTTCATTTTTATTGATGAGGTTCAATCTGATCCTAAATGGGCTGTAACTCTAAAAACTTTGTTTGATAGAACTAAAAAAGTTTTTATTTTTTGCAGTGGTTCTTCAGCTTTACATCTACAAACGAATGCAGATGTAGCCAGAAGAGCACACTTAGAAAAGCTTTTTCCCATGAGCTTTACTGAGTTTCAAAAAATAAAATATAATGTCTTTCCTATAAAAGACCTCAGGCAAGAATTAAAGCTAGGCCTATATTACTCTGATGATGTAGAAGCAGTTTTTGATAGAATAAAATCCCTAGAAAATAAAGTTAATAAATACTGGTCTAGTGTAGATAGATTATCTATACGAGAGTATTTATCAAAGGGCAATCTTCCTTTTACGATAAATGAACCAAATGATATGCTCTTATATAATGCTATAGATACTTTATTAGATAAGATAGTAATTAATGATATAAAAGAACTTTCCAAGTTTAGTA
Source organism: Candidatus Melainabacteria bacterium RIFCSPLOWO2_02_FULL_35_15 (assembly GCA_001784585.1). Taxonomy (GTDB): domain Bacteria; phylum Cyanobacteriota; class Vampirovibrionia; order 2-02-FULL-35-15; family 2-02-FULL-35-15; genus 2-02-FULL-35-15. Next base: position 28,244 of record MFRN01000031.1, on the reverse strand, counting down.
AATCTACTTTAGGAACAATAAAAAGACTTCTTTTTTTATTAGCTGATTCTTCCGATGTACTAAGCTTAAACAAGCTAAGCACTTTATTATCACCAACTACAACAGTTACAATTGCTAACATCTTAAAATACTTAGAAAATGCTGAGTTGTTGATAAGGGTTCTTCCATACGGCTCAAATGTTAGCAAGGTAAAGAAACCTTCCAAGTATCTATTTATGAGCCCTTCTATAAGAGAACAGCTACTTTCAATTTCTGGAAACCAAGCGACTATGCAAATGAGACAAGGTAAATTATTAGAAGATGCAAGTGGGCTTAGTTTATATAGAGAGTTTGTAGTACCTCATAAGGGTAGTCTTACATATGATAATTCTGAAAAAAGTGCTGATTTTATTTTAGAGATTGAAAATAAAAGAAAGATAGCCATAGAAATAGGAATGGGTAAAAAGGATGGCTCACAGGTCAAAAGAACAACTAAAGAAAGAAAATGTAATTATGGATTAGTATTTTCCTCTAGTGAATTATATTTAGATAAAGCAAATAAAATGGTTAAAGTACCTTTAGATTATTTTTTACTGACTTAAAAGCAAAAAAGATTTCAGCAGATTTAGGGCTAGTGAACATACTGTTCCTTTAATACTTGCAATGGTTAGATTTCTTTCTTGATGTTGTCTTACAACAATCAAAATTAGCTATTGTCCTAAAACAGCTTAAACATCTTCCTCACCAGCACCATAAACAATCTCTTTTATTTGTTCTTTTTCTCTTATACTTCTATAAACATGCTTTGGCTCAAAAAACCTCTGTGCAATTATTGTTGGTATTACTGCACTTAAAATTACAGTTGTTACCAAAATTGAAAACTGAGTTTTATCAATTATCCCGGCATTTAATCCATAAAGAGATGAAATTGTTCCAAAAGTTAGACCTGTACTCATAAGCAGCGTAGTATACATTGCTTCTTTAGGAATATATTTTTTTGCAAATGGAAGTACACCAGCAAACTTTGTAATTAATTTTACAAAGAAAAAAGATACCAAAAGCCACAAACTACCACCAAGTGATTTAAAAGAAATATTGAGTCCTCCTTTTATAAAGAAAAAAGGATTTAACATTGTAAATGCAACTGCTCTAAAACGTGTTTGAAGTTCTTTGTTTTTTGATTTGAAATAATTAGACATTGCAAGACCAAGAATAAAGGTAGGTAAAACAGCATGACTATTTGCTAACTTTGCTATCCACATTAAAGCAAACAAAACAAAAAATAAAAACTTTAGCTCTGGTTCTACTACTTTAAATCCAAATGACTTTGTCATTTTACTAATAATTTTCGGAGTAAAAACTATTGCTAGAATTGATACAATAATAAAAACCAGAGTAAACCAATTACTTTTAACAAACAAAATACTTAATGCAAGAGCAGTTCCTAGGTCGGTAATAAAGCATGCAGCCATAAGTAATTTCCCCAATTCACTTTTTACTAATCCTGTTTCAACTAAAACAGCATAAATTACAGCAAGTGATGTAGTTGATAAAGCAATACCAGCTATTTCCGAGGCAGAAAAGGTCCAATGAACTACATAGTAGGCAAACAGCAGTACTCCTACAAATGGAATTAGAAAAGAAAAAACACCAATAAGTAAACTCTCTTTTAGTTTTGCTTTAAGTAGTGGAATGTCAACTTCTGTTCCAGCTAAATAAGTTAAAACAATACCACCAAACTCACCGAGATATTTAATCCATTCGGTTTGATATAAGCCAAAAAAATTACCAGCAATAGCACCTAAAGTTATTTCAATAAGAGCAGCAGAAACCATAAATCTTATTGAAAGAAAACTACTCAGGAAAATTAGTGCCCCAACAAGCAACGCAGTATAAATATCCATGGAAATAGCTCCTACCTTTGTATTTTCAGTAGAAGCTATCAACTACTCTTCTTTAGTAGTGGTTTTGTCTTTTACTTAAGACAAGGCGAGCTTCATCGCCAGGAATTTCATAAGCATTATTGTACCAAAGAAAGTAGTAATATTATTTATTATGGAATATTTTTTAATTCCACTTGTTACTTTATTAGCTTCAATACTTACCTTCTTTTCTGGTTTTGGACTAGGAACAATTTTATTACCTGTTTTTGCAATATTTTTCCCGCTTAGTATTTCAATTACATTAACAGCAATAATTCACTTTATAAATAATATTTTTAAAGTTATAATCCTTGGTAAACATGCAAATATTTATATAGTAGTCAAATTTGGATTACCTGCACTGGTTTCTGCATTCTTCGGTGCATGGATTTTAAAATACCTGTCCAATATAAAACCGATATTAAATTATTCAATAGGCACAAATATTTTTTCAATTACTGCTCTAAAGGTAGTTGTTGGAATTCTTATTGTAGTATTTGCACTATTTGATCTGCTGCCAAAACTTCAAGGCATTCAATTTGATAAAAAACACTTGTTTGCAGGAGGATTGCTTAGCGGTTTGTTTGGTGGTATCTCAGGACATCAAGGTGCACTTAGAAGTTCATTCTTAGTTAAATGTAATCTATCTAAAGAGAGTTTTATTGGAACTGGAACAATAATAGCTTGTATGGTTGATATTTCAAGATTAATTGCATATAGTTCATTTTTTTCAACAGTTATTTTTAGTGAAAATATTACACTGCTCGTCTCAACAATATTGTTTTCACTGCTAGGTGTTTTAATGGGAAACAAATTGCTTAGAAAAATCACTTATGAATCAATTCAAAAAATTGTTGGTGTAATGTTAATTGTTATAGGGATTTCATTGATAGCAGGAATTATTTAATAAGTAAAAAGAAAAATTTTCCCGGTCTGTCTTCTGACAGAAAATCCGAACCAGGATAATACTGGAAAAGCCGAGTATTTACTGCCCTAAGGCTGCTTAAACCAAATTTTAGAGATAATTGAGATTTAGATACCTGGTTTTAGTAAAGCCGTAGATATAAATTGCAGTATCTATGGTATATAATACTAATCATAGACAAGGAATTTCATATCTATGGCAAGAATATGAGAACAGGAAAATTCACAAAGCAATTAACAGGTAATTTGGAGTATAAAGCTTTTATTCCAAATGAATTGCCTTTTGAAATAAAAATTGATTCTGATTTGCAGGACTTGCTATCAAAAGCCAATATTGCTATCGGTAGGTTAGATGGAAACACATCATTAATCCCTGATGTTGATTTTTTTATTAAAATGTATATAACAAAAGAAGCTAGTCTGTCAAGCCAAATAGAAGGCACCACTGCAACTTTTATTGATGCAATTAAAGCAAATTCAAATATACAGGACCCTGAGATTAGAAATGATGTAGATGAAATTATAAATTACATAAGTGCAATGAATTATGGATTAAAAAGATTAAATACTTTGCCATTGTCACTAAGATTAATAAAAGAAATTCATAAAAAACTTTTAAAAGGAGTTAGAGGAAAGAATAAAGCTCCAGGAGAGTTTAGAAGAACACAAAATTGGATTGGTGGAAGAACAATCCAAACAGCCAGCTTTGTTCCACCACCCCATCATGAGGTTCTAAGGCTTTTAAATAATTTAGAAAAATTTATGCATGATAAATTACCTATTCCAGTACTAATTAAAGTTGGTCTTATTCATGCACAGTTTGAGGCTATACATCCATTCTTAGATGGAAACGGCAGAGTAGGAAGACTATTAATCACTTTTTATCTGTGTCATGAGGGTATTCTAAAAAAACCTTTATTGTACTTATCTGAATACATAATGGAGCATAGATATGAATACTACGAGAAATTAAATGCTGCTCATGGAAAAGATGACATTGAAGGATGGCTAAAATATTTTTTAGATGGAATTGCTATTACATCAGAAAAAGCAGCTAAAGCTGCAATAAAAATCCATAATCTTAGAGAAAATGATTTAGAAAAAGTATCCAAAATTAGGTCATCAGAAAGGGGAATACAGCTTTTAAACTCCCTCTACAGAAATCCCATTTTACAAATAAAAGATGTAGAAAAAATAACAGGACTTAAAAATCCAAATGCAATCACTATGGTCTCAAAATTTGAAAGCCTTGGGATTTTAAAAGAAACAACAGGTCAAAAAAGAAATAAGATTTATGAATATAGAAATTATATAAAGTTGTTTGAATAAAAACTCTCTAGAATTTTATAAAGGCTTAGATAAGGCAAATTGAAAGAGAGAAAGGTAAACCTGCCAAAGTTGCTTTAATAGCAGTTGCTAGAAAATTGTTACATGTTATTTTTGCTATTATTAAATCCGGTAAAGCCTTTGATCCTTGTTATGTTTCTAAAAATCCTGCCCTTGCTACTTGACTTTTAACACAGTATCCATGGCTTGTATCAGTTAAAAATGAATACAAACCTCTTGAGCAGGAATATGTTGCGTTAGAACCGACTGAAAGGTGCTTAAAGACTGGGACTGATGACCGTATTGTATCTATTCGTACACGATGGCTGGGCTTACGGGACGATTTTCGAACTTTTATAAGAGAATACCCAGACGAAATTAGCAAGCTAAATTATAGTTTAAATCGCTTAAAGGCTGCATAGGTTATAAAAGGGTAACGGTTGGCTTATTTACTTAAAATTAATAAGTTACCTGAAATAGGACTCTGCTATTATATTATTAAAATGATGAAAAACGTTATTTAAATAATATGGTAACACTAGATAAATATATCAAAATAGTAAGAGCAAAAGGTAAAAATTAGTTACTGCCTAGCATGAGCAAACGTAAGGCTGCCTGAAAAAAGGCTTTGACAGGCATCAAACATTTTAAGTCCTTGTTTTTTAGCTGTATCAATTATTGACATTAGTACTGCGTATCTTTGAGCAGCAAGTTCATTTCTAAATCCACCTGATATCTTCTTATGAATCTTGGCATTTCTTATTGCTCTTTCTGAACCGTTATTATCAGGTGGTACATCTTGTGTAGTCATAAAGAATAATATTTTGTCTTTGTGTTTTTTTATTCTCTTTTGTAATCTTATTGTTTCTTCCCCTGTAACTTCTCTTGCAAGTAACTCCTCTAATCTTTTTTCAAAAGCATTAATTGTTTTTTCTCTCAGTTTTTTATCAAATCCTCTTTCCCAAATAAGGGGTCTGACTTTTTGTGAGCTTAGTAAAAGTATAGTGACTTCATATGCCCATAAACTGCTTTCTTCTTGAATACAATATTTTAAATCTCTTAAGAGGTGTGCATGACAAAGCTGATGTTTTTTGGCTTTAGTTTTATTCTGTGCTCCAAAACAGTCATGTACTAATGTTCCTTTAAAGTTCTCGCCAAAATGTTTTTGTATTACTTTGTAACTTCTCCTTTTATCCACTGCAAAGAACGAATAAAACATGTTTTGCCATACCCACAGAAAAAAGTTTACTCCATTAACTCTTGTTCCTGTTTCATCACTCCCTACACATCTGGAATCTTTTAAACGTTGTTTGATTAACTCATATAGCGGACCTGCTCTTTTATTTGCAAGCTCTAATATATTTTCAATAGTTCTTTCACTAATCTTTTCTCCAATCAGTTCTTCTATAATTTCAGCAACACGATTATATGGGATATGGTGTCTAATACTAAGATAAAGAATTAATGACTGAAAGTAAGGACCAAACTGAACTGGTGCTTTTATTTCATTCGGGAATCTACCAACATTTTTATGTCCACAAGAGCAAGTCTTTTCTAATTGTTGGTGTTCAGCAACTTCTGCTTTAATTGGTGGGATATCAATGACTTGTCTTCTGCTCATTATTGTTGCAATAACTTTTGCAAGTGATTTACCACAGTATTCACATTTATCAGGTGGAATATGTTGAATAATTTTATCCGGGTTATCAACAAGTTCTCTTGTAATTCCAGGATGTCCTTTTTGACCTCCAGTATTTCTTCCTGATTTTTCACGGAGGTTTAAGTCTTTATTTGGTTTATTATCACTTGATGGAGGTTTTGAACTATTGTTGCTGTCTTTATCTTTGAGTCCTAGTTTGTGTTCTAAGTTTTCTACCTTTTTTATTAACAGTAAAATTAAATCAATAAGTTCATCCTTAGAGCATTTTTGTAAATCATTTTTGGTAATCTTGCTTAGGTCTTGCATTCTCAATATTAATGCAGATTTGAATTAAATTGGCCAGAGAAAAATTTAGTTTTGTAAACAGAAATCTTTTATTTCCTCATAACTCAAGAAGTATTACTTATGAAACTTATTGTGTTGAACTTATTTGGACTTGTTATGATGTCTTAACCAAAAATCTGTAAAAATTAATTGGTTTGGATTAATTACCTAGGCAGAAACGATGGCTGCTTAACTAAATCTAGGATTTTTGATTGTATTCAGCTTTAATAGCTTGTTGTAGCTGTTCATCTGTAGAGTCATAGCTCAATCCATAATATTCTCTTGCTAGAACTCCTTCAATAGCTCTATGTGCTATGTCAGTGTCATAATGGCTTGCATATTCAGGAAGTCCACAAGTTTCTGCATCAAGTTTACTTATATCACCAGCAAATTTAGAAACTCCTCTATATAGCAAACCAATAGCAGAAGCAGCAATCCTAGCACCAGCCATTTTAAGTTTTGATACTTTAGCTTCCGGATACTTGCTATCTTCTTCTTTAATTTCTGCTTCTCTTTCAGCATTCATTTCTTCTATTGAACTATAACCAAAACTCTTTGCAAACTCATCACTTACAGCTTTAAAAACATCTTCTTTAGTAGCAGTTGAGGGCAATTTAAATGCTATTCTTACAGTTCTTTCAGCTTCTCTTCTTACAATTTCTTTAGCTTCTTCAAAAGTTATATTTTTTGGTAGTTTTAAATACTTTCCTAATCCACCATTTGGGTTAGTCCATTCTTCAAGAACCTCTTGTCTGACTTCATTTCTCCATCTTCTTGGAGCAGTAATTAATGTCCATGGCACCATAACAGCATCTTTAATTTTCACAAATCCTCCAATTAAGTTTAGTAGTTCTAAAGTTGGTTAAATATTAACACAGAACTGGGGAGGTAGGATTCGAACCCACGAGTGGCGGGACCAAAACCCGCTGCCTTACCACTTGGCGACTCCCCATTGTTTTTTATAGGTTCAGACAAGCTGAACCTTCCTTCGATCGATTTATTACGCTTGGTCGGATTTGCCGAATGAATCGGACAAATCCTATAATCAAGAAAACACAATAAATGTTTTAGCTTATTGAAATATCTTTCCTGATTTTCAGTATTCTTTTAAATTATAATACGATAATTAGATGGTTATGCCTGAAATAACTTTTATTAGTAATAAAACCCGGAAAGAACCAATCAAATACTTTTTTATTTTTGTAATTGCTGTAATTACATGGGTTTTACAGATTTCAGTCTTTAGCAGATTTCTTTATTTTGATACTATGCCAAACCTCATGCTCCTGGGTTCTGTGTTTGCTGGCATATCTTTTGGTCCGTTAACAGGAACTTTGTTTGGAATAATTGCCTCCTTTTTAAATGCAAATATTTTATATGATCATGTATTTTATATTTCTTACCCCTTGGCTGGCTTGCTGGCAGGGATTTTAATAAAAAATCTTTTTTCTGATGAGCTTTTGTTTTTTATTTTACTTTGTGTTTTAATTAATTTTCCTGTAGACTTTTTGAATGGCTGGCAGTATAGCTTTAATAATCCTATAAACCTGATTGATCGATATCTGCTTGTAAGTTTAAATGGAGTGGTTTTAAATACACTTTTTGCACCGTTTTATTACATCATAATGAAGTTTATAACTAAAAAGCTGAATCTCCGGTAGAAATTTCTGTTAATTTACGTCAGAATCATCATATGAAATATCAATCGCCACGTGGAACACAGGATATTTTGCCAAAAGATTCAATTAAATGGCAAAAGATTTTAGATGCTACTAGGCAAGCCTTAGAGTTTTATTCCTTTAAAGAAATAATAATTCCGGTTTTTGAACACACAGAACTTTTCTGTCGAAGTGTCGGTGAAAGCACTGATATCGTGAACAAAGAAATGTATACATTTTTAGATCGAAGCGATCGTTCTCTTACTTTACGTCCTGAGGCAACTGCAGGTATTGTACGATCATATATTGAAAACAGTTTACACAGAGAACCAAAACCTGTAAAACTCTGGACATATGGTCCAATGTTTCGCTATGAAAGAGCTCAGACCGGAAGGTTTAGACAATTTCATCAAATTGACGCTGAAGTTTTAGGAAGTAATAATGTTTCATGTGAGATTGAATCAGTTTACCTTTTACACTCGCTTTTTTCTGAGCTTGGTATTGATTTTAGAATTGAAATAAACTCTTTGGGTGATGCTGATTCAAGAAAAGCATATAAAGAATATTTCCAGAAATATACAAAAGGTTTTTTGGGTGATTTATGTGATGACTGCAAAAGACGGTATGAACAAAACCCGCTTAGAATGCTTGATTGTAAGGTAAAGAAAGATCAGGAAATATATGCCGGTGCTAAAAAACCAATTGAATTTTTGTCTGAAAGTTCATCTAAAAGATGGGAGGAAATTAAAAACCTGCTTGGATTATATAAGGAAAAAGATCAAAGAGGTATAAAAAATATAATTACAAACCCAAATCTTGTTCGTGGGCTTGATTATTATAATGACTTTGTCTTTGAAGTTAAATCTGTAAATGATGTTTTAAAGGGACAATCCACGATTTGTGCAGGAGGAAGATATGATGGACTGGTCGAATCTTTAGGCGGACCTGCTATGCCGGGATTTGGCTGGGCAATCGGGATTGAGAGACTAATAATGGTGGTAAATCCTCCTGTAAGTAATGCAATATCAATAATGGCGCTTAGTAATCAGGAAAATATTTTTAAAATGGTCGATGAGTTATGCTATGAGATTAAAAAGGAGAATCTGGAGTTAAATATTGAAATTAATTTTAATCCGCTAAATATTTCAAAGCAAATCGAAACTGCTGCTAAGAAAGATATGGATTTTATACTATTTTATCTGGATGAAGAAAAAAAGAAAAATATTTTTAAAATTAAAAATTTTAAAACAAGGAAAGAACTGGAAATCTCTGCAAATATACAAACCATTGTAGAGACATTGCGATGCAGTGCCTCTACAGAAATATAAAACCATGCCGACACAAATCCCGAACATAAAAGAAAAAATCGGAGCAGCAGTGGCTTACCTGACCCTTGGGATATGGGGTCTTATCTGGCTTCTGATTTCAGGTAAAAATTATTTTGATCAAAAAGATTTCATACGATTTCACTGTTATCAGTCTATCTTTGTAGGACTTCTTTATATGTTTATTCCACAGGGATTTGCAATTTTATTTTCCTTAGCAGTACAAATTATTGGATTAATTTCAAAAGCTGCATTTATTACTGATAGTATGCATGTAATTCATGGAATTATTCAGTCTGTTTTTCACTATGGTTTGCTTGCACTGGTAATTTACTGTGTGATTGTTTCTTTGTTTGGGAAATACACAAACATTCCTTATATTTCACAAATTGCAAACAGGATGCTTCGTTAAACAGTCGCTAACTGTTTTTCAAGATGCTTATTATACTCATTTACACTCCGGTTTATATGCATTGAACAAAACTTTGGTCCGCACATAGAACAAAACTCTGCTGATTTAAAATATTCATTCGGCAGGGTTTGATCATGATATTCACAGGCTCGATCCGGATCAAGCGCCAGCTCAAACTGTTTCTTCCAGTCAAAATTATATCTGGCCTTTGACAGGGCATCATCACGATCAGCAGCACCCGGCCTGTGTCTGGCTATGTCACTGGCATGTGCTGCAATTTTATAAGCAATAATTCCAGCTCTGACATCTTCAGGATTTGGTAAGCCAAGATGTTCTTTTGGAGTAACATAACATAGCATTGCAGCTCCGGACCATCCGGCTAATGCTGCACCGATTGCCGATGTTATGTGATCATATCCTGGAGCAATATCTGTAACCAGTGGACCTAAAACATAAAACGGTGCTTCATGACATTCAGTAATTTGTTTTTTTATGTTCATATCGATTTGATCCATCGGAACATGTCCCGGCCCCTCAACCATTACCTGAACATCCTCTTCCCATGCCCTTTGTGTTAACTCACCCAGAGTTTTTAGTTCAGCAAATTGTGCTTTATCACTGGCATCGTGAATACATCCTGGTCTTAAGCTGTCACCCAGTGAAATAGCTACATCGTATTTTTTACAGATTTCAAGGATTCTGTCATAGTAAGTGTAAAGAGGATTTTGTTTTCCATACTTAATCATCCACTCTGCCATAATCGAGCCGCCGCGGCTGACAATTCCTGTAATTCTTCCTGAAACTAACGGTAAATGCTCTAATAAGATTCCACAGTGAAGAGTCATGTAATCTACACCCTGCTTAGCCTGAAGTTCAATAACATTAAAAAGATCATCAATGGTTAGTTCTGAAACATCTTTTACATTTTGAATGGCCTGATAAATCGGTACAGTACCAATTGGTATGGAGCTTTTTTCAATGATTGCCTCTCTGATTTTATTTAAGTTTCCACCGGTTGAAAGATCCATTACAGTGTCCGCACCGTATTTTATGCACATTTCAAGTTTTTTAAGTTCTTCGTCGACATTTGATGTAACTGCTGAGTTTCCAATATTTGCATTAATTTTGCACTTTGAATTTATTCCAATACACATAGGGACTAAGTTTGCATGGTTTATGTTTGCCGGAATAATCATTCTTCCGCGGGCTATTTCTGATCTGACAAACTCAGGAGTTAGGTTTTCAATCTTTGCAATGTAGTCCATTTCCTCTGTGATTATGCCTTTTCTTGCATAATGCATTTGTGATTTATTTAAATCATTTTTTCTTTTTTCAAGCCACATCCTGCGCATTTTATTTTCTCCTTTTTGCAAAAACATATGCAGGCACAAATTAAAACCTGCCTCTTACTGTACTGTACCTTCTTTTGGACTTGAAGCACTTGCATACTCTTTGATTTGGATACGTCCTGCCAGATATGCTTTTCGTCCGGCTTCTACCCCAAACTTAAAAGCTTCTGCCATTTGTGCAGGATTATCAGCACCTGCAATTGCAGTATTTAATAAAATTGCATCTGCTCCCATTTCCATTACCTGTGCTGCTTCTGAAGGAACGCCTAATCCTGCATCCACTACTACCGGGACAGAAGATTGTTTAATTATTATTTCAATGTTTGCAGCACACTTTACTCCCTGTCCTGAACCAATAGGAGAACCAAGCGGCATAACTGTAGCACAGCCTATCTCTTCAAGTCTTTTAGCTAAAATGGGATCGGCATTTATATAAGGTAACACTACAAATCCATCTTTAATTAATTCACGCGCAGCTTCGAAAGTAGCAATTGGATCCGGTAACAAATATTTTAGATCCGGAATTACTTCAAGTTTAATCCAGTTATTAATCCCCATTTCCCGGCTGAGCTTAGCTATTCTTATAGCTTCTTCTTTTGTCTGGCATCCCGCCGTATTAGGTAAAATCCAGTATTTGTTTGTATCAATTTGTTCTAAGAGTCCAATGTGTCCGGGTGCGTTTAAATTTACCCTTCTTATAGCTACAGTAATTATCTGAGCTCCGGATTTTTCATGAGCTTCTTTCATAATTTTAAAATCTGTAAACTTACCGCTCCCAATCATTAATCTTGACTGGAAAGTCTTTCCGCCGATTGTTAATTCATCTTTTTTAATTTGTGGATCTAATGCAGTCTTCACAATAAAAACCACCCTTGATTTAAGCAACAAAAAAAATACTAACACATAACCAAATATTAAACAAAAGTATCTTTGCAAGCGATATTTTTAACAAATTAGTTTACTTAACCCAGCTTTAATATAAAAAAGAAATAATCTATCTAAAAAAGGGGGGAGTTAACTAAATAAATTTTTGTATGTTTATTTTAAATATATTTAGACCTTCAATGCCACAAAGGCAAATGCCTGGTCCCGTAAGGCCCGGTCAAACATCGCAACCAACTATAAGAGTTTTACCGTCATTTCGGGGAGGAGTATTTCATCCTGGTTTTACATACAATACAGCAACAGATCAATTTATAAGTGGTAACCAGTTTACATTTGGTGGATGTGGATGTAATCCATACGGAAATGGATACGGATATAATTCATACGGAAATGGATACGGATATAATTCATACGGGAATGGATACGGGTACAATCCATACGGATTTAATGGAATGGTAAATCCATATGGTTATAATGCAGGTCTTCCTTATTATTATCAAAACCGTTTTCCTCAGGTTACTATTTTTGATTATATGTTAAGAGGAAGAAACAATAATTTTATAATGGGGAGAAATGGACTTCCTGTAATGGTAGATCCCTGGATGAATGGCCCACAACTACAAAGGCTTTTGGGTAATTTAGGATTTTAATTTCTCAGAAATTATTTAATGTAGGTACAGGAGGGGAACTATTTTCTGAAACTTCTTCATTGTTTTTTGGAAAGACAATATTAACTGCATTTCCCGGTACAGGAGCTAATTCTTTTGGCTGTTCTGCTACCGAAGGAGTCTGCATCATAATTGAATCAAGAGGATTAGTTATATAAAGTCCTTTGCTTAATGCCTGCTGATTTGCTTTTGTCACCAGCATATCTGCTTTGGTTTGTAATTTTTCTGCTCTTGCTCTTAAGTTTGCTGCTTTGAGACTAAGCCTGGTTGCTTTTCTCATACTTTGGATTGCAGCTTCTTGTTGCTGGATAGTTTTATAACTTCCCTTTGCATGCATAAGTTTTTCCTGTGCTTCTACAAAAGGATCACTGACTGAACCAGCCAGAGGTATTCCAGTATCGGCCATAGCAGATAAATTTACAGCTAATACGAGCAATATTAATAATAAAAAATTCATATTTTCCTCTCTTGAGTTACTTTTTTTAGTTAAGATACTGACACGAATCGAGCGTATCATTTGTTAAAGTTAATAAAATTTTGAAAATGTTCCCAGCATGTGCCGGATTGTATATGCTTCAGAGCTGTTTCATAACCTTTTTTAACAGAAGGTGCTTTTTTAGCTAAAAATAAAGCTGCTCCTGTATTTAATGCAGTAGCTTTTATACACTCTTTTTCTTTTAAAGAGTTAAACTTGCCTTTTAAAACAAATTCAAAAATCAGCTTGTTTTCTTTTTTATCTTTTATTTTTAAGTGTTCTATATCTGTTAATGATAAACCAAATTCTTCAGGGTTAATTGTTTTTTGAATTATTCCTTTGTCAGCTTCTATCTGCCACAGATGATTTGTCCCGCAAAAACTAAGTTCATCCAGATATATATTTTCAGAAATATTGCTACAAACTATAAGTGCGTCTTTTTTTAAAGTTTCGGATAAAAGATTTCCCCATTTAATATCTGATACTCCAAGCAAATGAAATGATGTTTTATAAGGATTTGTCAAAGGTCCAAGTAAATTTACAAAACCTGCTGCTCCAAGTTTTTTACAAACGGATTTTACATCTCCAAAAACTTCTTTTAAATGGCCTGAGCTGACAAACATTAAATTGGTCTTTTGAAAACACAATTCGTTGATAAGATCCACGTTAACTCCAAATTCGTTTAATATATCCACACTGCCGGATATGCTTGTATTGCTTCTGCCTGAGTGTTTAATTACTTTTATTCCAAGTGATGATGTAACAATTGCAGAGAGGGTTGAGATATTAAAAGTGTTTAATTTATCTCCTCCGGTTCCGCAGATATCAATAGCATCAGTGTATTTTGTGTTTTGTCTTTGATTTGAGTTTATCAGGTTTGCCAGAGTACTTATTTCAAATGCTGTTTCACCTTTTTCTCTCCAGAGTAAAACCAGGTTTTTTGTTTCTTCCTCACTTACTGATTTCTTCTTAAACGTTTCGTAAATTATTTCAATATCATTGTTATTTAAGTTATTTTTTGCTTTTAAGTTCTCTAAAATATTATTAATGGTCATGAAAAAACCTTTTACAATTTATTTTGCATCATCAAACAAGAATAAACTAAAAGAAATTAAAAGTATACTTTCACATGAAAAAATGCCAGCAAATATAAATATAAGACTGGCTCCGGAAGGTTTTACGGTAAATGAAAATTCTTGTACATTTGTAGGAAATGCTGCAAAAAAAGCCTGTGTTCTGTCAAAAAAACTAAGAGTTTATGCCTTTTCGGATGATTCGGGGATAGAAGTTTTTGCTCTTGACAGAAAACCCGGAATAAAATCTTCCCGGTTTTTTAGAAATGGCAAAGGTATGCTGGAAATAGTAAAGAAGGTTAAAAATAAAAAAAATAAAAAATGTTGTTTTACCTGTGCTCTTGTAGTTTCAGATCCGGAAGGAAAAATAATCTTTAAAACTCAAAAATCCTGGTATGGGGAAATAGCTAAAATGCCTGCTGGCAAATATGGCTTTGGTTATGATCCGATTTTTACAGTTCCCAAATTAAACAAAACCTCAGCTCAATTAAGTCCAAGGTTAAAAAATAAACTAAGCCACAGAAGTATGGCAGTTAAAGTATTTGCAAAATGGTTGAGAAAAAAAATTAAGATCTGTGAGTCTTGTTTTCATCATCATGCTCTTCCGGACAAATAGCATAGATTTTAAACTGAATGTCTACTACTTCAACTCCTTTTTCCTGAGCAATTCTATAGCCGACTTCATTTACAAGATCATCTTCAAATTCTATAGTCTTATTACAGTTCAGACAAATAATGTGATGATGCGGTCTTTTGTCTTTATTTAATTCATAGTGTTTATGACCTTCTGCAAAGTCCAGCTCTCTTAAATAGCCAAACTGTGAAAGGAGTTTTAAGGTACGGTATGTAGTAGCTAAGCTGATGTTTTCATTTTTTTCTTCAAGTATTTTAAATAAATCTTCTGCACTTAGATGTGTCCCGTCTTTTAACTCCATAAAAATTTGCAATATCTTTTCTCTTTGAGGAGTTACTCTTAGTCCCTTACTCCTTAAGTTCTGGAATACATTTTCTGTAGTAGTTTCTTTCGACACAGTAATAATATTATACGTCTTAAGTTATAATATTGAAGTAAAGCTAAGTTTAAGCAGGGTTAATAATAATGTATGATTAAATATTTATGAATGAAAAAATCAAAATTTATACAGAAGGTACACCAAATCCAAATGCATTAAAGTTCATATTGGACACAGTGATTTTAGAAAGCGGCTCTGCAAATTTTCCTGATAAAAAATCAGGCAGCAGTTCTCCGCTTGCACAAAAGCTTTTTGAACTTCCTTGTGTAAAGGAAGTATTTTTTGGAAGAGATTTTATAACAATATCTAAAACCCCGGAATCATCGTGGGACAATATTTATGATTCATTATTAAAAGTTATAAACAGTCATTTTGAATCCGGTGAACAAATTCTTTTAAGCTCTGAAAAGACTGCTGTAAAAAGCTCAAATAAAATTGAACAAAAAATACATGAGATTTTAGATACTCAAATCAGACCTGCAGTAGCCAGTGATGGCGGTGATGTTATTTTTGACAGTTATAAAGATGGGGTTTTAAAACTACATCTACAAGGTTCATGTAGCCATTGTCCTAGTTCCATTATGACTTTAAAAGTAGGCATAGAATCAATGCTTAAAAAGGTTATACCGGAGATTAAAGAGGTTATTTCGGTTTAAATACGCCCCGTAAACAGGTGCCATTTCCCTGAGCTTGCCTGGTAATATTTTTACCTGATCCTTTAATTCTTCATTTGCAATATCAATAGCTTCTTCGCATAAGACTTCCCAGTCATAAGTTAAGCCGCCGTTTAAAACTATTATATCCGGTGCAAATAAATAAAATAAATTAATTAACCAGCCTGCCAGTTGTAACTGTGATTTTGAAATAATTTCAAAAGCTTCAATATTTCCAGCTTTATAGTCGTTATATAATTTTTCAACTGAATTATAAGATGTATCTTTAAGAATGCTGCTTCCGCATATTAAATCTACTGCAGAGGTTAATTCTCCCTGCTCCGGAACAAGCAATTTTTGCATTCTTAAAGCAGAGGCATGCCGTGGCATGTCATTTGAATTTGACCTAAATGGTTTTCCATCTTTTATAAATGCTGCTCCCACACCTGTTCCTATATTTAAATACAACAATGACTCACTGTTTTGCATGTAATATTCACCCAGTGCTCCACAAATGACATCGGTTTCCCATGTATAATCTTTTATTCCAATAACATTTGAAAGATTTTCTATAAACGGATAACCTATCCAGTTTTTTAAATTAAAACTTTCCCTTAAAATACCATTTTTATCCCATAATCCAGGCAGGCTTAACGACATGTTTGATATTGTTTTAGACTTTTCTGAATATAAAGATGAAATTTTTTGAACTTGTAAGTCTGGATTTGAATTGGTAGGAAATATCTCTGAGGTGAGAATTTTAACTTCTAAATTAACTGATGTAACAAATGAAATATTTGTTTTTGTCCCGCCAATGTCAATTACCAGAATTTCTTTCATGGTTTTTATTCTGATGTTGTTAAATCAATCTTATCACCGTCTGATATCAATGTTATAGTACCAGTTTCACTTAAAAGATAACTTTTAAGTGACTGGGATTTTAACCATAAAATATCTTTTTTTGATTTCCCGGAAAGTTTTTTAACATCATTAATAATTATTGTTTTTGGAAAAATATTAAATATTTCACTTAGTGACGGGTCTTTTTTATTCAGAAGAGGTAATTTTATGTACTCTGCTTCTGATGAAATTCTATCAATATAGTTTTTAACAATATCGACAGATAAATTTTTATATCTTATTTTAATTTTATTTTTTTCATCTGTAACATATTTGCTCGGGAAATATACCTTAGTCTTGTTTTTTAAATTATATGAAATAGTATTAAAGGAACAGTTGCTTAGTACTAAGAATTCCTTGAGATGCTGATGATGAAAGTCCTGCGGTCTGGTAGATAAATAGATTGGTCTTTCTTTTGGAGGCATTATTAATACTGAATCCTGGTTGTAGACAGGCAGAAAAAATATTTTCAGATATTTGCCTGTATCGGTCATGGTATAGGTGGTAAAAAAAGCAAGTATAAGTATAAATAAAGAAATAAAAAACTTTATTTTTGAAAATCTGATGAAAAAAGCAAGCAGTAAAAATAAGACCATTGCATATATAAGAATTAATAAATAAAAATTCAAACTTGGCAGAAACATTTGTTTAAACTCAAATTTATCCAGGCAGTTTACCCACCGGATAAATGAACCTGACAAGTAAAATAAGATTTTCTGAAAAACATAATTTATTCCCGGTATTCCAAAAAACATTATATTTATCAGGCCTGTCATTAGTATTAAAGAAGCAAGCGGGACTGCCATTAAATTTGAAATTAAACCCAGTAACTGAATATTATGAAAATAAAATACTATTAAGGGTGTAACCATTATTTGTGCAAATAAGGACTGATAAAAGATATTTAAAAACCAGCTTTTATTTTCTCCAATAGCTTCACTGGCAAAGAGATCCAGTCCGAGAAACCCTAAGACAGACAATTGTAAGCCAATATCCAAAAGATTGGCAGGGTTAAACAGAAAAAAAACAATTATTATCAGGCTTATGCCAGGTAGAATTTTTATTTTTTTGTCAAATAAATTTCCAAGAAGTAATAAAATTATAAAAACTGTTGCTCTGATAATTGATGGTGAAAAATCTGCAATTGCAGAATATGTCAAAACTGCACAAATGCAGACTATTGTAGGGAAAATCTTTTTTCTGTAATTAAAGAATCCGAATAATGCAAAAACCCCAAAAGCTAAAATTGATACATTGAAGCCCGAAGCACTTGTTATATGACTTAAACCAAGATTCCGGATTTTTTCTTTTAATTTACTGCTTAAAGTACTGGCTTTTGAACCAAATATTACACCGTTTACAAGAGAAAGTTTTTCTCCGTTTAAATAAGTTTTGTTTATTGAAAGCAGCTTATCCCTGAGTGTGTTAATTGCTTGTGTTATTCCAGCGCTTTTGGCTTTGTCCAGAAACACTAAAGAGCCATTATCTGCTTTAAGTAAATAATAAATATTTTTTGTTAAAAGGTATTTTTTTTCATCAAATAACCCGGGCAGGATTGCACTTTTTGGTTTTTTCAGCCTGCCGGTGATTTGAACTATATCTCCAGTTTCATACTCTTCATATTTTGAACCTGTAACCTGAATGTTGCAATTATTTATTTCCCATTTTTTTTGGCTATTTTGAGCCTGGATGGTTTTTAACTTAAAATCATATGTTTTATTAAAGGTGTTGTTATTTGCTTTGGATTTAATCTCTCCGATATAAATATATCTCCCGTGTAAAAATTGGTCTATGTTTGGTCCTGCAAATTGTAAATAATTGACAGTGTACAAATAACCCAGGATCACTGTAACCACAAATAAAATAATTTTTTTACTTTTAAAAAATAAAAACAAGATTAATGAAATCAAACAGAGTGAAATTAAAATTATTAATTTTATGTTCTGAAAATAAAAAGTTGCACCAATTAAGATACCTGAACAAATAACAACCAAGGGATTTTTATATTCCCTGAGCTTATTTGATAAAGCTCTCTCTGGCATTTATTTAACAGAGCAAGCCCGGGGCGCAAATACTAAGCCTTCTTTTTTCATCCTGGAAATGCCTTCCTGTATACGTTTTTTGTCAATTGTCAGGGCTATTCTAAAATAACCTTCCCCATATTCTCCGTAGCCGCTTCCGGGAGGAACCACAATTCCACATTTATCTAACATAGCAGTAGCAAACTCACCGGAAGTTTTAAACGACGGAGGAATAGGCAGCCAAAGATAAAATGTTCCTTTTATGGGTTCTTTTATATTCCATCCAAGTTCTTTAAGTCCGCTTAATGCTACATCTCTTCTTTCTTTATAAATAGAAATAGTTTTTTGAATTACATCTTTGGGAGTATTAAATGCTTCAATACCGGCCCTTTGTATGGCTTTAAATATACCGCTGTCAATGTTTGTTTTTACAGTACTCAGTGCTTTAATTACTTTTTCATTACCCAGAGCAAATCCAATACGCCAGCCTGTCATATTGTAGGTTTTACTTAAACTGTGAAACTCAAGTGCTATGTCTTTGGCACCTCTGGACTGAAAAATTGACGGCGCTGTGTAGCCATCATAGGTCATTTCAGAGTATGCATTATCTGAAAGAACAATAATGTCATATTTTTTAGCAAAGGCAATTACTTCATCATAAAATTCCACCTGTGTAATAGCGCCGGTAGGATTATTCGGATAGCCAAGCATTATAATATTTGCTTTTTGTGCAATGTCATTTGGGATTTTTGTTAAATCCGGTAACCAGTTATTTTTTTCTGTAAGCGGAGTAATGTATGGTTTTCCGCCACATAAAATCGTAGAGCTTTTATAAACCGGATAAGCAGGATCCGGCAGGAGAGCTATGTCCCCCTGATCAATTGTTCCAAAAATACAATTATGAATAGCTTCTTTAGAACCAATTAATGAAACACATTCAGAATCTGCATTAAACTTTTGTCCAAAGCGTTTTTCAAACCACTTTACTACAGCCTCACGGAATTCTTTTGTACCCTGGTAAGGGGGGTAATTATGAGTGCCGGGATCATCGATAGCTTTATGCATTGCATCGACAATGTTTTTTGGAGTAGGCTGATCAGGATCGCCAATTCCCATGTTTATAATGTCCACACCACGGGCAATTGCTGCTAATCTTTTTTTATCAATTTCAGCAAATAGGTATGGTGGTAGTGATTCAGTTCTTTTGGCAAATCTCATTTTTGTCTCCTTATCCCCTCATTATTTAACTTTTGTAAGTCCATAACTTTGTAAAAATTTGGAGAAAATCATAAAATTTAGCCCGATTTCTGCAAATTTTACAATGTCTTGTATTTATCCATTCGGGCTAATTCATTAGTATAACAGACAATACTAGCAAATTTGACTATCTCTAGGTAATATATTTTACTGTAGGTAAGATTCTTGATTTGTTTAGGATTGAGGAAACAAGAAGGAGATAATCATGTCAAACGAAAATCTGGTAGTGGGCTCAAAGGTGAAAGATTTTATTAAAGAAGAAGAACTTAGAACAGACGGAGATCTTATGGAAGCTCTTTCTGCAAAAGTTGCAGAAATGTTAAAGTGCGCTATGAAACGCTGCAAAGAAAACGGAAGAAGCACAGTCAGACCCTGCGATCTATAAGCTGATTCTTTTTTTGATTTTGAGTGATGGTCTTAACAACCTGCTGA
Organism: Candidatus Melainabacteria bacterium RIFCSPLOWO2_02_FULL_35_15; assembly: GCA_001784585.1. GTDB lineage: Bacteria > Cyanobacteriota > Vampirovibrionia > 2-02-FULL-35-15 > 2-02-FULL-35-15 > 2-02-FULL-35-15. The sequence continues at coordinate 7,988 of MFRN01000031.1, read as the reverse complement.
CCACAGCATCCTGGCCTCAAAGGTAGCTTTATCGATTGGTATTATTTCTTCAGGTAATTTTTCTGCTTTTTTAACTGCCTTAAGCTCCCCGGCATCATCAATCCATAATTGAAGCGGACTCTTTCCGGCTTGCCCATTTGATTCAATATACTCTTTAATACCTTTTTCATTAATGAAGACAAAGTTTTCATATAGCTGATGTAGTGAAGGCTTTAAGTTCTGTCCCTGAAATGTACATTCCGGAAAATCACTTGTAGAAAGATTTGCTGTAGTTAAAACTGCTTTATCATGGGCAGATACGTTTAGGTGCCCTGTTCTTATTACAGAAGTATTTCCTTTAATAAAGGGATCGTCAACTCCGCAAAATCCCTTAATATATAATCTTTCTGCACCCAGTGTTTTAATTTTATCGATCGGATCTATGAACAATGAATCTATACGATCTGCAATCTTATCAAATATAGATTTTTCTAAAGATTCAACTCTTGTATTTCCGGCAATTAAAACAAATGGAGGTAATTCTCTTTTTCCGTTTAAATATTTTTTCATCTCATCCTCAAAATCATTAAACGGAATCCCGTTTGCTCTGTCCAGTCCTCCTGCATCAAGCAGATAGTGATTAAGACCTTTTGAGTCCTTAATAAAACACCGCCCGAATGTCGGATCAATTAGAAAAAATAATAACCAAAGATTGGCGGAAGCAGCAATCATAGGAGCAAGCGGAAGATTTCCCGGATTTTTCTTCCCAAATCTGGTTTTTAATTCTTCTGGTAAAAAATAGTTCTCCATCTTTGGAGGAAAATATTTTGTAATTTCTCCTACTAAAACTTTAAGATCAGTTCCTGCTTCTTCAAGATGTTTAACTCTTATAATGCCATCTTCAATATCATGTTCTTTTTTTCCTGTAGTATATAAATATGCTTCTTTTATCAGATCGTTTATCCATGTTTCCAGGTGTTTTCTGCTTTCTGTAACTTTAGAATAATCTGTATCTATGGTGTTTGCAACAGCTATACAATTAGGTGCTCCAAAAGCTCTTCCTGCTGCCTGAAATGCACCTGCTGATACCCCGTAAAAATGTTTCGGTTTGACTCCAAGTAAATCAAATAATACTTTTAATATCATTCTAAAACCTGTTTCACAAACTACTCTTATTTCCCCACCTTGATACATTTCCATCATTTCTTCCAACATTTTTTTATTTCTGTCATGAGCTGTATCTTTAGTAATGGCTATATAAAATGACTGAACTATCGCTTCAAATTTCTTTCTTCCTTCTTTAGAAAGTGAGTTATAGAGAGCACGGGCATCACAGGCATTTATCTTCGCTATAATTTTTTCATGAAAAGTAAAACGATCATCATGTGTAATATCATTACTTCTTTTAAAAATATTTTGCTTTATTAAGTCCTCTAAAAAACTGTTTTCTAAAGGCTCTCGGCCTCCTTTATAAATAGTCGGGTTTCGAAGTAAAGCTATTTGATTATCCGGGTTTTCAAGAGGATAGTGCGGCCATTTAAAGGCACTTGTAACTCCGTTTAATGAGCTTGTGTGATCAATCATTAGAAAGTTTAAAAATAGTTTTTATTACAACTATTCTACTATGAAGGGTGTGTTATAAAATTCCAAGTTTTTCAAATATATTAGCCAAAAACTTATTCTGCACAACAAACAACATTGGTTTTATATAAATATTTGCTACTTTTTTACCTCTTGTAAGAAGCTTAACCGATGTAAGATCATTGTTTACAGTTTTTGCATATTCCGGAGTATCAGAATGCTCTATAAGGTCATCTGCAAGGTTAGCAGCGTATTTTGTAATCCACCTGAAATTGTGTCTGAAAGGCTTATTTAGCTTAAATCTTTTTACAATGTGTATAGGATAGTCAGACTTATTAAAGTTTGTTTTTAAAGCAGGCTTTTTGTAAATATTTATATGAAAGACTTTTTCTTCAATTAACCGGCTTAAAAATTCAGGCAACTCACACTGTAAGATACACTCATCTGCCAAACCTAATATTTTTGCATCTTCACAAGCAAGCTTTAGTCCCATATTTTTTAACTTTGCAGTACAGATCATTCTCTTTGCCAGTTCTTTTCCGATAATTGCCGGCAGTCTTTCAGTTCCGCCCCAGTCAGGAATGATTCCAAGCGCTACTTCCGGCATAGCTACAAAAGCCAAATCAGTCATTATTCTGTAATCACATGCAAGAGCCAGTTCCAGCCCGCCTCCTACAGCAGGTCCGTCAAGGATTGCAGTGGTGGGAATATTACAGTTTGCAATTTCGTCCATTACTTTTTTACCGAAATTTATATAGTCAACAATTCTTTTTAAGTCCCAGTTTGTACTTTCAATATAGTTTAAATCAGCACCAGAACTAAATGCTCCTCCGCCCCGGCTTCTGAAGATTATTGCTCTTACATTTTTTTCTTTTAATTCTTTTAATGCAGTACTGATTCCTTCAAGCATTTCAGGACTTAGCGAATTCTGCATCATTTGCAGGTTTTGTATGTGCAGCCTTCCCAGAGTAATAAATCCTGTTTCATTTTGAATATGTGTTTGTACGCCGGACAATTCTTTTTTAGTTATTTGAGAGACTTCATCTGCATTTGCAATGCCGCTTGTATTTTGTTGTGAAAGCCCTTTATTTACCAGCAAAACCAGGTCCTTGGCTTTTTTAATCCCCAGGTCATAAATTAATTCAAATGGTCCTGTGTTCCACTTAAAGCCTTCTTTACAGGCAAGCTCTATGTCGCAAATAGTACCAAGTCCTTCATTATATATTTTCTGTGATATAGCTATATAAGCTCCCTGAAGTCTGCCTCTTATCATTTTTTTCTGGTTATTTAAGGTCGAAATCTTTTCAGGTTTCGGGAATTCGTAAGGAGTTATTTTTAAATCGTTTTCATTTAAAGATGCTCTTATATTTTTCATTTGTTCCTGTGCTTTAATTTTTAATTTATCTACACAGGAAGCACTTTTAAAAAATTCTCCCAAAGAAGAGAGATTTTCAACTATCTGTGAATATAAAACTTTTTGCCTGAGCCTTCCTTCAGCTTCCTCTAATAACTGTTTTTTCTTTAAATAATTTTTTTCTTTCTCACATTTTTTAATCTGGCTGTATAAGCTTTTTTCATCTTTAAAAAAAGCAAGTTTTGGTGCTGACTGAAATTGTCTTTTTGCTTTTTTTGTCTGAATCTTTATCTGTTTTGAGTAAAATACTTCAAGAAAAATTTTATCTATCTCTTCAGTGCTGCCAAGCCCTTCATCGTACATTTTTGCTGCTTCATTTAATATTCCCACAAGGATTCTGTTTGCAATGGCGCCCGGCGTATCTTTATGACATATTATGGGCTTTTTTCCCATACTAATAGCCAGGTTTTGCATGGCTTGGATTAAAGTGACAGGTGTGTCTTTAGCAGAGATAATTTCTATAAGCGGATTAATATGTGCCGGTAGAAAATAATGAAACCCGATTAAATGCTCTTTATTAATTATTTTATTTCCTATAGTATCTATTTTTAATGAAGATGTATTGGTGGCTAGTATAGCTGACTCCGGTGAAAGAACTAATTCAAAAAACCTGAAAACATCCTGTTTAAATGAAAGTATTTCAGGCCCTGCTTCAAGAAGCATTGCGGCATTTTTATAATTTTCCAAAAGCTCTTTGCCCAGGGCTTTTTCTAAAAAGCTGCCTGCCTGCTCTCTTGTGTTTATTTCATTAAAAGGTATTTTTCCTCTTTCCGGAAAAACTATAATTTTGTCAATAAGTTTTTTTTCTATAATATATTCAAGCTGTTTTTTTGATAATTTTCTTCTTGCAGCTGCTTTTTCGAGAGTTTTTAATGCTTCGTTTTTTGATTCTATTAACTTATTTTTGTCAATATCCTGCATAATTACAGATACATTTGCTTTAGCAAAGGTGCTGGTAATCTTTGAGCCCATTTCACCTGAAGCACCAAAAATAATAATGCCGTTTTCCTGGATTTTCTTTAGGATTTTAATTCCATCTGAGTAAGTGTTTTCTTTATTCATATTTGTATGATTTTACCTACATTTTAGATTTTAGAAGATACTTATTTTACTTTTATGTAACATATTCAGGTTTATTATGCTACTAGCTGAATCTTATATGTTAGATTTAAAACTAATTTAAATGATTATATTTCTGCTGTTTGTTGGCTGACAAAGGTGTAACCATATGACAGGAATGTCTATTAGAGCAATGGCTTCTGCTCTTCCGGGTGAAAATGGTGTTAAAGGCGCTGTTTTAACCGGCAGAGATATTTTTTCTCTTCAATTTCGTGAACAAAGTAAAGGATTTAAAGGATTTTTCACGCGCTTTATTTCAAAAAAGACCTTAGAAAAAACAGGCAGATTAGTTGATCGTCTGGAAAATAAAACAGGCATTAAGACAAGAAATATACTGCTTGATAATGTAGCTAAGTATCCTAACACATACCTGGGGATTACTGCCGCTGTGCGTACTCTGGAAAAAGCAGGTGTACTCCCGTCTAAAGTTCAGGGTTTTTATTATAGTACTGATACACCTGATTTTGTTTTTCCTGCACAAGGCCTTGCAGTAGCAAAATTATTAGGAATTAAACCAGTTCAATTTGGTAATTCTTCATTAGCCTGCGTAAGTATGGCTCAGGGGTTATATGAAGCATCTGGCTGGATAGACAGAGAACTGTGTGACAATGCCCTGATTTTATTAGGTGATGTAACTTCAAGGTTACGATTACCACATAGTAATCTGGAAAGGTATATTTTTGGCGATGGTTTTGTAGGAATTTTTCTTGAGAAAGGCAAAGGTGGCTTTAAATTTACAAATATAGGAATTGATCCTGAAGTTTCAGATGTTTTTGTCCATAATCAAATATATGCATCTCAGTGTCTTAATTATTCAAGCTATGAGCTGCAGGATAATTTTCAATACAATGATGCTGCCCTGGATATTTTAGGAGAAATTGATGCTGTGGAATATTCTTATGGGCTGGATGATTACTTAAGAAACTTCGGTGAAGTAATAGATGAAAAGGTAAAAATCGGGACACCTCAGGGAGGAAAAAATTCAATAACCAAAGGAATGGAAATTTTTAAAGAAAATACAGGCATAGATATTACCACAAACGTTATCCAGTCCTCATCATATAAACATGGAAATATCGGTGCCGGGGCACTTGCACTGTCTATGCTTGAGGGCGGCGTCTCCCTGGATGATACTGTTATTTCATCTATTGCAGGTGTAGGAGGAGTAAAAACAGTTTTTGAAATCAATCCTTCTTTTGATGGAATTAAGACTAAAAGAATAACAGATGCCAAACCAAGACCGGATTACAGAGAGATAGTAGAAAGATCGATTGAAGAGCTTCGCAGAAAAAAGAGAAAAGGAAAGTTTGAACTCTCAGAATTAGCTATATCTGATTTAGGAGAAATCAAATTCACACCTATATCCCATAAACCAATGGAACTCACTAATCTGGACAGAGTAATGCGTAGCATTTCTAACAGTGCTGCTTTATAGTTTTTTAAGGAAAACAAGTATTGTTTAACAAGATTCCACCAGAGTAAGAAAAGTCTGTTGAACCGTCCCCGTTAAAATCATTGATTGCATATGGACCGGCTTTAGTGTAGCTTGTAGCTGCTTGTGTAAAGTTTCCGGATATGCCTGCGATAAATATATAAGTGTTTCCATTACTAGTGCCGATTATTATATCTGCTTTATTGTCACGATTTAAATCACCGGATGAGATTGAAGTTGGCTTGGTGACTGTACTGTAAATCTTTGCCGGAGTCTGGAATGAGCCATCTGCATTCCCCGGGAAAACCGAGAAACTGTTACTGCCTGTGTTAGTTACAGCCAGATCAAGTATGCCATTATTATCGAAATCACCTGAGGTAATGAGCTTAGGATTTGTACCGCCGGTAGTATAGTTAAGTGCTTGCCGGAAAGTACTATTACCGTTTCCAAGAAGAACAGAAATATTATTATTAAAAGGATTAGTAAAAGCTAAATCAAAATTTCCATCTTTATTAAAATCATTGGATATTATTGAACCGCCTCCGGCATTACTTAGAACTACGATAGGAATACCATTGCCATTACCCAGATAAAGTAAAACTCTCCTTGTCCATTGATCAGAAATAGCCAGATCAAAATATCCATCTTTATTAAAATCAGCGGATGCCAGCTGAAGGGGCTGCGTATCTACAGGGTAGAGAGGAATACCAGGATTATTTGTATTATAACTGTTAACAGTAATACCATAAGGTCCGCTAAAACCACCAGCGCCATTCCCTTGCAAATAGTAATAGTAACTGCTTGAATAGCCAATTTGAGGATGATTGTTAACCACAGAAGTACCCAGTACAAGATCTAAAATGCCATCCCCGTTAAAATCAGCTGATGTTATGGTAGTGGCATTGTTAGTACCGTAACAGGTGTTTTGGAAGGTAGCATTTCCATTTCCAAAAAGGACACAGGAATTAATATTAGCAGTAGCAAGGTCAGACTTTCCATCCTTATTAAAATCTTTTGATATTACTGAAGCGCCAATATTCTGGACTGATACAGGATTAAAGGTCAGTGTATTGTTAGAGCATAGAGTAGATGGTTTTTCGCAATTGTAGTAAGCATTTATTTCCTGCGCAGATAGTGCTTTATTAATGACCTTTACATTACCTATTTTCCCCTGAAAGTCTTGGCCAGCACCAGGATAAGCACCAAGATAGACATTGCTTGCAATATTATAAGCTGCATCACTTGTAGTAGTTTGAGAACCTATCTGTGTTCCATCCAGCCACCATGATATATTGTCATTGTCTGTATCTCTGGTAATAGCTACGTGATGCCATTTATTATCATTTAATGCCGGACCGAATGTTCCATTTTCCCTAGTTATTCCATCTAAATTTAGCCATCCTTGTAATTTATTGTCTTCCAGGTTTAACAGCCAGTAATTATTCCCATTTTGTTGACTTAGTATTCTTCTGTAGCTACTTGCTGATCCTTCTACTTTTATAAATGCACTTAAAGTAAAGTCTGTCAAATCAAATAATGATGAGTCTGCAATGTAAGCATAATCATCTGTGCCGTCAAACCTTAATGATGACGGGTTTTCTACCCATCCGCTTTGTCCTCCGTTTGACGGTAATGTAAAATTAACCAGTGCTGAGTGATTATTACTTCCGCTTAAATCCGGCCAACTTGTTGTAATAGTAGAGTTGTCTGCACTAAGCCCTGTTCCTGTAATATCGCCAGGTCTTAAATCTAAAATTACTCCGCTTGGACCAGTATAATTTCTATTTACACAGGTAAGTCCTGCACCTGAAGAAGAGCTTGAAGATGAAGATCCAAAATTAACTAAATCCTGGAAGTGTCCCTTTTCACAATTGAAATAATCTTTAATCTCCTGAGGTGAAAGAGCATTATGGAATAATTTAACACTTTCAATACGACCCGGGAAAAAATATCCTCCAGCATTATAAGTACCAATAAGAACATTTGCTGCCAGTCTGTATATAGCGTCGCTTGTTGTGCTGATGGTTTTATTTTCTATTCCGTCAATATTTAAACTAACTTTGTCATTAACAGTATCTCTGGTAAGAGCTACAAAATGCCACATACTATCGTTTAATGTTTTGCTGGATGTGACAGTAATTCCATCATAGGTCAGGTATCCTGAAAGTTTACTGTCAACTATACTTAATAACCAATAAGGTTCATTACCTTGCCCGATAATTTGTCTATAGCCAGCAGGACTTCCGTCAATTTTAATAAAAGCACTGACAGTAAAGTTTTGAAGATCAAAATAATCAGAATCAGTAACCTGAACATAATCATTTGTTCCATCAAATCTGAGGCTGGAAGGATTAGAAAGAGTATTAGTACCTGTCCATCCGCTCTGTCCTCCATTTGATGGTAATGTAAAATTAATAAGTTTTGCATCCGGATTTTTCTTAGAGAGATCTTTCCAGAAACTTG
>MFRN01000030.1 GCA_001784585.1 Candidatus Melainabacteria bacterium RIFCSPLOWO2_02_FULL_35_15 | reverse complement strand
GACGATTAAAAAATGCTGATTTAATTACCCTAATATTTTTTCAAGTTTTCTCAAAGCTAAATCAACAGGAATTATGCTAATTCCTTCTAGGTGAAGCTCTCGTTTTCCAGTATAAAAAACATATAATTTTGCTATCTTGTAATCTTCTTTAAAGTGCCTTAGAGCTTTTATGTGTTTTGAATGTATTTGGTTAGAACTTTTTACTTCAATAGCAAAAAGCCCATTCTCGCCATAGAGTACAAAATCTATTTCTAAACCATGTTTAGTTCTCCAGTAATAAATTTTGTAATTAAAATCATAATAAGCATTTATTGCTATTAGATGTTGGAGTACAAGAGTTTCTAAAGCAATCCCGCTTATTTCTGGATCGAAATCCATTGGGCCAAGCTGCCTAAGAATGCGATATATGCCAACGTCAAAATAATAAAATTTCGGATGAGTAATAAGTTTCCTTTTTGCTTTTTTTGTAAATATTGGCAATCTATAAGCAATCAATAAATCTTCTAACAAACTAAAATAACCTTCCACAATTTTTCTATTAATTTGACTTTCTCTTGCTATTTCTGTCATATTGAGAACTGAGCCTTGTGAGAAGCTTGCTATTTCCATAAATCTAGAAAAAGCACCCAGGTTTCTTGTCAACCCTTCTTGTAAAACCTCTTCTTTTAGATAAGTTTCAATATATGATTCTAGATATTTTTTAGGCTGATTTTTATGTCGTGAATAGATTGAAGGCAAAGTCCCATACTTTAATGCTGTATTTATATCCCATTCATCTCCGAGCTCTTTAGCAGTAAGTGGGTAAAGCTTATAATTTAGCGCACGTCCTCCAAGCAAATTAACCCCCTTTTTTCGTAAACTTCTTGCGCTTGAGCCAGTAAGTATAAACCTATACTTTTTTAATTCAATTAGTCTATGAACCTCATTTAATAATTCTGGGATTTTTTGAACTTCATCAATTATTACCCACCCGTTATAATCCGGTGGGATTATTTCTTCCAAATGTTGAGGTCTGTTTTGTAGTTTAATATAGTTATCTGATTCCAGAAGATCAATTAATATGCTTTCTCTCGGTAGCTTTTCTCTAAGCCAAAAGGTTTTGCCTGTTCCTCTTGCTCCAAAAAGAAAGAAACTATTTTTTTCTTTAAGCAAATTATCAATTAGCCTATTAAACATACAAATACTATACCACAATTATGGAATTATAAGCTCCAAAAACGCGGTAATTATGGAGTTACAATTACCTATAATCATGGGCTAGTTTGGCAAGTGATAAGCAGTTAAAAGAATTGCATATTAGGGTGGCAGAGCCAAAATAGACATTAGTTCCTAAGATTTAGAACCGTGTGTTTTTATTAACATTCACGTTATAGTTTATAACTAAATATCTTCTTAATTCCTCACCTGCAATTTTTTTAGTGCCTTGCAGGATAAAGGCAGCAGATAAGGTGGCATTAAACAAGTTGGCACAAGACAACTTGGCACAAGACAAGTTGGTACAAAACAAGTTGGCATAAGACAAGTCAGTATAAGACAAGTCGGCATCAGACAAGTCGGCATCAGACAAGTTAGCATCAGACAAGTTAACACGAGACAAGTTAGCACGAGACAAGTTGGCACGAGACAACGGGTATTGATTTTTTGCTCCTGTTGCTAAAATTAACCTTTCCAGGTTAACAAGACGTGCTCCTAACCGCAAACCTGATAATGATAAATTGCTTAGGTCTGTATTACTTAAATCTAGTGTTCCTGTTTCATTACTTTTTTCTACTGCTTGTTCTATTACATCCAGGATACTAATTACCTTTTGATTCCCAATGTATTTAGCTCTAAGTCTAAATGGATCATTTTTTCTGATTGTTTCTGTCTCTCTTTTTTCAGGACCTTCCTGGCCTGGTGAGTTTATACCTGCTCCTACATAAAATTGATTTGGATTATATGGATTAATTATCATTCTTATCTCCTTTTTAAATAAACTACCCGGATTTTTATTAAGATAACAGATTTTAGGTTTCTTAATCAAGCAGGAAAGATTAAATCAAAATCAATTATGTCGCGTTATATAGTGTATATAATATAAATATGAAATGCTAGCAAAACGCATAATCCCCTGCTTAGACATAAAAAACGGTCGTGTCGTCAAAGGCACAAAGTTTTTAAACTTAAAAGATGCCGGCGATCCTGTAGAGCTGGCAAAATACTATAACAAAGAAGGTGCTGATGAGCTTTGTTTTCTGGATATTACTGCCAGTCATGAAGAAAGAAAAATAATAATTGAAATAGTTGAAGCTGTTGCCAGAGAAGTTTTTATACCGTTTACTGTAGGTGGCGGGATAAGTTCAACAGGTCAGATGAAAGATATTTTAAGAGCAGGGGCAGATAAAATAACTATTAGTACCTCTGCAGTTAAAAATCCTAATCTTATAAAAGAAGGTGCTGTTTTATTTGGTTCTCAGTGTATTGTCCTGGCAATTGATGCAAAAAAGCAGAGAGCAGAAAAATGGGAGGTTTATGTAAAAGGCGGCAGGGAAAATACCGGACTTGATGCAATAGAATGGGTAAAAAAAGCAGTAGGGCTTGGAGCAGGTGAAATATTATTAACCAGCATGGATGCTGACGGCACAAAAACTGGCTATGATATGGAACTTACAAAAAAAATAGTTGAAGCTGTAAGTGTCCCGGTGATTGCATCCGGCGGAGCCGGGAAAATTCAGGACATAACTGATGTATTTAAAAAGACTAATTGCAGCGCTGCACTGCTTGCTTCAATACTGCATTACAAGGATGTTTCAATAAGAGAGATTAAAGAAGAAATGAGAAAAGAAGAATTATCAGTGAGGATTTAAATTCAGTGCTTCTTTTGTATACCTTTTTGCCAGCTCAACCCCCGGCTGATCGAAAGGATTTATCCCAAGCATATTTCCGGTAATTGCTGTAGCTACTTCAAGAATGTACATTAACTGTGAAATATAAAACTCATTTAACTCCGGAAGGGTAACAGTAAAGTTTGGTCTTTTGTTTTCAGTAAGCGCACGCCTTGTAGCATCCATCTCTATATTTAATATTTGTCCTACTTTGTGTCCGGCATATGCTCTAAAATTCTGATTATCACCTGAAAAATCCGGCACTGTTAAATCTCTTTTGTGCTTGTATATTTTTATAAAAGAAATTAATTTGTCATTTGGCCCTTCGTTAAACAGTTGCAGCTGTGAGTGCTGATCTGTAGCACCGATAGCAGAAAGAGGAGTAGAGCCTTTTTGATTTTTTCCTGTTGATTCTGCCCAAAGCTGTATAAACCAGTCTACAAAACGTCTCATACACGTAGAGTAAGGCATTAAAACAAAAATATTTCTGCTAGCCATATATGAAAAATATGCACACAGAGCAATGCTTGCTGCAATATTTGCTCTTATATCCTGCAAGTGGCATAAACTATCTGCTTCAATTAATCCTGCCTTTATCTCATTTAGATCTACACCGCATAAGGCAGCAGGCAAAAGGCCTACAGGAGAAAATACAGAATATCTTCCGCCTACGTTTTCAGGAATCGGAAAGACAGGGACAGAATGTTTTTGTGATAATTCAGAAAGAACACCTTTGTCTTTACTTGTAATAAACACGCACTGTTTATAAAAATTTTCTCCTGTCCATTCTTTTGCAATAAGCATGGGAATTATGGTTTCAATTGTGCAGCCTGCTTTTGAAATTACTACAAACAATGTTTTATTAAGTTTAAGCCTGCTTAAAATAGTTCTAATCATTACCGGATCCAGATTATCTATAAAATCAACTGTTAAATAACCTTTTCTTTTTGTAGCTGAAAGCCTGTTCCAGAGATTTGTTTTTAAACTTTCAATTAATGCCTGAGCTCCAAGGCTGGAGCCTCCTATTCCAAACACAAGAAGATGCTGATATTGATCTGCGCTTTTAACTTTTGAGACAAAGTTATCTATCTCCTGAAACATTCCGGAATCATGGGGGAGGTTTAACCAGCCTGTCATAGCTTGCGGGTTCGACTTTGAAGAATAAAGATTCGAAATTATGTTAAAGACATTATTCTGCTGGCTTTTAAAGTCTATGTTTTTCTCAATTCCTAAATAATTCGTAAGATCAGTTTTTATTTTTGACAAGATTTTTTATGACCCTTTCCAGTCTTGCAACTCGTGACCCTTTTATAAGGATTACCGAATACGGAGTAAATAACCTCTTTAAGATAGCACAGCATACATTTGTATTGCTTGCGTTTTTAACATTTGATGCACTAAGAAATGATTTCCATTTCTTTCCAACTGTAATTACAGTACTCAGCCCTTTATCTTTCAGCCACCTTGACAGAGCATGTAATAATTTACCTTCATGTTTCCCAAGCTCAGCAAGTTCACCTAAAACCAGAATCTTTTTATATCCATTTTCCCAGCACTGCACCAGGCTTTCCACGGAGGCTTTTACTGAATCCGGATTTGCATTATATGACTCATCAATTAAATAAATATCTTTTGAAATTTTAACCAGTCCGCCTCTCCCGGGAGGAATCTCAAATGCAGAAAGTCCTTTTTGAATCTGGTGTTTTAACAGTCCAAGATATTTCCCGATTAAAATTGAGATCAAGGAATTTAAGATATGAATATTTCCCATGGCACCTATAGAATATGTTTCATGAGAAAGATTTTTCATGTTCAGTGTAAAATAACTTCTTCCGTTCTTAAACACTATCTGTGAAACCTGCTCTAAATCAAATGAAGCAGTTTTTCCATCCCAGATTTTAGCTGCTGCTTTAAGCAGCTTTTGATCATTAGGCAAAACCGCAAGACCATTCTCTTTCAGGTGTTTAAGGATTTCACACTTTGCTTTTACTATGGCTTTCTGGCTTCCTAATCTTCCAATATGTGCAGTTCCTGCGTTTGTAATAACAGCAATGTCAGGTTCTGCAGTCCTGGATAAAAACTCAATTTCTCCTTTCCCTCTCATAGCAAGTTCCAGAACTAAAACATCTGCACCAGGCGGCATTTCAAGAATAGTTTTAGGTAGCCCTATTTCATTATTAAAGTTCGCTTCTGTTTTATGAACTTTAAAGGAAAAGGACAAAACACTTGCTAACAAATCCTTTGCAGTTGTTTTGCCTGAGCTTCCTGTAATAGCAATAACTTTTGGATTTATTTTTCTTCTGTAATAATTTGCAAGCTGGTGATAAGCATCAAGTGTGTTGTTTACAACAATTAACCTGTTTCTGTATTGTTTTTTCACTTTGGGTAATTTTTTCTTTTCACAGAAAGAAAAAATTATGGGATTTTTTTCATTCCAATTTTTTTTTAGAATATTGTTTATGTAGTTATGTCCGTCAAATGATTCTCCCTTTAAAGGTAAAAAAACCTGTCCTGGTTTTATTATTCTGGAATCGGTACAGATTGAAACGCTAAAATCAGCATTAAACCTGGTTTTAAAAAGCTTATTTAATTCTTTAATACTAAACTTTGCTTCGGATTTAACTAGCTTCATATAACCAATTTATCTTAACTGAACCGGCATGATTAAGTAAGTATATCTGTAATTGGCTTTTTCACTTAACTTTAAGAGTATCGGAGACAAAGATGTTTCCATTTCAAGCAAAATTCTGTCTGTCTGAAGATTTCTCAGAACTTCTGTTAAGTATCTGTAATTAAAAGCAATTTCCACACTGTTTCCTGTATATTCAACTTCTATTTCATCAGTAGCATTTCCATAATCAGGAGAGTTTGAATTTAACTGTGCAAATTTTTTACCTTTTTCAAACGTAAGTTTAATAACATTTGTTCTTTCATTTGCAAGTATTGCAACCCTTTCCAGTGCTGCTAAAAGCTCACTTCTCGAAAAGTCTGCTTTGTTTGACTGTTCTTTCGGGATTAATTTATCGTATTCAGGAAATGTGCCATTAACAAGTCTTGTACTAAGAGAAAAATCATTGTTTTGAAAAACTACCTGTCCCGGTAAAAAGTAAACTGATACAAATTCATTTCCGTCTTTAAATGTATCAATTAATTTTTCTAATTCTGCCAGTGCTCTTCCTGGAATTACTGCAGATTTTCTTTGGTCATTTTCTTCCTTATCTTCACCTATGTTTCCTGTATATCTGGCTAACCTGCTTCCATCGGTGGCACCTATTTCAAATTTATTTCCGTTTATTTCAAAATTTGCCCCGGATAAAATACTGGTACTCTCAAATTTAGAAGTAGCAAATGAAGTTAAGGAAATAGCCCGCATCAGTTCATTTTGATTGATATTTATAGGTTTTTCTTCTTGTTTGGATATTACTTCAGGAAATTCATCCGGACTTACCCCGTTTATCTGGAACTTTGCCTTATCACTTAATATTTTTGCAAGTTGATTTTTATCTATTGAAATATTTACACTGATTCCAGATGCTTTATTTACTATTTCATCCAATTTTTTTGCTGGTAAAGTTATTCTTCCTGGTTTTAATATTTCTGCAGGCAGTTTACACTCTATTGCAAGGTCTAAATCAGTAGCTGATACCATTAGAGATCCATTTTCACTATGTAGTAAAATATTATTTAAAATTGGCTGAATTGCTTTGTTTGATGTTGCCCTGCTAGCACATGAAACTACTTTTTTAAATTGTTCTGTTTTTACTTCTATGTCCATGTGTAATCTCTAATTTAATAATTCTATACCGGATTTCTTATTTAAGAGTATTAGTTTCCTCCTTGTTTTAAATTTAACTAGTAGTAGTAGTAGAGAGAAATTTGTGAAAGAAACCTTTAAATGCAGGTAATATAAGGGAAATCACCTGTTTAAAAACTGTTTATTAATCTAATAACAGCTTACATGTATTTCCTTTTACCCTTACCCTTTAACTTTTAATAAAAGTAAGTTGTAGTTTTTTGACAGGTTACTGCCATAATAATTTAGGATATATATAGTAGTTCTATAAAGTAATGCAAATTTACTCCACTTGTCTGAACCTTATAAAAAAATAGTAATAATCGGAGCAGGTCCTGGCGGGTACCATGCTGCAGTTAAGCTTGCAAAAGCAGGCCTGGATGTAACTCTGATTGATAAAAAATATGCCGGTGGTACATGCCTTAATATTGGCTGCATTCCGACTAAAACACTTTTAGATCACATTAGTCTCTTTGAGCACTTTAGAGAGTCTTCCTTAAAAAAGAAACTATTTTCCGGTGAAGTAAGTATAAATATTGATAGTCTGAGAAATTATCAGGCTGAAGTAATTAAACAACTTACCTCCGGTTTAGAGAAGCTTTTTTGGAAAAACAAAGTAAAGTTTGTTTCCGGTGAAGCAAAATTAATATCAGATAAAAAAATATTAGTAGAAAGTAAAGGCCAAAAAGCAGAGATTGATGCAGATGAAATAATTATTGCTACTGGTTCAAGCCCCAAATCCATTCCGACTTTTGAGTTTGATAAAAAACTAATTGTATCAAGTGATGATGTTTGGAATATCCCGAAAGTGCCGGAAAAACTTTTAATTATTGGCTCAGGACCAATTGGAATTGAGTTTGCAAGGGTATTTAACGGGCTTGGTTCTAAAGTAACTGTAGCTGAAATAAAAGAATTTATTTGCCCGATTCTGGATCTGGAAATCTCGGAAAATTTAGTCAGAAGTTTAAAGCGAAAGGGAATAAGTTTAAAACCAAATACAGCTTCAAAAGTTTTAAGCAAAACAGAAGACAAAATCAAAGTAGAATTTATCAGCACTATGGACAGTCAAAGAGAAGTGCAGGAATTTGATCAGGCTTTGATAGCTGTCGGCAGAAGTCCGAATGTTGAGAATCTTGGACTTGAGAAAGCAGGCATTGAACTTGATCCGCAGGGCTTTGTAAAAGTCAGTAAATCGATGGAAACAAGTAAAAAAAACATCTGGGCAGCAGGAGATATTACAAACTTTCCACAGCTTGCTCATACAGCAAGTACCCAGGCAAAAATTGCCAGTGAAAATATTTTAGGAAAACAAAAAAAGTTTAACGGCGAGTTAATCCCTTCCTGCATATTTGGTTATCCTGAAATTGCTTTTCTTGGAGAAACTGAAGAAGCACTTAAAAGAAGAAAAGCAGATTATAAAGCAGGTAGATTTTTGTTTTTAGCAAATGGAAAAGCCAAAGCATCCGGCTTAACAGAAGGTCTTGTAAAAATATTAATGGATAACAACACAGGGAAAATTTTAGGAGCTCATATTATAGGCGCAGAAGCATCAAATTTAATTCATGAACTTGTTGTAGCTGTGCAAAATGATTTAACTGTAGACAAAATTGTACACTCTATTCATGCACACCCTACTTATTCTGAGATTGTACTTGAAGCCCTGGAAGACTGTTTGGAAAATAATGGATAAAAATCAGATAAAAAAGATTTTAATCCTTCGCTACAGATTTATTGGAGATACCATTTTAACCATACCTTTTATAAAAAATGTCAGGAAAAATTTCCCGGATGCGAAAATTGATATTTTAGTCTCCCCAAACAGCGGGGAGCTTTTAGAAAATAATCCGGATATAAACAATGTAATTTATTTTGATAATTCAGGGTTTCATAAATATGAGCGTAGAAACATACCATGGGATGTCTCTGCTGAGATTTATAATTCTTTCCTTGACTGTGTAAAATCATTAAGAAAACAAAGATACGATCTTGCGTTTATTTTAAAGAGATCTTTTTCAAGTGCTCTATTGGCTTCACTGGCTGGAATTAAGTACAGGATTGGATTTGATACAGAGCTTAGGTCTTTTTTATTGACGCATCCTGTTAAGTACGATCAAAATATCCATGAGCTCGATAATTTTTTAAATTGTTTAGAGCTGCTTGATATAAAAACTAAAAAATATGTCCCGGAGATTTATCCAAATCAAAAAGAAGAAGCAAAAGCAAATGGATTTTTAATCAGGCTTGATCGCTTTAAACCAAAAGTTTTAATTCATGCTACCAGTGCTCATCCTTATAAAATGTGGCCAAAGAGATATTTTGCAAATCTTATGGATAGTTTGTTTGAACACTTTGAAGCTCAGTTTGTTTTTACCGGTGCGAAGATTGACAAAGAAGTTTATGAGAAAATACTTAACTGGTGTAGAAATAAAAACAAATTTAAGATACTTGATCTGTGTGGATTAACTTCAATTCGGGAATGTTATTTGATTTATAGAGGACTTGATCTGGCGCTTTGTGTAGATTCAGGGAATGCGCATCTTGCAGCAGCAGGCGGCATACCAACATATATTTTATATGGACCGACCGGACCGGAGCGCTGGCTGCCAGCAGGTAAAAGTGTTTTCCCAATAAGGTTAAAACAGTTATTACCATGCCAGCCATGTGATGTGAAAGTAAAGTGTTCACATGTGAGCTGTATGAAACTATTAACGCCGGAGCTTGTTTTTGGCAAGATGGGTAAACTTAAAAAGGAGATCTTACTTAAGAGCTTCTTTAAGAAGAACTAAAAGATGTTTTTTCTTTCCAAGCCCGTTAAAAAATTTGATTTGTTCTTTACTCAGATCAGGACCTGGCTTAAAGTCAATTCCAGTAATTATTCTGTCGGATAGATTTGTGTGTATATGCCTGCCGTCTGGACATTCAGCTAAGAGAATTATAATTTTAACAGGTTCAGGCAAAGATGGAATATGATTTCCTGCAAACTCACAATTGATCTTTGTGCTTATTTCTTCAGTAGCTATTTTGTAAAGTGCTTTAAGCTCTCACTTTCTTCTGTGCCTTTTTCAAGCTGTATCAACTCTTCAATCGGGAAGATAGTTAATTCTTCTCTTTGGGCTCTAAACCCGTTTGTTTGATCAAAATATTTTTTAAAAGTGTCATTTGGTTCTACTTCTGGGTCCGGCAAATCCAGATAAGTTTGTAGATTTACAAGCTGTTCTTCTTTTGTTTTTCCCTCTGCTGCCGGTGCAAAAAATGGTGGAAATGAAAAGTTGCCCCTATAAACTGAAGCCTGGATAATTACAAAACATGCCTCACCTTTTTCTGGAGTTAATTTACAAACTACTTTTGATGCCAGAATGGGCCCGGATATAGTATTTTCTAAAAGCTTTGAATTTCGCTTAACACCACTGAATTTATCATCCCACTTATCTTTGCACACATCCTCTGCAACATTTTGTATGGTACTTTCACTGAGCATTTTACCTGGTAAGATACCAACTATTTCAAAGACCCCGCCTTTAATATTTGCAGTTTTTTTATCAGTTAGTATTCTTTGTAAGTCTCTGTAAATTGTTGGCACCAATGCCTGGGATCTGTTTCTAACCCAGTTTATATTTTTGGTTTTTATGTCAGGAACTCCGATAGACAGCTGATTTTTCCCTGCAGGAGTTATGTCCATATAGAAACCTCTCTAAAAGTATAAAGTTTTCTGGCAGAAAATGTTTACATTAAATAAATTTAATGTTATAGCTAAAGTGGTTACTGCCTAGCTATGTTACTAAGTCTCATCTGACTAACTTACAAAGAAAGGTTTTGCCTGGTTTATCCAGCAAAACCTGAAAAATGATACAAAAGGCAGACTGCGAGCACTTTGCAAAGCCCGACAAGCGAGGTACGAAGCAAGGAGGGCGGTAGGCAAAAACCTAAAGTGTATGTTAAATACAAACACTGCTTCTAGGAAGGTTATACTAGCTACCTGGCTTGGCTGGCTGTTTGACGGCATGGACAGCTCCCTTTACCCGCTTGTAGCAAACCAGGCGCTGGGAGAATTAATAGGAGGAAATAATCCCAATTTTGGACAGATAGCAGCACAAATTACAGCAATGTTTTTATTAGGCTGGGCTCTGGGCGGTTTTTTGTTTGGATATTTAGGGGATAAAATTGGAAGAGTTAAATCACTCTCACTCTCTATTCTTACATATGCAATGTTTACAGGACTTTCAGGACTTTCACATACCTGGGCTGAGCTTTCAGTATTTCGTTTTTTAAGCGGGCTTGGCATGGGGGGTGAATGGGCGCTGGGTGTAGCACTTCTTGCTGAATCTGTTAAACCAGAAAAAAGAATAATGTCAACAGCGTTTCTGGCCACAGGATTTTCTCTGGGTTATTGTGTAGCTGTAATAGCAAACTTTTTAATAAGTCCTTTTGGATGGAGACTTGTTTTCCTGTTTGGAATAATTCCTGCAGTTCTTGTATTTTTCATAAGGAGAAATATAAAGGAGCCTGATTTATGGGTATCCATAAAAGAAAAAATAAACAATCCCTTTGAAATTTTTAAGAGAAAATATTCCTATAATCTTTGGGCTGCATTTTTTCTTAATGTGACCTGTACCATAGGCTCCTGGACATGTATTCTTTTTTGGATGCCACTTTGGATTGAGAGGACCCTCGGAGGAAATCTAAACGATAAAACAATAGTTATTTTTATTTCAATGCTAACACATGCACTGGGGTCATATTCTGCAGGACCACTGCTAAGTATCTATAAGAGAAAATCCATTTTGTTTATAAGTTACTTTATGACTTTTTTAACTGCCTTTGCTATGTATTCCTTCTTTCATAGTTATAGTATTGGTGTTTTATTGATTGCTTCAATGCTTGGTTTTTTCTTTGGAATTATACCGGCAAGTTTTGCAATTTATTTCCCTGAACTATTCCCTACCAAGATCAGGACAACAGCAAAAGGATTTTGTTACAGTACAGGCAGAATAGTAACAGTGTTTGGAGTTTTGTACAGTGGATTTCTGGTACAAAAATTTGACGGAAATATAGGACATGCAGCGGCAGTAATGTCAATAATGTTTTTAATTGGTGCAATTATTAGTTTATTTGTACCTGAAACAAATAAAACAGTGCCTCTTTAGTAACACCTTGTGTAAATATTGGTTTTGTCTGGATGTAAAAATGCTATAAATAAAATGTTTTTAGTAATAATAAAACGCCGCGATAGCTCAGTCGGTAGAGCAGAGGACTGAAAATCCTTGTGTCGGCAGTTCAAATCTGCCTCGCGGCAAGGGATCGGATCTACATCAGCCTGTAAATTTTCTTTGCCCCTCTAGCTCAGTTGGTAGAGCACGTCCTTGGTAAGGACGAGGTCGCCGGTTCAATCCCGGTGGGGGGCTTTTGATTTAGAATATCCTCTCAGTAAACTCTTTAGATTTTCACAACTAACAAAATCTAATTCGTTTTATATTGAACTAAAAATCATAGTCAATTTGCTAATATAAACTGAGCAAAAAATGCTAAGCCGCCGTCAATTTAACAAATTACTATTAGCTTCTGTTTTGTTTCCTTCTTTTGCATGTACAAATTTGAAAAAGAAAAATTTTGTCCCGGGAACACTTAGATTAAACCTGGGATTTGAGCCGGATACACTGGACTGGGCAAAAGCAACAGATTCTTACTCCTTTGATGTAATCACAAACTTAATGGCAGGGCTTACAAAATACAACAATGATTTAAAGTCAGTACCATCTCTGGCAAAGGGCTGGAAAATATCGAATGGTGGCAGGACTTATCATTTTCTTTTAGATAAAGATGCAAAGTGGTCCGATGGCAGGCCGCTTATTGCAAAAGATTTTGTGTATGGATGGGAGAGGATTTTAAATCCGGAAACTGCAGGACCTTATGCATATTTGCTTTATCCTGTAAAAAATGCTCTTTTATATAATGCCGGAGAAATAGAAGATCCTGGATTGCTTGGGATAAAAGCAGTTAGTAATGATGTTCTTGAAGTAAATCTAGAATCACCGCTTGCATTTTTTTTAAATCTTACTTCGTGTGCAGTTTATTTTCCCCATAGGAAAGATATTGTAGAAAAGTATAAGGGTGACTGGACAGAACCAGAAAATATTGTTACTTGCGGCTCGTTTTTACTTGAAAAATGGCAGCATGAATATAAGCTTTCTCTGAAAAGAAATCCGTATTATTTAAATCCAGTTCCAGCACTGGAGGAAATCAGATATCACATAGTTCCTGAACAATCCGGTGCATTTTCACTTTATCTGAATGATGAACTGGACTGCATTGATAACAGATCTATCCCAATCAGTGAAATTGAAACAGTAAGAAGAATGCCAGAAACAGAAATTTATCCTCTCCTTAGAGGAACTTATATTGGTTTTAATGTGACTAAGCCACCATTTGACAATAAATTTGTCAGAGCTGCGTTTGCTCATTCAATAGACAGAAATGTTTTTCCGAAAGTCTTACAACGGGAGGAAGTCCCGGCTGCTACATGGATACCACCCGGATTAAAAGATTTTTATTCTCCGGACATTGGCAGAAACTATAGTATAAATCTTGCAAGAGAATTTTTAGCAAAAGCCGGTTATCCGAATGGCAGTGGTTTTCCTAAAGTCTCTATGTATTTTCCTACAAGAGAAGATGCAAAGTTAATTGCTGAATCAGTTCAGGCACTGTGGAAAAAAGTCTTAAATGTAGAAGTGGAAATCTTAAATCAGGAATGGAAGGTTTATCTTTCTACTCTTCACCAGGATCCGCCCCATATGTTTAGAATGAGCTGGGGAGCTGATTATCCTGATCCTGATACTTTTATGACTTTGTTTACAGGGAACTCTGGAAATAATCACGGGCTCTGGAAAAATAAAAATTATGATGAACTTGTTTTACAGGCCAGTACTACACTTGATTTGCACCTAAGAAAATCTTTATACAGAAAAGCCCAGAAACTTCTTCTTGAAGATGAGGTTGCAATTGCACCATTATTTTTTAATACTCAGGTTTTACTAAATAAGCCGTGGGTTAAGAACTTTAAGTTTAATTCTATGGATTTAGTTTTTTGTGCAGAGGTCTCTGTTGGTCCTTAAACAGTGCTACCCCTATTCCAGATTTTTTAAACTCTTAAATTGCAAATTATTTTTTACAATTCTTAGTAGTCTTAACCAGCAAATATGTACTTTATTCTAATATTTGATTTGTTAAGAACACGGATAAAAAATCTGAACAATTTTTTTAGAATTCCATCTTTGTATTAGATGCAGTTGTATGGTATGAATAATGTAAGATTAATTAAGGATTGGTAAAAAAAATTATGGCAGTACAAACACAAACAAAAAGATACAGGGAAACTGCTGAAGAATCTGGTAAGGGGCGCCAGCTGTCCGGGTTATTCAGTATTATAAGTAATAATCTTTTACTTGCAACAGAGGTTTTAAGTACTGACTGTAAAGTAAAAACAGTTTCTGAATTAGAATCTCTTTCACGAAAGGCAAGAATATTGGCAAAAGAGTTAGCTTCAAACACATGTAATTTACGCCATGAAGATTTAGTGGAAAAAATTTCATTGTTAAAAAACAAGATGTTATCTCTGGTAGAAGATTTGACAAATGAACTTGCAAAGCTGGATGCAAGTAAAAATTCAAATCAAAGAGTTATTGAAGATATAATTTTAGCTAAACGGCTTTTAAGAGATTCACAAAGAGGACTGGTTACTATTAAAGACTGACCCCCAGGTGTTACTGCGAGTTCTGTAAAAGCAGGCTTTCCGGAGAAGCGGTAGTTTGTAATTTTCCATCCTGAAGTTCAGCAGGAAAGACTATTCCACCTATGTCTGCACCTTTTGGCGTAATAATGTTAAATAACTTTATTCCTGATTCTACATTACCATCAATGGCGGCAGTTAAAATAAGTTTATTGTTTTGAACCTGGAAATTGTTTATTGTAATTCCTTCACTGGGGACAAATGTAACATTTGTAAAGAACTTTCCTTTACCAAGTAATTTTTGTAATTTCCCGTCTATAGTAGCTATCCTGCCAATAAAGTTTTTACCTTTTATGATCAGGATAAGTTTTTTGCCTTGATTTTTTACAATAGCATTAATAGGTTCTTTAATTTGTGGTCTTGGGATAATTCTTTTTCCAATGGTAACTTTCTTAGGCGGAGCTATATTCAGCAATACTGTAGCGAGAGAGTCATTTTTATCGATGACTGAAACTTTTGCACTTCCTTCATTTGCATCGCTTGGTATTGTAAGTGTAGTTATTAAATCAAGAAGGATGCCATTTGCAGTCTGAAACCTGGATAACTTATTTCTGGTACCTGTGTTTTTAACTGGTTTTAAAGATGCAAAACCAACAACAAATGTTTTCCCTGTAGCATCCACTAAAACAGAAGTAAATAACTTATCTGCATTAACATCACTAATGGTAACTGCACTTCCACCTTTATTTATAAAAGAAACCCCGGTTGCAAATGAGAATCCTTTTGGAATGGACTGACTGGATGGGGCATCTATATGTAAGCCTTCTACTACAGGAAGTTCAATTTGCGCAGGTTCACCGTCCGGGATTGGTGGTGGGTTTGAAATCTCTACAGAAGAAGTATTTCCAATATCAATAACATTACCACTCTCATCAACCAGCTGATCTTTAATGGCATCATTTAAATCTTTTGACGGGTCAATAGTGATAACTTCTTTTGCTTTTTGAAAATCAGGCGTATCAGAAGAAGTAGACATAGTCCCCGTTATAGAAGGAATAAAAGATACTGTTATATTTGAAACTGATTTATTCCCGGCTGTATCTGTAGCAACAATAGAAATTGAATTTTCCCCAGGGCTCAATGTCAGATTTTCAGAATACTGACTATCTGCAGACACTGAAAGATTTTTACCATTGAGTTTTACTGTATTGATTAAGGAATCATCTGTTACAGAAAATGTAACTGTAGTTATAGGATTGTCCTTAAAAACACTTCCACCGGAAGGATTTACAAGTGTAATTGTCGGAGGAGTTGAATCTGTTGATGATGTACTTGATATTTGTACCTGGGTTTTATTTCCAGCCTTGTCTGAGACTATGATAGTTACTGGTGTTGAGTTTACAGTAGTGTTAAAATTTACATTTTCACTTTCTGTAAAACTAACTGGTACTGAATTAACACTAATGGAGGAAACACTAGTCCCTGTGCCTTTTGCAGTACCTGAGACACTGAGCTGACCTGTTCCACCAGGTTGTATGTTTGCTGTAACTGCTGGAAGTATAGTATCAACGGTGATTTTTACAGATTTTTCTGTTGTGTTATCAGCTTTATCTTTAGCAATAACTGTGATTTGTAAAGGACCATCCTTATCAGCCTGAATATCACTTGAAAAATTAACACTACTTGGATTTGTAACTCCTTCAGAACTTAAAGTAGCAGGAATTCCATTTATAAGTACACTGTCAATTTGTGAACCTGTGCCATCTGCTTTTCCTAATACTCGGATTCTTTTTGTATTATAAGCAGTAGAATCCTTTGGAGCTAAAACTGTAATCTCCGGTGGAAAAGTGTCGCTAATGGTACTTGCATCTTTTACAAACTGAAAAATATCTTCATATTTACTTGAGACTAAAGATCCGTCAGTAATTGATTTTGCAATTAGTGTTACATCGCTCAAGCCACTCTGTGATACTTTTGGTGTAATACCTGTAATTACCTGACCATTTTTTGAGACAGTTGTAGATGTAGCACAACTTGCAGAACTTTTAAAACAAACTTTCAGATCTGTAGTAAATTTTGTCAAATCAACAAAGCCATTAATTGTAAATGCTGAACCTCCATTAGCTGAACCTCCGTTAGGAATTATACTTTTTAATATTGGTGCAGGAGTCAGATCAGTAATGATACTGACTGAGGCCTCTGTTTTTGTATTTGGAGTAATAGCATAACGGCCGTTTGGATCTATTGCTAAAAAACTTTGAGTGTTGTCTGAAGAAACTATCAGCTCAGCTATTTGTTTCAGGGTAGCCAGATCCAGTATTTTTAATTGTTTGGAATTATTTTTTAATTCAAGAACATAAATTTTATTTTGATCAGGAGAAATATCCACATCCAGAGCTATACTCCCGTCAAGGAAAGATACTGAATTAATAAAAGACACTGAACCATCAGCTAAAATACTTGATTTATAAATTTTAAATCCGACAGATTTTTTTAAAATACTTCCAATAGAAATTGTTGTTTTTCCATCAGGACTGATCGTAGATATTGTCGGGCCGTACTGTGTTTTATCAAGAATTAACGGAGTGAGTTTATTGCTTTTTAGGTCCAGAAAGTGTAGAACATGATTCCCACCAAAGGATGCGACTACAGCCCTGTTCCCGGAAAGATCAAAATTAACTTTTCCAAGAAAATCATCTACTGAAAATGCAAGCTCTTCATCATCAATATTAAGAGTAGACAAAGAATTGTTTGGAATGTTATAAATAGAAACTGACTGACCAAGATCTGCGCTGTATGTGATTACAGCTTGCTTAAAATTCGGAGATGGAATTACAGATTGTATTTTGTCGGACAGAGAAATTTTATTTGATATGGAATCAGTATCCAGATCGACGACTACCAGCTGCGGCGAAGAAAGATCCAGTGTCCCGGCAATTAATTTTTTTCCTTCGGCGTCTAAAAAAGCCGGCACGCCGATTTTTGTACTGCTTGAGCTGACGCTTGAGAGTTCTTTTAAGGTATTGGTTGAAAGATCTATTAATTGTACCAAAGTATTTTCTCCTTCAGTTGGTTCCCTGTAAACCAGAGCTCTTGTACTGTTTTGATTTAAAGCAAGATTTAAAAGCGGGGAGTTAGTGCTTTTTTGAATTAACGGAAGCGTTAAAATATCAGTAAAACGATCAGCTGCAAAATTAAACTTTTTTAAATTAATCCCACTACTACCAGGGTTAGAAGAGTCTGCTACTAAAACAAATGAACCGTCATTAGAGATTGCTGCATCATTGGGTCTTTTAAAACATTCATGTGTAGCACATTGCAATGTGCTTACTTTTTCAAATCTAATATTATTGCTTACAGAGATATTATCATTTAGAAATATTTTCTGAATAGATTCTGCCTTTGCAGACAGGCATAAACCTGTTAAAACCAGCATGGCCAGAATTAAATTTATACTTACAATATTTTTTATTTTCATTATTGTTTTAATTTTTATAAGTAGCTTGCTTCGAAGTGTTAAACTAGCTAAGCAATAATATTTGTGACTCCTGACACATTAGCATAAGTATAAAAAATCTTTATGAACCATCGTACTGCAGCAAGAGAAATTGTTATTTTGGCCCTGCCTCAGTTGCCAAAAGACAGTACCAAATTTTCAAAGACTGGATTTGAAGAAATTATTCTCTCTTTAAGCAGGTCGCTAAGTGATTACGCAAAGAAAAATTTAACTTCAGTATCTTCAGACCTCCAGAGGATTGAAAAGTTTCTGTTAAATACTGAAATAGAACATCCGGACAATGAAACACACACTTCACAGATTAGTCCGGTTTTAATCCCCGATACTAAGATTTTACGCGAACAGGTAGAAGCTATTAAATCAGCCTCTACTGAGCTTTTAAATATTCTGGAACTGCCTGAATTTGTTATTCAAAGCGGCCAGAAGCCGACTCTCGAATATGCTATGCAGCTATTGGAAAATTATGTGGAAAATAAGGAAAGAGTAAATGAGGTTATTGAACAGGCAGCACAACGCAGAGACAAAGATAAAAAATGGAAATTAAACCGAATGGTCAGATTAGATCGGGATATTTTAAGGATTGCAGCTACTGAACTTTTATTTTTAAAAGACACGCCTACAGAAGTTATATGTGATGAAGCAGTAAAAATTGCAGATAAGTATGGCAGTGATGAAAGTAAAAAGTTTGTAAATGGAGTTTTAAGGGATGTGGTGGAGCTGGCCAGAGGTCAAAGCGCAGCTCTATAAACACTTTCTACCATCTCTTTTGTAACAGGCTGAAGTGGATTTGTAATAGCTGAAATATCACTGGTAGCATTTGGAATCATTGCTGCAATATCACTTTCTTTAACGCCACATTCAGCAAGCTTTTCAGGAATTCCAATTTCTTTATTTAATTTTTCAATTTCTAAAATAAATCTTTCAGAAGCTTCATCGTCAGATAGTTTCGTCAGATCAAGTCCAAGTGCTGTTGCCAGAGTTACATATTGTGACATAGAAACTTTTTTATTTACTCTTAAAACATGTGGAAGTATAATTGCATTAGCCAGGCCATGAGGAAGATTACACTGACCAGACAGCTGGTGTGAGCAGGCATGAACCAGGCCTACAGACTTCTGATTAAATGCCATTCCGGCAACTGTTGCTGCAAGTGACATATTTATTCTGGCTATTACATCCTGTCCGTTTAAATAAGCCTTTTTTAAGTTCTGGTAAATAAGAGTAATTGCCTGAAGTGAAAACATATCGGCTACAGGATTTATCCTAAGTGAAATAAATGCTTCTATTGCATGAGTTAGTGCATCCATGCCGCACATAGCAGTTAAGTTTGGCGGACATGACATCGTAAGCTTGGGGTCTACAAGGGCAATTGTAGAAATTAATGGATAACCTAAAATTGTAACTTTTTCATGCCCACTTGTAACCATAGCTACGATTGAAACTTCAGAACCTGTTCCGCTTGTAGTAGGAATGCTAATCTGCAGTGGCAGCATTTCATGAACAGCCATAATGGTGGATGTTTTACAGTTATAGTCAGACGGTTTACCACCCTGTTTAACTAAAAGCCTGATTATTTTTGCAGAATCGAGGACACTCCCTCCGCCAATTGCAATAACTGTGTCAGAGTTTGTACTTTTAAACTCTTTGGCTCCTTTTATAACAGTTTCTTCCTGTGGATTTGGTTCAATCTCATTAAAAACATTAGATTTTATTCCACTTAGTTCTAAATATTTTTGAACCTTATTTACAAATCCAAGTTTTTCGATTTCAGAATCAGTAACTATAAAAGCATTTTTCGTTTTTAAAAAAAGTGATAAAAATCCAACACGATTTAAACACCCGTATCCAAAAACAATTTGTGGCGCAAAGCTAAAACTAATAATACCTTTATCCAGAAGCTGACCTTTAATTGTGGGATCTATAAACGGAAGAGTTATTTCATCAGTGACTGGCACGATAGTTATTTTAGCTTAAATATTGTTATACAACAATCGTTTGTGCTTCAAATGGAAACCCTTTCCAAGGTTTTTCAAGTAGTTTTACTAATGTTGCTGCTACTTTACCTGACCTGTCTATTACAAATAAAGTAGTTTGTGGATCTGGAGTAAATCCTGGATCCTGTTTTAGCTTTAACCCGCCATCTGAATGAAGATCCAAATGATTAACTACGGGACCAAGTACTTCTCTTTTGTGGTCTTGCGGTTCAGGATGTGTTTCATCAATAAATATTTCATCTGTTGAAATCCTGTAAAAAAAGATTTTACTTGTATCTGCTCTGCCTAATTGATGGAGAGAATTTCTTATACGTTCTTCCAGGGGTATAAAATTCTGCCTTGTACCTACTATGTAAACTCTTTGTATTGCATTTATATTAATCATATTTTTATCCTTTCTAAAATTATGGATTTATATAGAATACAATATTTTTCAGATTGTGAGGACATTCTTACATGTTATATACAGTTGCATACAATCATGCTTTCATATATCATACTCAGTAAGTTAAAAAATCCGGTTGTTTTTTACCTCTAAAAATTAAGGAGAGTGTTGTATGTCTATTATTTCCGCAGTTAATAATATTGTATCCAATAAAGAAACAATTCTTACAGAAGGCGAAGATTTAAGAGCTAAAGACCCTGCAACAAGTAAAGAAAATGTAATGCCAACGTCAGGCAAAGGAATGTCTTCTTTTGTTAAATGGACTGCAAAGTCGATTACAGCACTTGCACTTTTACTTCCATTTGCTGAAGGAAATAAAACTGATGCAGCTAGTAATAAACAAAGAGAAAATGCGGTTGCAAAATTTGCACAAGAAGCGTGGAATCCTTTAAAACTAGTAATTGATCAAAATAAGAAAATAGAGGAAGTTACAAGCAGGAATATTTTATGGAATAATCTCCAGGCTTCATTCCATGTTTCCGATGACACAATGATTGAAGCACTTGAATCAATTCGTGCTGAAGTTCTAGACAAAGGGGCATCAAATCCAAATATCCCAGCTAGAATTGTCCATGGTGCTTTGTATACTACTGCTACAAGTGCAAAAAGACTAAATCTTGAAATTGCAATTAATGAAAAAAAATCTGCTTCTCTAACTGAAGAATTAAAATCACTCCAGAAGCAAGCTACTGGTCTAACTAATATAAAAGCATCATTGCCACAGGAGCTAAAAGCAAGAGTTGACAATCTGCAAAACCAAATTACAAGCATAAACAATGACAATGCTGCTTATAAAACCCGCAGAGATAAAATGGCACTTACTGTTATTCCTTATCTTGGAAAAGTAATTGTTGATTACAAAACAGAAGATGGCAGAAAACTCCGTTATTTAGTACAACCTGCTGAAGCAAGCAAAATTAAAGGTGGAGAGGTATATAGCGGAAATGATTTTGATAAAATAGGCAGCTTTGCAGTAGGAACCATTGGTGAACAAGTTACTTTAGATAATGCTGCTAAAGAACTTATTAATAGTGGAAATGAAACTGAACGCAGAAATATGTTTTTTGATACATTCTTTTATACAAATCAGGATAAAGTTCCAAAAGCTATAATTGAAAAATCAAAGGAATGGGTATTTGGAAATACACAGCTAAGGGCACATAAAAAAGCAAAAGCAGATAAAGCTGAAAAAGAAGCGGCTAAACCAGTAATGCCAGTAGCTCCTAAACTAGATAATTCAATGGAGCCAGCAGTACCACCAGCTACTAAACCAGTACCTCCACCAATTCCAAATCCAGGGCTTCCCCCAGGTTCAAAAACTGGATCACTAGAAGGATTAAAAGAATTAGATGAAAAGCTGGTCTCGCCACTACTCTTTTATCCATTCGCAAAAGATAATTCTGAACAGAAATTCATAGCAAAGAATATTTTATTCCTTGCACAAAATAACAATGAATTTGCGCTGCCAGCTTGTGCCCAGTGGTTTGCAATTAAACCATATGAGGCAGATTCGAAATCTTCATTGCTTAGTGCTGATACTGATTTTATGGTTCTTGAAGCATTAGCTAAGTTAGCTCAAAAGGACAAATTAGCTTTTAAAGTCTTAGAAAGAGTAGCTGCATCTAATCCCAAGTTATTTAGTGATGCATTTATTGCAGGAAGTGTTTTCATGGATAATTGGCCTGATATAACAGCAGGAAGAGAAATTGTAAAAGCATTTTCAGCAAATCCAAATTCTGCGCGTGACTTAATTACAGCACTTGCAGAAAGAAATGCAAAATTAATCTGGACTGAGCCTGTAAATGAACAGGATATTAAATCTGTAAATGATTTAAAAAGTCAAGGCAGGACTTTTGCATTATTTACCATGGCACGCCTGGATAAAGCCAGAGGTTTTACTCCCTATTTGCGCGGAGTACTTAATAACCCGCTTACTACTGTTAATGACAGGTTCAGAGCAGCTGTTGGTGTAGCACTTGCAAAAGATAAAGAGTCAGTAGAACCCCTTTTAGCACTGGCTGTAAATGAATCAGCTGATAGTAATTTGAGATCGCTTGCACTTGAAGCTGTTTTATTTATTAATGCTCCGGATGTAATTCCACAAGAAATCCGACAAAGGGCATCTGAAGAATCACCCTTTCATCCAACAGGCTTACGACATCATTTGCAGGATGCAAGAAAAGATGCAAAAAGAACTGAAAGAAAAGAGATAGATTTATTAAGCCAGTTCGACATGAAGAACCCGTTCCATGCCAGGATTTCATCTGAATACACAACATGGCTTAATCAACAAGAGAGCTTAAACAAAGCATCTCAGGCAAAAGGAAGGACTCCGGCACAGGTAACAGATGAACAAAAATTAATGGTAGCTTCCCAAATAGTAAGAAAAACATTTGGTGGTAATGAAGGAGTATTAAGGACTAAGGCAAAAGATTTTGCTTTTAGTGCAAAATATCTCCAGCCTATGGTTAATTATTTAAATAGCTGCAAAGACTTTAATAAGCATATAGATCTATGGCTTGCTTTGCCAATGATGGATATACTTTCAAAGTCAAACTATAAAGAAGCCTCTACAACACTAGCTGATATTGCTACTAACCCGGAAAGGTATGTAAAAGATCATTCAAAAAGGCCAAACTTTTTTGGTTTGCTTTTTGCTGGTTATGATACTGCCATGCTCAGACTTTATGCAATTGAAGATTTAGGAGGTACTGTACCTCTAAATGATGCTAATAATCCTAATGCAAAAATCCTACATACCATCGCCAGGAAAGATACCTCATCAATGTTTAGATGGGCTAGTTTATATGGCTTAGAGCATCTGGCTGACAGGTATGATGCTTATTTTAATGGACTACATGATACTGGACCAGATAATATACGTACAATTGC
The DNA here is from genome assembly GCA_001784585.1 of Candidatus Melainabacteria bacterium RIFCSPLOWO2_02_FULL_35_15. Classification (GTDB taxonomy): domain Bacteria; phylum Cyanobacteriota; class Vampirovibrionia; order 2-02-FULL-35-15; family 2-02-FULL-35-15; genus 2-02-FULL-35-15. The sequence continues at coordinate 37,483 of MFRN01000030.1, read as the reverse complement.
TGCTAGAAAAGCACATGCTGATCAAATCTTAGGACATATGGCATTTCATCAAAAAGGGCTTGAAGATACCACTCAAGTCAGATTAAGTGCTATGTATAATGAGTTTGCACATGCAAAACTTGCTGATCGGTTTGGTGCTACAAAAGATTTGTTAAATATAGCAAATGAAGCCCATAAAACAAATTCAGCAGCACAAGTTATTAGATCAGTAATGCACGCATTAATTTCTAATCAGCATAGAGTTGAAGATATTCATAGATTAGGTTTTGAGCCTAAGGCTGCTGATCAGCTAGCTACACTTTATAGTGACTTTGAAAAGCAAAGATACTGGTTAGGTAATATCTCTGACCAGCCAAGAGATGGCAAGGGAACAGAGACTGCCATTATGGATGTTGGATATGTCTATCCTTTACATTTTTATCCTGAGTTAAATAAGAAAATTATTTACCCGGAGAATTTCATCAGGTGGAGTGATTTGTCTGACTTTCTTGACTTACATCCAACTGCTGTATTTTATACCAGGGCTAAAGGTGCTGATAGAGCTGATTCCAAGTTCTGGACATATAGCTTGATAGCCAGTATTCCGGAGATCCCATTTAGGCCAGGGGATACTCAGGATGCCGGGATATTTGGACATGAAGATATGGCACAAAATATGTTAGATGATAAAGCTAACATAGAGGTTGTAAATCACTCATACGGATTTTATAATTTTGTCCTTCACAATGAAAAACTTAGATCTGAATGGATTGATCAATACTCTGCTTTTATGGAACTTCTTGGTACAATGGGGACAAAACATACTGTAGCTGCTGGTAATGAGCATGGTGATTTCCCGCCAATTGTAAGATATGGTTCTCAGGGAGAAGTCTTATCTACAGGACTTAGATTTACTAATGATGGGAAGACTATAAAACCAGATAATGTATTTTTTGCCTCTGCAATGGATAAGTATGCAGATAGACTTGCAGAATTTACAAGTAAACAGGATCCGCTTAGAACAGCTGAAGCAATTAATATGACTGCTTTCCAGGGGGTTCATGTAATTGCTCCATGGGTTGATAATGGCAAGTGGGTACTTGAACCTGTAAATGGGACTTCATTTGCAGCACCAAATAATTCAAGAGTGCTTGCCTTGGGAATTGAAACCAGAAAAAAACTTGGTTTAAGAGAGTTTACTTCACAGGAATGGCAAGGAGTACTTGAAAGGTCAACAATAATGCTTCCGGAACGAGAAAGGTGGGAAGGTGGAAGGGCTTTCGATGCTACACGATTTATGCAGGAAGTAGTCAATCCAAACCCACCAGTACCAAACGGGGCACCTGTTATTGCAAATAAAAAGTAAACCGGTCTTCTTTTTTACTTCTTTTTACGCAAGTTTGAAAGTTATTACTCAGGTTTGCTGAATGAATCAGGCAAACCTCGCTTGCTCGCCTCGCTCGACGCGAGGCGAAGCGGGTCTGGCTTTGAAAAGTGCTTAGGCAGAAACATTTTGTGTATAATATATATATAAAGTTGTACAACATTGTATACTTGTACTAAAAAGAGGGTTTTATGGAAAGAAAAGAATTAAACATGTCTGAGGTTCGTGAAAAGCTGGCCGATATTATAGAAGAGGTTAAGATGAAGAATGAAAGCATAATTATTGAAAAATATAATAAGCCACAAGCAGCTATTGTACCTTATCCTGAATATGAGGCTTTTGAAGAATGGGAAATTGAAAGAGAATCTGAGCTTATGAAAAAACTCATGAAGAAAGATTCTGGCGTTAGATATAATTGGGAAGATGTAAAAAAAGAATTGTTTGAAAATGTATCAGCTAAACCTATTAGAAAGTCCAAGAAAGTTTCTAAAAAAGCTAAGTGACAAAAAGTTACTTCTAAATCTGTGTCATAAAATAGAAGAACTTAAATACAATCCATTTCCTGTTGGCTCTAAAAAATTAAAAGATAATTTAGGTTACAGACTTAGAACTGGTGACTATAGAATTTTATATGCAGTAGATAAAACAATTCAAATCATTGAGATTTATAAAATTGGGCACAGAAGAGATGTTTATAGATAGGCAAGGTTAATTAATCTCCCTTTCTTATAAGAACGTCTTTAACCTGCTCAAATCCAGATTCCCGCCGCTAAGCACAACTACTGTATTTTTCCCTGCTGGAATTTTCCTTTCTAATAGTGCAGCTACAGTACATGCTGCAGATGGTTCTACCAGAAGTTTTTGTCTTTCAAGGAGCATTAAAATGGCATCTTTTGTCTTTTCATCTGAGATTGTAAAAATGTTATCCACATAGTTTTTTGTCAGATTAAATGTAATATCTCCGACCCTGCATGCAGAAAGTCCTTCAGCAAATGAAGTGATTTTTGGCAGCGGTACGATTTTCCCTGATTTAAAACTCTGATACATTGAATCTGCCCCGATAGTTTCGATTCCAAAAACTTTTATATCTTTTTTAATTTGTTTTATTGTGCTTGCTATCCCGGAAACTAAACCGCCGCCGCCTATTGAACAGATAATGGTATCTACTTCAGGAAGATCTTTAATTATTTCAAGAGCTACTGTTCCCTGTCCGGCTACAATATCTATATCATTAAATGCATGCAGATGTTCATAGCCTGTTTCCTTCTGAAGCCAAAATGAATAATTAAGAGCTTCATATAAATCATCCCCGTGAATAATTACTTCAGCGCCATAGCTTTTACACGCATCAATTTTACAGTCAGGGACACCTTTAAACATAACAAGCTTTGCTTTAAGACCAAGTTTTTGTGCTGCATAAGCTACTCCCTGAGCATGATTTCCGCCGCTTGCAGCCACAAGCCCTTTTACCCTTTTTTGTTTTAATAACTTCAGGGTTTTATTCAGTGCACCACGTGGTTTAAAAGAACCTGTTTTCTGAAAATTCTCAAGTTTAAAAAATATATTTGTGCCGATTAATTCTGTAAATGTAACAGTTGATATTAAAGGAGTCCAGACCAGATATGGCCTTATAGTTTCATGAACTTTTTTTATTTCAGCCAGTTCTAATTCCGGATATATTAAAGTGGTTTCTTTACTCATAAGGATTATAATAACATTTAGAGTTTTTAAAGTAATCTAATGAAATCTAATATAAAAGATAAACTTCAAAAAATCGACAAGGATCACTATACTTTGCTAATAGACATTGGCAAAGTATCCAAAGAAGAAGGACTAAAATCTTACCTTGTAGGTGGTATGGTAAGAGATTTATTGCTTGGTTTTGATAATCTGGATATAGACATTGTGGTTGAAAATAGTGCAAAGCTTCTGGCAGAAAAATTAGTAAAGAAATTTCCAAACTGTGAATTAAGCGCCAAACACGATCGTTTTCATACAGCCAAAGTTATTTTTAATGTTAATGGAGAAAAAATTCCTATTGATTTGGCTTCAAGTAGAGAAGAAATTTACGAACATCCTGCTGCTCTTCCTAAAGTCAGTGTTTCTGATCTGAAGCGTGATTTGTATCGCCGTGATTTTACGATAAATGCTCTTGCTGTTTCAATTCTGCCGGAAGATTTTGGTGAAATAGTTGATCTGTTTGACGGGTTACTTGATTTAAAAGAAAAAAAAATAAGGATACTTCATGAATTAAGTTTTATTGATGACCCGACCCGAATAATAAGGGCTGGAAGATTTGCATGTAAACTGGGTTTTGAGATTGAAGAAAACACAAAAAGACTTTTAAAAGAAGCTATTGACTCCAGACAATTTGATAATTTAATTGAAAAGATCCGCGGGGACAGGGTAAAGATTGAAATCAGATATTTGTTTAATTTGCCGGATATAGAACATGCAGTCAGAACATTTTTTAATTTAGGGATTTATAGAATGATATCGATAGATTTGGAATCTCGTAGAGACGTTGCATACGGTGGAGACGTTGCATATGGTGGAGACGTTGCATACGGTGGAGACGTTGCATGCGGTGGAGACGTTGCATGCAACGTCTCTACGGGCTGGTTAATATATTTTGCATTAATAATAAAAGATTTGTCTTCTGACAGACAGGAAAAAATAATGAAAAACCTCCAATTAACTGCAGATGAGATAAAAATAATTAAGGATGGCTTTAATGCCCTTAACAAATTAAAAGAACAACAATCAGTTGATTCTGTAATTATTTATCATGAATTAAGAAATCTTTCTGCTGAGAGTATTTGTATTGTAAAAATGTTATATGGTATAAATAATTTCATAGACGAATATATCGAAAAAACCTCAAAAATAAAATTAGAAATTACCGGTCAGGATTTAATTCATATGGGAGTTAAAGAAGGTAAGAAAATCGGGGAGATCTTAGAACAAATATTAGAGAAAAAAATTAAAAATGCAAGCATGAATAAAAATGATGAGCTGGCAGAAGCTAGAAAGTTAATCTAAGTAGTATCACTGCTCTGCCTTTGGAACATATTTAACCTCTTTAAATAATTGCTTCCCCTTAAGCCACTTAAAACTGTGTCTGGTGTGGCTTGTAATTTTCTTTGGATTTTTAATGTCACCTTTTATTTCAAATTTAAAATATCTCGGTGGGTTTGATGACAAAAACGGAATGAAAAATCGTTTTTTACCTATAGTGTCAGGGACAATAGAAATAGCACCAGTAAAAGTATTTGTTTTATTTCTTATTTCCTCTACTCTCTTTTCAGGGATATAACCATAAAAAGACAATCCTACAAAAGAATTTATCAGATCTACAAAACCAAAAGAGTTTAAATATAAATCCTTTGCTCTGTAAATAAACTCTTTTGCTTTAACTATACCGTCTTTTAAATCAAGCTCTCCTCTTATCTTATTAAAACTTCCATCCTGATATTTAAAAAACAATGAAAGTACATTTTTTAAATTAAATCCAAAAATTCCCTGAGTAAAAATACTGGCAAACTGTAATCCCTTTTGCAATAGAGCCACCTGTCCTAATTTTCCATCTGTTACTGAAAAAGACAGATTCCCAATACTGTTTTCAAGTATTTCATTTTTTGTCTTTCCTTTTCCATCAATCATAAGAGAAAAATTTGTAGTTCCTGACAGCTTGGTCGGATCCAGCAATACAAAAGAACCCAGACTGGATAAATCAAGCCCGGAGCCGTTAATGGTGCAATTTACAGCATTATCTCTCGGGTCATAAGAACCCACAGCAAAAATATTTCCAGGATGTGCATCGAGTGAAAACTCATTACAATAAATTATCGGGTTTGAATAATTAAGTGACAGAGAAACTGAATTGGCATTTAAAGATGCATACTGAATATTGTTGATTTTTGAATTTGCAATACCTTGCTCAGTATCCAGATAAATATTGAAAAATCCATCTGTAGCAGTTAATTTTTTCCCGAATAATTCCGGTAGTTCTATTTCAGATGCTACTGCATTGCTGGAGATAGCATACATTGAAGGAGTTCCTGAAACAGAACCTTCAAGTTCAATCATTCCCCATGCTTTTAATCCCATTAAAGGAATAATTGGCTCAACTATCATAAATAAACCGCATGGTTCATCGGTCCTGAAATGAAGCATAAGCTCTGGTTTTTGGGAAGAAATATTTTTAATGTTCCCATTTGCAGTAATGGAAAGTTTATTTGCCTTGATATTAAACTCATTTAGGTATAAATCCATACTGTCGGAATTAAAGTCTAAATTTGTAGAAATTGTATAACTTTTATCCGGTGGTTTTCTTATGTATGGAGGGAATTCAAGCATGAGCATGTCGTCCAGGACTGAATAAAGAGATAAATTAACCCAGGGAAAAGTAATATCAAAAGTTGCTATTGTCGGAATTAATCCATCTGAAGTAATTTGGTTTAACTCAGGGGCATTAATTGCTTGTATAAAAGAAGGAATACTGAGATCAGCCCAGAGTTGTCCTTGTAGATTAAAATTGGGGTTTAAATAATCTGACACAGTCAGATTACAGTTAAAATTATTCCCCCCATCTATAGATCCTTTTAGACCATATAAATTTAAATCTTTTTCACTGATTACAAGTCTGCCAGTCAGGTTATTCAGTCCAAACGGAAGAGACTTGTATTTTATTTCTACATCTTTGAAAAAGATATTCCCAAGTACAGCATCAGGATGTAAAAATATATCTATTGCTGCAATACCATTAAACTTTTCAAGTGCTTCTGCCTGTGTATTAAGTGAAGTTGTTTTTAATTGTTCTTTTATAAAATTCCATAAATTGGTAATTTCCAGATCTCCTGTAATCAGTCTGATTTTTGGTTTTGGTGCCAAAAGCAGATCCCGAATGTATCCGGCTATTGCAAAATCCGCATTCTGAATTTTCCCGCTTAAATCATCAATTACCAGTTCAGTACCTTCAAAGCTAAGACTCCCGGTAATATTACTGATCCTGTCTTCCAATTTAGGCAGTCCAAATGATACATTGTTAATTAATAACATTCCAAATAATATTGGCTTTGAAAATGAACCGGAAATGTTTAAATTCAGATCACTGACTTCTCCTGAAATTGTTTCAGCAACTGGTTTAAATGGAGTCTTAGATGTTATAAACGATAAAACATATGGAATAATTTTTAAGTGCTTTGCTTCAACCAGTAAATTTACTTTTTCATCTTCCTTAAGTGAAAAATTTCCATTTATATAAAAACCTTCATTATTAATTAAGCCGTTTAAATTATTAAATGTAACCTTTGAGCCATCTAATAAAAGATCACCGACAACATTTTTTATTTCCAGAGGTTCTTCCTTAAATATTAAAAGCCTGACGTCATGAAATCCTAAATTACCCATTATGTCAGGAGGAGTATCCGGAGCATTTGCAACTTCAAGATTTAAATCTATTTTTCCTTCAGAACTTACTTCTTTTAAAATTGAAGACTGGAGTCCTGCTTCTGCAAAAAGAGAAAACAGATTATGAATGTTAAGATCTTTCCCGGCTACAGTAAAATTACTTTTTGCATTTTCACTGTCAATCAGACCTGTTACAATCAGCGGAGATCCCTCAATTGGAATATTCAGATGATCTATTTTCATGATCTGATCATTCAGGATAAGTTTTCCTTCCAGCCCGCTAATAACATTTAAAAAGCCGGATTCAGCAGTAAGGTTAAAATTACTGAGTAAAATGGTACCGTTGTATTTTGGTGCAATAAGCGGGCCATTTAATTTTAGATTTAGCTCTACATAGCCATCGTCATTAACTGGTTCAATTCTTGCTCTTGTGCGTGCAGGTAAGAGAGAAAGAGGCAGATATGGTTTTACAGTTTTAAAATTAAACTTGTTTGTTTTTAATTCCAGATTTACTTCAGGGAGGGTTTTTGACCAGTTATAAATATAGCCGTTTAGTGTGTAATTTAACTCATCAATATTTGATTTTAAATTCTGTAAAAAAATCTTGTTTTGTTCAATAAAAATCTTGGCAAATACATCTGTTTTTGGTATTTCTATAACCTGCGCTATATCTTTATTTTGAAAACCTATAATAAATTGATTTGTATTTGTTTTAATTCTCAGCTTAATTTGTTTTTCTTTTTTAATCTTTTTTATTCGTAAAACACCTGTAAATTCCCCGGAAATTTTTTTTATTTCAGGCTCTTTTACTAAATTACTAAGATAACCGTACCAGTTTGAAAGCTCTACATTCTTAGCTACAAGAAAAATGTTTAATTCACTCTTTGACCAGTCAAATTTTTTCATCTCAGAGTATCTGCCCTTGATTTTTATAAATGAATAGGTTTTAAGTGAACCTATTCTTGCAGTTAAATCAATTTTTCTAATTTTTGAAAAGAGATTTTTTTCAAAAATTAAGTTTAAATCTTTATATAGAATTTTTTGAGTAGCAGGATTTAACTGATCAATTAAATAAACAATGCTGTTATGAAGTCGCAGATTATCTACTTTTGGAGGTGGCCCTGATGGAAATATTTCAATGAAATTCCAGGCACCTTCTTTATTTCTTATCGCATTCAAATAAAGATTTGTAGAGTCTATGCTGTGAAAATGTGAGTATGAACCGATAATTATATTTTTTAGATGCCATACAAATCTGGTTGGACCACCCTGTAAGACAATATTATTCTCCTTATCGTATAAAGTTATCTGGGATGTGGTGACTCCAAGCCTCAAACCATCCCAATCCCATTCAAGATCCCCAAGTTTAACTGTACATTGCAGCTGATTTTTTAAATTTAGTTCTACTGCGCTTTTAAGTTTGTTTATATTTCCAAAAAAGTAAAAAAAACAATTAATTAAAAGACAAAGACCAATAAATGACCACACAAGAATTCTCGTTACTGTTTTTACTGAAATCATTTTATCTGGATTTATCCTTTATATTAATTTGAGAAGAATCTCATTATTTACAAACAATCCTTTGTCAGTAAGATAGATTTTATTGTTTAAAAGTTCTAAATAACCTTCATTTGACAAGTCATTTAACAGCTTTGTTATATCTTTATGGCTTTTTGTAGTTACTTCTTTTATTAAATCCAGCTCAAAGCCTGCATTTAATCTGGAGTTCAACATAATTTTTTCAAATTTCTCGCTTGTCTGGAAATCAATTATATTTTCCAGATTAGGGCATGAAATATATGTTTCAAGATCTCTTATATTATTTGTCCTTAGTTTATTTAAATATCTGTGGGCACCTGCGCCAAATGCAAAAAATTCTTTGGCCTGCCAGTAATTTATATTATGTTTTGATTCATATCCCGGGATTGCAAAGTTACTTATTTCATAATGCACAAAATCATTTTCTTTTAAAATGGAACAAAGATCAAAATATAAATCGTATGCAAAATCATCTGACGGTAAAAGTTCCTGGTTTTTGTAAATTTTCTCAAACAGAGTATTCGGTTCAATGATCAGTGAATATGCTGAAATATGTTTTGGCTCAAACTCAAGTGCTCTGTAAACAGAATCTCCCCAGATCTCTTTTGTTATTCCGGGAGCTGCATAAATAAAATCCAGATTAAAATTTTTAATTCCGGCTTTTTTAACTTTTTCTATCGCTTCTACAGTATCGATTACAGAATGTTTTCTGCCGAAGGTTTTTAAAATTTTTTCACTAAAGCTCTGGACACCAATGCTTATTCTGTTTATACCAAGTTTTTTATAACCTTCCAGATAATCATCCTTTGCTGTCCCGGGATTTAACTCCATGGTGATTTCACAATTATTATCAAATGTAAAATGTTTCTTTAATTCGCCAAATAATTTTTCATAGTATTCAGGTGAGATTAATGAAGGAGTACCGCCGCCAATAAATATGGTTTTAATCATAGTGGCAAGCCCTGGCTCACTACAGGCAAAATATGCACTACATTTTGTTTTAATCTCAAATATTAAAGCATCAAAATATTTATCAATAAGGTGTTCTTTTTTTGCCCATGATGCAAAATCACAATACGAACATTTTGTTTCACAAAATGGTACATGAATGTATATGCTTTCAGCAGATATTTTATTTTGCATCATGTAAAAACGCTGCATGCGTAGTAGCGCCAACATCTAATTTTACTACCACTTGCTTAAGATTCAGATCTATTATTGATATGACATTTGTAGTCTCGCTTGTTACTATGAGCCATCTGTTGTCAGATGTAATTTTAATATCACCGGGAAACTGTGTTTCAACAGGTAATGGAATAGTTTCTGTCAGAGATTCATTTTCTGTATCGATGATACTTATTGTATTTGATTTTGCATTTGCTACATACAACCATTTCCCGCTTGAATCAATTGTGATGGCCACCGGAGTTTCCCCAACCTGGATCGTGTCCTTGGTTTTTTTATTCACAGGATCGATTACTGAAACACTATTCCCGTTTCTGTTTGCTACATATAAAAGATTATTTACCGGATTATAAATTATTTTTTCAGGATTACCTTCAAGCATTATCTGATTAACAGGTAAAAAACTATTTGCATTTAAAAATATTATGGAATTTGAACTGGGTGAAGAAATTGCAATTAATGCCAAATCTTTAACCAGTGTAAAACTAGCCGGACTAATTAGTGTTTTTGCAGTGAATAATAATTTAGGTTCCTTTGTTTTGTAAACTGCAAAATTGTTAGCAAGGCTCTCAAGTATATAGATTAAAGATCCATCACCAGAAAGTTCAATATCTGTTGGAGATGACATAGCTGGTAAAGTAATTGTCGTAAGGATGGAACTCTCCAAAGGCTTTAAGGTATAAATTAAATCTTTTGCAAAGTCACTCACGTAAAAAATTTTATTTTCTTTATCAAAAACTATATCCCATGGAGTTCCTTTGGCTTGAATATTGTAAATCATGGATACATCACTAAGATCCAAATAAACTATTTTTCCTGTATCAGGACTTGTCAGATACAATAAACCATTTAGATTCCACTCTATTTTTATTGGCAGGCCTCCGGCCAGGGCAAATAATTCTTCCTTTAAAACAAATCCTTTCGGAATGACTAAATCACCGGGAAATCTCAAATCCAAGAAAGTGGTTTTTATTGATTCAGGAATTTCTTTTAAATCAATAATTGTCTGACTTCCGTCTTTTTGTTTTATTAATTTTACAAACATCCATCCGTTTGAGAGTTCTATTAACTTTGGCAAATTCTTATTTAGTGTATCTTGTACGGAATCAACTATTTTAATTTTATTTGTATTTCTGTGAGTTTGCGGAATAAGAGGCAAGTAGATATCTTTATTATTTACTACAAAAGAGTTATCAATTTTAAAGGCAACATTTACAAACTTTTTTTTAAAAATCTCTTTTATATCAGGAGATACCTCTTCTGAAAATACCGGCTGAAATGAATATAGATTAAGTAAAACAAAGAAAAAAGCACAAATTTGTTTTGTGCTATGTGTAAAATGACTCATATTTCAATACCAAAGGTAAGAATTTGAAATGGTTCAGCTTTAAAAACCAGCTTATCATTATTAACTATACTTGTAATTTCTTCATTTAAGTCTAAAAAGTATAGTTTTTTAAATCTGAAATTTAAATTTATTTCGCAATTATTTAATTCTTTGTTATTTGGATTAAAGACTCTCAGGATATATAAATTTTCTTTATCTTCAGATCTTTTAAATGAACTTACTGTAAGTTTTGGAGAAACTGTAATTAGACCATGAAAGTTAATCATAGAGCCTGACTGATTTATTATTAGTGGAGTCTGATAAATTAAAAACTCATTCTGGATTTGCTTCTTTTCCCGGTTACCGGTATGAGGATAAATTGCATAAGTAAATTCTATTTCTCTGTTACACTGTGCTTCAGGAGTTTCAATCAATGAGTGGGATTTTACAGAAGAAAGCCTTCCAATTGCTCTGATTAATGTAACGGCAAACCCGTTTCCATCTTTGAAAAGCTCATAATCAGCTAACCCACCACCAAAAAATGCTAAACCAGATTCATCATTACTGTGATCTATCCAGTTATGCAACGGTTGTGAATTGGCATAGTTTATCCAGTCTGCCGGCGGACATGCCCTCTGTATTATTCCAAACGGCGTATCTGCTGTTATATAATTTGCTTGAAGATTATCAGGGAAATGCAGTCTTATTCTTTTATTTTTCAGAGTATTCTGAATTTTTGTTCTAAAGTCAATTCTGTCTGAATTTCTGTAACAGGTTAATTCAATTTTAATGTCAATAACATCACTTGTGGCCAGTATAATTTTTTTCCTTAAATTATTTTCTTCCGTTACTTTAATGCTCCAGCTCCAGTCCTTTGATGAAAGAGTAGTTCCAAATTCATCCTGTACGAAATTATATTCATCTCCTTTATCATTCTCTATAGTAATAAAATGGATATTTTCAAATTTACATTTTTTTTCTTTCAGGGAAATATTAAATGAACCATCCTTGTTAATTTCAAGCTTGTAATTTTGATTTTCAAAGTTTCCCTGCTTTCTGGCTTCTTTCTCTGTCTCTGTGCAGATCTCATAACTTATTGCTGAAAATGGTTTAACATTTGTCTCCAGCAATATTTTTATCTTCTGAATAGCCTGCAGTAAAGGTACTTCATCTTTAGAACGTATCATTTTATAAGCCATGTAATTCTCCAGAATATGAAAGGTTACTTCTTTCCCGTCTAGTTTTAAAGCCAGGTTTTTAATTTCTGGTCTATTTACCGTAGGAGTAGCAGAAGGATGCTCTGATGGCGGACCCATTGGAACCTCAAGTTCTGCTTCAATAACATCATTTCTGTAAAAATTAGTCAGATTGATTATTTGCAGATAAAGATACTGCAATGCAGTGTCTTTATCTTTACAAAGGTTTTCTTTTATCTTATCCAAAACCTGATTTACCTTCAGGAAACGTAATTCCATCTCCCTATGAACCTCATCAATTGAACAACCGCAGATTGAATCATGCGCATGGTTTTGCATTAATAATCTCCATGCATATTTAATTTCGTCATAAGGATAAATTTTATTTTGTTGAATATTTAAAATAGCAGCTAAAGGTTCAATAATTTTTTCCAGGATTGTCTGACATTTGTAATTTAAAAGTTTCAGATAAACCCTGCTTGATAAAGTACCGGCAAGGATATATTTATTATTGTCAGAACGAAGTTCACCGTAACAAATCGGATAATTTTTTTTGTTTGAACTGTTTATAATATTTTTTACTGCTTCGGGTAAACTATTTTGCTGTAGTTGCCATTTTTGATTCTGGTTTACAGACTTTAAAATGTCAGATAAATTGCTCTGTGCAGATAAGTGATCACACCCGTTCATTAATAAAATGTGGTTTGATCTGGATGTTTTTGCCTGGGTTTCAAAAATCTTATCGATATATTTGTGTGTATCTTCTTCCGGGAATCTCTGGGCATTGTTATACCAATGAGTAAGAGAAATTGCTAAAATGCTCTCACCATTTAACCCAAACCAGTTGTGTTCAGCAATGCTATCCTGAATCCCGCGACCAATTAGAGCTGAGTTAATATTAAAACCCTTAAATATCTGGGGAAGCTGGGCTATTTGTCCGAATTGATCAGGATTGTAGCCTACCATCATTACATCCCCGTATTCTTTTACATCTCTCATACCATAAAGCAGATTTCTGATTATTGCCTCTCCGCTAGTTAAAAACTGATCAGAGAGCACATACCATGGACCAATTAAAAGATTTCCGGACTCTACAAACTTTCTAATTTGTTCTTTTTTATAAGGCTTAATCTCTAAATAATCCTGTAAAATTATTGTTTGACCATCCAGGTGGAATATAAAATCTTTCTTTTGTTCTAAAATGTTGAGGAGATTATCTATAAGTTCTACAAGTTCAATCCTAAAGACTTCAAATGGAAGATACCATTCTCTGTCCCAGTGAGTATGTGAAATAACATGAAAAGTAATATTGGTCATCAGCAGTTCACAAAAATATCAATCTTCACCTTTATAGTTTACTTTATAGCAGCAATTTGCGGGCATTTTAATTTTCTTGCAGCCTGGTTTTTTAACAGGCATTATTTCCCTTTAAAAAGCTATTTGATTACATTTAATGATAGTAAGATAACTAATATAGAAAATATTTCAAAGAGTATATATAACCTTGCAGGTTACAAAGCTCTGATTAATACAAACATTCCCTACAAACTGATAGATGATTTATTTTTTGTATTTATTTCAAGTAGCCTGATAATTTTATTTTTTCTTGGTTATAAAATCGTTCAGTCAAATACAATCAGCCATGGAGCAATCATTAAATGGGCTGTTCTTTTTTCAGTATTAATGACTGTTTCAATCCCATCTCACTCTTCGGATTTATTCGGTTATATTGCAAGAGGCGCACAACAATCCATCTATCACCAGAATCCTTACCTGGAAACAGTGGATAATATTAAAGATTATCGTTTTAACAGGATGCTTTGTAATTTTTCATGGCCGCATCAGCCCACTACTTATGGACCTGTATTTATCTTTATTACAAAAGCAATCGTTTATCTGAGCAACAATAACTTTCTTATTTCTTTTATCAATTTTAAACTTTTAAATCTGACTCTGTACTTTCTCCTGATTTTATTTGTGTCGAAGTTAAATCAGACAAAAGATTTATTTTTAATAGCATGGAACCCTCTGATTTTAATTCAGGGGTTATGGAATTGTCATAATGACCTGGTTTCAGGAGTATTTATATTTTTAGGGATTTATATGCTGCTTAAGAGTAAAAATAATAATAAATATTTCTGGAGTATTTTTTCTCTGGTCCTTGCCTTTGGAATAAAATATGTCTCTGCTTTAATTATCCCTGTTATCACGTTCTACTTTTTGCAAAAAAGAACAGATGCAAAAGTCTTTGTGAATTTACTGCTTGGATTTTGTTCCGGCTTATTACTGATACTTATCTTTTCAATGGATTATTTAATTTCATTCAGAAACCTGTCCATAAGCAGCTCTAATGAATTAATTTCAAATCTGGGTCTGGTTCACCAGTCTTTAATAGCAGCAGTTTTTACTGTTATTAAATACATTTGTAATTTATCAAATCTCCAGTTTAATCCTGATAAGCTCCAATTTATATTAAAATCTTCTTTTTATATAACATTTTTAGTATTTTATTTCTGGGTTTTATTTAAGAAAAAAACAAATTTAATTTTTGAAATTACCTTGGTTTTATTTATATTTATAGCTTTTACACTTGCAAAGTTTCATTCGTGGTATCTGTTAAATCTTATTGTTTTAATTCCTTTTCTTCAGCCTCGCTTTCTTAAAAATATCCTTATTGCACTTTCATTGAGCCATGTTTATGCTCTTACTTTTTTAGATCAGGCAAAAATTTTAAATTTTGTCTCTATGACAATGTTACCTGTTTTATTTATGTTTTTTAAGGAAAAAAGGAAAGAAGGATCTCTTTAATGCTGACAAACTCACCTGTAGGAATTTCCTGTTTCTTTAAATTTAAAAGCCACTCTTTAATAAAATGCAACGCCAGGCAGTCATCCTGATTATATTCAATACTCATATCCAGATATTTTTTATCCTTTGTTTCAAGATAATTACTGTACCAACACATGGATTGCATTGCATTTGCATCCTTGTTTCTCCACTTAAAGCCAAATATCTTTGCAATGTTTTTTAAAGAATAGCCTGAGACCGGCAGGACCATTGAATCTTTGATTATCTTTTCAATATTAACCAGATTTACTTTAGGTAAGTCTGCCCATTTATCTTCAAAGATAGACTTTTCATAATGTCCGTAATGATAAAAAATATAATCTTTATGATCGTTTAAAAACCTTGTAAAATCAGATAAAAGTTGCTCGTCTGTTTCAAGCAGCAGGGAAAAATAATCTTTTTTTCCATCACTGCATTTTAAAAGCCCGACTAAATAATCTATCCTTATAAGCTCAGTTCCTTTTTCATTCAATACCATATCACTTTCAAAATCTATAAATATTTCTTTTTCCTCTTTTTCTATATTTGGGATTGATTTTAAATAAATCTTTTTTTCTTTTAAACAGATGGATTGAATTATTACTGATTCCCCCTTTTTTCCGGAGAGTTCTTCAATCCCTGAAAAATCTTCTTCTGTACAATTTGCCAGTTCTGCATAATTTTTAATCGATATTTTTTCAAGTTTATCTTTTATTTTTTTATTTACACCGTACACAAGTGACAAATGTTTTCTTTTAAGAGCTTCCGGCAGGCAAAAATCATACCACTGGCACATCTGGCAGCTTGAATCTATAAATAAATCCGGCATATTTTCACTGTCACTTAAAATTTTTTTACTTTCACTGATGCTATAAACAACTTGTTTTATAAGTGTATAAAAATGCCTTATCTGCAAATCCATATCCAGAAGTAAAAGCCCTCCATAAAGGGGAGTAAATCCCTGAATTTCCCCCAGTAAATATGAATAGCTTGCAAGCTGAAACAAATATCTTTCCCTGGAAGTAGAAGCACCTTTTACATCTACCGGATAATAATAATAATCACCAAAAAGTGAATATCCTTTTGCTTTAATTAAAAAATCCGGAATACCCTGCAGCTCATCATTTCTTAAAACTCCCTGGTAAATAGTTTCCACACCGGCTTTCATAAACCTTAGTGTTTCCTCAAATCCTTTTTCATAATCCCCGACTTTGTATTTTGGCTTCTCATATTTGAAAAAGTCAATAACATTGGACTCATAAGTACGTCCAAATTTCCAGAGCCGTTTTAAAAAATCACTTGGTGCAAGCTGAAATTTCTTATCACCATATTTATTTAAAAATAAAAGTCTCTGACAGCGATAGAAGTTAAGCAGCTCTGAAACACTGAAGCGCAAGATTATTTCCCTAACCTGCGGTGGAATGCATTAAAGGACTGCCCCGGTCCACCACCTTTAAATTTGTTTGGACTGGAAAATTGTTGAAAGGGTTTTGGTGGCGGGGGCTGAAATCCTTTTTTCTTATTTTCAGTATTTATTTTATCCTGTGGATTATCTTTTTGACGTTTCTGTTTTTCATTTGCTGACATGGGCTTATTTCCTCTGATTTAATTATAGGGGAAAAGGCTATATTTTACAATTTTTTCTTTGATTAATTTACTTTAAATTAATAAGTTAGACATTTCTTTGCAAATCTTGTTATAGTTAGTGAAATATAAACAAAATGAAAATAGATTTCAAAACCAGATACTTTGCAAATCCGGCAGGTGATATTCTCGGAGGACTTACTACAGGTGTAGTAGCTCTTCCAATGGCGCTTGCATTTGGTGTAGCTTCAGGACTCGGTGCAGAAGCAGGTTTATACGGTGCAATGGCTGCTGGTATTTTTGCTGCACTGTTTGGTGGAACACCAGCGCAGGTGTCAGGACCTACAGGACCAATGACAGTAGTTACTGCCACAATTGTTGCCGGGCATTTAGGCCGTCCTGAACTTGTCTTTGCTGCAGTAATACTTGCCGGAATATTTCAGATTATTTTTGGACTTGTTAAAACCGGACAACTAATAAGATATGTACCCTATCCTGTGATTTCAGGATTTATGAGTGGTATTGGTTTAATAATAATCATTCTTCAAATCAATCCGCTTTTTGGTTTAAAGACATTTGGTGATGTAGGACAAGCTCTTAGATATTTTACAGGCATTACAAAAGATTTTAATTTGAATGCATTGCTTATTGGTTTACTGGCAATTTTAATAATCTATTTTTTTCCTTTCATTACAAAAAAAATTCCAGCTCCACTTGTATCTCTTATAATTTGTAGTTTAGCCTCAGTCTACTTTAAGTTAGATTTACCAAGGATAGGAGAAATTCCTCATGGACTTCCACTACTAAAATTTCCTTTGATTTCCATTAGTGAATTACACTTAATACTTCCTTCAGCAATCTCTCTTGCGATACTTGGTTCCATTGATTCGTTACTTACTTCCATAGTAATGGATAGGCTTACCGGCAAAAGACATCATAGTGATCAGGAACAAATAGGACAAGGAATTGGAAACATTGTGGCAGGATTAACAGGTGGACTTCCCGGGGCAGGAGCGACTATGAGAAGCCTTGTAAATCTGCGTTCCGGAGGTACTACACACTTAGGCGGAATCATACATGGATTATTCTTACTGGCTGTACTTCTATATTTAGGACCAGTGGCTTCTTTAATTCCTCTTTCATGCCTGGCAGGAATTTTAATTACTGTGGGAGTCAGTATTATCGACTACAAAGGTTTAAAAGATATTTGCAAGATACCGAAAGAGGATGCAATAGTAATGTTTTGTGTTTTAGCACTAACTGTATTTGTTGACCTGATAGTGGCTGTAGCAGTTGGTATAGCTCTTGCAAGTGTGTTGTTTGCAAAAAAACTAAGTGATCAAAGTCTTTCAACTCACTCCAGTTTTGATAATCTTGAACATCTTCATGAAATTTCTGAACATATTCCTTCTGAATTCAGGAAGAGAATTTATACATATACTTTTAATGGCCCGCTTTTTTTTGGAGAAGTAAAGAACTTTAATATAGCTATCGAGAAGATGAAAGATATTAAGTATCTGATAATAAAGTTTTATAATGTTCCTACTATTGATCAAACAGGGATTTATGCTCTTGAAGATGCAATAGAATTCTTGGCAAAAAATGGAGTAAAAGTGTTTTTTGTTGGAATAACGCCACCTATTAAAGTTCTTTTTGAAAAGATCGGCTCCATAAAAAATATTGATGCAATATGTTTTGATTCTCTTGAAGCAGCTCTCTTAAATATTAAACAGCTATAAAAGGCTATCTTTGCAGCAATCTCATAAAAGCTAAAGAAATTCTAAAGGGAATCAAATTTGTTAACCTGACTTTGCTATAGTAAAACTATTATGGGTTTCATTGTTAAATTAGCAGAAGCAATAGGTTTAGTCAGTAGTGGAGGAATAACACCTCGCATAGCTGATAATACAAAAATAACACCTCTGAGCAATGACTATACTTACATACCACTACAACCTGAAGAAGAAAGAAATAATACAGTTCAGTTTTTTGTAAAACCAGGAGCTGTTCTAACTCTTAAAAGAGGTGTAAATGGTTTTTATGATCAGGAAGGGACTTTTAGATACAGAAGCGGCCTGGTAACACATTATCTTGTTGAAGGGTATTTTACAAAATCAGATGGCACAGATGCTCTCAGGACATTGCTTATACCCAAAAATATTGTTAGAGATAGATTTATATTAAAAAGAGATAAGTAAATATTTCCCTGCTTAAGATATAGTAATAATCATTTATAATAATTACTATGCCGGAAACAAAAACAGAGTACCTAGAAGCTGCAAAAAAAATTGAATCTGCACTTTATGAAGTAAAAAAAATAATTGTTGGGCAGGATTATATTTTAGAGAGAATACTTGTCGGACTTTTAGCCAGCGGACACATTCTTCTTGAAGGTCCGCCAGGGTTAGCTAAAACACTTATTTTAAAAACATTTGCAGAAACACTGGATTTAAAATTTCAAAGAGTACAGTTTACTCCTGATTTACTGCCGTCAGATCTGACAGGTACTCAGATTTATAATCAAAAAACAGGTGATTTTGAAACTATCTTAGGACCGGTTTTTGCAAATCTTGTTTTAGCAGATGAAATAAACCGTGCTCCTGCAAAGGTCCAGAGCGCACTGCTTGAAGCAATGCAGGAAAAGCAGGTAACAATTGCAAAGAAATCACATAAGCTGGATGAACCGTTTATAGTCCTTGCTACAGAAAACCCGATTGAATCTGAAGGAACATACCAGCTTCCTGAAGCGCAAATTGACAGATTTATGTTTAAGCTTATAATCTCATATCCAAGTTCAAAAGAAGAAGCTGCAATTATAAACAGGTTTTGTACTGAAGAGTTGTCTCACATTAAAAAATCAATTACAAAAAATGAACTTGTTGAAATTAATAATCTTGTAAATAAAGTTTATGTAGATCCAGGCATTGTAAATTTTATCGCTGATTTAATTTCAGCTACAAGAAATCCGATGGATTATAAACTTGAAAATATTTCGGGCTATGTTAGCTATGGTGCAAGTCCAAGAGCATCATTAAATCTTACCCAAGCATCAAAAGCACTTGCACTGATCTGCGGCCGGAATTATGTAAAAGAAGAGGATGTGGAAAAATTAATCTTTGATGTTTTAAGACACAGAATTACTCTAAGTTATGAAGGTATTATGGCTAAAGAAACTGTGGGCAGTATCTTAAATATAATCTTAAATAAAATAAAACCAAGTTTAATCAAAGCCAGATAAACATTAATTTTTACAGGGGCTTGCCCTGCAAATTAAACCTAGAACTTAATAATACAGCCAGTATCTGAGGGTATAAAAAATTTAATAGAGCAGAAGTAAGGAATTCCAAACAAGAGTTTACTATGAAAAAAAAGATTATTTTTATTGCAATATTTTTAATTCTTGGCCCGGGGATTTTATTACTACAGTCAAAGAATAATCCGGCAATAGCACAGCAGGATGGAGAAGCTGGTGTTGCTCCTAATAGTGGATTTGATAGCGGGCGTCCTGGTGATTCTATTCAAACTGCTGATCCACCGCCAGTTGAACAGCCTGCTGCACAAACTCCGCCACCGCCAGTTGAATCGCCTGCTGAGCATACTCTTAATTTACCCAATCATACTCGTGATGCTGATGTACAAGAACCTGTTCTGGAAGAGTTTATTGCTGGTCAGCAGGAAGAGCCTGAGGCTACTCAGGAACCACTGCCTCAGGCTGAACGACCACGAGCTTTAATTCGTGAACGAGCAGCAGCTCCTGCTGAAGTACAAAAACAAGCCAAAGAGTTTGTTCAAATACAGAAAACTGTTCAGGAACGTCTCCCAAGTATTCCTGTTCTTCCTGCAGCTGTTCCAACTCAAGTTCTACTAAATGCTCCAACCCCAGCTCCAGCTCCTGCTCTCAATTCCCCGCCTTCTAATGATGGGCGTCCTGCCCAATTCGATATTCCTCAGGCCTTTCCTCAAGCTATAGAACAACCTTCCAGTGATGAGCAACGTACGGCTGAAACTCCTGCTTTTGAACAATCATCTGCAGATGATGAAGTTACTGCTGAAGAGCCTGATAATGAACCATTTCCTGTAGTAGTAGAAGAGCCTGAGCCTCGATCTAATTCTGCTGCTGCTACCACAGCTAATAATAATTCTTCTCAAGGTCCTTTGATTTGTTGCCGGCTTACAAGTGATGAAACCGGTGACCACATCTTTAGAACAAAAACTAAAGGAGATTGTGTAGATGAATTAGGTACTGTATTTGGAACTGGTTCATGTAGAGCTTCTTCCGATATACCGTAAAATAGTTTGCGTGCATCATGATCATGCCCTAAGTCTGGACTATCTAAGGAAGCAGGGCTAGCCCTACTAAAAATACCTCTTAAATAGGGGTATAAGAAACCTAGTGAACTGGTTAGAGGTTTTTAGTGAGGATTTAAAGTGAGAAGAAAAAGCCTTTTTGTTTCAATAATTTTAATTCTTGGCCTGGGAATTATAATTAATAACTTTGCAAATGCACAGGAATGTAGCTGTGAAAAAAATAATAAAGGAAAGATGAAAGTTCAGTGCCCCGGTGATGCAAAACCTGTCTGTAGTGAAGATGCAAATTTTATCTATCCGAAATGTAGAAAAGATGATACAGGAAACTTTGAGTCACGATGCTGTAAAAAAAGAGAAGATGGTACTTTTAAATGTCATAAGAAAGATGAAAGCGGAAACAAAATTATTTTTCAGGTTAAATATCAGGCAGGTTCAGTGGATAACTCTGGAAATAGTAATGAAGGTGACGATGTGGTTTTAACTTTAGATGATGATGATATCTCTGATCAATCGCCTGCCACAGCTGCTATAACAGCTACTCCTGAAGTAGCACCAGAACCAAATAACGATCCTGAAATTTCATTCATAGAAGCACCAAATGTCGGTAGTAATGCTGGTTCTGCTCCTCCTCCTTAGTGCAGCATCAAGTAAATGGAACAAAGTAGAAAAACTTATTTATATAAGTCCTGTTAAAATATCTCTATGCCATCGTTTAAAACAGCATGGATTCAGGGGAAATCACAGGGTGATTTTAATAAAAACCTGAAATATTATTCAGAAAAAATAAAATCTGCTGCAAAGAATCATATAAAATTAATAGTGCTTCCTGAATTATTTTTGTGGGATTATTTCCCGATTACAGAAGATAAAAAATACTTTGATACAGCTGTTGAAATTAAATCAGATATAATAAAACATTTTCAATTGCTTGCAAAAGATTTAAAGATTGTTTTAACTCTGCCGATTTTTGAAAAAAGAACAGAAGGGATTTATCACAATAGCTGCTTAATTATAGAAAATAACGGAGAAATAGCAGGACACTATCGTAAGATGCACCTTCCTGATGATCCTGGATTTTATGAAAAGTATTATTTTACCCCCGGAGACCTGGGATTCAGAGTTATAAAAACATCTCTTGGAAATCTTGGTATTTTAATCTGCTGGGATCAGTGGTTCCCGGAAGCAGCCAGAATTACAGCTCTTAAAGGTGCGGATATTTTAATCTATCCTACTGCAATTGGCTGGGATGATAATGAACCTGCTGATGTTTACTCTGAACAAGTTGAGGCCTGGACTACCATTATGCGCTCACATGCTATTGCAAATGGAATATATGTCATGGCTGTAAACAGAGCAGGAAAAGAAGGGCACTTAAATTTCTGGGGACATTCTTTTTTAGTAAATCCTTATGGGGCCCTGGTTAAACAAGACAAAACAAATGAAGTTATTTCAGAAGTAGAAATTGATTTTAGTAAAACAAAAGAATGCAGACAGATATGGCCATTTTTACGTGATAGAAGAATTGACAGTTATAATAGTCTGTTAAAGTATTCAGATGAAAATTAAGGAAAAGAAATTCTTTTTACCAATAACCAATAGTCTGCAGCTAACAGCTAACAGACATTATCCTGCTGAGTGGGAAACTCAGCGTGCTACCTGGCTTTCATGGCCTCATAATGAAAAGGAATGGGGAAAGAAAAGAATAGAGAAAATAAAAAAATTTTATATTGAATTGGTGAATAAAATCCTGGAATTTCAGGATGTGAATTTGATAATTCCAAATGAAGAATTCCTGGAAGAAACATGCTGTAGTATGTCTCAACAGAAAAAATATAAACTAAAAAAAATTATAATCCCGAATAACGATATCTGGATCCGGGATTATGGCCCGTTTTTTATGGAGACAGGTGACGGGAAAAAGAAAAAACCAGTACTAATTGATTTTGAATTTAATGCATGGGGAGGAAAATTTTCTCCGTGGAATCTGGATAACAACATTCCGAAAGAGATGGCATTTTACTTAGGCTGTGAAATAGAATCCTATCCAATCATCATGGAAGGAGGATCTTTAGAGTTTTCTGGTGATGGATTGATTCTTACGACAGAACAATGTCTCTTAAATAAAAACAGGAATCCAGACTTAAGTAAAAATGAAATTGAAAACATTTTAAAATCTGTTTTTAATACAGAAGAAATAATCTGGCTAAAACGAGGACTGGAAGGGGATCATACAGACGGACATATAGATGATGTAGCCAGATTTGTCGGTCCAGGAAAGATTTTAATCTGCAAATCTAATGATAAAAAAGATAATAATTATGAACATCTAAATGAAAGCATTGAATATTTAAAAAAGTGGATACATCCAAAGAAGGGATATAAATTAGAAGTTATAGAACTTCCTGTGCCGGATCGTATAGAAATTAAAAACGAAAGACTGCCAAATTCTTATGCAAATTTTATTTTTGTAAATGGCGGGGTAATCATTCCGACATTTAACTGCCTGGCAGATAAAAAAGCTCTTCAAACCTTTAAAAAGGTTTTTCCTGACAGAAAAATAGCAGGGATTGATTGCTCTCTTTTAATAGAAGAAGGCGGTGGATTACACTGTATGACGAAGCAGGAGCTATTAATTTAATCCCAGCCCCTATATTTTCGAATAATTTCATATGCAAGTGCTGAGTTTTTAAATTGTCCGACAGCAGTTTCATCTCCTAAGTTTCTATCAGGATGATATTTCTTAGCTGCACTTCTATACGCTTTTTTAACTTCTTCCTCAGTCGAATTCTCATTAACTCCTAATATTTCACAGGATTTTTCAAATAAGATTTTATTTTTAGTCTTGTCGTCAGAATAACTATACTCTGTCTTTTGCCCAGTTTTAGGATCAGCATATTCAAAGCTAAAATTTCCTTTTCTAAACTCATTAAAGATTTTAACAGCTTCAACTGCTAACAATATACTGCCCCCGCCAGGAATTATAAGTATGAAAGGCTTAAGATTAGGATGACTTTCTAGGATGTCAGAGGTTGTTGCGGCGACTTTATTGACAGCTCCTTCACCTATGTTAAGCAATTGCTTTCCGTAACCAGGTTCTGCTAACTCGTCCTGAATAACATCCTTCTGTCCATTTTGATCTTTAGTTTTTGTACTATCTCCATTATCTACTTCATTATTTACAGGAACTAAGCTCATATTTTTTGGAACTGGTTCCGGATTATCATTTGCTTTATTTTTTTCATCTGGTTCTATAGGATCAGATTTTTTAGGTAATTTTAATAGTTCACCGATTCCTAATCTGGCATATTGAATAAGTCCAGTAATAGTTGTTCCAAGTCCTCCAAACGATAATCCTCCTCCAAGATATTTCCAAAATTTACTGTTTTTAAAATAACCATACACCCAAAGCATTGCTCCACTAATAACACCAATACTGCCTAAAAGTTCAAGGAGAAGCCTTTTTTCAACATCTCCCGGCGGTTGGTTTTTATTACATTTGTTGATATAACATTTTTTAAAATTTTCCAAGGTTGGCTTTTCATCTTTTGGTATAGTTTCATCTAGTACCCAAAATAATGGAGCAAATATTGTTTTAATTGGTTGTATTAATATAGCTAAAATCATCTATGAAAAATTTGACTAACCTGGACTTTAACCTTGTAATTTGATAATAAGGCAAACAAATTAAAATAGAAAGTTATCTTTCTAAAGAAATTCTTAAGAATCTGGCAGATCATGTGTTTTTAAAACTTAATCAGAGAGCCGGGTCTACACCCAGCCCCCGTTCTAACATAGAAGTAGTTATTCCACCACGTGGTGTACTTTTTATAACTCCTGCATCTCAGGCTCCACTTAAAGTTACTAAATGGTGTGCAGCCCCGACAATTTCACTAATTGAATTCAATTTATTTTTCTCACAATAATCCTTTAAACCATTAATTATTTCAATACTTGCTTTTGGATTTACAAAGTTTGCAGTACCGATTTGTACACATGATGCACCACACAGTAAAAATTCAATGGCATCATCTGCAGTATGTATCCCGCCTATTCCAATAATAGGAATGTTTGGAAATTTTTTATGTGTATCCCAGATCATCCTAAGTGCAATTGGCTTTATAGCAGGACCGCTGTATCCGCCTGTAGCACGTGGAAGGGCAGGCTTTTTAGTCCAGCGGTTTATAGCAAGACCTAAAACAGTATTAATTAAAGAAACTCCATCAGAACCTGCATCTACAGAGGCTTTTACGATTTCAGTTATATCAGTAACATTTGGAGAAAGTTTTGCCCAGAGAGGGATTTTAGTTAACTTTTTCATTTCACTGATTAGAGTAAAAGCTTTTTTTGGATCCTGACTGAAATCCAATCCGCCGGATACATTGGGACATGAGAGATTTAATTCTATTGCAGAAATCTCATTTTTATCTCTTATAAAATTAACAGCACCTGCATAGTCGTCCACTGTTTCACCGACTATATTAATTATTATTGTGGCATTTTTTTTAATTAAGTAAGGCAACTCATTTTTTACAAAGTATTCAATGCCCGGATTCTGTAACCCGATTGAATTGAGCATTCCACAGCCTGGGATTTCTACTACGCGTGGAGCAGGATTTCCATCTCTTGGTTTTATGCTTAAACTTTTAGTAACTATTCCGCCAAGCTCACTTAAATTAAAATAAGGCTCAAATTCATGTCCTGCAACTCCGCATGTACCGGAAGCAAGCAGAACAGGGTTTTTTAGGGAGACTTTACCAGTAGTTGTGTTTAAATTTGACATTATCGATCAGGTAAGATTGCTTCGTCACTGCGTTCCTCGCAATGACAAGAGTCCTTAATTAACTAATTGCAAAATAGCTGTAGGAGCAGCATCGCCACGTCTTGGCAGGGTTTTAATAAGTCTGGTGTAACCGCCCTTTTTAGTTTTGAAATTACCGACAGTTTCATTAAACAGCTTTTTTACAACATCCTTTTCATACAAAAACGCAGCAGCCTGACGTCTGGCATGTATATCACCGCGCTTTGCAAGTGTAATCAGGTATTCTATTTCTCTCTGTAGTGCCCTTGCTCTGCCTAAAGTAGTTTTAATTTCACCGGATTTAAAGAATGAGTTTGCCATGGTACGTAAAACTGCTTTTCTTTGATCTGCTGGTAGTGATAATCTGTTTTTTTTCCTTAAGTGTCTCATTAAGTAGAAAATGCCTCACTTTCCATACTCAGCTCATCAATATTCGGTGGGATGGTTTCGTCAATAAGATGCAATCCCATTTTGTGTAATCTTTCTAATACTTCATCAGCTGATTTCTTCCCAAAGTTTTTAATGTTCATAAGCTCATTATATGAAAGGCTTAATAACTCACCCAGTGAATTAATATTTGCTCTCTTTAAGCAATTATATGCCCTGACAGAGAGTTCCAGCTCTTCGATGCTGAGCTGTTTTCTTTGATCTACAGCTTCCTCTGTTTTTACCGGTTCAACAGCTGCTTGTATGCTGATTGATTCACCGGAAAATTGAGCTACTGGTGCCAGCTTTTCAATTAGTTTTGCAGCAGCCTGTCCTAAAGCTACAGTCGGCTCTACACCGCCGCTTGACCATATATCTACAATTAATCTGTCAAAATCCACACCGTCATGTGTTCTCACTGATTCGACTAAATAAGCAACTTTTCTAATGGGCATGAAAACTGCATCCACAGGAATCATGTCAATTGGTTTGTCTTGTGTTTTTTGTTTATCAGCAGGAACATAGCCAACTCCATTTTCTACAATAATTTCCATTTCAAGTTTTCCATCACCAGCTAAAGTAGCAATCTTCCAGTCCGGATTAATAACCTGAATATCTGCCGGAAGAATAATATCCTTTGCTAAAATCGTCATGGGACCTTTTGCAGAAATTTTTAAAGTTTGCGGCTGACTGGAAAATGACTTAACCACTAACCCTTTTAGGTTTAGCATTATATCGACAACATCTTCTAAAACTCCTGGTATAGATGAAAACTCATGAGTTATCCCTTCAATTCTTACCCCGCTAACAGCTGAGCCAGGAATACTCGAGAGCAGGATCCTTCTTAGTGAGTTTCCAACTGTTGCACCAAAACCTCTGTCAAACGGCTCAATTAAAAACTTTCCATAAAGTGAACCATCATTATTGGTTTTATTTTCCAGGCATTTTATTGTTATCTGACTCATTTTTTCTCCTTTATTATACTCTTCTCCTCTTTGATGCTCTGCAACCATTATGCGGTATGGGGGTAACATCACGTAAAACAGTTACTCTAAGTCCTGCTGACTGCAGTGCTCTTATTGCAGTTTCTCTGCCTGCACCTGGCCCACTTACCTGAACTTCAACCTGTCTCATGCCATGATCTAAAACTTTTTTTGCCACGCTGATAGCTGCTTGCTGTGCAGCAAATGGCGTACCTTTTTTTGCACCTTTAAATCCGCATGCCCCAGCACTCGACCAGGCCAGTGCATTGCCATGAGTGTCTGTAGCAGTAACAATAGTGTTGTTAAAGGTAGACTGGATATGAATATATCCGGACGGTACATTTTTTCTTTCTTTTTTCTTTGGTTTCATTTCTTTTTATTTCAGAGTTGGTGTTTGCTTTTTACCGGCTACAGTCATTCTCTTTCTGCCCCTTCTTGTTCTTGCATTTGTTTTTGTTCTTTGGCCCCTAAGCGGTAATCCTTTCCTGTGTCTTATCCCCCGATAACAATTAATTTCCGTTAAACGTTTAATATTTAATCCTTCAATTCTTCTTAAATCACCTTCAACCTGATAATTTTTTTCAATCTCCTCCCTGATTTTATTTATCTCAGAATCAGTAAGATCTTTCATCCTTTTGTTTTTATCAACACTGGTTTTTTCTAAAATTTTATTACTCTGAGATCTGCCAATTCCATAAAGATATGTAAGTGAAATTTCTACTCTTTTATCTTGTGGTAAATCTACTCCACTAAATCGTGCCATGTTTCCTCAATTTTATTATTTACTATCGGGTTTTCTAAAGACAACAATTTTATCTTTTTTATGCAATTGAAACAAGCAATTACGCATTTTTTCCTTATAAACCGGTCTGTTATCCGCAGTAGAGACGCTCCGCTGGAGTAAAGACGCTCCAGCGGAGCGTCTCTACACGTTTTATGCCTGCTTTTGCTTATGCTTTGGATTTTCACAAATCACCATTACACGCCCTTTGCGTTTGATAATTTTGCATTTTGCACAAATTTTTCTTACTGATGCTCTGTGTTTCATTTTTAAATTCCTTTATTCGTTAATGTCCTTAACGATCCCCCTTTTATCCTGAACCCTGAAAGTAATCCTGCCTCTATTTAAATCATAAGGTGTAAGCTCAACTTTTACCCGATCACCTGGCAATATTTTAATAAAGTTTTTTCTTATTTTCCCGGAAATATGGGCTAGTACCAGATGCCCGTTTTCTAACTCGACCCGAAACATTGCATTTGGCAGTGATTCTTTTATAATACCTTCAAATTCAATTGCATCTTTTGGCATAGGAAGATTATAACGTATTAAAGGGTGGTTGTTACAAATGATTCATTGCCGGTAACCAAAATAGTATGTTCGAAATGTGCCGAGGGTTTATGATCTGCAGTGACAATTGTCCAGTCATCTTTTAGTTTTCTTACATCATCAGTACCGAGATTGAACATAGGTTCAATACATAACAACATACCTGGTTTTATTTCTGTGTTGTTAGTGTGTTCAAAGTATTCAGGCCAGTTTGGGATAAATGGCTCACTATGATAATTTGAACCTATTCCATGGCCTCCAAACATTCTTACAATCCCATACTTTCCTTTTTTTGCCACATTGTTTACAGCAATGGAAATGTCTTTAATGGTTTTTCCGGTTTTACAGTTTTCAATACCTTTATACAATGAAGCTTCGGTATCATCCACTAATTTTTGTATCTGGGCATTAATAGAACCTACAGCAACTGTTTTTGCTGTGTCCCCAATATAATTCCATTCAGCATCTTTAAATTTTTCCTTTACAGTTACACCTATATCGAGGCTAATAATATCTCCTTCTTTTAAGATTTTATTTTTGTCTGGAATGCCATGAACTACTTCATGGTTTACCGATGTACAGAGTGAAGCCGGAAACCCTAAGTAACCTTTAAAGGTAGGACTTGCACCATGTGCTCTAATCCATTCTTCTGCAATTTGATCCAGGTCCCAGGTACTTATGCCGGGCTTAACAGATTTACATACAAGATCCAGAACCTGCCTGGCAAGTTTTCCTGCAAGCTTAATTGTCTCGAATTGTTCTTCTTCATAAAATGTTATTGGCATAAATAAAGGATTTTTATTATCTCATTATAAACATCTTCTGAATCTTTTGTGCCAGCTATATCAGCCAGTTTATTCTGGTCCCGGTAATATTTTTCAAGTGGCGCGGTTTTATTATGATATTCATTTAATCGTTCTTTCGCTGCTTCTTCTGTATCATCTTTGCGCTGATATAGAGGTGAACCACATAGATCACATTTATTTTCTTCTTTTGGCCTTTTTGTAATCAAATTAAAAATTGCCCCGCAGTTTTTATTTGAACAGAGTCTTCTCGAGCTAAGCCTTTTTATAAGAATATTTTCAGGTGCTTGTATGTTTAATACATACGTAAGCTCGAGCTTTAATTCTTCAAGTAAAGTTTTAAGCGCATCTGCCTGCGGAATTGTCCGTGGGAAACCATCTAAAATAAAACCATTAAAGTTTCTGTCTTTTAATATAATAAGCTTTTCTTTGATTAAATTAATTACAAGATTATCTGGGACTAATTTCCCACTTTCAACAAACTGTTGTGCTCTTATGCCAAGCTCTGTTTTATTTGTAATAGCTTCTCTTATTAAACTTCCTGTATCAATATGCGGTAGTTTTAGTTCACAGGACATTTTTTTTGCCTGTGTACCTTTACCGGCCCCGGGAGCACCAAAAAAGATTATGTTAATTTCTTTTTTCATTTTTATATAATATCAAAATTCCTTTAACCGAGCCTTAAAGTCAACTTTTTTCTTAATCGATCTTTGTATAAATATCAAATGAAAAATTTGGGAAAGGAAATTCTATGACAATAGCAACACCTGCAGTAGTTACTGCTGCAAGAAATTTGGCTTTTAATCCCAGAGTTGCAGAACAAGCAGCATCAGTTGTTGGAAATACACAAGGGATTTTACCAAAAGGCCCTGCTTTAAATCTTGCATCTGATGCGATTAAAGGAATCAGTCCAATAGCAATGGCTTGATTTTGTATATTTAAGAATAATAATTAAATCCGAGCATTGTACTGTAAAAAGTATTTATGCTTGGGTTTTTTAATTTGTTCTGATTAATTCCTTCTCTTTAATACGTTTAGCATTCTCCAAAAGCGATCTTGCAAACAATTTTGCATCTTCGGTAATACCATCTTTTCGTTTTTTGTCCGGAGTTAATAATGTAGCCAGGGCTTCTGCTTTTTCATTGTGTGAAACTTCTCTTACTGTTACATGTGTAATTTCATCAATTACATTTTTTTCAATTATAAAATGATTATCAGCCATTGCACAAATAATCGGCTGATGAGTTATGCATAAGATCTGATTTTGCCGGGATATTTTATAAAGTTTTTTGGCAACGCTTGACGCTATTTCACCACTAACACCCATGTCGATTTCATCGAAAATCATCGTTGTAGGGACAGGTCGCGACCCGTCTTTGCAAATGATAGATTTAATTGCCAGCATTATTCTTGACAGCTCTCCGCCAGATGCTACTTTTAATAACGGTTTTGGAGGTTCATCGGGATTTGCAGTAAATAAAAACTGAATTTGTTCTTTGCCGTTTTGTGATAATTCACATTCTGTAAACTCTACCACAAATAATGCATGTTTAAACCCAAGCGTTTGAAGCTCTTCGTTTATTTTGTTCACAAAATCTTTTGTAATTTTTTCACGCGATCCGGTTAATTTTTCAGCCAGAATATTTATTTCTTTGTCTTTTTGCCTGAAGGATTGTTCAAGCTCATGATGTGAAATGTTTATTGATTTTAGTCCTTTAAGTTCCATTTGGATTTTTTTATAGTACTCCAGAATATCAGCTAAAGTTTTCCCATACTTTCTCTTTAAGTCATAAAAAAGGTCCAATCTGTCTTCAATCTCATCCAAATCACCTTCGTTACAGTCAACACTCCCTGAATAATTGTTTACAAAAGAAGAGAGTTCTTTTATCTCAGAAATTATGTTTTCAATGGTTGTAAAATAAGGCTCAAAAGACTTATCAAATTCCAGGGAATTTGCAAGAAGCTTTTTTATCTGGGATAAACTGGAAATTAAATTGCCTGTATTTTCTCCATTGATAATTTCATAAATCAAACTTGTATTTTCAATGAGGTCTTTCTTATTCAGCAGAATTTCTCTTTTTGCCAGAAGGTTTTCTTCTTCGTGTATGTCATTTATCTTGGCAGATTTTATTTCTTCTACTTCGAACTCAAGCAGATTTTGTTTTTTTGTCAGCTCTGCTGAATTATTCAGGTGATTATTTAGCCTGGATTTTATTAATTGGTATTCTTCAAAAGATTTTATATATTCCTTAATTAATTTTTCATGTAAGCTGTCCCCATAACTATCCAGTATGTCTAACTGTTTTTCAGGTTTTAAAAGTTCTATATGTTCACTTTGTTCGTGAATATCGATAATGTATCTCCTTAGAAATAAAAGATGTGAGACATTAGCTAAAGATCCGTTTATTCTTGCTTTTGATCCCTGTGGAGTTAATTCACGGGAAACAGTTAAGATATTTTTATCTTCAGGATTTTCAAAACCATTTTTTTCAAGCCAATCCTGTAATGGTGTTGCATGTAATGCCCCTGCATGAAATATTCCCTCTACACCTGCTTTACTTGTACCAGTTTTGATTTGATCCGGATTTGTTCTTGAACCAAATAAAAAATCAATAGCATCTGCAATTATTGATTTACCGGCACCTGTTTCTCCTGTAAGTACAATAAAGTTGTCTTTAAAAAGCAAATCAACTTGATCTATTATCGCAAAGTTAGTTATTGTGAACTGGGTTAACATTAGTATCTATTATAATAGGACTGAGTAATACGATGAATTTTTTAAAGATTTTAAAATATGGCTTAATGATGTATTGCCTTTTAACCTTCTTTTGCTTTATTCCCCGGTCCCATGCGAAAAATCCTCGATTAGTTATAGTAGGTTCTACGACTATGCTTCCTTTATCAGAACATCTTGCTACACATTATAGGAAAGAAACCAGGGTAGAAGTCCTGGTTCAGGGCGGAGGATCAAGTGCTGGTCCAATTGCAGTTTTAAACAGAATTGCACAAATAGCAGCAAGCTCAAGAACATTTACAGATGAAGAAAGTAAAAACTTAAAAGTGTTTACAATAGCTCATGATGTGCTTGCAATTGTTGTTCATCCGTCAAATCCCATAAAAAATATTACTACCGAACAGCTGCAAGGTATTTTATCTGGCAAAATTACAAACTGGAAAGAGCTCGGAACTCCCTTCAGTAAACCCATTCAGTTAATTAATGATTCATCAGGGAATGGAACAAGAACTGCGCTGGAAGAACGTGTAATGGAAAAATCAAAAGATAAAAAGGCAGGCAGTAATTTAATTACACTTATGTCAGTAGTTACAAACTCAAGCTCTGAAATGAAGGCAAATATTGCAAACTTTAAATATGCAATTGGTTATCTGCCTTTTAGTTATCTGGATAATACTGTAAAAGCTCTTTTTATTGATGGAGTTCCTCCTACTTATGCTGCTGCTTATAAAAGTAATTATCCTCTTTTCAGGGATCTTTACTATGCCATTAGAAAAGGATCATCCGGCCTTGAATTAGCGTATATTTATTATGTACTTAGTCCGGAGGGGCAGGATATAGTAGTGCAGGAAGGTTTTTTACCTGTTAGTTTTATCACTACAGTTGAAGAGTTAGATAGAATTAAGACTGGCAAAAAACAAATTCCAGGCGGGACAATTGAATGAAAAGGAAAAAAAAGTGAAGAAACAGTTAATTAATTTGCTCATTTTAATTTTAAGCTTATTTTTAATGTGGGGATGTTTTAGTCCTCCACGGTCAGAAGAAGTTTATAAGATTGCAGTTGTTGCACCGCAAAGCGGGCCGTACTTATATCTTGGGGAATCAATTATTAATGGTGCTGAGCTTGCAGTAGAAGAAGCTAATGCAAGTGGTGGAATTGACAGAAAGAAAATTGTTTTAATTAAAGAAGACGATGGCGGGTTAGTTGGAGAGGGAGCATTTTTTGCTTATCGTTTGACCAGAACTGAAATGGTTCTTGGAGTTATCGGGCATCTAAACTCAGATATTTCAATCCCGGCGTCTGAGTTTTATGCGCGTGCAATGATCCCTGAAATTAGCCCTGGTAGCACAAGCCCGTATTTTACGGAAAGAATAGCGACAATGGGTTATGTATTTAGAACGATTGGAAGAGATGATACTCAGGGAAAACTTCTGGCTGATTATGTTATAAAACATGGATTAATAAGGGTAGCTATTTTATACAATGATCGTGCTTATGGAAAGCTTTTGGCAGGTGAGTTTGCAAAGTCATTAAAAAATACCGTAAATTCAAGAATAAAACCACAGATAGTTTTCTATAACATGATAGAAGTAGGGAAAAAAGATTATGGAGCATTGATTTCCCAGCTTTCATCGTATAAGCCAGATGTTGTCTTCCTGGCAGGCGAACAGGATGATGCAGGAAATTTAGTAAAAGATTTTCCAAGATACGGACTTGGCATGACCAGGTTTATTGGCGGGGATGGAATTGATAATGAAGAGTTTATAAAAATCGGAGGGAAAAATACAGAAGGAGCTGTTGTAATATCTCCTTCTCCAATTACAGATAAAAGTTTTATTGACAAGTATGTTGACAGGTTTAAAAAAGTACCATTAGGATACGCTGCAAATTCTTACGATGCGACAAATATTTTAATTGCTGCTATAAGAAAAGTAAAAGTTCAGGATGGAGAAAAGATTGCCAGGGAAGTAGCTTCTACAATGAACTTTAAAGGAGTTAGTGGCCTGATTTCATTTAATGAAAATGGTGACTTAACTTCTCCGGGATTTGTTTTAAGTAAAGTGGAAAATGGTAAATTCAAGGTGATTGCAAATGAAAAATAATTTATTTTATCTCTTGCTTTTGACTGTTTGTCTTTCTTTAAGCGGTTGCTCATTAGCACAAAAAAATTCTCCCCGGGCAAAAGATGAAGACACCTATAAAATAGCAGTAGCAGCTCCGCAGTTTGGACCATATAAAGCGCTTGGATTTTCAATTGTAAATGGTTCACAGCTGGCAGTTGATTTAAAAAATCAATCAGGTGGGATCAATGGCAAGAAAATCAAATTAATTACTGTGGACGATGGAGGTCTTGCAGGAGAAGGCACATGGAGAGCAAGAAGTTTAGTGGATGAAATGGTATTAGGTGTTATAGGGCATTTAAATTCCGATATTTCCATACCAGCATCTGAAATTTATTCTAAAGCAATGATTCCTGAAATTTCCCCGGGCTCAACAAGCACATTTTTTACAGAGAGAAAACCAGTTAAGGGCTATGTTTTCAGAACTATTGGTCGGGATGATCAACAAGGGGAACTCTCTGCCAGGTTTGCACTTAGCCGAAATTTTAAAAAGATTGCTGTCCTCTACAATAACAGAGATTATGGTGAAAGTCTTGCTTCTGAATTTGTCAGGCAAATAAACTCAGCTAAAGAAACCAAAGTGGTTTTTTATGAAATGTATAAAGTAGGTACAGATAATTTTTTACAAGAGATAAACAGTTTAAAAACAAAATTGCCGGATCTCGTATTTTTTGTAGGTGAATACGGAGATGCTGCAAAGTTTTTAAGACAATTAAGAAATACAGGGCTGAACAGTGCATTTCTGGGCAGTGAGGGAGTCTTTGATCAGGAGTTTATAAACTCTGCAAAAGGTCACAGTGAAAGAGCTTTGGTTATTTCACTGCCTGCGGTAAAAGATAAAAAATTTCTTGAGGATTATAAAAATAAATTTGGAAGAGAGCTTGGTTCATATTCGGCAAATTCTTTTGATGCTACAAATATTTTAATTTCTGCAATTGAAAAAGTAAAAGAAAAAAATCCTGATAAAATCGCAAAAGCAGTCAGAGAGACAAAAAATTTCCCGGGTTTAACAGGAAATATTTCATTTGATGAAAAGGGTGATCTGATAGATCCAAAGTTTTCTATTTATGTAGTTAAAAACGGAATGTTTGTAACGGTGCCTTAAATAATATTCTCTAACCCGTAAACCAGATGATCCAGTTCCATTACTTGTTTTACTGCCATGAGTACCCCTGGCATAAATGCTGTGCGATCAAACGTATCATGTCTTATGGTTAAAGTCTGACCGAGCATTCCCATTATTATTTCCTGATTAGCAATTATTCCTGGCAGTCTAATGCTATGGATATGAATATTTCCATCGGCTATAGAACCGCGGGCACCTTTTATAGTTTCTTTTCCTTTAACACTGTCCCGTCCAAACTCTTTTCTGGACTGTGCCATAAGCTCTGCTGATTTTATAGATGTACCGCTTGGGGCATCAAGTTTTTTATCGTGATGGTATTCAATGATTTCTGCACAAGAAAAATATCTCGAAGCTTCTTTTGCAAACCTCATCATTAAAATAGCCCCGAGAGCAAAATTTGGTGCGACAATTGCCCCACTCTGATTTTGTTTGGATATTTTAGAGAGTTCACTTATATCATCTTTTGTCATTCCTGTCGTTCCAATTACTGCTCTGACACCGGATTTCAGAGCTGTTTGTGCATTTACAATTACAATTTCAGGCATTGTAAAATCTACCATTACATCAGGATTTGTTTTCGTAATAGCTTCTTTTAAGTCACCCGATAATTTAACTCCAGTTTCATTTATGCCGCAAATTATTCCAATATCTTTTCCGATATTTGGATTTTCTGATCTGTCTACTGCACCGACAAGTTTAAATCCGGCTTCAGCATCAACAGCTCTTATAACGCACTGACCCATTTTTCCTGCTGCACCACAAACCAATACATTGATATTTTTTGGCATGAAAAAATTATAACAGTTTTGTTATTGCCTGGCTATGTTACTAAGTCTAACTTGACTAACTTATGTAGAGGTTATATATATGCAGTACCTCTACAGTCTTATTTTGACTGGAAGCAAGAAACATTAAAAAAATAAAAAGATTTGATACTGAAAGTATCATCAATACAGCAAAAGGATTAGAGAAATACTTTACATACTTTTAAAGATATTTTGTTTTTCATATGGTTTTCAGAGACTTATGTAACGGATGTAACCCGGGGTTACATTCAAGCCTAATACTTTTCCCGATACAAAAAAAATAAATCTTTTGGTTAAATCATATGCCTGATGAAAAAAAGAACAAAGTTACAAAGAAAACTCTTAGTCACTCTGCTTTCTATACTTTGTTTTTCAAACATTTTTAACATATTTACTATTTCAGCTTATGCTAAAGAGAGACACAAACACAGTCATGAAAGAGTATTAAACAAAAGATTCTCAAAAATAATAAAAAATGTTTTACACAGAGAATCATTTACAAATGTAACCCAAATCCCACTTCCAATTGATGCAATAGATCTCTTGCGAAAGCAGAGTAATTTTTATTAAGACCTACAAAAGGAATACTAAAATCAAATATCACCTTCATAATGATGGGTATTTTTTATTTAAATATTTGAGATGGTTCAAAATCCCATCTTCAGATTGACGATTGCAACAATAATTTGCATTATTAGCCCATATCTACACCTCCTGTTTCTAAATTGCTGTTGTAAAATCCGAAAAGTTTTTATCTTGCAAATTGTATTTTCAACCAATACTCTTATGGATGATAATTTACGATTGTATTTTTTATCTTCTTTAGAGAGAGGTCTTTTCTTTGTCTTTTTAATTGGTAATTTTGTTTTTGGATGTTTCTTTTGTAAACCTTGATAACCACTATCTACTAATGCTAATGAGTCTCTGGGGATAGGATCTTCTTTTCTTCTGATAGTTAAATCATGAGTTTTTCCTGGGTAAGGGTTAGATGCTCCGATTATTTTTCCTTTGTCATTAATTCTAATTTCTGTCTTGATTGTATGGTCTTTTTTTTGCCACTGTAATATTTCCGTTGACCTTTTGTAGGTCTATTAATTGCTTGTTCAGTTGCATCTATGATTAGTGTAGAAAGTTCTTCAGATGTTAGTGTCCGATCTTTTTTAATCGAAATAACTTTTATTACTAAAGGTTCTAACTTATTAACTGCTCTCCAGACATTGGATTGATCTAATCCAAACAAGAATCCTAAAAACTCATAGGTAACATAGCTTCTGTAGTACATCATCATTGCTAATAGTTGGTTTCTAAGACCCGCTATTTTTGGTGGTCGACCATCTAATTTCTTAGAATCTTGTAATTGCTTCCATAAAGGAGCAACTTTGCCACAGATTGCTTCAAAATCTTTTATCGATGTACCTGTTAATCTTTGAAAAGTTAAAGGTTTCTTGGATAGTCTTTCGTATGTAATGCTCATGCTAAAAAAGACTATTTCTTCAGTTTTTAGTGGCCTTCTATAACGCTGACTTTCGCAAAAGGTCTATTGATTACCTACTAATATTCCAGGAATTAGGAATTGGGTATATTCTATTGGCTCTAAATGGTTTTCTTCTATCTTTTTA
>MFRN01000029.1 GCA_001784585.1 Candidatus Melainabacteria bacterium RIFCSPLOWO2_02_FULL_35_15 | reverse complement strand
ACCTTTCTTTGTAGGTTAGTCAGATGAGACTTAGTAACATAGCTAGGCAGTAACAATAATCTATTATTAATACGCCTGCACTCTCGTCGAATAATCCCTGATTACTCTCACAGCCTCTTCTTCTGCCAAATAACCTCTTGCAATTTTACTCATTTCCCCTGAAGCATTTAGAAAAGTTTGTTCATTTAGCATATAACGAATCTCCACTGAAAGAGTTTCTACGTTTAAATCTTTATATGAGAGCATGGAAGCTACTCCCAGCTCACAGAGCCTTTTTGCATTTGATTCCTGCTCTATCTGGCCGGTATCAGGCACTACAAGCATTGGTATACCTAGTGTAATCAGCTCCATAGCTGTACTGTGTCCAGCCTGAGTAATAACCAGATCTGCATTTAAATAATATTTTGCAGGATTATCAGCAAACCCTGCAAAATATAAATTCGGAAGAATAACATCTGATTTAAAATCACTTAAAATAATAAATAAAACATCTGGCATTTCTCTGGCAAGCAAAGGCATTACGTCAAATAAGGGCTTACGATACTTGTGTCCCCCTAAAGTACAAACTATTTTTTTCTTAAAACTTCGATAATCAGATGGTAAAAAAGATTTAGCATTTGACTGTGTTAACGACTTCCAGCTCCACGGCAATAATGGTCCAAGAAATCTTTGCTTCTTTTTTACAAAGCTTTCATTACATAAAACCGGTAAACACAGTGAATACGGCGGTGGTAGATCAGGAATAAATATTTCATCAGTAGCCTTAAGCCAGTCTTTTACTACTTTTAAAAAAAACGGTTCAGTTGCATTTGTCAGAACTGCTTTAGTACCTGCTCTAAGCCACTCTCTAAATGGTTTTTCTATAAGACTATCTTCCAGATTATTTAACTCGGCTTCAAAAAACGGAGCAAAAGTAGTCTGGTTTGTAAGTAAAATACATGGAAGCCCGAGTTTATGAGCAGCAAAAACCGGCGCACTTCTTGAATCTGCAATTACACAGGTTACTCCATAATTCCGGATTATTTTCATTTCTTCCCTGATTAACTGATTTATGGCTACAGGCCATGAGCTGTTTTTTAAAATAGTTAATCCGATATCAAAGCTTCCATCCTTACCTACGAAACTTATTTCCGGACTAATTTCTACTGTTTTAAAAGGTGTATTTTCAAATCTTTTTAAGGCATATCCATAACTGCCCAAAATAACTTCATCAGGATTCAGCTGTCTTGCTATTGCAAGAGTTCTGCTTGAGTGTCCATAGCCTTCTCCATTTACCGAGAAATAAATTCTATGTTTAATTTGATTTCTTTTAATTTCATGTAAAGGAAACCGGTTAATGGAATCTTTTTGTAGTGTTTGGTCTTTCATAAAGTAAACCTGATTAAATTTTATTATCAGTTATTATAAGGTATTTGAATCTTTATATTTTATTAGCTATTAGCCAAATATAATGTGTTAAAATCCTCTGTGTTTGGTAATTATGACCACTGAAACTGCAACACAACCTGTAATAAAGCTGGAAAACGTTTATTGTTACTATAACAGTTTTTTAGCAGTAAAAGACGTTAACCTGGCGATTGAAGCAAATAAAATCACTGCCCTCATTGGACCATCAGGATGCGGCAAATCAACTGTTCTTAGAGCGCTAAACAGAATGAATGACACAGTACCGGGGGCAAGGATTACAGGCTCAGTACTAATCCATGATGAAAATATTTATAAAAGCGATATTGACTTAATCGAACTTAGAAGAAAGGTTGGAATGGTTTTCCAGAGACCCTACCCTTTCCCCATGAGCATTTATGACAATGTCGCTTATGGACCCAGAATGCATGGAATAAAAGATAAAAAGATTCTTGATGAAATTATCACTCACAGCCTGGAACAATCAGCTCTCTGGAATGAAGTAAATGACAAATTAATGGAAAATGCATACGAGCTTTCAGGCGGTCAACAGCAAAGACTATGCATTGCAAGAGCACTGGCTGTTGAGCCGGAAATATTACTTTTAGATGAGCCCTGTTCAGCACTGGATCCTATTGCTACTTTAAAAATTGAAGATTTATTAAACGAGTTAAAAAAAGAGCTGACTATTGTTATTGTTACTCATAATATGCAGCAGGCCAGCCGTATCTCTGACAATACTGCTTTTTTCTGGACTACAGAAGAAAGAACAGGCTTTTTAGTGGAGTATGATTCTACTGCACAGATATTCAGCAGCCCGCGCGATAAGAGAACAGAAGATTATATTACAGGAAGATTTGGATAATGGCAGAAATAGTTCCAATTGATCAATTAGAAAACAAAGTACAATTTCTTCGTTCTAAAAATAAAGATTTAAAGATAGTTACCACAAACGGCTGCTTTGATATTTTGCACACAGGACATATAAAATCTCTACAAAAAGCAAAATCACTTGGAGATATTTTAATCATAGGGCTAAATAGTGATGCTTCAGTAAAAAAAATAAAAGGAGAGGACAGACCGATAAATAATGAAAAGGATCGTGCAGAAATTCTTGCTGCACTTTCATGTATTGATTTTGTCAGTATTTTTCATGA
This sequence comes from Candidatus Melainabacteria bacterium RIFCSPLOWO2_02_FULL_35_15, assembly GCA_001784585.1. Lineage (GTDB taxonomy): Bacteria > Cyanobacteriota > Vampirovibrionia > 2-02-FULL-35-15 > 2-02-FULL-35-15 > 2-02-FULL-35-15. The sequence goes on along the minus strand of MFRN01000029.1, from coordinate 16,105 downwards.
AGATACCGCTGAAAAGTTCCTTGAAATTGTTAAACCAGACATTTACGTTAAGGGAGAAGAATATAGCGTGGATATACTTCCTGAAGCAAAAATAGTTAAAAAATACGGTGGAGAAATTTTTCTGGTACCAATGATTCCAAATTCGTCAACTACTAATCTCATCAAAAAAATTAAAAAAAATTAAGGTATCCCTCTAGCTTTTTTGTAAGCTTTTTTGCTAGTATAAAATTAAGAAACTGTTAAGGAACCAATTATTTAAATAAACACCTTATTTAAGGAGAAATATATGAGTAATAATGAGTCAAAGTGGAAATATACAAAAAAATGGCAAATTGCTTATGTAGCAAAGAAATTAAGACAAGAGAAGAAAGTTACCTTAACATGTCTCCAAAGTGAAACACCATTAATAATTGAGATGTTAAGATCGTTTTGTAATTCAAACCCTGTCCTGAGGCAGGCTATATGCAAGCCAAACTCACAGGAAGTATTTCTAGAAATCGTGAATCCTTAATATGGCGCAAAATTCTTTAAATATCTACTTCGAAGCCATTACCCAGCTTTTCTTCTAAATTATCTACAAATTCAAGCATCAATCCTAGTCTTCTTAACCTATCTTCTTTAAAAATAATATCTTTGGCAAGTTCCTTCCTCTTCTGATAAAGTTCGCTTAGGTCTTTAGCTAATGTTCTAAATTCTTCTGTTATTGTTGCCATATTCATAATTCCTTACACTAATTCAAGATTCGGCAAGTACAGCTCAAACAAAAGACATAATGAGGGATATTGCTGATAGAACTTCTAAAAAGCTATTGTCATATAAGGGTTATCTCTACTGAGCAGTCGCTGATTTTCCATAGAGTTTACTTGCAGCAAACCCTTTAATTGAATCCCATAAACGCTTTAATCCGGAAGTAAGAGCAGATTTTCCTTCTATAGGTGGAAACAGCTTTGAAATTGATTTTGATTCATCATTGGTTTCTTTCTGAATATCTAATATTTCTTTTCTAAAGTTTGCAAAATGGTCAAATAAAAGCTCATTTGCAATAGGGAAAACTTTAATTAATGTATGTGTAATAAAACCTAAGAAACCTTTATGAAACACTTTTGCAATGAGTGGCATAGTAAGGTTTAACGGTACAAAAATAGCACCAAAGATATTCGAATATTCTGTTACCCACTTAGGGGTTATTGTTCTTGCAAACCTTATAATACGTGAAATTACAGCTGCTACCAAATATTTTTCTTTTTCTTTTTTGTCTCCATTTATATTAAACTGGTTTTCAGGATTCTCTGCGTTTTCTTTTAAACCTGTACATAGTTTTTCAATAAAACCTTCTTTTTTTGTATCTTCAAGAAATTCTTTTGCAAATGATTTAAAGCTCTTATATCCTAACTTTTTATCTAATAATTTATTTGCAATCATCGAGGACACTGTGCTGTTTTTTCCAAAGACCCTATCAAATCCATCATGGATATTTCTCATTATCTTCTGTACAGAGAACTCTTCATAGCTAAGAGGGGTTAATCTGATTTCAGAAATAACTTTTTCATCTGTTTCCTTCTTTACAGATTGAATCTCGCCAATTTCACCGACATAGTTACCCAGATTTTCACTTATTAGATCATAAAGCCATGGATTAATAGTAACCATAAAGTCAAAAAGTTTAACTCTTGGTAAGAACATTTTTAAAAATGGCATAGCAATATTTTGTATACAGAAAATCTTAGGAAATGTTCTTACAAAACTCATATTTAGTTTGTTATAGTTATCTATTAAAAAGGAAGCTCTTCTTACTAATTTTTGTTTTTCTTCAGGACTTACTTCATCTTCTTCATTTTTCTTAAATTCAGTTTTTAAATAGCTTTCTGCCTCGGATTTATTCATTTCAGTAAGTCTTTTATACTCTGTATAAACCCTTGCAAAGTTACTACTTTTCAGGACCTTTGATACTGGTCCAAAATTGTCATCTTTTAAGCCAAACATAAAATATAAAATCCATGAAGTCAGCGTAGTACGTCTGTTATAAGCTCTGTCTAAAATATCTGAAACAAACCCTAAAGAAGCCTGAGATTTTTCTTCTTCCGAAGTTAATGAATCCGCAGATTCAGAAGTTTTTTCTAAATCATAAATTTGTTCATCAGGAGTTTCTTCTTGCTCTAAATCCAATTCGTTTTTTATGTCCCTGACAAGATTTTCTGATTTTGACATTGCAATTTTTAAAACACCTTCTTTAATGTCATAGTCTTTTCCACCAGGCTCATCTTTGACAATTCTTATGCTTTGTATTTCTTTTAGCTCATCATCTTTAATATCTTTGAATCTGCTTTTCAATACACGAGTAACAGGAGCTATACCTGACCCTAAAACAGTAAAATTTAGTTTTCTTGTTATCATATATACAAATTAAAAACAGTTAAACAGCTTTTACTGGCCATTATTACTTCCAAATAAAAACTATAATTGTTCTTAAATATTTTTTTTGAAAAAAGCTAAATCCTTTATAAATTCAGCTTTTAAGCTGATTTTACCAATTCTTAACCTTTAAAAGGAAGCTTTTCTTAACCTTAATAGATATTTTTAATAAATACACCAAATAACTTAATCCTCTCAACTCTACAAAGGGTATAAAAAATAAAATGGAGCGTTTATGAGCAGGATAGTTGTCATCGGCGGATGCGGAAGATTGGGCCTGAGGCTTTCACTCATTAGTGCAAACAAAGGACACAGTGTTACAAGCATAGATATCGATGAAGAAAGAATAAATGAAATCAAGCACGGTTCATTACCGTTTGTAGAAGCTGGTGCAGAAGTTTATTTAGAGCAAGCTCTGAAAAGTAAAACCTTAAAATTAACACTGGAGTATGAAGTTGTTTCGCAGGCTGATATTGTAATAATTACAATTGGTACACCAGTAGATTCAAATTTAAATCCCAGCCTGGAACCTGTTGCCGGAGCAATTTTTGATATATCAGGATATTTGAAAAGAAACCAGTTAATAATTTTCAGAAACATTCTTTCCCCGACAATTTTAAAAAGGATAAAAACTCTAATTGAAGACAAAACCGGTTTTACAGTCGGAAGAGATATTTATCTGGCTTTTGCTCCTGAGTTAACAAGTGAAAATGAAAATATTCATGACATTTTAAATAATCCGCAGCCGATAGGAACATTTGAAAACGAAAGTTTTAAAATCACAGAAAAGTTTTTTAAGACTATTACAAAAGGAAAAATAAGCTGGCTGACTCCGGAAGAAGCGTTGCTTGCAAAGCTTATGAAAAATATGAGTTCATATATTCAGGCAGCATGGGCTAATGAACAGTATTTAATTGCAGAGAGTTTCAGTGCAAATATTCATAAAATTTTAGATGCTACTTCAGAACTCCGATACCCAAATCCAAATAATGGCGGTCCCGGTATGCACAAAGAAGGATGGTTTCTGGTAGACAGAACCCCATTTAGTGAACTAATAACAAATGCATTTAAAATCAATGAGTCAATGCCATCTTACATTATTAAAAAACTACAAAATTACAAAATAAATAAAGTAGCAATTCTTGGCATGACAAACAAAGCTGACTCTGACGATACCAGATCATCTCTTAGCTATAAACTCAGAAAAGCTCTTTTTTACCAGGACTACAATGTAGCCTGTTATGATCCGTACTTACCGGAATATTCTGACTCTTCAGCTATGCAAAATTCAGACGTTGTAATTCTTATGACACCGCATAAAAAGTTTCAGGATTTAAACAAAATTAAAAAACAAATAAATAATTCCCAATGTTTATTTGTAGATTTATTTGGTTTTTGGGAAGAAACAAGACAAAAGGGGTTTAACGGGATTTTACAGGAGATAAATTTAAAGGTGAAGAAAGGAAAATAACCGTAGGGGCGTTACATGCAACGCCCCTACGCCTGGTATTACGATGGTATGATATTAAAGAATGTCATCCGAAGTAAACAAACAAAAATTAACAGGTTCGCAGGCATTGCTTCATTGTCTGACAAAAAACGAGGGAGTAAAAACTATCTTTGGTTATCCTGGTGGCGCAGTACTTGGACTTTATGATGAGCTTTATAAAAGAGATGACCTGAATCATATTCTTGTTAGACACGAACAATGTGCTGGTTTTATGGCAGATGGTTATGCCAGGATCACAGGAAAACCTGGTGTCATTTTAGCTACAAGCGGACCTGGCGCTACAAATATTGTTACTGGTTTATGCAGCTCTCATATGGACTCAATTCCGGTAGTAGCATTAACAGGGCAGGTTCCTACATACGGAATTGGAAAAGACTTTTTTCAGGAAGCCGATATTACCGGGATTACAATGCCGGTAGTAAAACACAGTTATCTTGTTTTGGATCCCACACAAATTCCAAAAACTATAAGAAAAGCTTTTTTGATTTCATCTACAGGAAGACCGGGTCCTACACTTATTGATCTTCCAAAAAATGTTTTAAACGATACGTTTGAATACTCAGAAGGTATGGAAAATAAATTTACACTGCCTGGCTATAAACCTACAATAAAAGGAAACGCCAGACAAATTCATACAGCAAGCAAAATAATCTTAGCCAGTAAAAAACCGATGCTATATATTGGAGGGGGAATAATATCAAGCAATGCTTCAGAAGAACTGATAAAACTAGCTGAAACGTGTTCTATACCTGTAACATACACCATTATGGGCAAAGGCGCATTTCCTGATAATCACTCTTTAAATTATGGAATGCTTGGCATGCATGGAACAGCATATGCAAATCATGCTATTCATGAATGCGATCTTTTAATAGCAGTTGGTGTCCGGTTTGATGACAGGGTCACAGGGAAAATTGAAACCTTTGCACCTGATGCTCAGGTAATTCACATAGATATTGATCCGGCTGAAATCGGGAAAAACAAAAAAATGAGAGATGTAGTGGATATTCCGATTGTAGGAGATGCAAAATTTGTTTTAAGTGAATTAAATGAAAAACTTGAAGGAAAAAAATGTGACACCCAAGGCTGGATTAAACAAATGGAAGAATGGAAAGAACAATATCCACTTGATCTGCCTAAAGACAAAACCCAGATTTCCCCGCAGCAAATTCTTTTAGCTCTAAACAAATATTTAAAAGATGCTATTTATACAGTAGATGTAGGTCAGCATCAGATGTGGGCAGCTCAATATCTTGAAATAAATAAACCACGCAGGTGGTGCAGTTCAAGCGGTTTAGGTGCTATGGGTTACGGCTTTCCTGCAGCACTTGGGGCTAAAGCTGCAACTAAGGATTTAGGTTTAAATATTCCAGTAGTTGCAATTACCGGTGATGGTGGTTTCCAGATGAACTTTCAGGAGCTTGGCACAATGGTTGCTTGTGATCTGCCTGTAATAATTGTTCTGTTTAATAACAACAACCTTGGCATGGTTCGTCAGTGGCAGGAACTCTTCTATAACAAACACTACAGCTATACTGACTTAGGTGCTGGTAGCCCTGACTATGTAAAGCTTGCTGAGGCTTTTGGAGTAAAAGGGATTAAAGTTACAGATCCAAAAGATATAGACAACGCAGTTAAAACCGCTGCAGAGGTTTGCCATGGCAAGTCTTTACAAAAACCCATATTGTTGGAATTTGAATTACATTACGAAGCAAATGTCTGGCCCATAGTACCTCCTGGCGGGAGCAGTCATGAAATGATGGGTGTAGATGCAAACACTCTTCCATCAAAACCTCTTAACAAAAGTGAGCTGGAGAAGTTTATTAAGAGATAAGGTTAAGAAATCAAACCCTGCTTAAAAACCCTTTAAATCCATAGCTTGTAAACTATTTATAAAATAATTCTAAAATTCAAATTAAGAAATTAAGAACGTCTGTATAAATTGTTTATAATATTAAAAAATCTATTTCTATTAAAGAAGATTTTAAGTGATCAATATTTAACTAAAAGAGCATTTAAGAATGACTGATACTGCTATTTTATCTGCAACTCAACAGGGAGCTAATACCAAACCCTGGTATAGCCTTTTAAAAGAAGGAAAACTTAGAGAGTGCCTTAATGCCAAAGATGGAAAAAAAGCAATTAATTATGCCACAAATGGTGGTGCAACATTAGTAAACTTTTTTACTTTTTTAAATGCAAATTTTAATTTCATTGACGGAATCCAGGATAAACTCGAATCTATAGCTGGAGTCTATTCAAGGATTGCTACCGGCATGCAAGGATTACTACTTGCTTCTGATAACTTCGTAGTAAAAAACCTTATTCCTACAATTGGTTTTGCACTTGAAGTTCCAATTGCAATATTCAGTGATAGCTATAACCTATGGTTATACAGAGGACTTTCTCAAGGAGCCGGACAATTTTTAACTGTATTAGACAGAAGAGCAGTTGTAGATAAAAATAAAACGAGTGAACCTAAAGTAAAAGATGGAAATATTGCACTTATTGGTAGTGACTTCAGAGAAAGAGGTGGATTTCCAGCAAGTTTTACAACTTTCTTTAAAGAAGTTCCTAAATTAGTTAAAGAGCTAATTGAAAAACCATCCAGAATTAGAAATATATCACATTCATTACTTATTATTTCTACTGTACAGATAGCAGGTGCATTAACTGCAATAACAGGGTTTAAAAGCATAGGAGCGCTTATTAGAAACGCTGGCGGGGTAGCAGTTGACTGGTCATTTATAACAGACATAAAACCAAAAGAAACAGAACCACGTATAAAAGGCATGAAAGTTGTCAGTAAAGAAAGTCAAAATAAAAAAGGAGTTGATTTTAGTTCACTCGTAGTATGGGCAGGAATAACTTGGATTACAGCAGCAGTCGTGGATCAGCTAAAAAGGATTCCGGGATTAGAAGATAAAATATCGGGACTTACAAACCTTGTAATGACTTCTGACAGAGGTGCTTCTACTTTTCTTACTAATGCCAACCTGGATACTACAAAAGAAAAGGTTTTTAAATGAGTACTCAAATATTAACAACACCTTCTCTTAACCAAAGCCTTCGGAAGCCTCTGATTAGTGACAATATAAAAACCGGGTTAAATTTGGGTTTCAATGGAGCTGCTGCCGGAGTAAATCTTATAACTTGCATAAATGGCAATTTCCCGCTTCTTGATTCCTTTCAGGAAACTCTGGAATGGGGAAGCAGTGTTATTGCTAAGCTTGCAACGGTATCACAAGGACTTATCAACACCACAATTGCTTTTGAAAAGAAAAATATTATTGCACTGACTGGAGGGCTACTAGAGCTTCCAATTGCAATTTTGACAAGTGGTTATAATCTTTACTTAGCAAGAGGGGTTTCAGCCGGACTAAATCATTTTGATTCTATTATCTCCCGCACAAAAAAATTAGACAGCGAAAACAAATCCGTAAAAGATACTGACGGAAAACAACAATACTATGACAGCTTTTATACAGAAGGCTGGACAGAAGGATTAAAAACTATCTTTAAACATCTTCCAAAACTGACAAAAGAAATTTGTGAAAAACCCTTTGAAAGAGATGGACTTTTTGCACGTTCATTTTTTATGTGTTCAGTATTTATGGTAATTGGTCCAATAATTGCTTTTAGTGGTTTTGATAAAATTGGTGCAGGGATTAGACATTTTTTTGGAGGGCTAGCCGGAGTTGCACTTGCAACAGATCAAAAGAAACCTGTTAGTTCTGAAACTCCCGCAGATCAAACTGTGACTTCAAAGGGTTTTTCAAATTATGCAATGTCCGGATTTTTCTGGGTAATTGCAGCAATACCTGATTATTTTAAACGCTTTGGGTTTTTCTCAGATAAGATAAACAATTCCACTGAACTTGCTTTATGCCTTGACAGGCTTGCTGGAATATTTTTTATATTTGGTAATCAAAGAAAAGGTGAAAAATAATTTGGTAGTAAAATTAATTGAAGGTAAAAACATAAATTGGACTCAAATCAAAACAACACCATAATATTAATCGATGCTCCAAATCTTGCATTTAGAATGTTTTTTGCCATGGAGCGTACAAATATGCGCACACTCGGTGGCATTCCTACATGGGCTACATATGGATTTTTTAAAGCGATTTTTGATCTTCTTGACAGAGTAAAACCAAAAGCTATCGCTGCTGCATATGACTGTAAAGAACCTACTTTCAGACATAAAGAATATGAAGACTACAAAGCAAATCGTCCTGAAGAAATGCCGGAAGAACTTTCTGTTCAGTGGCCTTATATAAGAGAAGGACTGGAAAGTTTTGAAATCCCTATTTATGAGCTGCCGGGATATGAAGCAGATGATGTTATCGGAACACTTGCAAAAAAAGCAACAAAAGATGGTTTCAATGTTTTAATCCTCACAGGCGATCGTGATGCATTTCAGTTAATCAATGACAAAACAAAGGTTCTTGTCCCATCAAAAGGTGAACTAAAAGAATATAACAGACAGGCTGTTTTTGATTACTGGGGTATATGGCCTGAACAAGTAATTGATTTTAAGAGCTTATCCGGAGATGCTTCTGACAATATTCCGGGAATAAAAGGAATCGGTGAAAAGACTGCAGAAAAATTACTTACAGAGTTTGGTTCACTGGATAATATTTTTAAAAATGCAAAAAAAATTCCTCAAAAAGGACTACAGGAAAAAATATTGACTGGCGAAAAAAGTGCTTATCTCTCCAAAAGGCTTGCAGCAATAGATACAGATGTACCAATAGATATTAATTTAAAAGATGCTCATTTAAATGTCCCTGACATGGATAAATTAGTCGGGTTTTTACAAAAATTTGAGTTTAACAGCTTTATAAAAAGGCTTCCAACTATACTTGCCATGTTCAATGGAGAAAAAGCCATAGTGGAAAAACCTGCTATTGTAAAAAGGCAGGGGCAGATGAGACTAGATTTAGATAATTTAAATGGAAAAACAGATGATCCACTTGATGATTTACAAACCCCTGACTTAAAAATAAATATTATTGATACGGAGAAAGAATTAGAAAAAATAATTTCAGTACTAAAAGACAAGAAATTTATTTGCATCGATCTGGAAACCACTTCAGTTAACAGCAATATCTGTGACATAGTAGGCATAAGCCTTTCATATTTTAAAGATGAAAAATCAAAGTTAGAAAAATCTGACGGTATAAAAGCTTATTACATACCGCTTGGTCACGAGAATGGCAAACAGTTAAACATAGAACATGTTTTACAAATTTTAAAGCTGATTTTAGAAGATAATGAAAAATTAAAAATTGCACAGAATTGTAAATTTGAATACAAAATTTTAAAGCGACATGGGATAAATCTTGGTAAAAATATTTATGACACCATGTTAGCCAGCTATGTAATGAATCCTGATGAAAAGCATGGCTTAAAGGACCAGGCTGCAAGGATTCTTGGCATGAGAATGCAAAAAATTGATGAATTAATCGGAGAGGGGAAAAAACAGCTTTCAATGGCACAGGTTGAAATTAAAAAAGCCGCTCCTTATGCTATTAGTGATGCCACATATACTTTACAGCTTTCAAAATATTATAAATCTACGCTTGAACAACCTCTGGAAAATGTACTTGAAACCATTGAAAATCCACTCGTCCCTGTTTTGTCTGAAATGGAATTAAACGGTATAAGAATTGATACTAAAGTTTTAAAAGATCTTTCAGATATAATTACAAAAAAAGCACAGGAGTTAGAAGAAAAAATATTTAAAATCGCCGGGGAGCCGTTTAACATAAACTCTTCCCAGCAGTTAGGAAAAATACTTTTTCAAAAACTTGGCATAGAACATGAAGGTAAAATTACAAAATCAGGACAGCTTTCTACAGATGCACGTACGCTGGAAACCCTTGCACGGGATGATAAAACAGGAATTATAGAAAATATTTTGGAATATCGTCAATTAAGTAAGCTAATCTCTACCTATACAGATTCGCTGCCAGAACAAATTGATAAAAAAACAAAAAACATTCACTGTGATTTTAATCAGACGATTACATCTACAGGAAGACTCAGCTCAAGCAATCCAAATCTTCAAAACATTCCCATCAGATCTGAGATAGGAAGAAAGATAAGAAAAGCATTTATTCCAAGCTTTGACAATGGATTGATTTTAAGCGCTGATTATTCACAGATAGAGCTAAGAATACTGGCTCACATGTCTGAGGATCCTGTATTAATAGAGGCTTTTAAAGCAGGTGAAGATATTCACAAAAGAACAGCTATGGAAATTTACGGAGTTAAAGAAATTACTCCTGAGATGCGCGGACACGGTAAGACATTAAACTTTGCACTGATTTATCAGCAAGGTGCTTATGCTACTGCCAGACAGTTAGACATAAGTCAAAAAGAAGCACAGAAATTTATAGATAAGTATTTTCAAACATTTAAAAAAGTAAAACCATTTTTTGAAAAACTTTTAAATCATGCCAGAGATCATGGCTATGCGGAAACCATCTACGGGAGAAGAAGGTATTTTAAAAATCTAAAGAGCCATATTAAGACTCTTCAGCGTGAAGATGAAAGAGCTGCCTGCAACGCACCTCTTCAGGGTACTGCAGCAGATATCATGAAACTAGCCATGATAAAAGTAGCTAAAGATCTAAAAGAAAAAAATTATAAATCAAAATTAATTTTACAGGTTCATGATGAGCTTGTTTTGGATGTTCATCCGCATGAAAAAGAAAAAATTAAAACTTTAGTACAAGAAGGAATGGAATTAGGACAGCCTCTTCATGTGCCGCTAGTAGTAAATCTTTCATGGGGAAAAGACTGGTATGAGTGCGGGTAGAATATGCCAATCGAACAAGAAATTTTAAAAGTTATTAGAAACATTGTTCCAAATTCAAGAAAATATTTATTTGATGATGCTGCAATTATTGAAAAAGATTTAATCATTACTACTGATACACTGGTTGAAAATACACACTTTACTTTAAAGACTTATACAGCAGAAGAAATCGGATGGAAAGCAATGGCTGTTAATTTAAGTGATATTGCAGCTATGGGTGGAAAACCACTTTATGCCCTAATTTCATTATCACTTCCTAAAAATGTAAAAATAAAATGGATAGAAAACTTTTACAAAGGGTTAATAACTTGTGCAAAAAAATATAAGACACAAATCATTGGTGGAAATCTCGCAAGATCCAGAGAGATAAGCGTCTCAATAACCGTAATCGGCAAAACAGTCGTAAAGACACTCCGCCGGGGCATTTCAACCAGATCAAACGCAAAAGCAGGAGATCTGGTTTTTGTAACTGGCACTTTCGGTAACGCTGCTGCCAAAAACTATAAAATCAAAATATTTCCTCAAATCAATCTTGGACAAAAAATTGTAAGGGTAGAAAAACATGCCCCTGCATTAATGGATGCAAGTGACGGGCTTGCTGATTGTTTAATTCAAATATCAAATCAAAGCAGTGTAAAAATTATTATTGATGAGGATAAAATACCTGTCTTAAATAAGAGTCCTTTAAATCTGGCTTTATATGGTGGCGAAGATTATCAATTAGTCGGTACAGCTAGTGAAGCTGATTGTAAAAAATTAGTGAAATTGAAGGGAATTAAAATAATAGGACGGGTTACAAACGGCAAAGGTGCATTTTTAAAACAAAACGATAATAGACTTGTTAAACTTGATCTGCAAAAGACTTATGAACACTTTATCTACTGAACGTATCGCAGCTATAGACCTAGGATCAAACTCTTTTCATATTGTTGTTGCTGAGATTAACCCGGAGACTCAGTCATTTAGAGTACTTGACCGGCTAAGAGAAACTGTCCGCCTCGGGACATTTCATGAGCCACAAAACGAGCTAACTGTAAGTGATATGAAAAGAGGATTTGAGACACTACAGAGATTTAAAAAACTTGCTGAAGGACACTATGTAACTGAAATATTTGCATCTGCTACAAGTGCTGTAAGAGAATCTGTAAACGGAAAAGAATGGTTACAAAAAATCAGAGATGAGCTGGGTATAGATGCACATGTGATTTCCGGAATAGAAGAAGCACGGTTAATATATCTTGGTGTTCTTTCTGCTACGGAACTTGTGGGAAGAAAAATCGGAATAATTGATATCGGCGGTGGAAGCACCGAGCTGATAGTCGCTGATGAGCAGTTTATTTATCACTTGTCAAGTACAAAAGCAGGTGCCCTAAGACTTACAGAAAAAGATTTACAGGACGAATCAGATCTTTTACAAAAAATAGAGTTCATGGAGAATCATATTGAAGGGCTTATCCTGACAAAGATTCAGCAGATTGAAGAGGCAGGAAAGTTTGATTTTTTGGTTGGTACTTCGGGAACTGTCAGAACAATTGCAAATATTGACTATAGAATGCATAATTTTGTGGACTCTGAAAACACTCCAAATTTAAACCACTACAAAGTTTCTTATTTATCACTTTGCACAATAATTGAAAAGATGATTGCCACACCAAAAGAAAAACGTGCAGATGCATTTGATATAAGCAAAAACAGGGCTGAAATTATTTTAGCCGGAGCCATCATTTTAAAAACAGTAATGAGAAATTTAAACGCACAAGAAATCTTTTACTGTGACAGAGCTTTAAGAGAAGGATTAATTGTAGATAAACTGTTACAAAAAGGAATTATAAAAGACAGGCTCCAGTATCAGCAGACAATACGGGAAAGGAGTGTATTTGAACTGGCAAACAAATATAAATTTATGAAGGAGCATGCAGTACATGTAAGAAATCTAAGTTCTAAAATCTTTGATCAGATTAAAGGGATATTACATAACTATGGCGGGAAGGAAAAAGAGCTTCTGCAGGCTGCTGCAATTTTACATGACATTGGCTCATTGGTAACACATAATGATCACCACAAACATTCTTATTACCTTATCAGGCACAGTGGTTTATTAGGTTTCAATGATGAAGAGGTAGAACTAATAGCAAATATAGCCAGGTATCACAGACAAAGCAATCCTAAGGATAACCACCCTAACTTTCAAAATTTGCCAAGAGAGCACAAAAAACTTGTAAAAGAATTAAGCTCAATTCTAAGAATTGCAGAAGGTTTGGATAAAGGACATAAATGTGCTATAAAGGATATTGATATTAGCCCTAATTTAGCTAAAAAAAAGCTAAAATGTAAAATGATAAGTAACATAAAAGGATATGATTGTGCACTTGAAAAATGGTCAGCGCTTGGAAAAAGTAAAGAGTTTAAGAAAGAATTTGGAGTAGACATTGATTTTGTTTTGCAGAAAACGGGTAAATCACTGGTAAGCAAATAACGTAAATGAGATTTTCAATAGTTTTAAAAAAAATAAATTGATGATAGGTTTACTCTTAAATCTATCATTATTGTTCTTACACGCCGAAGTGGTGAAATTGGCAAACACACTACGTTCAGGGCGTAGCGGGCGAAAGCTCTTAAGGGTTCAACTCCCTTCTTCGGCAAAGTTGGGTATTTTTTACAAGCTCTTGCCGCGGACCAACTTTTTTGCTTTTTTCGCTTACGCTCAAAAGCGCAAAAAAGTGTCCGCTCGGCTTGCAAAAAATACAAAGTTTACTAATAATAATCTAATTGATGAAGTACTAGCTACTCACTGTTCGTTGCTAGTAGCTCAAAAAAGGAGGATCTGCTTTGAGATTTGAAAGATTTGAAAGAAGACCCTATAGGGAGCTTCCAAATATAAATGAAAGGATACGCGCACGTGAAGTCAGATTAATTTCAGAAGATGGAGAAATGCTTGGCGTAATGCCTACAATGCAGGCAGTAAAGATTGCAAAAGAGAGGGGTTATGACCTTGTTTTGGTAAGCAGTAGTGATCAACAAACTCCTGTTGCAAAAATAATGGACTATGGAAAATATAAATTTGAAACTGAAAAGAAAGCACGTGATGCCAGAAAAAAACAACACATAGCAGATATTAAAGAAATCAAGATGAGTTATAAAATTGAAAGGCACGATTATCTGGTTAATGTCAGAAAAGCTGAAAAATTTTTAACCCACGATGGTGACAAAGTAAAAGTAACAGTTCAGCTTCGCGGCAGAGAAATGGAACATAAAAATCTGGCTCTTGATCTGTTAAACCGTTTTGTACAGAATACATCTCAGTGGGGAGCACCTGAAAAGCCTGTAAAGATGGAAGGAAAGACAGCGCTGGTAATATTAGTTCCATTGCCGCATTCACATAAAAAATCATAAAAATATTTGTAGAGACATAGCAGAGACGTAGCATGCTACGTCTCAACCGTAGCATGCTACGTCTCAACGAGGTATAATTTTATTTCTCATGCCAAAATTACATACAAATCATGCTGCAAAAAAGCGCTTCAGAATAACGAAGAAAGGTAAGGTCTTGGCCAAAGGTGCAGGCAAGCAGCACATTAATACGCACATGTCCTCAAAGAAAAAAAGGCACATAAGGACACCAAAGTTTCAGGTACCTGAAACTTTGGTAGAACATATTAAAAATCAGCTGCCATATGCAAAATATACAAATTAAGGAATAAAAATTATGAGAGTCAAACGCGGAAGAGCCACCAGAAAACGACATAAGAAAATTTTAAAAGCTGCAAAAGGTTTTGTGGGCTCAAAAAGTAAACTTTATAAATCAGCAAATCAGGCAGTAATGAAAGCCTGGAAATATGCTTACAGACACAGGCGTCAAAAGAAAAGAGATTTCAGAAGACTCTGGATCACCAGAATCAATGCTGCTTGCAGAGAACTAGGTTTAAGCTACAGCAGATTTATAAATGCATTAAATAAATCAAATTTAAAATTAAATCGAAAAATTATTGCTGATTTAGCAGTAACTGATAAAGATGCTTTCAAGCAGATAGTTTCACAGGTTAAAGCTGCATAGCATGTAACCCACAGTTACATGGTTTTTAACTGACAACTGCCCTCAAATACTCCTGTATAAAATCATCCAGATCGCCATCTAAAACCCTTTGAACATCACGAGTTTCGTATTTTGTTCTAGTATCTTTTACGCGTCCCTCATCTAAGACATAAGATCTGATGGCATTTCCAAAAGTAGCAGAAACAGTTTCACCCTTGAGCTTTAATAATTTGGCTTCATGTTCTTCCTGTAACTTACTAAAGAGCTTACTGCGTAAGATTTCCATAGCTCTTTCTTTGTTTTGAAGCTGGCTTCGCTCCTGATCACACCGCACTACAATTCCACTTGGTATGTGTCTGATTCTTACTGCAGTTTCTACTTTGTTTACATTTTGACCGCCTGCGCCACCAGAGCGCATGGTACCTATTTCAAGCTCTTCTGGTTTTATTTCTACTTTAGACTCTAGTTCTGGAATAACCGGTGTTACTTCAAGCCCTGCAAAGCTTGTCTGGCGGCTGTCTTTTCCGGATTTATACGGAGATTTTCTAACCAGTCTGTGAACACCCTTTTCTGCACTTAAATAACCGTAAGCATACGGACCAGTTATTTTAAAGGTAGCACTTTTAATTCCAGCCTGCTCCCCGTCGGATCTTTCCAGTATTTCAAATTTAAAATTATGAAACATTTCAGCCCATCTCTGGTACATTCTAAGTATCATCTCTGCCCAGTCCTGAGCATCAGTACCACCAGCTCCTGCATTAATAGATACTATAGCGTCAGAAATATCGTACTCACCGGATAAGAGCTGTTCTGTTTTATAAGAGTTAAGTTCCTTGTCCAGCTTTAAAATATCAGCTTCAAGTTCAGGCAATACTTTTTTATCTTCTTCTTTTAATGCAATGTCATAAAGTTCATTTATTTCACTGACTTTATTTGCCCAGTTTAAAAACTTTTCTTTTTTATTTTTTAAAAAACTGAATTCGCTACTAAGTTTTGCTGCTATTTGCGGATTATTCCAAATGTCAGGCTTTGCCAGTGCTTCTTCCAGATTTTTTATTTCAGAATCAATCTTACTTAAATCAAAGCAACCCCCTGGTAGAGTTCCAGAGATTATTTAAATTTGTAAGTTTATTTTGTAGTTCTAATGTGTCCATTTATAGAAAATATATCAAAAATTCCAGCAAATTTGTAAATTGTTAAGACTTTTGAATGAAATTCTCTTAACTAAATCAGAGACTTTACCTGATTGTTTTGTTAAACCAAATAAAGTATTATTTATTTCAATTCAACAATAATTAAAAGGAGAATAAAAATGAAACTATTA
>MFRN01000028.1 GCA_001784585.1 Candidatus Melainabacteria bacterium RIFCSPLOWO2_02_FULL_35_15 | reverse complement strand
CAGCAGGTTGAAGAGTAATAGCTTTAAAACCACTGATATCTTTCAGATATTCACTTAAAATGTACATTACTTCTAATGCACCCTGTATCTGTTCTTCTGGTTGTTTTGGATGAAGTGTGTTTAGCTTTTCAGTTTTTGCTATTTGCTCATTTATCTTTGGATTATATTTCATGGTGCATGAACCAAGAGGATAAAAGCCTGAATCAATTGAAAAATTCTTTCTTGCTAATTCTGAAAAATGCCTGATTAAATCTGTTTCTGATATCTCAGGTAATTCAGGCATTGCACTTCTTAAAAACTCTTTTGGAATAAAATTAGATGCGCCTTTTGTCTCTTCAGCCGGCAGGTTTCCGCATATTCTGCCTTTTTTTGATTTTTCAAGTAACAGCTTTGTCATTTAGGGTTTTATTTTAGCAATGTTGCATAAGATCCTGGTTGTTTGTGTAAGACGTATTGACGTTCATGTCGAAATGTAACTTTTTGAGAAGATCTATCATTTAAGCATATTAATGAGAAACTATTTCATTGATACTATATCTTGTTGAGAAATATTGTCAATGCTTACATTAAACATAGCTGCAATTCAAACTTATAATTCTCAATCAGGATTAAAAGTAGATAATTCTAGAAATTTTTCTAAGCTTGGCCAAAAATTAAGTTCAAGCGATCATGCTGCTGATTTAGGTGATGAATATTTTAGAAAAACAAACGATTTTCCGGTTAGTCCTGGAATGGCTGCTGCAGGAATTGAAATTATTGGAGCTGGTGCGCTTTGGAGATGTTTTCCAGGGCCGGCAACTATAGTTAATTTATTAACTACTGTTGGTGAGACAACACAAGTTTTAGTTTCTAAATTAAAATTTAAAAATAAATATTTAAAGGATGGTTTTTTAGCGTGGTTTCAGGTTTTATCCGGTGCTTTTGGCTTTTTGGGCGTAGCAAAGGAAACATTTTTTGACGAGCATGAGCAAGATTATGAAAATGTACCTGTTTTTGAAAAAGTTACTTTAAGTGGTGCATCCGTATTAAATGTATTTTTAATGCTTTCTGGTGCTGTTGAAAAGAGTCTCTTATCAATGGTTTGCTGGAACAGGGATGACAAACAAAAGGAAGGAAGTGAATACAGGGCAAGCTTAACAAGTGCATTAAGTGATAGGAGATGTCACAGTGAATGGGCTTTAATGACTGCCATTCCATGGATTTCTAATATAGGATTCTTTAAAAAGATTCTGGATATAGTGATTCCATTTCAGGCATTAAGAGAAGGGTTTGATACTTTTATAGAAAATCCAAAGGCTTCATTACTTCCTGAAAAGTTTGCAAAGAGCAAAGGTTTTCAAAATTCAATTAAAACTGTTGTTAATCCTATATCATTGCTTGTTAAAGAAAATCTAAACGATAAAAAAGAAGAAGAAAATAAATATAAACTGTGTTGGCCATTTAATTATTGTATAAAATTTTTAATTGGCACTGAAAATTACAAAGGTGGCAAAGGACAAGATGGGCTCAGAAATTTTTTGCTTGAACCTTTATTTAAACTTCTTAGCTTTGGTAAATTAAAACCACCTTTGTATTACTTGGATAACAATAATAATATAGTTGTTGAATTTGAAGAGGTGGCATCAAAATCAAAAGCAGTTTCTCAAGAACAGAAAAGACAAACTACTCCCGATAAACCTACTAATTCTCAAGAACCTGTTCCGGCAGATACATTGTCAACAAAACTTGCTCAACCAAAAATTTCAGTTATTTAATATCTATAATGTGCAAATGCTTTATTAGCTTCTGCCATTTTATGGGTATCTTCTCTCTTTTTTACTGCTGTACCCTGCCCGTTTGCAGCATCTATAAATTCAGCAGCTAACTTTTCAGTCATTGATTTCCCGGAACGTTTCCTGGCTGAAAGAATAAGCCATCTTGACCCAAGAGATTCACCTTCAAACTGTCCTACTTCAATAGGTACCTGGTAAGTGCTTCCACCAATTCTTCGTGCTTTTACTTTTACAACCGGGCTTACATTCTTAATGGCTTTTTTGAAAACAACTGCCGGATCCTGGTTTATTTTTTCTTTTATAAGATCAAATGTACTGTAAACAATTTTTTGAGCGGTAGATTTTTTACCCCTTTGCATTATGCGGTTTATAAAACGCTGAATATTTGTACTTTTGAACCTTGTATCCGGTTCTACTATTCTTTTATCTGCTCTACCTTTTCTTGGCATACCGTTTCCTTTTAATTTTTATGCTGTTTTTGTAGCTGGTGCTGCAGCAACTTTAACAGCTCCTGCGGAACCTTCCATTTTTGCACCGTACTTTGAACGACTTTGTTTTCTGTCTTTTACACCCTGTGTATCAAGGGTACCCCGAATAACGTGATATCGCACACCAGGTAAATCTTTAACCCTGCCACCCCTTATTAAAACTACAGAGTGCTCCTGTAAGTTGTGTCCAACCCCTGGAATGTATGCTGTAACTTCAGAACCATTAGTAAGTTTTACTCTGGCAATTTTTCTTAGTGCAGAATTTGGTTTTTTTGGAGTTGTTGTTTTCACCTGAGTACAAACACCTCTTTTTTGAGGACACTGCTGAAGTGCAGGTGATTTAGTTTTTACTTTGGTTTTTACTCTTGATTTTCTTATCAGTTGATTAAAGGTAGGCATTTATTTCCTTGCTATTTATTATTTAAACTGCAACCTTACATAGTACAATGCTTTACTGGTTTTTTGTCAAATACAGATAATTAAATGCATTGAAATATTAAAAAATCCCTATTTTTATTGGAGGTTTTAGTTATTGGTCTTATGATCAAATAGCAAAGTGTTTAACTGGGTAATAATACAAGTATCAAGGTAAGTAAGAACAAATTGGGTCATTCATCTGAAGAATTATTAAAAGCAATAATCACCTGTTCTCCGGATGGGTATGTAAGTTGTGACGAGTTTGGCAAAATCGTTTTTGTAAATGAAACAATTGAAAAAATTACTGGCTGGAGTGCAAAGGAGCTTATTGGTCAGAAAGCTTCAAGAATATACTCTTTGCCTGAAAGCCTTACATCAGCTGCCAGTGAAGGTGGAAAGATCAAATCACAGGCAGCAATATTGTTTCGCAGAGATGGCAGAAAGATTACTCTGAAAGCAAGACAAATTGAAATAAAAAAATCTGCAAAAAAGAGCTTGAATGATTTATTTGGTGGCTATCTGACAATTTTCCATACTGAAAATCCAATAAGTTCAAATTTAGAACGTGCTCAGATTGAGTTTGTCAGTACAGTTAGCCATGAACTTAGAACACCGCTAACAAGTATTAAAGGTTTTACGGATACATTGTTAAAGTCATCAGATAAATTATCTGACGAAAATAAGAAAAAGTATATAACTATAATTAAAGAGCAGGCAGACAGATTAATAAGGCTTGTGGAGGATTTACTGGCTGTATCCAGACTTGAATCTCAAAACTTCCAGTTAACTGTCAGATCCCTGGATTTGAAAAAATATATTAGCAAAGTTTGTGAATCTTTAAGTTCAAAGTCAGCAAATCACAAAATTATACAAAAATTTGAAAACAACTTACCCCATGTCTGGGCAGACGGGGACAGATTGGAACAGATACTTACAAACTTGATTGATAATGGGATTAAATACTCACCCAGTGGTTCTACTGTAACTGTTTCTGTCAGCGTATTGCATAATGCAAAAAATGTCAGAGATAAACTGAAAATTGAGATTGCTGATCAGGGCATTGGAATTAATGAAACTGATTTACAAAAAATATTTACAAAGTTTGGAAGACTGGATAATCCATTGACCAGGCAAACACAAGGAACAGGGCTTGGACTGTTTATTACAAAGTCTTTAGTGCTTGCATTAAAGGGTGAAATCTTTATAAGCAGTAAACCCGGTAAAACAATTTTTACTGTTATTTTGCCTGCAGTGGTTCCTGAAGTGGCTATTCCAATGTCATCCGTTGAAGGAAAAAACTAACTTATGAGTAATATTCAACCAACACCAAAGGTTCTTTTAGTAATTAGTGATGAACACAGACACATTTCTATATCTCTTGAGCAGGCAGGGTTTAAAGTAGAAGTTGTAGACAGTATTTCAAAAGCAGAAAGCCAGCTTAAAACTTTAAAACCAGACTTATTACTTATTCACAGTGATATGACAGGGGATCATGGATTAAATTTTTGCCAGTTTGTTAAATCGAGTGAAATTTCCCCCCGTCCAATTATTGTTTTTCTGGTAGATGAATATAAGCCTGATGAGAGAATTGAAGTTCTGCGTTCCGGTGCTGATGATGCGATTTCTTATCCGTTATCCGGGAAAGAAATTGCTTTTCGTATAATGGCTCACCTGCGAAGAAGGCAGGAGACGCACATAAGCTTATTAACAGGATTGCCTGATGTAATAATTGCAAATAATGTTCTGGAGCATACTTTAAAGGAAGTTAAAGACTGGGCTGTTTTGTCAATTGATCTTGATAATCTGAGAGTTTATAACGAAACTTATGGTGAGAGCCGTGGTGATCAGATGATCAAAGCTCTTGCTGCAGTTTTAAAATCTGTTTTAACTCAGGATGATTTTTTAGCACACAGAGATAGTGATGATTTTATTCTTGTAACGAGAAGTGATCGTGCCGAAGCAACCGCTGAAGAAATATGCAGAAGGTTTGATTATATAGGACCAAGATTTTATACGAAAGAAGATGCTCAGCGAAGTTATGTAATTGGTATAGGCTCAAAAGGAATAAGAAGAAGGGTTCCGCTAGTTTCCATCACTATAGGAGCCACAGCAAAAGGCAGAAGAAATTTCTCAAGTGCCCTTGAAGTACTGCAGGTGGCACGTGATATGAGGTATCTGGCAAAGAGTAAAAAAGGCTCTGACTGGGTAAGTGACAGACTGAGGCTGTCTGCAAATGAACCGTCCCTTAAAGACCAAAGGATAAAAATTTTAGTCATAGAACCCGATGCATCAATGTCACTTCTTTTAAAGGATACACTTGAAATGGAGGGTTACTTTGTCGATGTAGCTCATAGCACACATGAAGCCTGGAATATGCTTAATGGCTGGAAACCTGAATTAATTCTTCTCGAAGTAGATGTAAGTTCAGAAGGTTTTAACGGGTGGGAATTAACCAGAAAAATAAAACAAGTGCCGGAACTTGCAGGCACCTGGATAATCATGACTACTAAAAACCCTGATCATAACAAAGCACTTGAATCAGGTGCTGATTTATATCTTCCAAAGCCATATGAACTCCAGGTTTTATTTTCTGAAGTAAGATATCTTTTAAGAACCAGAATTAAGTCCGGGGTGTTGTTATAAGAGTTCTAAAATTGTCCTGCAAGCCTGCTGTGGAGACGCTGCATGCAACGTCTCTAACTATCCGACCCGCCTAGTTTAAAATCTGACGCTTTGACGTTTTGTAAAAAGTCTTTAAATGCCTCAGTATCGTCGTCTGACTCTTCTAACTCCGTAGGAATGGTGCCGTCGTCAAAAACTTTTTCAGAAATTAAAATCGGGCACTCTACTCTAAGAGAAACTGCAATTGCATCGCTTGGTCGTGCGTCAATAGGGATAAGCTCACCAATTGAGTTTTCAAGAATAATTGTAGAAAAGTATGTGTTTTCATTTAAGTCATTTATTTCAATGTGATGAATCTTATTTCCTGTACTTTGAATTATTTTAATCATTAAATCGTGAGTTAGTGGTCTTTCTGCCTTAAATCCTTCAAGAGCTCTTGCTATTGCCTGAGCTTCAGCATGTCCAATCCAGATAGGCAGTGCACGTTTTTTACTACTATCATTTAAAATGACAAGAGGATGATTATTTCTTACATCCAGTGCAATTCCTGTTACAAACATTTCGATCATTTTATATTTGCAAAAATCTAAGCCTAGATTTTTGCTCCTTCTCCCGGTGCTCAGGATATTGCGATGAGTAATATCCCTTGCTTAACTCTAATTCTACAAGAATATCAGTATATAAGAAACAAATTAAGGACAGATTTTCTACTATATTCCCGAATAACAGAAAAATTACTCTTTTACGTTTTCTTAAGGCAGAAAAAAGCCTACCTGAAGAGGCTTTTTTCCCTGTATATATTTGTTTGGGTTTCTTTAAATGGGGAAGTGATTTCTATGGTTATATTTGGGGATAATTTAGAAAGGTTTTTAATCAGGCTTTCATCCGGCTCTGACCAGTATTTCCGATCTAGTGTATATGTTCTTTGTTCTTTGTCTTTTGTTTGTATGATTGCAGGATAAAAAGAATTTTGTTTTTGCTTTTGTAAAATGTTTCTAACACTGTGTATGGTGGTATAAATATCATTAGTTTTAATTATTTCTTCCGGGATTTGAATTGAAAGTATTTTTATTTCTTCCAAGAGATGTAAAGCCTTGATTTGCAGACTAATGTTTCCTTCGCTCCTTTGCTGAACTCTTCCAAGAACCATTAAAGTGGTTTCAGGAAGAATGAACTCTCCAAATTGTAATAATTGATCTGAAAAAACTACTGCCTCAACCTTACCAATTATATCTTCAAGCTGAAGGATACCAATAATCTTATTGGTTTTAGTAAGTTTTTTATTTACTTCATTTACTACAGCAATTACCAGGACCTCAGTGTTGTCAGGCATTTCATGGAGTTCTGCAAGATCACAAGTGGTATTTTTTTTTATAATTTCAGGAACGTTTTCCAGCGGATGGCTTGAAATATAAAAACCGGTCAGTTCTTTTTCCATAAGTTGCATTTCTTTCTGGGAGTATTCTGGAGTTTGTTCTTTACCATTAGGGTTTGAAATTTCCAAACTATTTTTATTCGATAAACCAAATAAATTTAGCTGTCCGTTTAATAACATCTCTTTTTGTTTTTGTGCAAGCCCGACAATTCTTTCAAGTGAAGTCATCATTTCTTTCCTGCTTTGTTTTAAAGAATCAAATGCTCCTGATTTGATAAGTGACTCAAGAGTCTTTTTATTTGCAGCTCTTAAATCAATCAATCCACAAAACTCACTTAGAGATTTAAAATTACCATTTTCAGATCTGGCTCTGATTATTTCATTTACTGCCGGAATGCCGACGTTTTTAATGGCTGCTAAACCAAATCGGATGGAATTATTCCGAATATCGGCTGTAAAATTTACTCCTGAAAGATTTATATCAGGTGGCATTAGCTTAATGCCCATGTTTTTGCATTCAGCCATATAATATTTAATTTTATCCTGATCATCTAAAACGCTTGATAGAAGTGCTGTCATATACTCTATCAGGTAGTTTGCTTTTAAATAAGCTGTTTGGTAAGTGAGCATTCCATAAGCAGCACTGTGGGATTTATTAAAACAATATTCTGCAAAACTGACCATCATTTCATAGAGTTCTTCTGCAAGTTTTGGCTCATGTTTATTTTGTTTAAAACCTTCAATAAATTTTAAACGATACTTTGCCATTTCTTTTGGTTTTTTCTTTCCCATTGCCTGTCTTAAAAGATCTGCTTCACCAAGAGTAAAGTTTGCAAGCTTCTGGGCAATTTGCATTATTTGTTCCTGATAAACAATTGAACCGTAAGTGTCTTTTAGTATAGGTTCGAGTTCAGGGAGCAAATAGCGAATTTCTTTTCTTCCGTTTTTTCTGTCAATAAATTCAGTAATCATTCCTGTGTCAAGTGGACCGGGCCTAAATAGTGCTATTAATGCAGACAGATCTTCAATAGTGGATGGTTTCATATCTTTTGCTACCTGACGCATGCCAGTAGAGGTTTCTAACTGGAAAATGCCTGCCAGATTTCCTTCTGAAATCATCTTAAAAACCTTTTCATCATTTAGTGGAATGGAGGTTAAATCAATATTTATATTTCTTGTCTTTGCAATAATTTCAATTGCTCTGTTTATCATAGTCAGGTTTCTTAATCCCAGAAAATCCATTTTTAACAGTCCCAGATAAGCCAGATCATCCATGCTGTACTGGGTAATTACTGTTCCGTCATTATTTTTTGAAAGCGGTACAATCTCGTCTAAAGGCTTATCAGAAATAACCACACCTGCAGCATGTACGCCAAAAGTTTTATTTACTCCCTCAAGTTTTTCTGCAAGAGTTACAATTTCTCTGAATTCCGAATTTGATTTATATTGTTCAGAAAATTCAGAATGATTTTCTTTCATCCAGGCTAACTCGCGTGGCTTACCGCGAACTACAGGAATTAATTTTGCAATTTTTTCTGATTCACTATAAGGATAATTTAATACTCTTGCCATATCTTTAATAACTGCTCTGGAAGCCAGCTTGTTAAAGGTGATTATCTGCGCTACCTTATCACCCTTATATTTATCTTTTACATAGTCCAGTACTTCATCTCTTCTTTCAATACAAAAATCAGTATCAATATCAGGCAGTGATTTTCTCTCAGGATTTAAAAATCTTTCAAAGATTAAATTATACTTAAGAGGATCTATGTCTGTAACATTAAGCGCATAAGCTACTATAGAACCTGCTGCTGAACCTCGTCCCGGACCAACTGCAATCTTATGATCTTTTGCAAATTTAATAAAATCCCAGACAATTAAAAAATAGTTAGCATAGCCAAGATTGAAAATTATTTCTAATTCATACTTTGTTCTTTCTTCTGTTTCTTTTGTAATTTCATTATATCTTTTTTTTATCCCTGCCCATACCAGCTCAGAAAGATATTGTTCTTTTGTATAGCCGTCTGGAAGAGGAAATTCAGGCAGTCTTATAAATGTATCAGAGAGTATTTTGTAATCTTCTACTTTCCTGGCTATTTCAAGCGGGGAAATTAATACAGCCTCGCGTCTTGAATCTTCATCCAGCTCACCAGAAAATAAATCAAACATCTCATGTCCATTTTTTAAATATTCAGTTCCTGTAAAGTGCATTCGTGGATGTTCTTTTACAAATTTATTTGTCTGGAGACAGAGCATTGCATCCTGTGCAATTGCATCTTCTTTGTTTGTAAAATGGCTGTCATTTGTAGCTACCAGCTTTAACTTTAAGTCTTTTGCTAGTTTTGCCATGAGAGGGTTTACTAATTTTTCTTCAGATATTCCATGATCCTGGATCTCTAAATAAAAATCTTCTCCAAACATATTTTTATATATTTCAGCAGTTTCCCTGGCCTTTTCATAATTTTCACTGAGAATTGTATTTGGCACTTCTCCGCCAAGACAGGCTGTAAGTGCTATTAAGCCTTTTTTGTGCTTTTTTAAAAACTCTTTATTTATTCTGGGCTTGTAATAGAAGCCGTTTAAATTACTCTCTGTGACTATTTTTGATAAGTTAATGTAACCCTCATCATTTTTTGCAAGAAGTATGAGGTGATAAAGAGGATTGCGTACTGACTTATCCAAGTGATTGCCATTAACTATATAAGTCTCACAACCGATTATTGGTTTAATCCCTTCAGCCTTTGCGTTTCTGTAAAGTTCTAATGCTCCATACATTACACCATGATCAGTTATAGCAAGTGCTGGCATGTTATTTGTTTTTGCTTTTTTAATTAAATCTTTTATTTTGCTTGTGCCGTCAAGAAGACTATATTCAGTGTGAAGATGAAGAGGTACAAACTGTGGAATGTCTTTGGTCTCTGGTTCCATAGGAAAATTTTATTTCTTTAAGGAAGCTGACAATCCCCAGAAACTTCCTGCATTGTTCCCATAAGCTGCAAACTGTGAAAAAATCATAATCAGGTTTAAAAATTGAGATGGTACTGCTGTTGCAACAAAATAATAGTTTAAGTTCATAAAAATGCCGACTGCCACTGCGAGAAATAATGGAAAACCCAACAAAAAAGCAATCCCAGTGAGGATTTCACCCCATATAGTAAACTGAGCAAAAATCTGTGCATGTGGAATAACATAATTGTTTAAAAAATCTGCATAGAAGACATAATGTGTACCTTTTGCAAAACCATTAAGTGTATCTGAAAATGTGTTTATAAACTGTGAATTAAAAAGTTTACTTAATCCGGCAGATAACCATACATAACTTATTGCAAGCCTTAGTAAGAGTAATGAGATTCCGCTGAAGTTCATTTGGTTTAGCCTCTTAATTGGGTACTACATTTACAAATTGCTTTCCCTTTTTCTTTTCAAATTTTATTTTTCCTTCAATTAATGCAAATAAAGTATGATCTCTTCCTATTCCTACATTTTTTCCCGGGTGAAATTTGGTGCCACGTTGTCTGACAATAATATTTCCAGGAATAGCAGCTTCAAGATCGTACAACTTTACTCCAAGGTATTTTGGATTACTATCTCTGCCATTTCTGGTAGAACCCACGCCTTTTTTAGATGCCATGACTTTATCTCCTATTTAATTTTCTTTGATAAATTCTTCTTTGATTTTTCTTTTGTTTTGTGCTTTAACTAAAACCTTTCCATCAAGTTCAATACTATCTATAAAGACTCTTGTATACCATTGCCTGTGTCCAAACTTTTTACGTGTACGTTTTTTAGGCCTCATTTTATAGACAATTACTTTGTCATCTTTTGCAGCTTCAAGAATATGTCCGTTAACTGCAGCGCCTTTAATATAAGGATTTCCAAATTTTGATTCTTTGCCGGAAACAAGCATTAAGACATTTTCAAGTGACACTTTATCACCCTTACTTTGAGGTAATTTTTCAATATCAATAAACCTGCCAGCTATAGCTTTTATTTGTTTTCCGCCTGTTTCTAATACTGCATACATAGGTTTAATATTTTAGCATGCTATTTAACGTCATTGTCATTGCGAGCATAGCGAAGCAATCTTACGCCCATGATTACGTTTTACAGGGCTTCATTAATTACCGTTGTTATTTTGTGAGATTGCTTCGTCGCTATGCTCCTCGCAATGACAAAGTATATTAAATATATTTACTTTTTACTGCTTTAATGTCTCTTTGTAATTCTTTCTTTTTTATAGCTTCTCTCTTGTCATACACCTTTTTACCTTTAGCCAGAGCTACTTCTACTTTTGCCCAGTTTCTTGAAAAGAAGATTTTAAGCGGAATTAAAACAAAGTTTTTTTCTTTTATTTTTCCGTACAATTTTAAAATTTCTTTTTTGTGTAAAAGAAGTTTTCTTCTTTGTAGAGGATTATGATTAAATCTGTTTCCAAACTGATATGGTGAAATATGACAGTTATATAACCACACTTCTCCTTTTTCTATTTTTACAAAACTATCTTTTAGCTGTGCTCTGCCAGAGCGAATAGATTTTATTTCTGTACCGCTTAAAACTATTCCACAGGTAACCGAATCTTCAATGTGAAAATCATGCCATGCTTTGCGGTTTTCAATTGTGATTGAGTGATCTTTTTTGTCTGATTTGTTTTTTTTGTTTGTCACGTTTCATTTTAATTTTATGTTTTTCCGCCAGAGGTGGATCCGCCTTGGGCGGAAACTTTTATGCTATCACTAATCATAGTCCCAACCTTTTCACCATTAACTATTTTTTTTATAAGTCCACTTGAGCTAAAGTCAAAAACGATAATAGGGATTTTGCTTTCCTGTGCCAGTGCTATAGCTGTAGCATCAATAGCCCTTAATTCTTTACTTAGAACTTCATTATAAGTCAGGTGATTATATTTTTTGGCTTCTAAGTTTTTCTTTGGGTCGCTGTCATAAACCCCGTCTACACCGTGCTTTGCCATAAGTAGAACATTTGCATCTATTTCTGCTGCTCTTAATGAAGCTGTTGTATCTGTAGTAAAAAATGGATTTCCGGTACCACCTGCAAAAATAACAACTCTTCCTTTTTCCAGATGCCTTACTGCTCTTCTTCTTATATATGGTTCTGCAATAGCCTGCATTCCAATAGCAGTCTGAACCCTGGTATTTACATTCAATGATTCAAGAACTCCTTGCAGTACCAAGCCGTTCATTATAGTAGCTAGCATACCTACATAATCTGCTGCAGCTCTGTCCATTCCAAGAGCTGTACTTGACTGAACACCTCTAAAGATATTCCCTCCGCCTACCACTACTGCAGTCTGAACACCGATTTCATGTGCACTTTTTATTTCCTGTGCTATCTGGTTTACAATTTTTGGATCAATGCCGGAGGTTTGATTTCCCATTAAGGCTTCGCCTGATAATTTAAGTAATATTCTCTGATAAACTGGCTTTGACATTTTCGTTTAAGTGATACTTACTGCAGCTTTTTCCTTTGAAGTGTCTTTTTCAAGTACTTCGCCTACATTGTATCGTACAAAGTGGGATACCTTAATATCTGTGTTTAATTGTTTACTTTTTTCTTTAATTAACTTTTCTATGGTTATATTTGGATCTTTTATATATGGCTGTGACATTAGACATCTTTGAGCAAGAATTTTATCAAGTCTTCCCTGAACAATTTTCTCTGCAATTTCTTTTGTTTTTTTAACCAGGTCTTCTTTACCAAGCTCAATTCTTCTTTCATTTTCAATTACATCTTTTGGAATAGTAGTACTGTTAATGTATTCAGGCTGAGGCTGTGATGCAGCTATGTGCATTGCAATATTTTTTGCTAATTCTTCAAGCTCCACGATACAGGTAGTAATATCTGGACTTGTAACTAACTTAATTAATACACCAATTTTGTTTCCAACAGGATGAATATAAGTGCTGATGATACCGCCTTCATTTCCTAACCCAAACAATTCAAACCTTCTTAGCTGAATATTTTCACCGAGTGTTGCAATCCGGCTGGAAACCAGCTCTGACATTAGTGTTCCATTGGCTTTTAAAAGAAGTACTTGTTCTGCCGAAACCGGTTTATTGCTTAAAATTGCATCAAGCATTATTGAAGCTAATTCTATAAACTTTTCATTTTTTGCTACAAAGTCTGTTTGTGTATTTAACTCAAGGATTGCCCCGTTTTTTTTATCGCCTGATATTTTACTGATTACAATTCCTTCTAAAGTAGTTTTTTCAGATTTTTTTGCTGCAGCGACAAGTCCTTTTTGTCTTAAAATCTCTCCTGCTTTTTCGATATTTCCCTTTGCTTCAGTAAGTGCATTTTTACACTCCATCATGCCTGCACCTGTTTTAAGTCTGAGATCTGCTACATCTTTTGCGCTGAATGTCATAGTTTTTCTCTCCAGAGTATTTAAGCTGATTCCTGTTCTATTGGAACAGAAATTTCCTGAACTGTTTTTACAGGCTGCTGAATAATATTTGGTAATTTCTTCACATAACCGTTTTTTGACTTGTGAACATCAGGAACTTTACCTTCATGTCCTTCGATAATGGCATCTGCTACTGCTCCTATAATTAGTTTCACTGATCTTATCGAGTCATCATTACCGGGAATGGGATAATCAATCCCCTGCGGATCACAGTTTGTATCTATAACTGCAACGACTTTTAAGCCTATGGCCTGTGCCTCTTTAATAGCAATTTCTTCTTTTTGCTGATCGATTACAAATAATATATCTGCTTTACCGCGCATGTTTTTAATACCGCCAAGAGTTTTTTGTAATTTCTCCAGTTCTTTATTAAATACTGAAAGCTCTTTTTTATTCGTATGTGCAAGAGTTCCTGTCTCCTGCATTTCTTCCAGCTCCCTAAGCCTGTTTAATCTTTGTCTTATTGTGTCAAAGTTTGTTAACAGTCCGCCAAGCCAGCGTCTGTTTATGTAATAAGTCCCGCACCGGACAGCTTCTTCTTTAACTATTTCTGAAATATGCCGCTTTGTACCAACAAAAATAATATTTTTCTTCTGAGCAGCAGCTTCTTTTAAAAATATACAAGCTTTTTCGAGTAACTCCGATGTTTTAACCAGATTAATTATGCAGGCACCATTTTTATCACCATAAATATATTGCTCCATTTTCGGATTCCACTTTTTTCTTTGGTGACCAAGGTGTACACCAGCTTCAAGTAAATCTTTAATTTCAGGGGTTGTCATTGTTGCAGTACTTATTTCCTTATACTCCTGTTTTCTTATTCTATATTAGCTTGATTATTTTAACATGCACAATATTACGTAGGCGAGATTAATTAGCCTCGCCTACGATTTGTGAAACCCTAATGATATGGTAGGTAATCTTTTGTACTAAAAGGAACAGCAATAGGTCCTGATAAATACCTGTTTTGAACTTCCGGAGACAGATTTGCCAGATCTTCGCGTACTAATTCTATATTAAACATAGATTGGCCGCGTGTAATAAAAATTTTTACTTTTGTTCCCGGGTCTCCAGCTAACAATTGATATACACTGTCAGAATTTAAGCGATCTGTTCTTATTCCGTCAATTGCAAAGATTAAATCTTTTGGCCTTAAGCCACTTCTGGAAGCAGGTGAGTTTGAATAAATTTGTTCTATATAAGATGGAAATCCTGATTGGTGTATGAAGCGTATTCCTATTACACCAATTCCTGTCAGTTGTTTTGCTTCGCTTACATCTTCTTTTACTGTTCCTTTTAAAATAATATCTTTCGGGCTATCTGTCCGCGGAGATTTTAATTTCTGTTCCTGAATGGCGCCGGCGCTAAAATTAAAGCCCAGGCAGGAAATTATCATGAACTGAAGGACACAAGACAACCATATAAACTTTTTCATTTATTTCTTACCCAATACAAACATGTGTACAAGTTATATTAATTTCTTTAGGACTAAAGAAATAATTAACTTCTGTCTTTTTTTTTGAGGAAAAATTATCTTATCCTCTAATTAACTTATATCGGCTCTTTTTGCTTTGTCTGAATTTTAATTGCTTCAATCAGGTCATTTGGAGAGATAAACCCATGTTCTAATAGAATCTGCCCTATTGGTTTGTGTTCTTTACCCTGAGCATCCATTTCTTCCTGTTTTTTTAATGCAAGATTTAGCTGTACTTCAGTCAACACTCCAAGTGAAATTAAAATTTCTCCTAATAAATATTTTTTTGTTGTCATAGTTTTAGCTAACGAATAATATAATAACTTACCAAAGCTTACTTGATATAAATAAACTTCCCGTAAATTGTTAAATTAAATCGTTAGGAATAGGGATATCTTGATTTTTCAGGGATATCCAGTAAATTAGTTGTAATTTTTGGACTTTATTTTATGGCGGATCTTCATTGGCGTTCGGGTTGTCGAAGGACAACCCTCACTTGTAACATTACTTAGGTCGCTGCGTATAGCGAAAGGGATTGCTGACGGAAGCCGCAGCTTGTCTGCGGCATTAAAAAAATGCCATTAGGTATACCCAAAATACTTTACTTATGGCTGCTTAGTTTCCTACCTGACCAGGTTTGTAAGAGCTTTGCCATACCTAACAGCGAGAATTTATTATAGCTCATTAATCCGGCGAAAATACTAGCACATCACTTATAGAATTTAAATTTTCAGAAAGTGTTACTTCTATATATAGATCCGATGCTTTGCTTTTTTTCTTACTGATTTTGCTTATTTTTCCTACCAGATGGCCTGGCGGATAAGATGGGAAGAGTCCTCTGCTTGCAATTCCTGAAGTTTCTATAAGATCTCCCACTTTGACTTTAGAGCCAACTGGAATAAATTCAAGCAGGCCAATAGAATTTGTTTTTCCTGAAAGGATGCCAAATATATTTCTTTTTTTTATCTTGCATCCCAGCCTATAGCTGGGATCAGAGATTAGCTGAACTACAGATGTATTTCTATTTACTTCAATTACCTGTCCAATAATACCTTTTGCTGAAACAATAGAATCTCCTGATTTAATTTTTAAATCTTCTCCTTTATCAAGAACTATTTGTTTATGCCAGCTGTCAGGGCTTCGTCCTATGACACTTGCTGAGATAGTTTTGTACCTTATATTCCGTTTTAAATTTAAAAGCTCTTTTAAGTTGTTTGTATTTTTATTTTGACTTTCCAGGTAGTTTGTTCTTATTTTAAGTAGAGAAATTGTTTTTTCTTGTTCTTTGACTAGCTTTTTTGAAGTAATAAGTTCTTCAGTTATTGATTTTCCATGAGTTATAACTTCAAATGTATTATTTGTGAATAACCCGATTGAACTGTATATAGTCTTCCCGATTTCTTGAAGCGGTTTTGATAAAACCCAGGCCACTACAAACCACAAAAAAATCGTAAAAATAGTTTTAGGTTTTATGTTTTGAATAAAGAGTGGTTTTTTGAAAAACATGTCTTGGGCTAGTTGTATTGAACTGATGCATCCAGGATTCTTCGTAATGTTTTATCTATTAAAACTTTTCCAGTACCCACGACTACACATGAAAGTGGATCTTCTGCAATGTGCACAGGTACTTCTGTCTCGTGAGAAATAAGTTCATCTAATCCGTTTAAAAGTGCACCGCCGCCGGCTATTACAATCCCTCTGTCATAAATATCTGCTGCAAGTTCAGGAGGTGTTCTTTCCAAGGTTCTCTTTACAGCTTCTACAATTGAAGCCAGTGGATCCTGCATGGATTCCCTGACTTCAGGTCTTCCTATTACAACAGTTCTTGGAAGTCCATTTATCAAATTTAACCCGCGGACTTCCAGCTTATCACTGTCATCATTTGTTTTGAAAGCTGAACCCAGTCTGAATTTGATTTCTTCAGCAGTTCTTTCTCCCACTGCAAGGTTATAAACTTTTTTCATGTACTGGATTATGGATTCATTCAGTTCGTCACCAGCTACACGAATTGATTCACTGACTACTATTCCTGAAAGTGAAATTACAGCTACTTCTGTAGTTCCGCCGCCAATATCCACTATCATACTTCCAATCGGCTCTGCTACAGGTAAGCTGGCACCAATAGCTGCTGCCATAGGTTCTTCGATTAGATACACAGGCCCGGCGCCTGCATTTTCTGCAGCTTCTCTTACTGCTCTTCTTTCTACTTCGGTAATTCCTGATGGTATTCCAATAGCAACTCTTGGCTTGCCAAGAGGTCTTCCGAAGTTACTTTTGCCATTGACTTTGTCTATAAAATATCTAAGCATCATTTCTGCATGCCTAAAATCTGCAATTACTCCGTCCCGAAGCGGCCGGGTAGCAATTATATGAGAAGGAGTACGGCCAATCATAGCTCTTGCTTCTTCACCAACTGCCAAAACTTCTTTTGTCTCATTGTTTACAGCGACTACTGATGGTTCTCTTAAAACAATTCCCCGCTCGGAAGTACAGACAAGAGTGTTTGCCGTTCCTAAATCTATTCCTATATCTCTTGATAATTTTCTCCAGAGCACGGGATAATTTTTCCTTACTATATTCTTTTTATTTTTACCACTGAGCTATAATCTTAGATTAGTGTAATTGATTTTTGGAAAGTCAGCAAACAGGGAGTAAAAATTTAGAAATGACTTTAGCTGAAGCTCTTAATCAAAAAAAATTTATCATTACCTGCGAATTAGCTCCACCAAAAGGTACAGACGTATCGAATCTTTCTAAAATGGCGATTTTACTAAAAAACTTAGTTGATGCAGTTAACTTAACTGATGGTCAGGGTGGAAATATGAGGATGTGCCCTTTAACGGCTGCACATTTTTTGCTTAAAGAAGATGTTGATGTTATCTGGCAGTTAACTTGTAGGGACAGAAACAGGATTGCAATTCAGGCTGACTGTCTCGGTGCAGGAGCACTGGGAATAAAAAATGTTTTGCCAATGAAAGGTGATGATCCAAAGAGCGGAGATCATCCTGATGCAAAAGCAGTTTTTGATCTTGAAACTATTGGGCTTATAAAAGTTTTAAAAAAATTAAATGACGGTTTTGATATGACAGGAAATGGATTAAAAGGGAAAACAAATTTTTTAATAGGCTGTACTGCTCATCCAGGTATCCCGGACTTACTTAAACAACAAGAATTAATTAAAGAAAAATTTAGTCTGGGAGTAAATTTTGTGCAAACGCAAATCTGTTATGAAATTGATCAGATAAAAAAGTTTATTGAATTGCTTGGAGAGTTTGCAAAAAAAACAATAATAGGAATTACACCTCTAAAAAGTCTTAAAATGGCTAGTTTTATGAATGAAAAAGTTTTCGGAGTAACTGTACCGGAAAAAACCATGAAGCGGATTGAAGGTGCTAAAGAGCAAAGACAGGAAGGTTTAATCATAGCCCGGGAGATTGTAAATGAGTTAAAAAATACTGGTATAGGTGGTATTCATGTTATGGCAGTAGGGCAGGAGCAGGCATTACCTGAGGTTGTTTCATTTTTAACAAATTAATAACATTAATTGGTATAGAGGCATGGTTGCCATGCCTCTACATGGGGTTCTCCCTGAAGTTTGTATATTTACTTGGTGCATATGTCAGATAATGGCGAACCTTTGGACTTCTAAATGAGGTTATTAATTATGAGTTTAAACAAAACAATATTTTGTTTTTTGTTTTTAATCGGCCTGATTTTTAATTTACCATCTTATGCCAATGATTTAGATGATGAGTGTAGGGGTTTTTGTGTTAATAATGACTTTGCAGATGGACACTATCTTCCACCTGAGCCTGGTAAAGTGTGCAGTGCCGGATATGAGCAAAATAAAGAAAATGAAATTTGCTGCTGCAAACCAAAAGCACAAGAGTAGTTAATAAATTTAAGAATCATTGTTATTAAAACAGTTAAAATGTGCTGACGGTGCATCTTTGCTGTTACAATATTTAAATATTTACTGGAGAAATAATATGGACATACAAAAAATGCTAAAAGAAGCTCAGGAGTTACAAAAATCTTTAATGCAGGCTCAAACGGAGCTTGGAAAAGTTGATGTAAAAGGAGTTTCCGGAAATGGACTGGTGGAAGTATTAATGACTGCTCATGGTGAAGTGAAAGATCTTAAGATTAAAAAAGAAGCAGTTGATCCAAACGATGTGGAAACTTTAGAAGATTTAATTCTTTCTGCCTTTCGGGATGCCTCTGGTAAAGCTTTAGCTGTTTCTCAGGAAAAATTAGGTAAACTTACAGGTGGAAGAGGACTTCCGCCACTATAAAAAATGTCATTCCCGAAGCCACTATTAAAACTTATTGAAGAGTTTCAGAAATTTCCAAGTGTTGGACCAAAGTCAGCTCAGAGAATGGCATTTCATGTTTTAAATCGTGATCTGCTTCATGTCGAAGAACTTTCAAAAGCTATTCTTAATGCCAAAATACAAATCAAAAGATGCCTTATCTGCCAAAACTTGAGTGCTGATGGTTCATGTGAAATTTGTTCAAACACTTCAAGAAATACTGGAACTATTTGTGTAGTCTCTGAGCCAAAGGATTTAATGGCTATTGAAAGAACAAATGCTTTTAGAGGAACCTATCATGTCTTAGGAGGATTAATTTCACCGCTTGACGGAATAGGTCCTGAAAATCTTTCTATTACGGAGCTTTTAAAAAGAGTCAGTAAGAATAATATAAGTGAAATAATACTTGCCCTGGACACAAGTGTAGAAGGTGAAGCTACTACACTGTATCTTCACAGAATTCTTTCTCCTGTCTGTAAGAAAATTACACGGCTTGGATTCGGACTACCGGCGGGATCTGAGCTGGAATATGCAGATGAACTTACTTTAATAAGAGCACTTGAGACCAGGAGTGAAGTCGGCTAGTGCGCTATCATTTATAATGTATGAAGCCAGTAAAACTAAAAAATATTATATGGGGTACTGAAGATAGTTTTCCGGTTATTGCCGGACCATGTGTGATTGAAAGCAGAGATTTGGTTTTCAGAACTGCAGAAAAATTAAAAAATATTTGTGAAAAATTAAAATTACCTTTTATTTTTAAATCTTCATATGACAAAGCAAATCGTACTTCTGTAAACAGTTTTAGGGGTCATGGTATAGAAAAAGGACTTGAGATTTTAGCCGGTGTAAAAAAAGAACTTGGGGTATTTATTCTGTCTGATGTACATGAAATAAGTGAAATTGATCTTGTAAAGGATGTGCTTGATATTATTCAGATACCAGCTTTTTTATGCAGACAGACAAATTTAATCTTAGAAACAGCAAAAACAGGAAAAGTAGTAAACATAAAAAAAGGACAATTTCTTGCACCAGATGATGCCTTAAACATAGTTAAAAAAGCACACTCTACAGGAAATGAAAATATTTTAATTACAGAAAGAGGAACATCGTTTGGCTATCATAATCTTGTCGTGGATATGAGATCGTTTGATATTATTCATAAGTTTGGGGTACCGGTGATTTTTGATTCTACGCATTCTGTACAGTTACCTGGTGGAGCTGGTACAGAATCAGGCGGCCAGAGAGAATTTATTCCGGCTCTTATGAGAGCAGCAGTAGCAGCAGGATGCGATGGGATATTCATGGAAACACATCCCGATCCTGATAATGCATTAAGTGATGGTCCTAATATGGTTCCTCTGGATAAGGCAGAAGATCTCCTAAGAGATGCGATCAGAATTCGAGAATCAATCAAAAAAAATAAAATCAGTGCCTGAACCAATTGTAGAAATAAAAAACTTAAGTAAATCTTTTGGAAAAAAGAAAGTGCTTGATAATATAAGTTTTAATGTCTGTCAGAACGAAATTTTACTCATCATTGGATTTTCAGGTTCAGGGAAATCTACACTGCTTAGAATTATTTCCGGCTTGGACGAACCTGATTCTGGTGAAGTTATTCTTACGACTACGCATCTTGGAATGGTTTTTCAGGGTGCTGCTTTGTTTGACTCTATGAGCGTGTTTGATAATGTAGCATTTCCGCTTATAAATCAGAACAAAAAAGTACCATTCTGGCAAATCAAAGAAAAAGTTACAGAAAAGTTAAAGATAGTTGGCTTATCTGGCATGGAAAATCTTAGACCTGATGAGCTGTCAGGAGGAATGAAAAAAAGAGTTAGTCTGGCTAGGGCAATAATAAACGATCCGGAAATAATACTTTATGATGAACCTACAAGCGGTCTTGATCCGGTGGTTTCAAATATAATTGTGGATTATATTTTAAAACTTCAGTACGAATTAAAAGCATCGAGTATTCTGGTCACACATAATTTAAACGTAATAAAAAAGATATCCAGTCGTGTAATACTTCTTTATGATGCAAAAATTGTATGGGAAGGAAATAGTGAAAATTTATTTAGCGGGGAAGACCCGTATGCAAAGCAATTTATAGAAGGTGCAAAAGAAGGTCCTATGGTGGTTATAAAGGAATAGTATATGGAAGTAGTGCTATATGCTATATCTGTCTCCTGCTGCTACAGTTAATCCAAGAATATTTATCTCCGGAAATTTCTTGTGAACAGTTTTTGCTATCTCGCACAAAGTGTTTCCTGATGTAAGAATGTCATCAATGATTAAAATATCTTTTACGTTTATAGAATTTATAATTTCAAATGCATCGTTAATATTTTTTATTCTTTCTTCCCGGTTAACCAAGCTATTCATAAATTTGGTTTGTTTTTTTCTTATAATCAAATTATTTGTAAAACTCAGATCCAATGTTTGTGCAAAATTTGCAGCTATTAGAGTGGCTTGACAGTAACCTCTTTCTTTGATTCTTTTTTTATGAGACGGGACCGGAATTACTAAATAGTTTTTGTTGGTTACGTTTTGAGGAAGAGTTTTCCAGAAATTTATTAATTTGTTTGCAAAATAATTTGTAAGTTTTTTCTTTCCGGCTTTGAGAGCTATAATTCCATCTCTTAAGTTTCCATCATAAAATCCCCAGCTATAGACTTTAATTTCTTGAAATGATTTGATACTACTACTTTCATTCCTAATGACAAAACTACTTTCACAACTCTTACATATAAGATCCTGTCTCGAAAATTTGTTACAAATTACACAGGAATTTTCAAATATAAGATCTATAAATTGAGCAAATATCTTTAACATAGAGTTGCTAAATGTAGTAGATAAAAATTACTTTGTGAATAGGGTAATTACCCTGATCGGATTAATTCATGTACATAC
Source organism: Candidatus Melainabacteria bacterium RIFCSPLOWO2_02_FULL_35_15 (assembly GCA_001784585.1). Classification (GTDB taxonomy): domain Bacteria; phylum Cyanobacteriota; class Vampirovibrionia; order 2-02-FULL-35-15; family 2-02-FULL-35-15; genus 2-02-FULL-35-15. The sequence goes on along the minus strand of MFRN01000028.1, from coordinate 72,014 downwards.
AGTCTGAATAAATTTGTATTGTTGTTAAGTGTCTTTTGAAAGCCTTTTAAGGACTTGAATTAAGGAATCGAATTCATCAGCAAATGCAAGCGACAATCCCTGCCCAGTTTTAACCAGGTAATCATAGTTACTCTTTCTAAGTTTATAACCAAGATTAATAACATTTGATAAAAGATCAGGCTTAAGCTGGTTCCTTTTAATTAAATTAATAAGACTTGATGTATCTTCAGTGAGCTTTAAAACCTCGTCATTTGTGGTTTGTAAGACAAAATCATGAATCATCATTGGCTTTAAGGGTGGATAATTATAAATTTTTCCTTCCCCTTTTGTATGTGCAAACAAGTAAATTTCCAGTTCTTTTCTTAACAAGTCAAAAACCTGTGGCTGTAAGTGTTCTAATTCTTTTGAAGTTAAGCCTAATGCAGAGGGCTTGTGTACACTGTCCAGGCTTGAATTGTTTATTTTTGCAATTAAACCAAAAGCTACGTAAGAACTGTCATACGAACTAACAATTTTTACTGTAGAACCTTGAAAAACACTGCTTTTTAGAGGTTTGCTTGATAATTCTTCTTTATAGCACTGAGCGATGAGCATTTCATTTGTGGAAAATATAACTTCAGCAAAGTGCTCACTAAGTGCGTTTGTGGTAGTAGTCATAGATCTAATGTAACAGATTTAAAACTATTCTGCACAATTTTACTTTACACCCTTGACTTAGTTTATATTCTTTGTCATACTTCATGAGTGGTAATTGGAGTCCCCAATTAAACCCTGATAAATAAAGGCTCTTATGGGCCATACTACAAAATGGTATAGGAGATACTTTTTGTAGCATATTCAGAGCCTGTACGCAGGCCTAATAAAAATAAGGAGGATCTTAAATGAATAAATCAGAATTAGTTGATGCAGTTGCAAGGACAACTGGAATGTCAAAAGCAGATGTAGATCGTGCAATTAAAGGCATTATTTATAATGTATCTGCTGCTCTGGCCCGTGGTGAAAAAGTTACCTTTGTTGGCTTTGGTACTTTTGAAAGAAGACAAAGAAAAGCAAGAATGGGAGTTAATCCCCAAAGACCAACAGAAAAAATTAAAATTCCTGCAAAGAAAGCTCCTGCATTTTCAGCAGGTTCTGAATTAAAAGAAGCAGTTGCTTCTGGCAGACTGCCACAATTAACTTTAGAGCCTATGACAAAGAAAACTGCTTGGACATGTGGAAAATCAAAGTCAAAATCCAAATCCAAGAAAAGATGTAGCAGAAAAAGCAGATAAGTAAGTTAATGATATATATAACGGGATGTTTTATCAAAAAAGCATCCCGTTATGTTTTTTTTGCTATAGAATAATCGTGAAGGAAAAGCAATGGAAAATGAAAAGAGAATTGCAATTGGATCTGATCATGCTGGTTTTGAATTAAAAGAACAAATTAAAAAGTTGCTGGAATCTGAAGGTTATGAAGTAACTGATTTTGGAACCAACTCATCGGATTCAGTGGATTATCCTCTTATTGCAAAAGTACTGGCTGCTTCAGTAGCTGCTAAAAATCCAAACAGGGGTATTTTAATCTGTGGAACCGGAATAGGGATGTCAATTGCAGCTAATAAGATAAAAGGTATAATTGCAGCTAACTGTTTTAATGTTGAAACTGCCAAGCTAGCCCGCCTGCATAATAATTCAAATATATTAACTCTTGGCGGGAGAATTTTAAATCTGGAGACTGTTAAAGACATTGTCAAAACATGGCTTGAGACAGATTTTGAAGGTGGCAGGCACCAAAGGCGTATTCAGGAGATAAGAGATCTGGAAAAACGATAAATGAAAAAAAAAATACTAATCACAGGTGGTGCAGGTTTTATCGGCTCTCATTTAAAAAGATATTTGGATGATTGTGACATAGTAACAGTCGGAAGAAATAAAAACGAAGATTACAAAATTGATTTATCTGATTCTAAGCTGGAAGATATAATTAAAGATTTTTCTCCTGATATAGTCTGTCATTTTGCAAGTGGCTCAAATATTTTAAGAGCAGAAGAAAATAAGGAAAAAGAATATAAAGATACGGTACTTTCTACAAAAACACTTATACAGGCATTAAATAAGTTTAAAAATATTACTATTATTTATCTTTCCAGCCAGGCAGTATATGGTTTACCGGAAAATCTGCCTGTTGTTGAAACACAAACTGCAAAACCAATTTCAGTTTACGGAAAAAATAAATTAGAAGCAGAGAAAATTATTACCCAAAGTGGTTTAAATTATTTAATATTTAGAATTTCAAGTATTTATGGACTTGGGCAGAATTATGAGAAATCAGGAGTTATTGCCAAGTTTATAAACCGGATGAAGAACAATGAATCACCTGTTGTCTTTAACAGTTTGAATTCATTTTCTGATTTTATTTATATAGATGATGTTATTAATGCAATAGTTCTATCCATACAAAAAAATATTCAAAATGAAATATTTAATCTTGGATCAGGAAAAGCTCTTACTTTAAAAGAAATTCTGGACATTTTATATAAATATTTTTCCAGTGCACCTAAGCCAGTATTAGAAACGAATTTATTATATCCGCATAAGGAATATAAAGGCTTGTACCTTAATACTGATAAAATTAAATCCCGATTAAATTGGAGTTGCAAATATAATATTGAAGATGGTTTAAGAGAGATGCTTAGTGTCTTAAATTTAACTCAGAGAGTTTAACTTATGAGTTTGTTTATTAAAAGAGTAACAGATATATTTTTTTCATTTTTTGGAATTTTACTTATGTTACCGATATGGATTGTTATTGGAATTGCGATTAAGTTAGACTCCAAAGGCCCGATTTTTTATATTCACAAAAGAGCAGGTTTAAGAAGAAAAGAATTTAACTGCTATAAATTCAGATCTATGTATGTTGGTTCGGAAAAAAATATTTTGGTATCTGGTCCGGATGATGAAAGAGTTACTAAAGTCGGGCACTTTATAAGAAAATCCAGTCTTGATGAGACACCGCAATTAATAAATGTTTTACTTGGTGATATGTCTATAGTAGGACCAAGGCCAGCACTACCGTCTCAGGTGGAAGAATTTACAGGAAATGAATCTGACAAGTTGCTTGTAAAACCTGGACTAACAGGCTGGACACAGGTAAACGGAAGAAATGCCCTATCTTATAAAAAAAGACTTGAGTTAGATTCCTGGTATGCAAAAAACTGGAATTTATTACTTGACCTAAAAATTATTTTTAAAACATTTTTTGTGATTTTTAAACAAGAAGGGATCTATGATGTTAAATAATTTTTTTACCTGGGCGTACCATGATACGCCCCTACTTATTACTTTATCCTCGCCTGGTCCAGTAGCTTTTCATATAGGTTCTTATCCTGTGAGGTGGTATGGAGTTTTAATTGGAATTGCATTTTTATTGGCTTATTCTTTGGCTGAAAAGTTGATTTGTAGAAATAATTTAGATATAAATCATTTCAGTAACCTGATTTTTTTTATTTTACTTTCAGGTGTTGTATTTGCCAGATTATATTTTGTATTTTTAAGCTGGGATTATTTTAAAGGACATCTGGATGAAATACCAAAAATCTGGCATGGCGGACAATCCATTCATGGTGGTATTTTTGGTGCCATACTTGCTGCCATTATTTATGCAAAAGTTAAAAAGATTTCTTTTTATAGTTATATAGATGTTATTGCTGTGATTACTCCTCTTGGTCAGGCAATTGGCAGGTGGGGAAATCTTTTTAATAATGAAGCTTTTGGAAAACCTGTTACAAATTCTTTTTTAAGACTTTACATTCCGAAAGAATTCAGACCGGACTTATATTTGAATAACGATTTTTTTCATCCTGCGTTTTTATATGAATCAATTTTAGATTTTATTATTTTTGTCTTTTTATATAAAAAATATTTATCTTGGAAAGATAAGCCTGGAAGGACTTTCTGGACATATTTACTTTGTTATTCCGTAATAAGGTTTTTTCTGGAGTTTTTAAGAACTGATAGCCTTTATTTTTTGGGAAATATTCCGGGCGCACAGATTGTTAGTATAATTTTGATAATTGCAAGTGCAGGGATGTTAACTGTAAAAATAGAAGACATAAAAAATGAAAAAAACTAATTTAAAAAAAACAATAATGGGAGTAGACATAGGTGGTACAAAAATAGCCTGTGCACTTGTTTCTGGCGGAAGGTTGGCTACTCCTGTTTTTACAATACAGACTCCAAGAGGAGAAAAAATATTAAATGTGGCTGAAAAGTTTTATGAAAAGGTTGCAAAAAAATATTTAATAAGTGGCATTGGAATTTCAACAGCAGGGATGGTAAGTGATGAAGGAAGAATTGTAGGCTCTACAGGAAATATTCCTGGCTGGCAGGGTACAAAAGTAAAAGAGATATTACAAAAAAAATATAAACTGCCTGTAGTAGTGGAAAATGATGCAAACGCTGCTGCTTATGCAGAGTATCAGATAGGCTCAGCTCGTGGTGCAAATCCACTTCTTATGATTACCTTAGGGACAGGAATAGGTGGTGGTGTAGTAGTAAATGGAAAACTAGTTCGTGGAGCCCATTTTGCAGGAGGTGAAATAGGACATATTAAATTAAGCTACACAAAACAAAGGCTTTGTACATGTGGGAGGTATGACTGTCTTGAAGCATATGCTTCCGGAAATGGTTTATATGCTCTTATTAAACATTATTTCCCGGATAAATATAAAAAAATTACTACAAAGGATTTATTTAAACTTGCAAAATCTAAAAATAAAAACAATATTTTTGCTGTACGAGTAGTAGAAGACTGGCATTTTTACATAGCAGAAGGAATTTGTAATTTATTTCAGGTATTTGATCCTGAGAAGATAATTTTATCTGGCGGATTATCAGAGCAGGTTGATTTGAAATATTTAAAAAAACAAACTGCACAGCTGGTTTTACCTGCACTTAAAAAATCTGTTTACATTGAAAAAAGTGTTTTAGGAAATAATGCTGGGCTTTTGGGTGCTGCTTTATTAGCAGGCCAGTCGCTATAATTTGCAATTACGTTTTAATGTTGTATTATATTACTTATGCGTATTACCACTCACACAATAAAAGAATATAAAAAACAAAAAAGGAAAATAATTGCTTTAACAGCTTATGATTACAGCGCTGCAAAGGTTTTAGATAATGCTGGTGTAGATGTTATTTTAGTAGGAGATAGTTTGGCTCAGGTAGCACTTGGATATGAAAATACTCTTTCGGTAACCATAAATGAAATGCTACATCATGCAAAAGCTGTTGTTAGAGGAGTTAAAAATTCATTAGTAGTAGTTGACCTTCCATTTTTAAGTTATCAGGTAAGTAAAAAAGAAGCTATTTATAATGCTGGTAAGTGTCTTCAGATCGGAGCACAGGCTGTAAAGCTGGAAGGTGCTTCAGAAGACATTTTAAAAACTATTAAAAAAATGGTGTCCATTGGTGTACCGGTTATGGGACATATTGGTTTTACACCACAGTCAGTAAATGCTCTTGGTGGAAACAGAGTGCAGGGAAAAACCGCAGATCATGCTGAAGAGCTTTTAAAGCAGGCAAAAGATTTACAGAGTGCAGGATGTTTTGCAATTGTCCTGGAAATGGTACCTTCTGAGACCGCAAATTTAATTACTGAAAATTTAGATATTCCTACTATAGGTATTGGAGCTGGTTTAGGCTGTGATGGGCAGATATTAGTTACAGATGATTTGCTTGGGAAATATGTAGATTTTAAACCAAGTTTTGTAAGAAGATATGCAGAAATCGGAAAAGAATCAGAGAGAGCTGTAAAGAATTTTATTTTTGATGTTCAAAACGGGAAATATCCGGGGATTAATGAAACATTTTATATGAGTGAATGTGAAACGGAAAAACTTTGCCAGACAGAGAAAAAATAAAAAACGCAGTTAAAAAAAAAGATGGCTGGTGGGCTTCTATATTTTCCGGGCAAATAGCAAATACTTTTTTAATTTTTATTTGTGATGTTAAATGGATTACACCAAATTGTGTAACAACCTCATCTTTGTTTTTATGTATTATCGCAGGGGCTTTTATTTCAGCTGGGTTGCCGATTTTTTTAGTGATTGGAGCTGTACTTATTCAGCTGGTTTTTATACTGGATTGCCTGGACGGGCAGTTAGCCAGATACAGAGAGCAATCCAGTAATTTCGGTGCCTGGTATGACAGGGTTACTGACCGTATAAAAGATTTTTTAATTTATTTTTCAATTGCATTTGGGCATTATAGAATTTATGAAGATTGGAAAATATGGCCTTTAACCATGACCAGTTTGTTTTTTGTTTATTTGTTTGATTACTACGTGAATCAGGATATAAAACTGGAAGCTGCTGACAGAAAAGAAAAAAGTAAAGCAAAGAAAACAGTTTTAATCAGAGCTTTAAACCTGGTATTTTCGTTAGGCGAAAAAATCTATAAATCAATCCCCATCTTACAGTTTCACATTGGGGAACAGTATCTTTTAATTTCAATATTTTTGTTTTTTAATCAGACAAGACTGCTTTGTTATTTAATTATTACCCTTGGAATTTTTTATTCTATATATTGGCCTGTGTCAAAGTATCATGGCAGAAAGCCTGTTTAATTTCCGATTAAACAAATATAAATAATTAAACTGACAGGAACCCCACGAAACCCTTTTGGCCAGAGGAATCTTGCACTTTTTGCACCAAAATTCGAAAAAATACCTTCCTGACGTTCTTTTTAGTTACAATCCTGGAACTGTAGGGCATATACAGGGTGTCTAAATGACATGGTCATTAGAAACAAAGGAGTCAATCATGAATGTTGTACATGGAATCTTTGCTAGCGTATGGAATAACCTGCAGATTAGCTTTAAATTAGTATGGTCAGTGGTATCCCCATACTTGCTGCCACTTGTAACAGTAATCATCGTACTTGTTGCAGGCTTATGGATAGCAGGCTTTATTGGGGATAAAATTGGTGTAGTAATTAAAAAAGGGAAAATTGATGATTTGCTGGATAAAGTTATCCTGTCACATTTTTCAAAACTTGCAGGAGTAAAGGTTAGTGCATCTGGATTAATAGGAGAAACAATACACTGGTTTTTAACTGCTATTGTACTAATAGCTGTATTAAATCTTGCACATTTATCCAGCGTAGTGGATTTCTTAAGACAGGTAATTGGCTATATACCTCATGCAATTATTGCAGCATTAATAGTGGCAGTAGGTAGTGTAGTAGCTAATTTTGCAGCATATGCGGCTAAATTTATTACAAAGAGTGAAAACTGGCTAACTACAGTAAGACTTGCAATTAATCTGTTTGCTCTAGTTGCAGCCTTAGGCCACCTTATCACTCCACTAGCAGCATCAATAAACCACTTTTTAGGGCAGCTTAGCCTCTCAGGAACTCAGGGCAATGCTTTATTTATTGGTGTATTGGTTATAATACTTCTTGCCAGTAAGAATGTGATAACGAAGGCTGTTGAAAAGCTGTATTAAACCAAAGCATAACTGATAAAAGAGTTTTTTGATGAGCTCATAGGGCTTTGTCTCTGTGAGCTTTTTTCTTTAAGTAGCTTTGATCTTTCACCCTCTTGGATCTAAAATGTCTCTTAGCTTATCCCCGATCAAATTAAAACACAGCACAGAAGTAAAAATACATGCTGCCGGCAAAAGCAATATCCATGGTCTAAGGAGCATGTTGGAGAGTTCTTTTCCTTCAGCTAAAATATTTCCCCAGCTTGGATCCGGCTGGGTTATTCCCATTCCTAAAAAACTCAGGGCACTTTCACCGATAATAAATCCGGGGATTGAAAGTGTGGCAGCAATTATTATGTAGCTTGTGGTTTGTGGAATTATATGTTTCATAATAATTTTTAAATCACTTACCCCAATTGCTTTTGCTGATAGAACATATTCTTCTTCTTTTATAGACAAAACCTGTCCGCGTATTACCCTGCTAAGCCCTGCCCAGCTTACAAATGACAAAATAATTGTAATTAAAAGAAACCTTTGTGAGTTTGAAATATTTGCTGGTAAGATGCTTGCCAGGACAACTATCAGATAAAAATATGGCAAACTCATTAGTGCCTCGGCTATTCTCATCATAAAATTATCTAAAGCTCCGCCAAAATACCCTGATATCCCGCCATATAAAAGCCCAAGTGGAAAAACTATTAACAAGCCTATAAACCCGATAGTTAAGCTGGGTTTACCGCCATGCAGTATTCTGGAAAAAATATCTCTTCCGTTTTTATCTGTTCCAAATAAATACAATCTTTGCCCCCTGTCTGTCCCAAAGAAGTGAATATTGCATGAAAATAATCCAAAAAATTTGTATTCATCGCCTCGTGTAAAAAATCTTATAAAATATTTTTTTGTTTTATCTTCAACAATTTGTTTTGTAAAAACCGCTTCGTCAAATATGTAAATTCTTCTGTAAATATACGGAGGAAAAAGTTTGCCATTTTCAAAAATATGAATTCCTGATGCCGGTAAATAACTGGCTTTTGGATCTCTTGAATTTGGATTATAGGGAGAAATAAAATCACAAAAGATTATAAATAAGTATAAAATAGAAATAATTATCAGACTAATTCTTGCTATTTTATCACTCCAGATTTTTTGTATAATGTTCATTAACCTTCAAGTCTAATCCTCGGATCTGCAAACTTTAGAAGTAAATCTGCGATTAAATTTCCTGCTATGAGCATGGCAGCACCCATCATTAGGGTGGTCATTGTCAGGTTTACATCCATTTTCCTGGCTGCTTCAAGTGTCAGTGCACCAAGCCCCGGATATGAAAGGATGGTTTCTGTTAGTGCTGCACCGCTTAACAGTGCTCCAAATTCAAAACCAAAAATAGTAATTAACGGATTAATAGCATTTCTTAAAGCGTGCTTGTAAACTACCTTTGAAGTAGGCAGTCCTTTTGCAATTGCAGTTTTTATGTATTCTTGTCTTAAGACGTCGAGCAAATTAGCTCTCATTTGTCTTTGTAATCCTGCTATTGAAATTAAAGTAAGAATTGTAGTGGGGAGTATTAAATGTTTGACAAGGTCTAAAATCTTTTGAAATAAATTCATACTGTAAAAATTAACACTGGTTAAACTTCCCACAGGAAGTATCTGACTATTTAATGCAAATAACAAACCTAACACTGCCAGGATAAATGTAGGAGTAGACATTCCGCATGACGTCAGAATAGCTAATAATTTATCTGTAAATTTATTTTTCTTTAATGCAGCCCATATTCCAAGCGGTATTGCAAGAAACCATGTACAAAACAATGTACATAAACTAAGCAAAAGAGTGTTTAATATTGGTTTTCTGACTACTACACTGACGGGTTCATTTTGTTGTGTAATACCAAGGTTACCGTGAAATAAACCTTTTAACCATAAGAGATATTGAATGTGCCAGGGTTCATTTAGTCCTAGTCTTATTTCTTCAGTTTTTAATATTTCTCTGCTGATTGATGGGTTAAATCTTAAGTCTGCAAGCGGATCTCCTGCCTTTAAAATAATTGGAGAAACAGGGATGTTGATTGAATATTTTTCACTGATCGAACATGAAATAATTAAAAGAGAAATTCCCACTACAATTTTTGGAACATAAGTTGATTTATTGATATATGACTGCAACCAATATAGGAGCATAAAGCTGCTAAGAAATAAAAAATTTATTACAAATATAAGATTTTTATTTTTAATAAAAATATCAAATGGCAATAAATTAAATAATGACAGGTGCCATGAAAAATAAAGAAAAAATATTAAACTTGATAAACCCAGAACATACCAGGGTTTTAACTTTGTTAGAAAGTAAAAGAAAATTAAAGTGAGTAAGGGAAATAGTAAAAGACTTACGTTTATATTTTTAATAGTAATATTAAGTCTAATAATTGAAAAACTAATAATGGAAACTATAAGTAAAAGCGGAATAGCTGAAAGTATTCTTTTAAAAATATAACTTGTGGTACCCATGTAGCTTATTATATAAGGAATTCAGAACCTGCACAGAAGAATGAAACAATCAAATTTTAATACCGTCATAAAAAACATGCGATCATTTAATCAGAAAACAAAAATAGATCTGCCAAATATTAAGCGAAGACATGCATATAAAAATACAGAAAGTAAAGCTGATTATTTTAATCTGTTATTTGAAAACAGTTCTGACGCAGAAAGTATACGGTTTGAAAATATCAGACAGGGGAGAAAATTTTTACAAAGCTATCACTTTTATTTAGCAATAGCGTTTATTTTATTTGTAACTGCATGTTTTTTAGTGGTTCAGATGGTTGTTAACAGCCCTGAAATTGAAAAATATAAGGCTGTTACAAAAAATATTGAAGATATAGATATAGGAAACAATAATTAGCTAAATCTTAATTTTTTCAATTACACTCTCAGCAACTATTATTAGATATCTTCTTATGTCAGACTCTTTAATAAAATTTAAATTTTCCTTTGCCCTCTCAATGTAATTTATAGCTAACTGTCTGGCTTTTTCACATCCGCCTAATTCAAATATTAATCTGATAGCTTTATCAAAATCTTTTTCATGGTTGTTAAATCTGTTTTCAATTAATATTTTAACCTGTTTGGCTCTTTCATCTGTACTGGTTAATGCAAAAAGGGCAGGTGCAGTAATAAGACCGTTTTTTAAATCCGAACAAACATCTTTCCCGGATTCATTTGAACTGCTTGTAAAATCCAGAATATCATCTACTACCTGAAATGCAATTCCAAGAGATAATCCAAAGTCATTGCATTGTTTAATTATTTTTGAATCCTGGTTATTTAACATGGCAGATGATTTACAACATGCAGCAAATAAGCTGGCTGTTTTTGCAGTGGATTTATGTATGTAATTTTCCAGTGTAATACCCGGATTAAATAAAAGTGAATATTGTTCGATTTCACCGTCACATAAGTTACTTAAAACATGTGCATAAATTTTTACTATTTCAGTGTTTTCCAGTTCTCCAAGTTTTACAGAAGCTTGTCCAAATAAAAAATCTCCTGCTATTACTGATATTTTGTCATTCCATAAACTGTTTATGGTTTCTTTTCCTCTGCGAAGTTTTGCAGAGTCAATTATATCGTCGTGAATGAGACTGGCTGTGTGAATTAATTCTGTAATTTCTGAAACAGTTATGTGTTTATCTTTAATGCCGCCGGTTGCTTTTGCTATAAGCAAAGATATGGCTGGTCTGAATCGTTTGCCACCCGATAAAAATATATAACTTATCACTTCCTTTAAAAATTTGTTTTTAACAGGCAGTTTTACTACCAGATTTTCTTCCAGAATTTCAAGCTCTGTACTTATAATGCTGAAAAAATCCGGCCATTGAATAACTCTTTCTGTGTTTAGTTTTTCTATAGCGGATTTCATAAAAAACTCACTTAACTTTTATCATGTTAGCTGATGTTAAATCTATAATAGTAAATTGTTCTATAAAATACTGCATTGTTTTTTCAATTGAACCGGTTTTGTTGTACATTTTCATAAATTGTGTTGCTTCATTATCATCCTTCAAGATTTCAAGTATAGGGTTTAAATACTCTAATATGTTCATATCTTTTGCTGTTTTTTTATACTCTTTGTATAAAGATTCTATTATGCTAGAGGCTTTTTCCTCACTGTCATCTTTCCAGTTCCAGATTTTTGCATTTAATCCGTCTTTTGCTACTAGTTCTTCCTGGTTTTCAAAAATGGTTACTAGTTTATTTAAATCTGTCTGTAATATTTTAGGCCAATTTTTATTTACTAAATAATCCTGAATAATGCATTCTATCAAAGCAACGATAGAAAGAGCTTTCCTGGTATCCATTATAAAATCACAGATTCTAATTTCAATTCTGTTTAAGTCATAAGGTCTGTCCAGACCGTTTGGCCTAATACTTGTCCACAAGTGTCTTATGTTAAACATATTTTTTATTTCAAGTTGTTTATTTATCCAAGTTATATAGTCTTCATGTTTTGTAAAAAAAGGTACAAAGGAAGGAGCCTTTGGGAAGTTATGCCAGCGATAGGACTTAAATCCTGTTATCATCCCGTCATAAAAGCAAGAAGAAGCACTAAGTGCCAGAAAAAGAGGCGTATACAACCTTACGATACATAAGCATTTAAAAAGATCGTCATAATTATCTATTCCAATATTTATATGAATGCTTGTAGTAATTACCTTTGTCTTATAAGTATCTAGAATTATCTCACTGTAAGGATCTCCTGGTTTCGAGAAGTAGAACTCTTTACTAAAAGGAAGAGCAATAGTACTTCCTGGAATTAATGTTAAGTTCCCAAGACTCTTTAAATAGTTTCTTATATTTATTCGTGTTTCTATAATTTCTTTAAACAGTTCATAGTAATTACGGTTTGGTTTTGTAATATATTCAAAGTTTCTCTGGTCAGGTTCCTGGGAAAAATCCGGAAATTTTTCTTTTAATTTTACAGATAATGGTAAAACCTCACCGCTTTCTGTACCTGCATATAATTCAATTTCAACGCCTTTTAATAAAAGATTATTTTTCATTTACATGATCCTAGCATTTCAGGATTTGCACAATTACCTAAAATCTTGATACAAATGATACTATCTTAAGCAGAAGAGTTTAGTAAGTCGGAGGATCTTTAAAATAATGAAACTATTTAAAAATAATCAAAAAATATTTTATGTCTTAAGTTGCTTGATAATCTCAGCTTTTTTATATGGATGTAAAGAAAAAGAAGGAAAGATTTCTGTGTTTGATGGGTTACCTGAATCTACCTTTTTAACTGAGATAAAAACTTCACTGGAGAGTCATACTCCGCTAGCTATAGCTTTTACTGCAGAGTGGTGTCCGCATTGCAGAAAATACAAGCCGGTTTTTAGTGAAGTAAAAGATTTATATCGTGATAAAGTTACTTTTATTAATATAGATGTTGATGATGCAAATGGTTCACCGGTTTCTAACAGGTTCCAGGTAAGAGGTATTCCAACTACAGGATTTGTCAGAGCAGATGGCTCAGTTTATAAAGTACAGGTTGGTGAAATAGCTAAAGATGATCTTGTAAAAATTGCAGATGAATTAATTATAAATAAGAAAAGGAAAAAAGGAGAACCTGTGGCACCGTTTCTCCTTGATATAACGAAAGAAGAAGTTGTACCGAAGGAAGAACCAAAAGAACCTGTAAAAGAAGAGCCAAAAGAAGAAGAAACTAAACCTGTTGAAGAGGTACCAGCTCCACCGCAGGAAGAACCTGCCGGGGAATTACCAGAGCTGCAAAACGAAGAAATGCAAATGCCTATACCTATGGGGCCGCCTGATGGAATAATTAATCCACCATCACCTGTACCACTTGATGAACCTCCGGGCGAAGAAATTCCACCTCCTTTCCCTACTGGTAATAACGAGGAACAGGATAATTTAGATTACTAAATATTTTTTAATTTCTTCTTCAGTAGCTTCTCTTCTGAATTTACATTCTTTGTTTGAGCAAATAACTTGTGTGGATTTTACAGTAGATTTAATAGTTAGCAGAGAATTGCATTCCGGGCATTTTACCGGAACAGGTCTAGCCCAAAAGGCTGAATCGCATTTTGTTTTAGACCACATGGAGCAGCCATAAAATGTTTTTCCACGTCTGGATCTTTTTTCTATAACTTCACCTTCACAACCTTCTTTTGGACATTTAACCCCAATAGTTTTTAAAAGTGTCATTCTGTGCTTACATAATTCATTGCTGCATTGTAAATATTCGCCATATGGACCATGTTTAATTGTCATTGCAGTTCCGCATTTTGGGCATTTTTCTTCAGACTCTCTGTCTTTTGGAAATGGTACACCGTCTTTTGAAATATTCAGTACTGTTTTACATTCAGGATAGTCAGAACAACCTAAAAATGGACCAAACCTGCCACCTCTGAGGAGCATTGGTTTGCTGCATTTTGGACAGTTATAATCAGATTTTATTTCTACTTTTTGTATATCAGTCTGTGCTTTTTTCAAAACTTCAGTAAAGTCGCCGTAGAAATTAGAGAGCATTTTTTTCCATTTTTGTTTTGCTTCTTCTATTTCATCCAAATTTAATTCCATCTGGGCAGTAAAGTCATAGTCTACATATCTGGGGAAATGATTTACTAAAAGCTCTGTTACTATTTCTCCAAGTTTTGTAGGGGCAAGGGCTTTTTTATCGATTTTGTGAACATACTTTCTGTCAATGATTGTACTTATAGTACTTGCATAAGTGCTTGGTCTCCCTATTCCCAGCTCTTCCAGCTTTTTAACAAGGCTTGCTTCATTAAATCTGCTTGGAGGTTCAGTAAAGTGTTGTTTTGGATTTAATAAAATTAATTTAAGAGCATCTTTTATTTTTAAATCAGGAAGTGAACTTATAATTTCGTCTAAAATTTGATCTTTTTCGATTTCTTTATCTTCTTCTTCTATTACTTCATCACCTGCATCAAATGCTCTTAAAAATCCGTCGAATAAGACTTTTGTAGCAGATGTATGAAACAATCCTCTTCCCGCCTTAATTTCTACAGTGTTTGTGGATAGTTTTGCTGCTGCCATCTGGCTTGCTAAAAATCTTTCCCAGATTACTTTATAGATTCTAAACTGTTCTAAGCTCAGGTATTGTTTCATCTGACTTGGAGTTCTGAGTACACTTGTTGGTCTTATGGCTTCATGCGCATCCTGAATATTTTTCTTTTTGGATTTAAATATCCTTGGTTCAGGCGGATAATATTCTGACCCAAAAGTTTTTAAAATATAATCCCTGGATTCTTCCCGGGCTTCGTTTGATATTCGGGTACTGTCTGTTCTCATGTAAGTTATAAGACCTACAGGACCTTCTTCGCCGATTTCAATACCTTCATAAAGCTCCTGTGCAATTTTCATTACCTTCTTTACTGTGTAACCAAGCAAATTTGCACATGCTCTTTGGAGTGTGCTGGTTATAAAAGGAGGAAGAGGATTTTTTTGAGTTTGTTTTTCTTCAAGATTGCTAACTGTAAATTTAGACTCTTTCAAATCATCCAGAATTTTATCTGCAGACTGTTTGTCTTTTATTATTAAAGTTGTTTTACTTTCTTTGCCTTTAGGAGTAATAATGGTTTTTCCGTCCCATTTGTATAAGTTTGCTGAAAATGAAATGTTATCTTTTTGTAAATCTGCATGAATAGACCAGTATTCTTCCTGAATAAAAGAATTAACTTCTTTCTCTCTTTCCATTACAAGCCTTAAAGCAACACTCTGGACTCTGCCTGCGGATTTACCACCGACCTTCCTCCAGAGCAGTGGACTGATCTTATATCCGACAAGTCTGTCTAAAATTCTTCTTGCCTGCTGAGCGGCAACCAGATCCATATTTATTTTTCGCGGATGTTTAATAGCGCTTTTTACAGCATCTTTTGTAATTTCATTACACTCTATTCTTACAGTTTTATCTGGCTTTTCAAGTATTTCAGAAAGGTGCCACGCAATTGCTTCTCCTTCTCGATCAGGATCTGGAGCCAGATAAATCTTATTTGCTCTTTTTGCCAGTTCTTTTAATTCTTTAACAACTTTTTCTTTTGCCTCCAGAATCTCATAAACGGGTTCAAAATCGTTTTTAACATCTACCCCAAGTCCTTTTGCTGGCAGATCCCTGACATGCCCTATGCTTGCCCGAACTAAAAAATCTTTACCAAGAAATTTGCTTATGGTTTTTACTTTCCCGGGGGACTCGACAATTACTAACGATTTTCCTGAGCTTTCTTTTTCAATTTGTTTATCAACAACTTGTGATTTTTTTGATTTTGATTTTGTTTTTGACTTCATTTTAAAATATTAATCTTATACTTTACAATTTCAATAAAATAACACAAATAATAAAATTAGATATGATGCTTCATGTCACTTTGTAATTATAAAGGAACTGTTTGTAGTTTGATCTGCATTTGTCCAAATAATTGCTTCTGATTCTTTAAAAACTCCTAAAGGTTTTATTTCTGGCTTTAGCAAAATATTATATTTTTCAAACGTGCTTTCCTGCATTTTGCTGATTAATTTACATACGTCTTGCGAATCTGCGCTCCCAAGATTAATTATGAAATTTGCATGTATTGATGAAACCTGTGCAGCACCAATTGTCCAGTTTTTAGCACCAATAGAATCCAGAATTTTACCAGCTGGCATATTTAATTCAATCGGATTTTTAAATGTACATCCTGCGCTTGGATCCTTAATAGGCTGTGAACTTCGCCTGGCAAGATTGTTTGCTTTCATCCTTGTTCTTATTGCAGCTTCTGTATCAGGAACCATGCGAAATTTTGCACTTAAAACAATTTGTTCCTGTGGATTGATTGTAGAAATTCTATAACCAAAAATAATATCTTTTAGAGTAAGTACTTCTACTTTTCCTTTTTTTAAATCTAAAACAGTAACTGTTTCCAGTATCTGATTTGTGCTGTGCCCGTGTGCACCTGCATTCATAACTACAGCACCGCCAACTGTACCGGGAATTCCTTCAAAGAATTCCATTCCGGATAAACTTAATTTTGACGCATAAGCTGAAAGCCTTGGTAATCGTACCCCTGCACCAGCTATCAGAAGATCAGGACCGAGCTGTTCTATCAAATTTAAGCCTGTTGTACAAATTACAGTGCCGGGAATATTCTGGGAAGAAGCAAGAATATTCGATCCTCCGCCAACTAAAGACCAGGGTTCGTTTTTTGACATTAACTTATCTATTAAATCTATAAGTTCACGAATTGTCGAAGGAAAACAAATTTTATCTGCAACCCCGCCAATTTTCATGGTTGTGAATTGACCGAGTTCTGTTTTTTCTAATGTCTTCATTTTTTATCTTATATTAATTGTTCCCTGAATCTCATACTGGTATCAGACTTTAGATTCATTAATTTTGATCCCAGATCAGTTATATTTCCAGCTCCCATTATAAGTATAAAATCCCCTTCTTTTATAAAAGCTGATAAATGTTTTGCAATTTCTTCAATACTGCCGGGTAGATGATTAACGTTTGGTTTATTTATATCCTGAACCAGATCCTTACTTGAAATTCCTTTAATTTCACCTCCCCGTGCTATGTATAGATCTGTTATAAATACAGAACCATCTTCTTCCTTAAAGATGCCTACGAAATCACTCCAAAAGTCCTGTAACCTTCTTGGCTGATGAGGCTGAAAAACAATAACTAATCTTTTTGGGCATAATTCTTTGGCAGCTTTGATAGTAGCAATAATTTCTGTGGGATGGTGTGCATAGTCATCTACTATTGTAATTTCATTTGTTTTTGTAATGACTTGAAATCTGCGTTTAACACCCTGATAGTTCTCTATGGCGGTTTTGATTTTTTTAAGATTGATTCCCATTAAATTACCTACAGCAATTGCAGCAAGTGCATTTAAAACATTATGATTTCCGGAATTTTTTAATCTAAACGTAAATAACAAATTCTGTTTTAGATAAACATCCCATGAATTTGTTTTGTTATTAAAATTTGCTCTTAATGTGATTTCCGGAGAATTGGTATTTATTCCATATGAAATTAAATTTGGACTGTTTAAATCAAAGTTTTTCCTGATGAGTTCACCTGTAATTTTATCTTGCAGACAAACTACCAGCCCTTTTTTAGTAATTGCCTTTTTTGCAAATTCTAAAAATGCAGCTTTAATTTCTTCCAGCCCGCCAGGATAATTTTCCAGATGATCGGGTTCAATGTTTGTTATTATAGAAATTTCAGGATTTCCTTTTAAAAAACTTTTATCGCTTTCATCTGCTTCAATTACAAAGTAATCTCCGCTTCCAATGACTGAGTTTGTATTTCTGCTTTCTAATATTCCTCCAATGATTACTGATGGGTTTAACTCACTATGTATAAGCATCTCAGAGATTATTCCGCTTGTTGTAGTTTTTCCGTGGGTTCCGGATACAGAAATTAGTTTTTTTGAGCTTGTAATCTGATCTAAAAGATCAGATCTGTGTAAAATTTCTTTTTTATTTTCTTTAGCCCAGATGAGTTCCTCGTTACTGTTTTCAATTGCTGTAGAATAAATTATTAAATCAGGAAAAATACCCTGTATATTGTTTGTACTATGTGGAGTCCAGATATTTTTTATGCCTTCAGAGCGCAGATCTTTTATTGAACCTGACTGTTCTTTGTCAGAACCTGAAACATAATAGCCATTGGCATGACAATATCTTGCCAGAGCACTCATACCTATGCCACCTATTCCAATGAAATGGATTCTTTTATTTTTTAAATTTAAATTAAGGTTTGTTGGGAGCAAGTTTCTTTAACCACCGGGAGATTCTTGATTTTTTTCTGGCAGCATTATTTAAGTGAATAACTTTTTTGGTAGCAGCTCTGTCAATTAAAGTAAATGCTTCACTGGCTGCTTTAGTGGCTGATTTTTCATCTTTCTTTTCAACCAAATCAATAACTTTTTTTGTAATGGTTTTGATTTGAGTTTTGTATACTAAGTTATTTAGTCTGTTTCTCTCAGATGTTTTAACTCTTTTAATTGCTGATTTTAGTCTTGGCATAGTGTTCTACTGTGCTCCTCCGCCGTCAAGAGAAATAATAACATCCGGCATACCCATTACAATACCGTATCCTGTAAGTACAAACCCGCCAATTGTTTCCTGAATTTGTACTTCCATACTTTTTCCAAGAATAAAGGGCTCCGCTAATGTAGCATCCGGCTGGTAACACACATCACCTGCCATATCTGCTTCAATACCATCAACAATCATCATTGGTTCATTTGTAAACGGGTTTGTCAGACTTTTAGTTAGACCCAGATCAATAATTTCATTTGAATCTTTTGGTACTATACCACCCATATCAACTGTAGCTATCAGAATATTTGCTCTTAATGCTTGTGTACTTGCATTTACACTTGCATTTTTAGCTCTGTCCTGTGCACCAATTAAATTTGGTACAGCAAGTGTAATTAGTATTCCAATTATTACAACTACAACTAATAACTCAATAAGTGTAAAACCTTTTGTGTTTCTTTTAAATTTACATTTCATTTTTTATTTCTCCATCAAATATAATATAGGATGCGTTTAATATTTTAACTCATATCATGCAAAAAACTTTTTTAGCAATCAAACCAGATGGAGTCCAGAGGGGATTTATAGGTAAGATTATTTTAAGACTTGAAGAAAAGGGATTTAAGCTTATTGGAATGAAGTTAATGAAAGTTAGTAATGAGCTGGCCAAAAAGCATTATGCTGAACATAAAGATAAACCCTTTTTTAAAGGGCTGGTAGATTTTATAATGTCTGGCCCAATAGTTGCAATGGTTTGGGAAGGAAAAAATATAATAACCTCTTTAAGAAAAATAATGGGTAAAACAAATCCACTTGATGCAGATTTGGGTACTATAAGAGGTGATTTCGCTGTTGATATTGGTAAAAATGTGGTTCATGGTTCTGACAGTGAAGAAAGTGCAAAAAGAGAGATTGCTTTGTTTTTTAAAGAAGAAGAGTTAATAACATGGGAACAGGATATACAGAAATGGATTTATGAGTAGAATGCAATTTGCTGTGTTTTTCTGGTGTTATAATTATTTATTCAATGTTTAAGGAGTAAAAATGGTACGTATCAGATTATCAAGAAGAGGAAAAAAGAAAAGACCTTTTTATAGAATTGTCGTAACTGATATAAGAATAAAAAGAGATGGTGCACCCATAGAACAAATTGGCACTTATGATCCTCTTTCCAAGAGCCTTAAAATAGATAAAGAAAAAGCAGAGTTCTGGATTAAAAAAGGTGCAAAACCTACCGGGACTGTATTATCTCTTTTAAAAAAGTAAAAGTACTAATTTATTGAAGTGGTATTAATGTGAGTTTTATCTGTACCATAAGTGGAAAGCGCTGATGCTCCTGTAAGTGCAAATCCCAGGGTGGTTAAAAAATCAAACCCGATTTGAGAGAGATTTCTAGCAGTACCTTCACCAAAAATATTTGTAAAGTGTGCTGTGAAAGAACCAAGCCCTGAAAGGGCTGTACCAATAAGAAGTTTTATTGTAGTCCAGGTATTTGAAGGATGACTTGTAGTATCTTTTTGATTTTTTAGATCTTTTGCACCACCTGTTCCATTGCCATCACCAGGTGGAGTAGTATCTTTTGAGGCTCCCTCTTTTTTGCCTGGCGGACTTGAGCTACCGATGTTTGGGAGTTCTTCTGGAGAAGCACCTGGAGAAGGATGACCTCCGTAAACAACAGGTGGTTTAAAGCAAGTACCAGGTTTAGACTTTCTAGCCGGATTGTCTGGTTTGTGTTGACTCAGAGATCGGGCCCTAGTAATAGAATCGCTGATTTTTCCTGATTGTACAAGCATTTGTTTTCTCCAGTACTTGTTAATAATCTACATTTTTACTTATTTTTTTAATTCATGTATATAGCTTAATGTCAAATTTGCATATATAAAGTATATGGATGAAAATTTAATATTTCAATAAGCAAAATGGTTGATCTTTTTTTCAATATACCGAGGTAAGTACTAATGAATGAGTAAATATATTTATACGTGAGATAGTTATTTACAGATACCATAAAAAAATTTTCCAGGCAGGTTGACTATCTTGAAACAAGAGTTGAAAAAAACGAAGTTTTTTTAATTAATTTTCTTGGGCCTGTACTTGATAATATTTCCCGTTCTGCAAATTTAAGCAGAAGATAAAAAAAAGCTATAATCAGTTTTTGTGACTGATCAGATTTTAAAATACTCCTGGTTAATAGCAGCAGTTCCATTAGTAAGTGCTCTTTTAATTATTTTCTTTTTTCATTGTTCAAGAAAAATTTCTGCTTTTCTTTCAATAGGTGCAGTGGCCTATGGATTAACTCACTCTCTTTTTGTCTTATATGCCATTTATACAAATCCTGAAAAAACTATTGAATTAAATTTTCCATGGATTAGCGCAGGAGATTTTAAATTATTCGTAGGATATCTCGTAGATCCACTCTGTGCCATGATGTTAGTAGTGGTTTGTGCAGTCAGCTTTTTTGTTCAGGTTTATACACATGGCTATATGAAAGATGATCCAAATTACTCTAAATTTTATGCTTATCTTTCACTGTTTACTTTTTCAATGTTAGGTTTGGTATTCTCTACAAATTTATTCCAGAGCTATATTTTTTGGGAGCTGGTTGGGGTTTGTAGTTATTTATTGATTGGGTTCTGGTGGTATAAGCCAGCTGCTGCAAATGCCTGCACAAAAGCTTTTGTAGTAAATCGAATTGGGGATATGGGCTTGCTTATTGGATTAATAATGCTTTATTTCTCTACGCAGAATTTCTGGACTAATAAAACAACTTTAGCTTTTAGTGAATTAAAAGGTGCCATTGATTTTGCTGTTCATTCAGATATTTTGCCGGTAGTTGGAGTTATCAGTGTTACTACAATTGCGCTTTTTGTTCTTATGGGACCCATGGCAAAATCAGCTCAATTTCCTCTTCATGTCTGGCTCCCGGATGCTATGGAAGGTCCTACTCCTATCTCTGCTCTTATTCATGCCGCCACAATGGTTGCAGCTGGAGTTTATTTGATAGCACGTTCATATCCACTTTATATAGCAGCACCGGTTGCTATGAATGTAGTGTCCTGGATTGGCGGAATAACAGCTATCTTTAGTGCTACTATTGCACTCAGTCAGTACGATATAAAAAGAACGCTTGCATATTCCACATGCTCACAGCTTGGTTATATGGTTATGGCACTTGGCCTTGGAGCATATTCTGCAGGACTGTTTCACCTGGTGACACATGCATTTTTTAAAGCAATGCTTTTCTTATGCTCAGGCTCAGTAATAATTGCATGTCATCATGAGCAGGATATGAGACAAATGGGTGGTTTAAGAAAGTACATGCCGGTTACATCGACAACTTGTTTAATTGGTGTACTTGCAATTTCAGGATTTCCGCTCATGAGCGGCTTCTGGTCAAAAGATATGATTCTTGCCAGTGCCTGGGAACAGAATAAACTACTTTTTGCAGCAGGAGCTATAACTGCTTTGCTTACTGCGTTTTACATGTTCAGACTTTACTTTATGACATTTAGCGGAAGTTATAAAGGACATGCACACCCTCATGAAACGACACCGTCAGTAACTATTCCATTAATTTCTCTTGCTATTCCTTCTGTGTTTATCGGACTTATTGGATCGCCTTTACTTAAAGGCGGGGATAAGTTTTCATCTTTTATTTTTTATGGTGAACATCATCTTTATCATGAATGGGGTTTTGGTGTTTTCCTGAAAGAACTTATGACGACTCAGGGATTAATACCTCTTGCAGCATTTGTAATCGGGACTTTTATTGCATGGCTTGTCTATATAAGAAGATTACCTGTGAATACCTTTATTCAAAACAAATTAAAACCAATTTATAATTTGTCTTTTAATAAATGGTACATAGATGAAATTTATTTCTGGATTTTACATAAAATTATTTTTCCTGTTTACAGGGCAGGTTGGAATGTGATTGATAAGGTAATTGTAGATGGCATTTTTGTAAATGGCTCTGCATTTGTTGTTTCGCTTATAGGTGGCGGACTTAGATATATTGAAACAGGAAGAGGACAAATGTATGTTCTTGTAATATTTGGATCTGTTTTGTTTGCACTTTTATTTTTGTTGACGAGGCTGAAATAAGGAGATGGATAAGCTGACTGAATTTTTTTTACAACACGCACTAAGTACAATACTTTTTGTACCTGTTATTGCTGCTGTAGTTATAACTTTTTTGCCAAATAAAGAGTCAATATGCAGGATATTTTCACTTATATTTTCGCTTGATATTTTGCTTAATGTTTTAGTAGTAATATTTTCAAAGTTTGATCCAAATTTAACAGCTATCCAGTATGTGGAAAATTACCAGTGGTTTGGAGATATGATTAGATTTAAATTAGCAACTGACGGACTTAGCATTTCAATGGTTTTACTTATGGCCATTTTGCTTCCAGTGACGATTATAGCCAGCGAACCAATTGCAAAAGACAGACCTAAGCTTTACTATTCAATGCTTATGCTTCTTTCTATCAGTGTGCTTGGAGTATTTTTAGCACAGGATTTATTTCTATTTTTCTTACTCTGGGAGCTTGAGCTTATCCCAATGTACTTTTTAATAGCTATATGGGGTGGACCAAACCGCAATTATGCTGCAATGAAGTTTTTAATTTATACATTTATTGCAGGAGTTTGTATGTTTGCAGCTGTGCTTTTATTATTCTTTGCTTCAGGAGCAAATACTTTTGATATGGAAGTTTTATCACAATACGGAAAATCTCTTCCACATATTTTTCAACTAGCCTGTTTTCTTTTATTTTTTATTTGTTTTATTATCAAGTTACCGTCCTTTCCGTTTCATACATGGCTGCCGGATGCTCATGTAGAAGCTCCAACCCCGGTATCTATGCTGCTTGCAGGGATACTCTTAAAAATGGGTGGCTATGGTATTTATCGAATTTGTGCAGGCTTCTTTCCGGAGATACTGGCTGAGCTGGGCTTATGGATAGTACTGCTTGCTGCTGTAAATATAGTCGGTGCTGCAATTGCATGTCTGGTTCAGGATGATATGAAAAGAATTATTGCTTACTCATCCGTTTCACATATGGGATTTGTTTTACTTGGTGTAGCTTCACTTACTCCAGCTGGTTTTAGCGGTGGAATATTTCAGATGTTCAGCCATGGATTAATCAGTGCAGCACTCTTTATGCTTGTCGGGACTTTATATGAAAGAACTCATACCAGACAAATCTCTGATTACGGTGGCATGACTAAATACATGCCAAAGTGTTTTTATTTCTTTACTCTTGCATGTATGGCGAATCTGGCTTTGCCGGCACTTTCTGGCTTTGTAGGTGAGAGTCTGGTTTTTTACGGTGCATTTACTTCAAAATATTTTGCTAGTTTTCCTACTGCACTGCATTTTAATTTTGGACAGATTTGTGTTTTATTCTCAGCTACTAGTGTGATTTTAACTGCAGGTTACATGCTGTGGCTTGTGCAAAGAATTTTTATGGGACCGGAAAATATAAAATGGTCAAAACTTGCTGATTTAAGAACTTCTGAAATAGTAGTATTAGCTTTACTTTTAGCACTGGTAGTTATATGGGGAGTTTATCCGGTTTCACTTTCAAACCTTTATGAGCCAAGCTCTAGTGCACTTGTGAGTTATGTAAGTAAAGTAGTGAGTGGGTTGTAAATTTCTAATGCGCTTGAGCCAGCACAAACTTCGAATACTCATCTGCTGAAATTAATTCTTTATTTTGGTCCGGACTTTTTGTAATTTCTACTTTTATTATCCAGCCTTTCTCATATGGATCCTGGTTTATATATTCAGGATGATCATTTAAGTCTTTATTTGTTTCAACTACTTTTCCATCACAAGGAATATATAAATCTGAAACTGATTTTACAGACTCTATTACCCCGAACTTTTCTCCGGTTTTATAGGTTTTCCCTATTTCCGGTATATCTACAAAAACCACATCTCCCAGCTCATTACTAGCATAGGAGGTAACCCCTATTGTTACCAGGTTCCCTTGAACTTTTAAATATTCATGGGATTTTGAGTACTTCAATTCTTTTGGAAAATCCATTTTTTATAGCTCCAGACAAGCTGCCGCTCATATTTTAACTTATTCATAATGTTTTTTTGCCATACTTGTTATTAAGCCTGAAGGTGTTAAATTTTTCAGACGAACTGGGTAAATATAGAGTGTTAACCGGTTTCTAATGGTAAATCAGTTAAAACAGTGAATTAATAAGTGAAGTTTGCCGGATTTTTATTGAACAAATCTTTTTTAGAACTTAAAAGTTCTTAAGGGTTTGTTTTTTTATTTTTCTGACATTTTAAAAAACGGAGAAAAAACATGTCTAATAATAATGAAATTAAAAGAACAAAACAAGATGATAACTGGGTGGATGATTTAATGGAAAGACAAAAGCATGATTTAGAGGCAGAGGAAGCAATCTTATCAGCAGTACCAAACAGGATAAAACATAAATATCTTGAAGAAGATGAGGAATAACAGGGGAACTTCCTGTTTCTTTATACTTCTTTTTCAATGTATGTATTATGTTGAATTGAAGAGAATTAAATTTCTTAGTCTTATTATAATTTTATTTTTTGCTTTCTCGTTTTTAAGCTTTAGTGTCAGAGCGGAAGAAGAACTTATTTTACTGCCTGATGATGAACAAACAGTAAATAATGATTTCAGTGAAGATGATAATTTAAAGAGTACTATTGTAAGGAGAAAATCCAGAACTGGTCGCGAACCTTTTTTACGTGATAGTACCTTTACGCTAAGTAATAACAATGCAACTTTTAATGCCTTGGCAGGAAAAGTTTCTTTGATTGTATTTGTATTGGCTGGATTCTTGATTTTAATAAAATTGGCTGTGTCAAGAAATCAATTTGGTAAACCTGGAAGTTTGCTGGATGAATTGACGCAAAAAATTGCTGGCAGTTTTTCCAATTCTTCTTCTTTGCATGGATTAAAACTGAAACAAACTTTAATTTTAACCCCGGGTCAAAACCTTTACCTGATTGAAGTAGATGGTAAAAAACTTTTAGTTGGCGGTACGCAGCAGGGTGGAGTACAGTTTTTATGTGATTTGACCCAGAATATATTAAAAAATGAAAAACCTGATTTTAAACAAATTGAAGAATCTACATTGCATACAAATGAAATTCCTTTTATGACTCAGGATATTCTTTCAAACAAAGATTTACCTGATGAAGTGAAACAAAAAATCGTAGTCAATGATTTGCATAACAGGCAGACATTTAAACGAAGAACAAACTTTAGAAAATCATTATTTACTGAAAATATGAACCATGCTGAAGAATTATTGCGTAAGGCTTAAAAATAAATCTTCAATTACAATTTTTGACTGCATAAAAGATTTTGTTTTTAAATAAGCCCTGGTTAGATTTGTATACAGAAGACAATATTGTTTTTGATTTTTGTACTTTAATGGATCATAGTTTTGAACAGCAAGACTCATTAAGTAATCTTTTATATTTGTTTCATTTTTCTGTATAAGTTCATATGTTTTTTTTGCTTTTTCCAGAGAATCTTTTAGATTCTTTGGAAAACATTCTGTGAAATCATCATTTGATAAATTTATTTGATTTGATTTGATGGATTCCTGGATTGAATTACATTTTTGATTTATATAAATAGTTTGTGATCTGCTTAAAATAGTTCCTAAAATATCATTTCTGGACTGGTTTGCAAATATAAAAACAGTTCTTTCGGGAGTTTCTTCAACTGTTTTTAAAAGCAGATTGCAGCTGTCAGAGGGTAAAAACTGTAAACTTGAAGAAGGAAAGTAAATAACCCGAAAATATTCAGATGTAGTGTTTAGAGTATTTAATAGCTCTCTGATATTGTCTATTTTGATTTGTTCTTTTTTGCTTTCAGGATCCGGACTAACAGTTATAAGTGCCTGTGGATGTTCATTTCTCTCAATCCACTTACAGTTTGTGCATTGTTCGCATGGGATATTTTTATTTTTTTTGCAATTTAATATTTTTGCTAAGACTTTTGTGAATTTTAATATGACATCTGAGTCTTTTCCGATGAATACGTAAGAATTGGCCAACTGGCCTTTTAAGATGGCATTGGTTAAGAATTTTACTACTTCTGGATAATTTGTTTGCAGGTTATTGGGAAACATAGAAAAGTATAACAATGGTAACATTTCCTATGAAACAGAAGTCTTTTAGAATGTCTAATATGTTGGCTGAATTAAACTCCCAAATTAATTTAAATCTGCTCTCTGAGGCGCTTTTACTTAGTAATAATTTTGAAAAATTAAATTTTAAAAAAGATATTGCTGCTTTATTATTAAATACATTACAAAAAATATTACCGTTGAAGTTTTCATCCTTTGTTGAAAAACCCCTGGATTCTTTAAAAGTTATTTGCCAGTCTGGTGACAGCAACTCTGTCTTAAATCTGTTTAATAAGGAGATGAGTGAGAAAATTTTTGATTGGGTTATTGGACAAAAGCAATTAGCTTCATTAACCCTGGCTGGTAAACAACATTTTATTTTTATACCTTTAATTGATCAAAATCAGGATAAATCCATTGTTCATGGGATGATTGTTTTACATCCGAATTCTAATTTTATACTGAATAGGGATTTAAATACTTTTATAAATATAATTTGTAAGGTTGCAGGCCTGTCGATGACCAAACTTTTAAGAAACGATGATTCGGAAAAATATACAAAACTCAAAGATCAGATTGAAGCTGAGCTTTCTCTGACTGCAAAATTACAAAAATCAATGTCAGGTGTTGACTCCTGTAAAAAGCTCTTGTTTAGTGTGTTAGAAGATGAGTATTCTACATTTAATGGAAACATCTGGTGGCTGAGTGATTTAGGAGCGGATATAAGCCTTGTTTTGTTTGCACAGGTGCTTTGTAAAGGTGCTCCGGCAGCAATGCTTGGTGGGTTTTTACTGGGTGAAATGAACAGCTTAAAAACAAAAGCAGAAATATCACTTCAGCCAAAAGAAGTTCTAAAGCACTTAAATAGACAGTTTAATTCTGTTTTTAAAAGTACAGGAATTACATTTAATGCCTGGTACGGTGTATTTAATATTGAAGCCAGAAAAGTAAGATTTGCAAATGCAAACCATCCTGATCCGTTTTTAATCGGCCCTGAACAACAGGTTTCAAATCTTATATCAAAAGAAAAAAGTAAATCGTTAGGAATAAACCTGGATTCAAATTTTGTAGAGACAGAGTCATTTATTTCAAGTGGTTCCAGACTTGTTATCTGCACAAATGATCTTCTGGAGCAGGCTGCAAAGATTGGAAACAGGTATGACCCTGGCTGGTTACCTCAGGTCCTGGAAACCCTGGGTTCATTATCTCTTTCTGAAATGCGAAATAGTCTGGATAGCATATTATCAGAAAATGTTTCCGGAACGGTGCCTAAAAGCTCTCGTCTTGCATTGTTACTTGAGATCCCGTTCCTTAACTAAACCTTGGTTAAGTGTCTAAGCTCAAGAATTTGATCTAGTACAAATGGTTGATTAGATTATCTAATCAGGCTTTTACCCTAAAAATAAATTAACTTATTGAGTTTTTGAAGGATTTTTGAGGTACATAGAAGATAATCAGTGACTTAATTTGACTGGGCTACTAAAGCTATACAATAAAAATCAGTGAAAAATCAGCGAACACAAAAATCAATTTTTAAATTCTTTGAAGACAGATTTGGCTTCAAATTTGAAATTTTGAATTTTCGTTTTCCTATTGAAACACTGGATGGACTGTTAAAGAAATTTTTTAAAAATTATGAACAGCCTGCATTTCTGGTACAGGGAAATAAAATTATTTCTAATCTAACCTTAAAGAAAATTTCACAATCATATTTGCTTAAACTTCCAATTCAAAACAGCAGCAATGAACATATTTATATTGGTTTGTCAGATCTTCTCTGCTTTTTAGTATTGTTTGATGAACCAAATCCGGAAGAGCAAAGCATAACTGACCAGCAGTCCAGATTTTTCCTTACCTTTGATCCTGTGATAATTAATACTATTTTTGAATATTTCTACAAAAATTATTGCAGTTCACTTTCCATAAAAGAAAAGAAATTGCTTATAAAGTTAAAAAATGTTCAGACAAACCAGCTAGAGCCTTATTATATTAGTAAATTTCAGGAAGCACTTTTAATAAATGCGCTGAGCGACAACACTAAAATTAAACAGGCAAAAATTATTGAAGCCATTTCATTTACAGATGAATCTATAGTAATTACTGATCTTGCCGGTAACATAAAAGAAACAAATAAAAACTTTGAAAGATATTTTTGTAAATACACAAAAAAATATTCAGTATTAGAAATTTTACCGAAAGACTTACTACAGGCTGCGTTTAGAGAAACAAGCAGAGACAGGAAATGGCAGTCAGAAGTAAGCTTGTCGAATTCTGAAAATAAATCTGAACTAATGCTGGTGAGCAGCAGCTTATTTAAAGATGAATTAAACAGGCCAAGTGGTTTTGTTTTTACCTTTAAAAATATAGCTGAGCTTAAAAAACTTGATGAATTAAACAAACAATTAATTTCAAAACTGCGTGAAAAAAATGTACAGTTAACTGATGTAAATAAGCGCCTGGTAGAAGCTGACAGAATTAAAAGTGATTTATTATCGGTGGTAAGCCATGAATTAAAAACACCGGTTTCATCTATTATCGGGTTTAGTGAGTTAATTTTAAATAGAAAATATGATGAAAGCACTATTAAAAACTTTGCAGAACAAATTACAGAAGCTGCTAAGAAACTGGATAGCTTAATGTCAGACTATTTGGAAGTGGCATCAAATCAGTTTGGTGTGGCTACAGATGAGCTTCCAACTATGCCGCTTAATCTGGTGGATCTGATTAGATTTTGTTATAAAGAAGAGAACTCTAAATTCTCTGAAAAACAGTTTCAGTTTGAAATAAATTGTATCGGATATGAACCGATTATTATCACTGAAGCACAAAATATGCAAAAACTTTTTAGTAATCTTATAAATAATTCTCTAAAATACAGTCCTAGCGGTGGAAAAATTTCCATCAAGATTTTAAATGATGGAGAAAATATTACTGTATCAATTTCTGATGAAGGGGTTGGGTTAACATTAGATCAGGCAAAACTTGTGTTTGATCCGTTTTACAGAACTGATAACTCGGTTACCAGGGAATTTTCCGGTATTGGTCTGGGTTTAGCGGTTTGTAAAAAAATTGTTGAAATATATAAAGGTTCTATCTGGTGTGAGCCGGGAGTAGATACAGGGACAGTGTTTTATGTAACATTGCCGGTTAACCCGAATAAGATTAGTGTTGGGCAAAAACCTGACACATTATCTGAGGGCAGAAAATTATCTGATGTAATGAAGATTGAAGTACAACAAGATATAAGATAAATAAGTGTGTCAAACTCAAACATAATTAAACCTCTTCTCTCTGTTGCAATGATTACTTTTAATGAAGAGAGAATTATTGAAAAAACACTTAGTGCTATTCATAACTGGGTAGATGAGATAGTGGTAGTAGATTCCTTTAGCACTGATAAAACCACAGAAATTCTGGAATATTTTAATGTAAATCTTTACAGAGAAAAATGGCAGGGCTATAGTATGCAAAAAAATCTTGCTATTTCAAAGTGTAATGGAAGCTGGATTTTAGTCCTGGATGCTGACGAAGTAGTAAGTGGTGTATTAAGGAAAGAAATACTTGAATCTATAAAAAAACCCGGTAAGAATCTGGGGTTTGCAATTAAAAGAAAATTCTATCTTGGGAAAAGATGGGTAAGGCATGGAGGTTATTACCCGGATTATCAATTGAGATTATTCAAAAGCAATTCCGGAGCGCATTTTAAGCCTCGTGAAGTTCATGAAAGCATTAGTTTAAATGGAAATATTGGTGAGCTTCAAAACCCGCTGGAGCATTATGCCCATCTGAATTTAAAAGCTTATAATAAAGCACTGGATAAATATGCTGAACTTGCAAGTGTAGAAATAAAAAATAAAAAATATAAATTACCTTTTTTAAGAGCCTTATGGGCATTTATTTACAGATATATTTTTAGATTAGGTTTTTTAGAAGGCAGATTAGGATTTAATATGATTAAGGCTTATAGTAGATATGTTTATAGGAAGTATGAATTGGCCGCTAGAACCACTCAATAATAATCGTCTAATATTCGTCTAATAATCGTCTAATTGGGGTATAATATTCTTACCAATGTTTACACCAACATTTACAATCACTCCAAAACTTCTTGAAAACATTAAACAGATTGCTGTTTTAATTGCTGAACTTAACAACAAGACCTTTCCAAATACAATCTTATTAGAGATGGAAAAAACTGCTCGTGCGATTTCATCACATTCATCTACTAGCATTGAAGGTAATCCTTTACCTCTTACTGAAGTAAAAAGGATTTTGAAAAATAAGCCTGAAAACATCAGAGATACTGAGCAAGAAGTATTAAACTATAACAAAGCTTTAGAAGAATTAAATAAGTTTACTAAATCTAGCAAAAATCATCTCGATATAGCCCTGATATTGAAAATCCACAAAGTTGTTACAAATAAACTTCTTACACCATACAATAATGGCAAGTTACGTAGAGAACCAGTCTTTGTAAATAATCCAAAGCTAGGAAAAACAATTTATTGGCCTCCTGATCACGAGGATGTTAAAGACTTATTAATTGAACTTATTAAATATACAAAAGACAATAAATTAAAAATGGATTCATTGGTTTTGGCTGGAATATTCCATAAACAGTTTGTTATTATTCATCCTTTTATAGATGGCAATGGTCGCACTACGAGATTATTGACCAAACTTCTGCTTGCAAATATGGGATTAAATACATTTAATCTTTTTAGCTTTGAAAATTATTATAACCAAAATGTAACTAAATACTTTCAAAAAGTCGGAGTATTAGGAAATTACTATGATATAAAGAATAAAATTAATTTTACTGAATGGTTAGAGTATTTTACTGATGGGATAATTGATGAGTTATTAAGAATAGGGAATGAACTTAAAACTTTAGCTATTACGCCTGATACAAGGCTTGAAAGTTACCATGAAAAGCTACTTGAGTATATTAAAAAACACGGTTATATTAATGACAAACTATACTCAGCATTAACAGATAGAGCAAAAGCCACTCGCAGCCTGGATTTTCAAAAGTTAATTAACCTTCAAATTATTGAAAGGCTTGGAAAAGGAAAGGCTACTTATTATAAGTTAAAGCAGTAATTTGGAAAATATAAATTGGCTCAAGAAAAATCTTAATCACCCTACTCCGGAATACTAAAAGATGCAAAATTTGATCTTACGACACCCGTACATGATTTTCTTTATAGCAGTGATAAATCCCTTTTATTGTCAGATGTGGATCATACAGATCAGGCTTTTTTAAAAACCGGGAAACTGTTTCTGCATTCCCACCGGTAAAAACTATTTTTGGTTCGGATTTGGTTTCTTCTTTAAACAGCTTTAAGTAAGATTCTACAAGAGCTACCTGTCCTATAATTACACCGTGTAAAATAGCATCTTCTGTATTATTTGATAAGGGATTTAATTTTGTAATTTTTTGTTCTTTGGCTAGCTGGACATGAGGCAGTGAAAATGTTTTACTGGCAAGAGCCTTAAGCTCTATTTCGCATCCTGTGTGAATCATACCTCCGAGGAAATTATGATCTTTGTCGCAGGCAGTCATGGTAGTAGCTGTTCCAAAGTCAAAAACAATAACAGGAGAATTTAATGCTTTAAAAAAATTAATGGCTCCCACCAGATTACAAATCCTGTCTATGCCCAGAGCCGGATAAGTGTTTTTAATTATTCTTTGTTTAGGAGTTTCCAACTCAATAAAATTTATACCGTAGTCTTTTGCAATTCCTTCTATAGCTTCATTCATATAAACTAAGGCACCTGCAATAACCACAGGATAGTTATTTTTTTTAACTTCATCCCAGGGTAGTAAACTAAGCTCAGTGTGCCTGTTTCTGTGATAATCACTTGTTAAGTTACCATCTTTCATGTAACCCCAGTGAATTGAGGTATTGCCTGCATCTATGGCTAATATTGTTTCATTCATTTTTTTGTCTCCTGATTAACTTTTTGGCAGAGAAACATCTGCCTTTTCTTTTTTATTTTTTAAACCAGCTTTGAATTTTGATTTGTTATCATTTTCTTCTAATTTCACGGGTGCTTTTTTTAATCTTACAACTTTTACTCTTTGTTTGTCTTTTACTTCTATCTTAAGTATATAACCATTACTTTCAACTTCATCACCTACATTTGGTTCTTTCCCGATTAAACCAAATGCCAGTCCTCCTATTGTGTCGTAGTGCTCATTAGAGAAATTTGTGCCAAGTTTCTCATTTATTTCTTCAATATTTAACCTTCCGGCAATTAAAAAATCATTATTTGACAAAATCTGAATTGGTTCGGTTTCAGTATCAAACTCATCAGGAATTTCACCAACAATTTCCTCTATAATATCTTCTATGGTTACTATGCCGGAAGTACCTCCAAATTCCCCGATTACAATTGCAAGCTGAAGTGATTTCCTTTTTAATTCTGTAAGTAAGTCATCGATTGGTTTGCTTTCAGGGACTTTAATAACATGCTTTGCTATTTCTTTTACCGGCTCCTGTCCATTGCCAAAATGCATTTGTTCTAGTATGTCCCTGGTGGTAATTACGCCAGTAATGTTATCAATGGAATCCTCATAGATAGGGATTCTGGAATGTTTTGAATCTATCGTTATTTTTACAGCATCTTCAATTTTTTTATTAGCTTCTATGCATACCATATCGGTTCTTGGAGTCATAATTTCTCTGGCTATTGTGTCCGGAAAATCAAATATATTTGAAATCATCTCTTTCTCTGACTGCTCTAAGACACCCTCCTCTTGGCTTATATTTAACAGCATTTTTAATTCATCTTCAGTGTAAACAAAGGTAGTTCTTAAATCAGTAATTCCAAAAATTCTTAATATACTTGATGCACTAAAATTTAACAGTGAAACAAGAGGACTTGTTAGAAATTTAAAAATCTCAAGAGGCCAGATTAAAACAAATGCAGTTTTTTCAGGATCTACAAACGCAACAGTTTTTGGAATTATTTCTCCAATAACTACGTGGAAGTAAGTAACAATGAGCAGAGCCAATGGTAGTGCGATGCTATGTGCAGTAAATTCTGTCAGATTAGGTGAGA
This sequence comes from Candidatus Melainabacteria bacterium RIFCSPLOWO2_02_FULL_35_15, assembly GCA_001784585.1. Lineage (GTDB taxonomy): Bacteria > Cyanobacteriota > Vampirovibrionia > 2-02-FULL-35-15 > 2-02-FULL-35-15 > 2-02-FULL-35-15. The sequence continues at coordinate 38,273 of MFRN01000028.1, read as the reverse complement.
CAAAAACTTCTATGTAAGGAATAAGAGCTTTTGCAATTGTAAGTTCCCCAATGGCACCAAGGGCTAAACTGCTAATTGTAATTCCAATCTGTGAAGCTGAAATATAACTGTCAATCTTTTCCAGAGCTTTAAGAATTAGAGCTGATGTTCTATTCCCTTCCTTGGTTTTTTGCTCAATCCTTGTCTTATTAACCCTTGCAAGAGCAAACTCAATGGCTACAAATAAACCATTTATTGAAACAAAGAAGAAACCTATTAATATTCCAATTGCTGAGTCCATAGATAGAATGTTAAAAACAAAGATATTAGCATAAAGCAATATACCCTGTTAAATTAAAAGCAGGGATAACATGTAAAATTTGTATTGTTTAAAGTAAAAACAGATTAAAAGTACATAATCTATATAGCCAGCTTATATAAATCTCAAAAATACTGATAATAATGTTAAGAATAGATAACCTAACCTAAACCTTCATTGGCTCTTTAATAATTTTTTTAATTAGATCCACTATCTGACTTGGAATATCAGCTACCTGAACATTTGCATCTCTAAATGCTTTTACTTTTGATTCTGCTGTTCCTTTTCCACCTGAAATAATAGCTCCAGCATGACCCATTCTTTTTCCAGACGGTGCAGTACGTCCTGCTATGTAAGCAACAACTGGTTTTTTAATTTCTTTTTTTATTAGTTCTGCAGTTTCTTCTTCTGCAGTTCCACCTATTTCGCCAATTAGTACAATGGCTTCTGTGTTTTTATCATCATTAAATAACTTCAGGCACTCGTTGAAACCTAGTCCTATAACCGGATCCCCACCTATCCCTATGCATGTAGACTGTCCAATATTTGCATTTGTAAGTGCTAAAGCTACTTCATAAGTAAGTGTTCCGCTTCTGCTTAGCATTCCTATTTTTCCCGGTTTGTAAATAATTCCGGGGTGTATTCCGATTAAGCATTCTCCTGGTGTAATTATTCCGGGACAGTTTGGACCGATTACTTTTATTTTTAATTCATTAGCACGTCTGATAATTTTTACTTCATCGTGTGGCGGAATACCTTCGGTAATTATTACCACCAGCTCCATTCCGGCATCAAATGCTTCATAAACAGCATCCAGTACAAAATATCCCGGTACGAAAATACAGCTTGCAGTTGCTCCTGTTTTATCTTTTGCTTCTTTTACTGTATCGTAAACTTTTACTCCGTGAACCTCCTGCCCGCCTTTTCCTGGTGTTACACCAGCTGTAATCTTTGTGCCGTATTTAAGCATGTGACCGGTATGAGTTTTACCCATATTCCCGGTAATGCCCTGGATAATAATTTTTGTTTCTTTGTTAACTAGTACTGCCATTGTTTCTTCACTATCGGGGAGGGTTTTCTGTCCCCTGTACCTTTCATTAGATTTTACTACCCAGCGCAACAGCTTCTTTTACTGCTTGATCCAGATCATTGATTGATTTAATCCCTGTACCTTGCATAATCTCTGTAGCTTTTTCCTGATTATTTCCAAGTAATCGTACAACTACTTTTTTGTCAGGATTTTCTCCTGCAAAAACTTTCAGTGCTTTTGCTACCTCATCACAGGCAGTAATTCCGCCCAGGATATTTATAAGAATTATTTTCACACTGGGATTATCAGCTACTAATTTTAATGCTCTTTTTACACGACTCTCATCTGCACCGCCGCCTACATCTAAAAAATTTGCAGGCTCACCACCGTATTTTTTTACCAGATCCATAGTAGCCATTGTTAATCCGGCGCCGTTACAAATAATTCCGATCTTTCCTGTTAGCTCTACCAGATTTAACCCTGCAATTTTTGCTTTTAGCTCTCTTTCACTCACGTCTGTAAGATGGTTTACTTCCCAGCCTTGAAACAATGGCTGCCTGTCTATAGCATCATCATTTACAGTCATTTTTCCGTCAAGAGCTAATATTGTTCCGTCTTTTGTAAAAACAAGAGGATTAATTTCAGCTAATTCAAGATCGTAATTTTCGTAGAGAAAATAAAGTTTGTTTACTACTTCACTTACCGCGTTTAACTTCTTCCCGGATAAGCCCATGCTTTGTGCAAGTCTTCTTCCCAGGTATGGCTTGTAATCATTTTGAACAGGAATAATTTTTACTGAATCAGAAGATTCAATTTCCACACCACCTTCAGATGAGCCAAGCAGTATATGACATTTTCTTCCTCTGTCTAATGTAACAGCTACATATAATTCTTTTTCAATATCAGTTTTTGGTTCAATTAAAAGTGAACTTGTTTTAATCCCGTTAATTTCCAAACTTAAAAGTTTTTTAGCCAGCTCATATGCTTCATCGATATTATTTGCAAACTTTACACCACCGGCCTTTCCCCGGCCGCCGGATTGAACCTGACATTTTATAACTACAGGATATTCAAGCTTAAGATTAAAAACTTCTTCTGGTATTTTTATAATCTGACCCTTAGGGGCTGGTATGCCTACCGACCGCATAATTGTTTTTGCTTCAAATTCAAATAATTTCATTTTTGCTTTTTAATTTTAACCTGGGTTAAATTAATTCATAAAAAATTTATTACTAAAGCAGTATTTTTCTATTAAAATCAAAAAATGATAGACTTGTCAGCTTGGTTGTTTTTATAAAGGTTAAGAAAGGAAAAATGCAAAAATAAATTCTAATTAAATTATTAAGAAAAGGTTGACTTGTCATTATTAAATCATTAATAATCAAACTAAATAGTCTTGCTATTTTCTCTTTTTTGTTTTGAAAGAAAAGTAAAAAAGCATTATTGTTTTTATTCAAAAATAATTTCAAGTCGACAAAAGTATGAATATTGTTGGGCTAATTAAATCATTAACATCCCTAAATCAAAACTGCCGTTTTGACAGGGTTAAATCGCCTGAAGAAAGTTATGCTTTTTCCGGGGAAGCATGGGCGAAAAAAAATGCTGAAGTTGGCGGGAAAACAGCAAACTGGTTAAAAGCATCTTTTGGGCTTGGAATAATAAGAAATTATTTTAATTCATTTTTTAATCTGGAAGAAAGTCCTGTTCTTGGTCTTTTGGTAAGAGCTATTACCGGGGCTGGAGATTTCCTGGAAGGAAAAAGAGATGAGGAAATGTTCAGTATATACGGACATGGAGTAGATGAACTTTCAGGGAAAAGTCCGGAAGAAATAATAACTGATGACGCAATGCTAAGTCATCTTGATAAGAAAAAAGAAGATTATTTTATAGATGACGCTATGCAGAATATAAGACAGGAAGCTTTATACGGGGAAAGACTTATTTCTAAATTTGCCAAATGGTCTACACAGGCTGCAAACATAAAACCAGTTGCACATTTTGTCTCAGGGGTGTTAGGAAACAGCTGGAAAACAGGGATACAAACATTACTTGATCTACCTGCACGAATTTACTGGAGAATAAGATTTTTTGGGAAATCACTTCACAGTAACTTTGTTACAAGCATCTGGGATCTTACCAGGTTTAAGTTTTTATCTTTACTTGGCAGCAGTAGTGCTTCTAAAAACTATGAAGATAAAATTAAAGAACTTGGAAATCTTTCTGGTGAGTATTTTAAAGATAAGAATATAGGAAACCCTGGACTTGGTTTATATGTTCGAATGCTAAAAGACAGGATGGCAGAACACTGGAATGCTATCTGGAATCCAAAAGCAGCGCTTGAGAAAAAGTACAATGATAAATTTTTACAACTAACTACAGAGCAGAAAAGAGCAGCAGATCCTTCTCAAAGATTTGAAAATGGTTTTGTAGATCCAAATTCAAACTATGATCAAAAAGAACAAAGCCGCCTGGCTCTGGCAGACTTTACAGGTCCTATATGTGCAGCTCTTGGGTTAATTGGTACAGTTGTTTTTGATCCTTTAAAAATAATCTGGGGAATTACAGGCTTTGAAAGAGGGAAAAAATTAATTACTGCATTAAGTGCTTCAAGAAAAACTTTTTCACTGATTCATTATATTCCTCGATTCCTTATTCCTGAATTAAATGAAGGCAAAAAATATAAAGATCTTGAAAAAAAATATATGAACAGTGACAAAGATCCTAATAAAGCAGTTTCTGAATTATATTATGCAAGTAAGAGCAGATACCACAATGCGCTTATTGGAATGGCTATGGCTGCAGGAAATATCTGTGAACCATTACTTCATTTAATGAGAGGCATAACTGGTGACAGTAAATTTGGAAACTTTGTAATAGATTCATTTGTAAGATTTAATGATACGTTCTTCCTCCTCTTCTCTAAGAGAAGAGAAGTCCAGGGAAGGCTGGAACGAGTTAGAGTAATGGCCCAAGAAATAGCCCGAAGTAAGGGTAGAACGTTTGTAACTAATGAAGACTATGAAAATATTAGTGATGATGAGTTTGATAGAGCAATGAAAGACAAAACAGTTTTATCTTCAGGCAGTCAACAGCCGTCTTTAATAAGAAAAGGCTTGGATCTTGTTGCAACTACTGTAAACAAGATAGAGAGTGCATGTACCGGAGAGGCTTATTCTAAAGCCCAGGCTGCGTAATTTTATGTAGCGCTTTAGTATACATGAACATTAAAATTATTTAATCTTCGCAAGTTTTTTAATTTGTATTACTTAAAAATGATTTACAAAAATAAGATAAATTTAATGTTTTATCTTAATTATTAAAATCTTTAATCCTCATGTTTATGTTTTGATTTTATTTATGTTGATTTTGTTTAAATTAGGAACTGGTACTAGATGTAGTGTTTACTAGCAATGTTTACACTAAATATAAGAATCTGATTTATATGTCACTAATTAAAGGTTAAATAAAAAAAATTATGCCAACCTCTCCTCGGGTTCAACTAAGTGCACCGCTTACACAGGTTAAGCCACTGGTTTCCCCTGTAGAGCCTGAAGTAGAAGTAAACAGGATAGAGACAGAAGAAAACAAACCGGTAATTCCAAAGCCGGTTAATAAAACAGGTGAAGTTGAAAAAGGGATTTCCAGATCTGTATTTGATTCTGTTTTCAGAGGAATAATAAGATATTTTGAAAGTTTTTTTGATAGTCAGCCTTTAAGAGTTTTATATAGATTAGGAAGTGAAATATTGAGAAAAAATTCAGAAATTGCTTTTCTTAATATGCTTGATAAGAAAAAAACTTTGTCTTTGGATGATTTTGTAAATGGGTCAATAAGAGCTCTTGAACATGTTCCTGCAACAGCATTTATAGAACCAAGTCTTTTTGAAGGAAGTATTCCAAGAGTTTTAGCTGGTCTTGGAAATATGGCTTTAAGATTTGCCAGCAGGTTTGGTTTTTATAAGGTAAAGGCTGTGCCGCGTGAAGCTCTTGGTGAAAAAAATCTTCTGGACGAGTTTGCAAGCAGGTCATTGGCCAGAGTAGTTCCTGTTAATTTTGATAATCCGGCTGGTGGAATTGGCATGAGGATTCTGGAACAGTTAACTATAGATTTAAATCTTCATGTATTTAAACTGCTTAGCAGGTTGTTTCCGGATTTTGCTGATTTTCTAAATAAGAGCCAAAATACTAAAAAAGCAGCATGATTATTAATTAGCATACATAAAATAATCTAAGACTGCATCAATGCAAATTAATCCTACTGCTACCCAGATAGTACTTAGTGAAGTCATTATGCCAACTTCTTTTGCTCCGCCACGTGTACCAAGTCCAAATGAAGTATGAATAGCAATTAAATAATTTCCAAGCACAAAGCTTTTAATTAGTGAGTTCCAGATATCTTTTAGTTTCAGCGCTCTCCAGACAGAGTCAATAAGAACATTGTATTCTATGTGAGAATTAAAATGTGCTATCAATATTCCACCGATTATAGAACACAATGCCCCGACAACTATTGCAATAGGGAGTGAATAAATCATTGCACAGAGTCTTGTGGCTACAAGATAGTTGACAGGATTTACCTTAAAGGATCTCATTGCAGAAATTTGTTCTGTAATTTGCATGTGTGCAAGCTCAGCAGTAATAGCAGTTCCCGCCTGAGCTCCGATTGCAAAGCTTACAAAAACAGGGGCAATTTCTATAACTGATGTGGCGGCAAGCAGGTATCCTATACTTTCTCTGGCACCATATGTTTCAAGCCAGCTTGATGTTTCAAGTGAAATTACCATTCCTGAAAAAAATGAAATTAAAATAACCATTGGCAATGTGTTAAATCCAATTGCAACTATTTGCTCTATAATTTGTCTTTTTGGTACTTTAAAAGAAAATATTGACAGGTAACTCTTTAAAATCAAAATAAAACTTAGTCCAATAATATTAAACTGGTCTTTTATCGCCGGTATATTAGGCGGTAATATAGTTATATTGGTAGCAGAAGGTTTTGATGACATGAATGAAATTATCCACTTAAATGGTAAAGGATTATTTTCAAAAGAGGAAGTAACTGTTTCAATTGGTAAGGGAAAAATAAATAGTGGTATTGTTTTTGCTGTAAATAGCGGAAAAAAAGAATTTATACCTGCAAAGATTGAAAATGTTTTAAATGCCAAAAGAAATACTGTTTTAACAAATGGAAAAGAATCAATATGTCTGGTAGAACATTTTTTGGCTGCCTGCTCACTCTTAGGTATAGATGATATAGAAATTACTACAAATCAAAATGAGTTAATTCTTGGAGATGGAAGTGCCCTTCACTGGCAAAATACATTTTTAAAAGCAGGGCTTGGTTCAAATATAAAAGAAAAATATGATTTAAAAGAAACTATTTTTATAAAAAAAGATAAAAAGCAAATTGCAGCTATTCCTCATGATGGTTTTAAAGTTAGTTATTATATGGACTGGGAGCATTCTGCACTTGGAAAATTATTTGCATCATGGGAACCAAAAGACGGAAAAGATAAAATCTTAAGAGCAAGAACTTTTGGTACAAAAGAGGAGAATGATTATTTTGGAGTTAGTGATCGTTTGCTTACCCTGGATAAAAATGGTTTTAGTAAAAATTTATATGAGCCTTTGGAACCGCTTTGCCATAAAATTTTAGATATTATTGGAGATTTAAGATTGTCGGGGATAAATCCACTAGAAGTGAATATGCATGTAATCGGCTTTAAAAGCGGACATGAGCTAAATGTTGAGTTGGCTAGATCTCTTTCCTTAGCCAATTTAAAGCAAACTGTGTAGCAAGAAATTTGATTTCTTTACGACTTGAGTTTGAACCAAACAATATTTTCTGTGTTTTAATGTTATTTCCTTTTGCAAGTCCAAAATATACAAGCCCGATTGGTTTTTCTTTCGACCCACCACTTGGTCCAGCTATTCCGGTAATTGAAATCCCTATATCACAGTTACTTAGTTTTTTAACTCCGTTTGCCATAAGAGCAGCTACTTTTGAACTTACTGCGCCATGTTTTTTTAGTACTTCACCCGGCACACCAAGTAATTTTTCCTTTGCTTCATTTGAGTAAGTTACTAAATTTAATTTTATATACTTCGAACTTCCTGAAATATCAGTTAATCTCTTTGAAAGTAATCCCCCGGTACATGATTCAGCAACTGCAATTGTTTTTTTTTTAGATAATAGCTTTTTAGCGACTAATTCTTCCAGAGTTTCATCATTAAATCCAAAGAAATATTTTCCAGTCTTTTCTAAAATGTTTTTTACGACAGGCAGAACTAAATCTTTTGCCATTTTATTTGTTCTGGCTTTTGCAGTTACTCTGATTTTTACTTCTCCGGTACTTGCATATGGAGCTACTGCAGGATTTTTCAGGTCAAAGTATTTTTTTACTTTTTCTGCAAGAGCTGATTCACCAATACCGGTAAATTTCAGAGTAGTCGAATAAAAAATATTCCCTTTGGATATTTTCCTGAGGTATGGCTTAGCTGCATCATTCCACATTTGGTACATTTCTTTTGGGACACCAGGAAAAGTGAGAATGGTTTTGTCAGGATTCTTTTGCCATCTCCAGATAATCCCATTTGCTGTTCCGAATTTGTTTGGAATCCATTTTACGTTTTTTGGTTTATATGCCTGCTTTTTATTCATAGGTGGCATTTTTTCATAACCTCTTAAATAAAATTTATTTTTAATTTGTTTTAAATAATTTTTATCCAGTGAAGGCTTTGTTTTGAAAAATTTGTAAATAGCTTCATGAGTTAAGTCATCTGGTGTAGGTCCTAAACCACCAGTAATGATTATTATGTCTGCTCTTTGTAAGGCTGGCTCAAGCACCTCATGAATACGTTCAGTATTATCCCCGACAGTGGTCTGAAAATATGATTCAATTCCCAGGCTTTGGAGTTCTTCTGCCAGAAAACATGTGTTAGTGTTAACAGTCTGACCCAGTAAAAGTTCTGTTCCTATTGAAATAATTTCTGCAGTAAGAGCTAGTACGAACACAATAATAATTATTATCCTTTATTTATTCTCTACTGTCCATACCGGCTCCCAATTTTCAGAAAGTTTTGAATTAAGCTCTTGGTGTCTGAACTTAACAGCTCTTTCCAGCATTACCCGGGATGCTTTGTCTTTTTTATCAAGCTTTGTACATGTCTGCCAGAGATTTATAGCTTCCTCAAAGTTTTTATTTCTGTAATAGTTTAATGCCAGCGAATAACTTTTAATTAGTTCAGGGATAAAGTCTTTTGGATCAAGCAGCTCATAAATGTCTAATGGAGCATCTTTGCCAGGTACTATAACAGTATCAATTTCTCTTAGCGTCTGGGTTTTATCTAATAACTTTGCAGTATTGCCGGATAATAAAATACTTGTGCCATAAACTTTGTTTACTGCTTCAAGTCTGCTTGCTACATTTACCCCGTCTCCTACTGCGCTAAACTGCATTCTTTGAACAGAACCAATGTTTCCGGTAACAGCATAATCAGTATTTATCCCGACTCTAATATTCAAAGTTTCATTTAAACCAGTTCTCTCCCACATCTGATTAAGTTCTCTTAGTTCACGCATCATTGACAGAGCGCAGGTAGTTGCAAGATTTGCCTGAATCTTTTTTTCAAGTACCTTTGGAGATCCCCACAGAGCCATAATGGCATCGCCTATAAACTTATCTACAAGCCCGTTATGTTTATGAATGACTTTTACCATTTCTGTAAAGAACTCATTTAAAATATTTATAATTGTTTCTGGTGTATTTCTTTCACACAAGCCTGTAAAGTTTTTAATATCTGTAAATAAAACTGTAATTTCTCTCTTACTTCCGCCAAGAGCCAGTTGATCCTGGTCCATTCTTTCAATTTCATCTGCAACCTGAGACGGGACAAGCTGTCTGAATATCTTTGCCTGTCTGCGTCTTGCCTTGTCAACTATAAAATACTGGTCCAGAAGATTTATAAAATAAATCGGAAAAATTACTCCATAAGCAGGATAAGTTGTAGGAACTGAAACTCTAAAAAACAAGAAAAAGAGAAAAGAGATCCCTATATAAGCTGCAGAAAGTAATAAACATGTATAAAAACAAAGTACCAGTCTTTGCCTGAATTTTGAAATAAAGAGACTGGCCACTAATCCGATGATTAAAAATATCAGACAAACTACAAATTTATTTGCTTTAACTATAAATGTATTATCAATGAGATTGTTTAAAATGGTTGCTTGTAATTCAACCCCTGAAAAATTTGGTGTAAGTGCAGCATAAGGTGTAGGAAATGCATCAGGAGATCTTACACTTTTAAACGGGTCAATTGAGGCTTTTAATTTTGTTCTTCCTATTAAAATTATTCTGTTTTTAAAAATAGAAGTTTTACCCTGGGATATTAATTCAAGTGTTTTCCAGTACGGAATGGTGGTAATTGTTTCAGACGGACCGTAGAAATTAATTAAAAAATCTTTTGGTATCTTCCTTTTTCCAAATTCAATCGAATCATCATTTAAAATTTTTACTCTGATATTTAAATATTCTTGTGCTGCGCGAAATGCTATAGAGCCGGCAACTGCCGGATCCTTATAGAACTCAGGATAAATTAATTTTGCTCTTCTGACGAAATTATCGCTGTCATATGTAACACTTGAATTTCCTAAAAATCCAATGTCATTATTTAGTGCTTTAAGATAAGTATTAATTGGGAGCACAGCCTGATATGTGCTTTTTGAAAGAGGCTCAGCTTCACAGGCTAAAATTATGTTCATTGCGCTTTTAATTGATTGTGCAAAAAATCCATCATCTTCTTTGCCGGCATCAAAGGATGTTTCAGCTACAGATTCAGTACCTGAAATGTCCTGAATCTGTGCGCTTAAAGGAGATATAGTGTCAAAGATAATATCAAAAATAATTAATTTAGCTTTTGCCTGAGTAAGGGCTTCTACAAGTGATGCATGAAACTGCCTTGGCCATGGCCATGGAACACCGACTTTATTTATTGAACCAGCATCAATTCCAACAATTATTATGTTTTTAGGGCGAGGTGGATCCAAATTTAAATTGTGCCTGGTTATAAACAACAAATCATATGTTTTAAGTTCAATATCATGTAAATAGTTACTTACTAAAGGTATATTTGCAAAGTACCACAACAAAGAAATTAATATAATTAATGATGAATATGAAAAAGTCCTTACAAAAAGATTTTGGTGCTTGCTCATTGCTGCTTATTTTTCTTTTACCATGGCTGATTGGCTTTTCAGTATTTCTGCTTTTTCCTATAGTTGCATCATTTTATTTTAGTTTTACTGAATATGATGTTTTAAGAAAACCACTTTGGATTGGATTTGATAATTATACTCTCCTGTTTTCTGACCCTGTTTTCTGGAAAGCGTTATGTATAACAGCTACTTATGCACTTATTACGCTCCCGCTATCTGTAGCTTTTGGTATTGCTTTTGCAGTACTTTTGAATCAAAAATTTACAGGGGTTTCAATTTACAGAACCTGCTTTTATTTACCCAGTATTGTCCCTCTTGTTGCAAGCTCTATTATATGGATATGGATTTTTCGCGGAGATGAAGGTGGTTTGCTGAATGGTTTTTTAAGTAAACTTAACATTACAGGACCGCTGTGGCTTAATGACCCCACGTGGGCTCTGCTGGCACTTATTATTATGAATTTGTGGTCACTGGGAAATTCTGTCCTTATTTATCTGGCTGGACTTCAGGATATTCCAAAATCTCTTTATGAAGCTGGTGACATTGATGGTGCTGGTTTCTGGCACAAACTTTTTTTAATTACAATTCCGATGTTAACCCCGACAATTTTTTTTAATTTAATTATCGGGATAATCTCCACTTTTCAGTATTTTATTCCGGCTTATGTGATGACATCCGGCGGACCCGAGTATGCTACTACTTTTTATTCACTTTATACATATCAGAATGCATTTGAAGATTTTAAGTTTGGTTATGCCAGCAGCATGGCCTGGATTTTATTTTTAATTATTGTAGTACTTACGTTTTTTGCATTTAAGGGATTTGCCGGGAAAGTTTATTATCAAGGGAAATGACAAATAATGGCATCAAAATTTTTTTTGCTTTTCTTTGCCTCTTTATTTTGGTACAGCTTTGTTTTTGTCCTCTGAATGCACAGGAATTAAAAGAAGAGACAGACTCTACTGAACAAAATATTCCTGTTGTAACAGGCTTTTTATATAACATTCAAAAATATTCCGGGTTTAATTTTTTTACTAACTTTTTGGCTGAAACAGTGGTAAAAACCATAATAAGACGTAAAACACATGCCGGAGAAATTAATTGTAACTTAGAAATATATAGCGGCTGGGATTTAATAAGGAAAAAAGCAAAATCATTTTATCTGGATGCAAAAGATCTTTATATAAAAAATGTGCCTGTTGACTATCTTGAAATTGCTATTTTGGATCCGATTTATTTCAGAAAAAATTACAAGAAAAAAAACAAGATAGTTTATCCGATAAATATTAGCAGTAAAATTATAATTAATCCGGCTTCTGTAATTAAAATATTAGACAATATGACAACATCAAGGACAAAAGCGCATGAAATAGAACTTCCAATTCCTCCTTTTGGAAGTACAAAAGTTTTGTTAAAGGATTTCATGATTCAACTAAGTGAAAGCGGAAGCATTCAGTCTGCATTAGATGCTGTAAGCATAGTTAACCCGGAGGCAGAGCCACTTAAAGCTGTGTTTTCAGGAAATATTGTCCTTAGTGATAAGAAACTAATCGTTAGTAATTTAGAATGTGAAATCGAAGATATATTTACAAAAGATTCTGATATTAGCATGTCATTTTGTGGTGCAGTATCAGATCTGATAAACCCTGTGGTTAATTTTCACAAATATGAAAAAAGAGGCCTTACAATAGATAATGTTGATTTAACGTTTCCGGAAAATAAATTAAATTTGAAAATAGATCTGATGTTATCACCGGAAAGAATAAAGGAATAAAAGGAATAAATGGTAAAAATCAAAAATTCAATTTTAATTAGTATATGTTTATTATTTCTTTTATTGCTTTTGGGATGTTCAGTCCCCAGGCAGTCTGAGGATAATGCTACAGGATTACCTTTTGGAGGAAATTTAAAAGAAGTAAAAGTTTACTTTACAAAATCAAAAGCTCCCGAAGAATTATCCCTTGTACCGGCTTCAAGGAAGATTTCAAAAAATGACAGTATTGTGAGTGCTACATTGAAAGAGCTATTTTTAGGACCTACAAAAAGTGAAGAACTCCGTGGCGTTATGACTGAAATCCCTGTGGGCACACGATTAATTAAAGTAGAAGAAGGTGAAGATGAGGTTTTAATCGATTTGTCATCACAGTATTTAACAGGTGGTGGTTCTGCTGCAATGCAGCTTAGGTATCTCCAGATTTATAAAACATTGAAAAAGATCTGTCCTTTAAAAAATCTTTATTTAAATGTAGAAGGTAAAAGCCTGAAAACAATTGGTGGTGAAGGACTGGAAGTTACACAACCGCTAACAAAAATACATGATTATACAAAAAAGCATGAAAAGACTAAAGACGTTCAGCCATAGAATATCAAACAGCCCGGAAAAAACATTCAGGATAGCATTTGACTTAGCTTCAGAAATAAGTAAATCGTGTTTAATAGGGTTGACTGGTGAAATGGGTGTTGGTAAAACTGTCTTTGCAAAAGGTTTTGCAGAAGGACTTGGCATAAAAGAATTGATTACAAGTCCTACTTTTTTAGGTATAAGTGAAAGTTATTCCGGAAGGTTTCCCTTTGTTCATATGGATTTTTATAAAAAAGTTGTACCTAAAAACCTTATAGAGCATTTTCAGAAAAGTAAATGTATTGTATTGATTGAGTGGATTAATAATTTTGAGACAGTATTTAAAGAAAAACTTAATGTAGATATAAGTGTATTAATTCAATATTTAAGGAATAAAGAAGGTTTAATACTGGAAAATGAGAGAGAAATAATAGTGTTATAATATCTACTTTAGAATATTCAAAGAGGTAATAATGTTAAAAGCTCCGGTAAAAAATCCGTATGAAGTATTAGTAGTAATAAAATCTAATATAAATGATGATGATTTAGATAAAAACATTGATCAAATTGAATCAGCTATAAAAAACTATGGTGGAAATATAATAAAATCTGATGAACCTGTAAGAAAAAGATTTACTCACATGATAAAAGGTTTTAAAGAAGGTTACTATGTTTCAATATTATTTAATTCACCCTCTGAAGTACCAAATATGCTAAAAAGAACCTTGTCGATTTCTGATGATGTTATACGCTATACCATTGTTAAAAGAGAGAGCAGAAAATGAGTTTATCTACTATTACTGTTTCCGGGACATTAAAAGAAGAGCCAGAAAAAAGATTTACGCCTACTAATATTGCAGTTACGAATCTTAAGCTTGAGGTTTGCTATGTACCAAGAGGCTCAGGTATTCAGTCAGGTACTATCTCTAGCCAAACTATCAAAGTTAATGCATGGAGAGATATGGCAGACTACTGTGAAAAAAATTTAAGAACAGGTGACAAAATAATTATTACCGGAAGAGCTATGATGAATAACTTTACTGCCAATGATGGTAAAAAGAAAAGAACACTTGAAATAGATGCTACTTCTGTCGTTCCTGTTAAAAATATTCTTGAACTACAACCACCGCCAAAGAAAGATACAGAGCAAAAGATAGAACAAGTTTTAGGCCTTGAAGAAGTAACTAATACTGAAGAGATTCCGTTTTAAACATTACCCTATCTTCGGCTCAGTACCAGTAATTAACCTTTGAATATTTTGTCTGTGCCTGATTAAGACTATATACACTGCTGCAAAAACTGTAATTAGAATATAAGGAACTGGTTCGTGAAAAAGGTACATCCAGAGAGGGACTAAGGGTATTGCAGCTATTGAGCCAAGCGAAGAATATTTTGAAACACCTACGACAGTTATCCAGATTAAAAAAGTAATTAGTGCAATTTTCCAGCTAAGGGCTATTAATATTCCAAGGCCTGTAGCAGATGATTTACCACCTTTAAATCCTAAGAAAACAGATTTACTGTGACCAAGAATACAAAATACTGCAACCATTGCTGTAAGAAATGTACAGGACTGTAATTTCATAGAAAAATAAACTGGTAAAAATCCTTTTAAAATATCAATTACAAAAGTAGTAAAAGCTGCTCCCTTGCCAAGATTTCTCAATACATTTGTAGCTCCAGTACTCCCACTGCCAATCTGTGTGAGATCTATACCTTTTAATCTTCCTATTAAATAACCGGTTGGAATTGAACCTGATAAGTAACCTATTATTATCCAAAGTAAAAAAATCAAGCAATGATTAGTATTCATAATGTATTATTTTATCTGATGGCAAACAAAATCACTTATAAAGATTCAGGAGTTGACATAGAAGCAGGAGATAAAACTGTAGATTATATTAAACCTCTGGCAAAAAAGACTTACAGAGATGAAGTGATTTCAGGAGTTGGCGGGTTTAGCGGACTATTTCAAATCCCGGTTGGATATAAAAATCCTGTACTTGTAGCAAGCACTGATGGCGTAGGTACAAAATTAAAGTTAGCTTTTAAATTAAACAAACATGAAACGATTGGAATAGATCTTGTAGCTATGTGTGTAAACGATTTGATTTGCTGCGGTGCAGAGCCTTTATTTTTCTTGGATTATTTTGCAACAGGAAAACTTTCACCCGAACATGCTAAAGAAATAATTACCGGAATTGCAGACGGGTGTATTCAGTCTGGCTGTGCATTGCTTGGAGGAGAAACTGCTGAGCTGCCCGGCTTCTATAAATCCGATGAATATGACCTGGCTGGATTTGCAGTGGGAATAGTTGAAAAAGAAAATATCATAGACGGTTCGAAAATCAAGCCGGGTGATGTTTTAATCGGAATAGAAAGCTCCGGGTTGCACAGTAACGGTTACAGCCTTGCTCAAAAAGTTATCTTTGAAACAGCAAAGTGGGATATAAACTACAAACATCCGGGTCTTGAAAAAAATATTGGTGAGTTACTACTAGCACCTACTTTTATTTACACAAAACTTATTAACACTTTAAAATCCAAATTTAAAATTAAAGGTATTGCTAATATTACAGGCGGTGGGTTTACTGAAAATATTCCCAGAATATTTCCGGCAAATATAAGCTGTAAAATAGATTTAAACTCATGGAAAAGACCGGAAATATTTAAGATTCTTGAAGAAGCCGGGCCGATTGATAAAGATGAGATGCTAAAAACTTTTAACAACGGGATTGGCATGGTAGTAGTAACAGATAAAAATGACGAAAAAAATATTATAAGTGAAATGGAAAAGCAGGGACATAAAGGTCACAAAATTGGTTTTACGGTAGAGGATGAATCAAAAAAAGTATTTTACATAAATGCCGCATAATCTGAGTCAATATCTGAATAAACAAGCCACACAAACGCTCATTAAAGAAAATGAAAGTTTTAACTTTACCTGTGCAGAAAAATGCTGGGGGACCTGCTGTATAAAAGAAAACGTAAATCTTTTACAACTTTCTGTTTATGATGTTTATAAACTTCTGAATAAAAGGACAGATATTTCCATAAATAGCCTGATCGATATAAAAATAGATGAAAAAACAAATCTGCCAAAAGCATTTATAAAATGGAAAGAAAACGGCTGGTGTCCAAATCTGGCTGATGACGGCACTTGTATGGTCTATGATGAGAGGCCATTTGCATGCAGAATATTTCCCCTGTCAGGTGAATTTATGATAAATGATGAGACAAAAAATGTAACCGTAAATTATAAACTAAGAGAAGATTTTTGTTATGGCTTTCATAAGGAAGCTCATCCTGAAGAGCAGACTCTTAAAACTTTTTCAGATAGCAATGACGAAAACTTTGAAAAGCTGGAAATCAGCAAAAGGGAAGAATGGGTTAAAAAATATAATCTGGAAAAATTAACAAATCAGCAGTTTCTTAATTTATCCCAGGCAATGTACTGCCTGAAAGAAAAAATCACCGGTAAAAGAGATAATTTCTTTGACTATTATTCGAAAATGTTAAAAATACCACAAAGATCAAAACGCCTGGAAATCTTTACTCCGGCAGAACTTACAAAAATAGCACTGGAAGAATTTGCACCGAGAATGCTAGAGAAGTTTGGGGCACACCGGGCTTAAAAAACATATCTCACACCCTGGTTTTCTACTATTACAGATTTTTCTTCCATGCCGGATTAACATGTGACTAAAGTTTATCCATTCATTTTTTGGAAGCAGTTTTATTAAATCCTGTTCTATTTTATTTGGATCTGTATTTTTTGTAAGACCAAGCCTTCGTGTGATTCTCAGGACATGAGTATCCACTACTACTCCTGATGGAATATTAAAAGCATTTCCCATTACACAATTTGCAGTCTTTCTGGCTACCCCTGGAAGCTCAAGTAATTGATCGAAATCTTCTGGAACTCTTCCTTTATATATATTATTTATAATCCTTGCTGTTGAAACTATATTTTTTGCCTTATTTTTGTAAAATCCTGTCGAATAAATATCCTTTTCAAATTCTTTTATATCTGCATTTGCATAATCTCTTGGTGTTTTGTATTTTTTAAAGAGTTTTTCAGTAACAATATTTACTCTTTCATCGGTACACTGAGCAGAAAGCATAGTGGCTACTAACAGTTCAAAAGGATTTTTATAATTTAAGGCACACTTTGAATTTGGATAATGCTTTTTTAAGAGAGAAAGGATTTTTTTATGCGGCTGGTGCATTTGCTGAATTTGCGCCGCTTATTTCACCAGCTTCATTGCCTGTTTGTGAATTTGAATCTTTTAGTGCCAGCTGATTTTTTTCATCTGCTTCGGTAGCTTTTATACTGTCTGTTGATTCATCCTTACCAGATGCATCTGAAGATTTTTTACCTGCTGTTACTGCTGCTGCCGATGCAACCTGTGCAAAAAATACACCACTCGTTGCCATTGCAGCTGCTTGTGCACTCATTTGTGGCGCTGGTGCATTTGGTGCAGTTCTTGCACCTGCTGCTGGAACTGTAGTCCCACCTACCGGTGCTGCAGGTGCTGATCCCGGGGCCGCTACTGCAGTAGTTACTGGAGGAGGAGAATTTGTAGGTGCTGTGGCTGCTTTAAATGCATCTGCACGTGGAGAAGAATCTGCACGCGAATTATTTCGATCCGGGTTATTTGCTTTTACCTGAGCTACTTGTCTGGCTATGTTTGATGTTAGTCCTGTAGGATTCGTGCCCATGACATTTAATCCTTATTGTCCTCAATATATATAAAGCTTTAAAGCTTTGTAAAATGACAATTTTAAGGTCTATTATAGAACACTTATTGAAAAAACTGCTAAAAATCAGCCAATAAAACTATTTTTTAACAATCCTTAACCTCTAAAACAAACCAAACAGATGAAGTAGCCCATTAAAGCCAACCCTATTTTATTTAAGATTTTAAAGAATTTAACTTAAGTACACCTTTTTATCTAAATGAATTTGTCTATTTAAGATTGACTGATAAAGATCCTGGGAATAAGCCTTATAGCTGTCACCAAGTTAAAAAGGAGAATATAAAGTGTTTACATCAGAAAACCTAAACAACAATAACCCCGGCAAAGATAATGTACAAGTGTCGATTGCGCCAGATTTTTTAATTAAATATAATCCGAGCAGAAAAAGAGTGCTCCAACTTATAGCAGCAGGATGGTCAAATGCTTCTATAGCAGAAGATTTAAATTTCTCAACCAAAAATATTGAATCAATTACAACACTGTTAATTCGTTTAGCAAAACTTCAGGATCCAAGCGGCAACTTAAATCCAAGAGCAAGATTAGTAGCAAAATGTCATCATGCACAAAAACTAAAATACCAGCTTTCACAGGAACCGCCAAATGAATTACTCTCTGAAGATCAAACAGCAACTCTTTTACTGGTAGCAGTAGGGCTCTCAAATAAAACAATTGGAAAAATTCTTGGCATATCAGAAAAAACAGTTGAAAGCAGATTAAACAATCTCTTCCTGCAATTTGGAATTAATGCAAAAGCCAATAAAGTAATTAATCCAAGACTTAGATTAATTGCAGTTACAAATGCAAGACAAAATATTACATTTGAAGCTTTTGATATACTCTGGCAAAAAACAAATAATGTAGATCTGGATCAGATTGTAAATAATCCCCAGGAATTCAGGGAAACTGTAATGAAAGTGGCAGGTAAACTTGTAGAGGAAGCTCCTAAATACAGAGACAATGCTAACAAAGAGCAACCGCAACCAGCTTCGCAACGCCAACAATATACCTATATAAACCCTGCTCACACACAAAATGTTTATAACAGGTTAAATCCAAATCAACAAAATAAACCACAATCTGCAGAGCAAAAGCCACAGCAACAGTAGAATATGTCTGCCTACTTAAGATCATTAAAATAAAAAAACAAAATACCGGAAAGAAGCATACCAACTGTTTCTGAACGATAAATTCTTTTTCCAAGACTTACAGGCGTAAAACCACCGGGCAAAACCTGCTTTATTTCATCTTCAGTAAAGCCACCTTCAGGACCTATTAATAAAAGAATCTTTTGAACTTTTGACTGGATACTATTTAAAACTTCCTTTATACCGTTAGTCTGGGATCTTTCTGTACAAACAAGCTTTAAGTCATAAGCAGTAAGATTTACTTTACAAAGTTCATCAACAGTCATTAAGTTTTTTACGACAGGTACAAAGCCTCTTTCGGATTGCTCTGCAGCATCCTGCACTATTTTCTCATAGCGATTAATTTTTCTGTCCAAATCACGGGACATTTCTCCCTCAATCCTTATAACAGTTCTTTCAGTGGTAACCGGAATAAATTCAGAAATACCAATCTCAGTACACTTTTGTAAAACATAATCAAATTTTGGTCCTTTAAGTACTGACTGAGCAATTGTAATTTTTAATTCAGGATCTGTATTTGTACTGCGTCTGCTTAAGAGTCTGCACTGCACAGCCTTTGAAAAAAAAGAAATAATCTGAGCATTGTAAATTAACCCGGTTCCATCCAGTAAAACTATCTGATCATTTTCCCTGAGTCTTAAAACACGTGAAATCTTGTGAGCTTGTTCCTGATCAGAAACGCTGGCTTTTTTTTCCTGCCAGTTAACTTGATGTGGATTAACAAAAAAACGATGAGTCATTAGTTACAAACAAATATTATAACTTATGCATATCTTTAAAAAATGAAAGTTATCGACGAATACCCCAGCTATTTAACATGCTGATTATTTCATCAACCCTGATTGAACCTGATATTCCATCACCGCCCCGATAACCCCATGTATTAATTCCTATTAATCTCCCTTTCATATCAAATAGTCCACCGCCGGAGTTTCCTGGATTTATCGGTGCATCAGTTTGAAAATGATGATTTATGTTTAAACCAGTGGCTTGCCTGCTTGTGTGGCTTATAATTCCAAAGGTTACAGAATCTCTCTCTCCAAAGGGGTTTCCAATAGCTATAACAGGCTCCCCAACTCTTACTGGATCAGTTCTCAGATCTCTTAAGACTACACCTACACCAGCTGGTATTTGTACATCGGGGGGAATCTGTAATAGTGCAAGATCATGTTCTTCAGGAGAAGAATAAGCTCGTCTGCCATTACTTAGAATTACAGGAGCAGCATCAAATTCAACTGGTGTGGAATAATCAGTACCGTTGTATAACTTTATATGATATACACTGTCTCCTGTTTCACCCCTGTTAAAACTATTGTCTTGAGTTACATGTCCATTAGTAAGAATATATCTGCTGGTAGGTGTAATAAGAATTACTCCGGAACCAAGTCCTAGCGAACCTTCTACACGTACTGTTGACGGTGTAATCTTTTTTACAACATCCATAACCTGATCCAAAGTTATTCTTGTATTTAATTCTTTGTTTAAACTGTTTATTTGAGCTGTCATGCTTTGCATTTGTTGCCCCTGTTTATGGTTTAAACTGTTTATTTGAGCTGTCATGTTTTGTATTTGTTGACCCTGCTCGTACTGATTTACACCTGTATAAATTCCTGTACCTACGACACCAGTACCAGCTAAAGCAAGAACACCAGCTCTTGCTAAACGGCCCAGCATCCCTGCTTTTTTAGGGACTTGTGTACCGACTGCAGTAACAGCTCCAAGTGAATCCATAATAAAACTCCTCCTACCCCTAAAAGCCAGTTGGCATAAGGGTTATAAATAACTTAGTTTACCTAGTAAGATTAATTTTACCTGAATATAAAATTCTGTCTATGGCTTCTATCCGGTTAAATGTAATGAAAGGGATTAGAAACTTACATTGAATAGTAAAGTAAAAAAATTAAACAGAAAAATTTACTTAACCAAAATTTATTAACAACAATTTATCTGGAGCAAGAACAAATATAAAAAAACCACTGTATATTTCCCGTATGATGTGTAACATAAAAAAAATAAAAACATTTTACTTAAAATTTATTAACAAATTAAATTGTTTTTTGTAACTGGTAATTTATCCGTAAGCTCTCTCTTACGCTGGCACAAGTCTTGCAGTAAAGTGGCTTAATACCGGTGAGGCTTCTATAACTCTTAACCCCTGAATTGTATTTTTTTTCTTTGCCAGGTTTTCAAATGTTTCAATTACATAATCTATGTGGCTTTGTGTATAAACTCTCCTTGGAATAGCCAGTCTGACCAGCTCCATGGGAGCCGGAACAAATTTCCCGTTATTATTTTTCCCGAACATAAGACTTCCGATTTCACATGCCCTGATACCGGATTCCAGATACAAAGCACATGCCAGGGCTTGCCCGGGAAATTTTTCAGGCAGAATATGAGAAAGGAACTTTTTTGCATTAATGTAAACAGCATGTCCGCCAGGCGGCTCTACAATTGGAATACCATGTTTTCTAAGTCCATCACCCAGATAAGCTACAGATTTAATTCTGTAATTTAGATATTCTTCATCTAATACCTCTATTAGTCCCCGGGCAATTGCTTCCAGATCTCTTCCTGCCAGTCCCCCATAAGTCGGAAAACCTTCTCCTAAAATTTCTATTTCTTTTGCACGACTTGCCCAGTCAGAGTTATTCATGGCCAGAAAACCGCCAATGTTAACAATGGCATCTTTTTTAGCACTCATGAGACAGCCGTCTGCATAAGAAAACATTTCCTTTGCAATTTCTTTTGGAGTTTTGTTTGAATAACCTTCTTCTTTTAGTTTTATAAAATATGCATTTTCTGCAAATCTGGCAGCATCAAAAAACAGAACAACATTGTTTTTCTTACAGAGCTTATTTACTTCACGGATATTTTTCATGGAAACAGGCTGCCCGCCAAGCGAATTATTTGTAACTGTCAGAATAACCATTGCAATTTGCCCGGGATCATTTTCTTTTAAATATTTCTCCAGTAAATTTAAATCCATGTCACCCTTAAAGTTACTGCTTTTATCAAAATCAAGAGCGCCTGGAGCCGGTAAATCTATTGCAATAGCCCCTGTGGCTTCTGCATTTGCTCTTGTAGTATCAAAGTGAGAATTGGAAAGAAAGATTTTATCTTTTCCTCCTATAATATTAAATAAAATTCTTTCAGCTGCCCGTCCCTGGTGTGTGGGAATAATTTCTTTATAACCTGTTAAATCCTTTATAACTTTTTCAAATGTAAAAAAGCTGCGTGCACCTGCATATGACTCATCTCCACGCATTATCCCTGCCCATTGCTCAGCAGACATTGCTCCGGTACCGGAATCAGTCAAAAGATCAATTAAAACTTTGTCAGCAGGTACTTTAAACAGATTGTAATCTGCTCTTTGTAATGCTTCTTGTCTTTCTTCCCGGGTTGTAAAACCTAAAGGCTCAATAGATTTGATTTTAAAAGGTTCAATTATTGTCTTATATGTCGAATACATATAACCATTTTACAGTAAATATGCGACTAACTACATCTCTACATTCCTTAAATATATCCAGCTTTATATGCTAAATTTTTAACTGCTATAACCATTTAAATTTCAAAGAAGAAATTAATATGCTTTTAAAGTTGTTTTAAACTGATTTCGTTAGCTGTTATATATATAAGGGAAGAATAAAAATAGCTATGCCTGGCATACAAAACATTTTTGTGCTCATTAAACAGGTTCCGGATCAAAGCGCTAAGGCTGGAATAAATCCTGACGGCACAATTGATCGTGCTAAAGCAAAACGAATGTTAAATCCTTTTGATCGTTATGCACTTCAGGCAGCACTTCATACAAAAAAAAACTATGGCGGAAAAGTAACAGCGATTTCAATGGGACCACCGGCTGCTGTGGAAGTTCTTTTAGAAGCTCTGGAACATGGTGTTGATAAATGTTACCTGCTAAGCGATAAAAGACTTGCTGCATCAGATACACTGGCTACTGCATATGCACTTTACAAGGTTATAAAATATATCGGGGATTTTGATCTTGTTTTCTGCGGATTACAGACCACAGACGGGGATACTGCACAGGTAGGTCCGCAGATTGCAGAAAGACTTCATCTCCCGCAGGTTACTTACTGCGAGGATTTTAAAATAGAAGAGAACAAAATTATTGCAAAGAGGGTTGTAGAAGGAGGATATGAATGGGTAAAAATGCAAATCCCCGGATTAATTACAGTGGCAAATTCCTATCATCCGCTGGAATATAAAACACTGCGCGGTGCAAGAATGGTTCAGCATTTACTGAGAAATGAAGCCCAAAGGGCAAATTATATTAAAACAATTACACTGGATGACATAGGAGCTGATCCTGTAAAATGCGGTCTGAAAGGCTCTCCGACTATTGTGGCAAGAACGGATAAAGTTTCTGAAATAGGCGGGAGCTGTGTAATTCACCAGGGACTTCCAACAGAACAAATGGTTTTGGATCTACTAAGAGATACAAAGATTCCGGAGTTTATAAAATCATGAGTAATGAAATAAAAAAACTGCCGGAAATTATAACTCCGAGCAATAAAGAAGTTATTATAATAGGCGAAGTAGACAATGGTGAAGTTAAGCCAGTAACCATAGAACTCTTAGGGGCTGGTAGAGATTTAGCAAATAAACTAAGCGGAATTTTATCCTGTACACTATGCGGATTTAATTTAGGCGATCTGCCGAAAAAATTAATTTCTTATGGAGCAGACATAGTATATGTAGCAGATGATCCTCTGCTTAAAAATTATCAGACACTTACATACAGAAGGGTATTAATCGATTTTTTATCGGGGTTTACACTGCCGCCTCACATTGTGTTACTTGGTTCTACTACTACAGGCAGAGATTTAGCGCCCAGGCTTGCTGCTTACTTTGAAACCGGTTTAACTGCAGACTGTACAGAGCTTGATATAGGGCCCTATGAACATACAAATAAAATGGATCCTGAAAAAGTAGGACTTTATCCTGGTTGCTTATATGCTATACGACCAAGTTTCGGAGAAAGTTTAAAAGCCAGGATTTTAGGCCCGTGGAAAAACCCGCAAATGGCTACAGTTCGTCCGGGTATTATGCTTCCTTTGCAAATCGATAATAACCGCAAGGGAGAAATAAAAAAACTTTCAGTAAATTTACACCCTGAAGACTACAGATCTGAACTTATTGAAGTAGTACATAAAATAAATAAATCAGTAAACCTGGCTGAAGCGGATGTAATAGTCTCCGGTGGATTCGGGCTTGGTAGGGCAGAAGGATTTGAACTGATTAAAGAACTGGCAGATTGTTTTGAAAATTCTGCCACTGGTGCATCCAGAAAAGTAGTAGACACCGGATGGATTCCATATCAGTATCAGATAGGACAAACAGGAAAAACAGTAAGACCAAAGGTTTATATTGCATGCGGTATTTCCGGCGCTATTCAGCACAGAGTAGGCATGAGCAAGTCAGGATTAATAATAGCTATAAATAAAGATCCCGATGCTCCAGTATTTAAGTTTGCACATCATGGCATTGTAGGAGATTTGTATCAGATTATTCCTGAGCTGATTAAACAATTTAAATCAAACAAATTACAACTAATCAAGAAAGAGGAGGAGAAGTTAATTGCCTAGTAATAAAATTGAATATGATTTTCTTATTGTGGGGGGAGGACCTTCGGGCTTTGCTCTTGCACATTATCTTGTTGATCTTGCCACTAAATCAGATACAAAATTTACAATGGCTATTCTTGAAAAAGGAAAAGAATTCGGCTCTCATATAGTCAGCGGTGCAGTTTCCAACCTTCGTGTAATTCAAAAACTTTTCCCTGACTATAAAAATACTGACTTTCCGATGGAAGGGATTTGTAATGAAAGCTTCTTTTCAATTTTAGGAAATAAAAAAAAATGGGATGTGCCGC
The DNA here is from genome assembly GCA_001784585.1 of Candidatus Melainabacteria bacterium RIFCSPLOWO2_02_FULL_35_15. Taxonomy (GTDB): domain Bacteria; phylum Cyanobacteriota; class Vampirovibrionia; order 2-02-FULL-35-15; family 2-02-FULL-35-15; genus 2-02-FULL-35-15. Next base: position 13,589 of record MFRN01000028.1, on the reverse strand, counting down.
ATTTTTTACTGCCGGATGGTTTTAAAAAAGAAGGCTGTGCCATTCTTACGCTAAGTCATGTTATTTACTGGATGTATAACAAGCTGAAAGAAAAAGTTTTAAACCATCCAAACATTCAGATTGATTTTTTTACCGGATTTTCCGCACATCAGATTATATTTAATGAAGACAGAATCACCGGAGTGAAAGTAGTAGAAAAGTCAAATGCAGAAAATCCGGACAATTCTGTTTTTGCAAAAGTTACATGTTTTGGAGATAAAGGATTTTTGTCGCGGGATATTATGGAAAAGTATAAGCTCAGGGATAACCCTCAAATCTGGTCTATAGGAGTAAAAGAAGTCTGGCAGCTGAATGAAAAGAAAGATTTTTCCGGGAAAGTCTGGCATACCATGGGATTTCCGCTATTAGACGGCTCTTTTGGCGGTGGCTTTGTTTATGGAATGAAAGATCATAAATTAACCATTGGAATGGTAATTTCCTTAGACAGTGAAAATCCAAACATAAATCCACAGCAACGCCTGCAGGATTTTAAAAAGCATCCATGGGTTCAGGAAATGATTAAAGACGGAAAGATGCTAAAGTATGGTGCTGCTGTTTTACCGGAAGGCGGTTATTACAGTCTTCCTAAAAAGTTTGCAGTAGAAGGCGGATTATTGCTTGGAGATGCACTGGGTATACTGGATATTGAAAGGCTCTCAGGAATTGATAAAGGAATGGAATCAGGCTATCAGGCTGCAGAAGTATTGCATGAAGGATTGATAAAAAATGATTTCTCTGAAAATCAGCTGTCAAAATACAAAGAAAGATTAATGAGTTCTTTTGTGGTAAAAGAACTTAAAGCAGGGCGTTATTTTAGATCTGCATGGCAGGAAAACCCAAGGCTTTTAAAAAGTTATCTGCCAATACTCATGGACAATATCGATCGCACCAATCCTTGTCTGGGCTTGTTAAAGATCGGTCTGAAAAATAATCCGATAAGAGCAATTCTGGATGGAATCCGTTTAAAGCTATTAATGGACGGATATGAATCCGGACCGGTTAAATATAAATTTGATTATCAAAATATAGTCCCGAATTTTCATCCGGATAGAAAAATTACACTGGAAAATTATGTAAAAGAAACCATTTATTCACGGGCTGATGCAGTTTTTTATGCAAAGACAAAATACCATGAAGGGAATATGCACATTGATGAATTTAACGCTGATGTTTGTATGAAGTGTATTAAAACCTATGATGCATTAGGAAAAGATACTCCCTGTGTTTCAGACTGTACAGCTGAAGTTCACAGAATAGATGTTACCGGTGGTATGCGTATGCATGGAATGTCGCTTGAAAACTGCATACAGTGCCGAACCTGTGAAATAGTTTGCCCTGAAGTAAATCTCAGAGTGCGTCCCACTATGGAAGGTTCCGGTCCGGACTTTATGGGGCTTTAAAGTCAGGGAGACGGGATTTAAAATTGAATTCCTCGGGTAGGCAGGATTTGAACCTGTGGCCTTCCGCACCCGAAACGGACGCTCTACCAAGCTGAGCTACTACCCGGGAAGGATAAGTAATATAATAACAGTGTTATGAAAAATGAGCTATTGCCAGAACAGTTAAAAATTGAAAAAGCAAATGAGAAAGATTGGAATGAAATTACATATTTACTTAAAGAAGCTGGTTTATTTCCCTATATAGGTAAAGATGAAAACTTTAAAAAATTTTATGTAATAAAATCAAGTGAAATAAAAAATGTAATCTGTTGTTTTACACTGGATATTGAAAATAATATTGCCATCTTAAAATCATATGCTGTTAAAAATGAATTTCGTGGAAAAGGAATTGGAAAAAATGTTGCAAAGAGACTGCCGGAATTAGGAAAAAATCTAAACTTAAGAAAAATCTACGCCGCAAGCTGGGAAGCCGGTAATTTCTGGAAAAAATCAGGCTTTAAGGAAGTTGATTTAAATAAACTACTGGACACTTATTTCTTAAAATATGCTGAGCACTTGGAAAAAAATTATCCACAATTTTCAGAAAAAACAAGATATTTTATTCTAACCCTAATCTAAAATATCATCATCTGTATCAAAATGATCTGCTTTTAATATATAGCCAACTCCGCGAACTGTATGGATAAGCCTTCCTGACGTTAGCTCTTCAAGTTTTGTTCTTAGATATCTTACATAAACTTCAATAACATTTGATTCACCTAAAAAGTTATATCCCCACACTTTGTCAAAAATAAACTCACGTGTTAAAACCTGCTCAGGGTAAAGTAAAAATAATCTTAAAAGTGCAAATTCTTTTGCTCTTAAATCAAGGATTGTTTCTTTACACTTTGCAATTCTTGCAAATTGATCCAGCCAGAGATCTTTATATTCTAAAACTCCTTCTAAAGCTTGTGGCTTACGTCTTATAACTGCTCTCATTCGGGCTAAGAGTTCTTCTGTCGCAAAAGGTTTTGTCAGATAGTCATCTGCCCCGCTATCAAGGCTTGTAACTTTATCTGATAAATTGGCTTTCCCGGTAAGAACAATGACAGGAACTTCATTTCCGTCAGATCTGATTCTCCTGGTTACTTCAAGTCCGTCAATTTCAGGAAGCAACCAGTCCAGAATAATTAAATCCGGTTTAAATTTTTCAACCTTGTCTAATGCTTCTTTTCCGTTCTTTGCAATATCTACCTGATATCCTTCATAGCCCAGCTCAAGCTCAATCAATCTTGCAATCTGGCTTTCATCTTCAACAATTAAAACCTTTAATGGGCGACCGACCATTTCTATGATTTTTTCATTATTATCAGTTTTTGCTTTTACTTTTGTTTTTGCTGGCATGTTTATTTCTTTTAACAAATTCATTCATCTTATAAGGGTTATTTACCTCAAAGATTATATATTTTCACAAAGGATATAAACAGTTCAGGTATTGTGCTTGTCTTAAAACACAGCTATTTTTACTTTAAAGCTGGTTTTATGGCATTTAATGTAAACTTAAATTTCCTTTAAAAGGTGTATATAAAATTTTGATTTTGTAGAGATATCCCATGGTGATGACACTGCAGATGTTAACTTGAAATCTGGGTAATTGTTTAAAGTTGATACAATAATATCTGCAATGAAAAATGAAATTACATTTGGTACTGACGGCTGGCGGGCAGTAATCGCCCGTGAGTTTACATTTGAAAATGTAAGAATTGCAAGCAGTGCCATTGGAAAATTTATTTTAAAAAATTATAGTAAAGAATATCCGGTATTGATCGGATACGATACAAGATTTTTATCTCAGAATTTTGCAAAATGCTGTGCTTCAGTTTTATCCGGTCTGGGACTGAATTCTTTAATTTCAGATAAACCACTCCCGACACCGGTCATTGCATTCTGGGCAGCAAAGTCTCCTTATGGAAATACAAACGGTGCCATCCAGTTTACAGCCAGCCATAATCCTCCAAAGTACTGCGGCTTAAAATATATTACAAACTATGGAGGCCCGGCATCTGTAGAAATGACAGATGAGATAACAAGGTATATAAATAACAGTACACATGGCAGAGCCGTTGCATATAACGGTTCTATGGAAACATTTGATCCTTTAGATCACTATGCCTCTCACATAAAATCATTAATTAATTTTGACAAAATAAAAAGTGCTAAATTAAAAATTGTATATGATCCGCTTTATGGTGCTGGAAACGGATATCTGGATTTTCTTTTAAAAGAAGCTGGCTGTGAAGTAACTACTATTCATAACAAAAGAGATCCTTTATTTGGAGGACTGCTTCCTGAGCCAAAAGAAGAGAACCTGACAGAGTTAAAGCGAACTGTAAAATCTGCCGGCTCAGTCCTTGGCTTAGCTACTGATGGTGATGCGGACAGAATAAGCGCTGTGGATCAAAACGGGACTTTTTATTCTCCAAATCAGATAGCTTCTATGTTACTCAGGCATCTTTATAAAAATAAAAAATTAAAAGGAACTGTTGTAAGAACTTTATCCACCACACACTTAATGGACCATCTGGCAGAAAAATATAACCTGCCGGTAGTCGAAACAAAAGTAGGCTTTAAATGGATTTGTGAAGTGATGAGAAAAGAAGATGTATTAATCGGAGCAGAAGAATCGGGCGGCATAAGCATACTGCATCATATTCCTGATAAAGATGCTATTCTTGCAGGCATGCTTCTTGCAGAAATGCTCTCTTATGAAAAGAAATCTTTAGATGAAATCTACAAAGACACCTTAAAAGAAGCCCAGTGGTTCTGTATAAATGACAAACTTGATTTACACATAGAGAATGAAGAAAAAGATAAATTAATTTCAAAGCTCCTGCCTAAGGCAGGTCCGCCTGTGGCGGAAAAATCTGCTAAAATTACAAACCTAAACGGCTTAAAAATAATTTCAGTTAATACCACAGAAGGAGTAAAGTATCTATTTGAAGATGGAAGCTGGTTTATGGCGAGAGCTAGTGGAACTGAACCGATGGCTCGTGTATACTTTGAAGCTACATCACAAAAGACATTAGATATTATGAAAAATGCCATACAGGAAATGTTAAAAGAAACATCATTAGTTGTATAGTTAAAAGTAGTATAGGATTTTTATAATATGAACTTTAATGAATTAATAAAACAAAAACGAAAAGAAATACTGAATCTTGCTGGTAAATATGGAGCTTATAATGTAAGAATTTTTGGCTCAGTGGCTCGTGGACAGGCTAATAAAGATAGCGATATCGATTTTCTGGTAGATTTAAAAAGTGATCGAAGTTTGTGGGATCTTGGCGGACTTTGGGCTGAATTAAACTTGCTTCTAAAGGTTAGAATTGAAGTCTTTACAGAAAATACTCTTAAGGAAAATATTAGAGAAAATGCTTTTAAAGAGGCCATTCCATTATGAATGAAATAACCAAACAAAAATTACAGGATATTTTAAAAACTATTGCTACTATAGAAGATTATTTGAGGGAAAGAAAATTTTACGAATGTCATGATATCGAAGTCTATGGAGTTATTCACTGTTTGCAAGTTATTGGAGAAGCAGCACGAGTTCTTCCGGAAGATTTTAGAAATAAACATAAGGAAGTTGATTGGCAAAATATAATAGGTATGAGGCATTTAATTGTTCATGAATATTTCAGAGTTGATTTAGGTATAGTTGAAAAGGTTTTAGATGAACATCTGCCTGCATTGAAGAAACAGATATTAAGGATATTAGAAGAGTTATAATATTCCTCACAAACATAGAGACATGCCAAAAATAAGTGTAATAATTCCTACATATAACAGAGAAAAGTTTATTGCTGAAACGATTAACAGTGTTTTAAATCAGACATATAAAGATTTTGAAATTGTTGTAGTGGATGACGGCTCTACTGACAATACAAAACAAAAATTAGAACCATTTAAATCAAAAATCAGGCTTATAGAACAGAAAAATTCCGAAAGGGCAGTAGCCAGAAACAATGGCATAAAAAATTCTTCAGGAGCATACATAGCCCTTTTGGATTCAGATGATGTATGGATTAAAGACAAATTAGAAAAGCAGGTTGAACTCCTGGATTCAAAATCTGACATAATTCTTACCTGTGGACAATGTCTGAGAATAAATGAAAACGGACAAAAAATAAAACCAGCAAAACGTCAGCTTACAGGTTTTTCCGGAGAAGTTTTTGAAAATCTGTTAATGCGGAATTTTATATCTTCTCCTACGCCGGTAATAAGAAGAGAATATTTTGAAAGAACAACAGGTTTTCAGACAAAATATATTCCATATGAAGACTGGGAATTCTGGCTTAGGTTTTCACTGCTTGGAAAATTTTATTTTTTTGATTTACCTTTTGCTTATTACAGAATTCATCAAAACCAGTCAGTCAAACTGGTCCAAGCTGAAAAAATTGAAAAGGTTACATCGTTACTGCTGGAAGACTCATTTAAATTAAAAGACAATACAGAGCAGGTAAAAAAACAATCTTTAGGATTAGCCCATTTAAGATTTTGTTATTGGTATATTTTAGCTAACCAAAATAAGAAAGCCAAAGAAAAACTAAAAAAAGCAAAAGAATTAAATTCAAAATTATTTTTTGATCCGAGATGGCATGGGTTAAATTTGATATCAATATTTCCCTTTTTAAAGGATGTCGGGATTTTTAATCTGGAGCAGTATCATTAGTATCTAGTCCTGAATGAATAAAAAGAGATATAATTAACTAACATAATGTTTTTTAGAAAACTTAAGGAGAGAAGCGATGAATATCTATAATGAAAAAAATCCGAGTGATAATACTTTTGAAGATGAATATGACATGGACAGTATTCTGGCTTATCAAAAATTATCAGTCAGTAAAAAGTTAGAATATTTAGATGAGATGAATGACTTCTTTAGTAAACTTACTCCAGAGAAAAACAAAAAAGCTTGGTTAAAACTTAAAGAAGAAGGATATTAAAAGCCTTTTTTTATTCAATTTTCCCATAGGTATGCAATCCGCCAAAATTAAACTGGTTTACACCTAAATATGTTAGATAGACCATGGCTATTCCAATTAATGAAATCAGTGCAAGGATTGAGCCTGAAACTTTTGTGTTTAATCTAAGATGTAGATAAGCAGCGTATATAAACCACGTAACAAGCGCCATGGTTTCTTTCGGATCCCACTGCCAGAGCGCTCCCCATGCATGATTAGCCCAAAGAGCGCCGGTTATAATTCCTATCGTTAAAAGCGGGAAACCAAAAGTAACACACCTGTAAGTCACCTCATCAAAAAAATAAGCTTTTTCGCTTATTTCTCTGACATAAGAATTTATTTTTACTCCGTTTGCAGTTTCTTTTGTAGTTCTGATACCTTCTTTACCTTCCTTCGATTTATTAAAAAATTTTGTCTCAAATAAATAACCAATACTTGAAAATGCTCCGATTAAAAACAAAGCATAAGACATAAGCAAAGGCGGCACATGAATGGTCCGCCAGTAGCTCTGCAGAGCCGGAATCAGCGGTGCGATTTGTTTCTGACCGGGCGGAAGCCAGCTGGCATATAAAAAAACTATAAGTAAAAATGCTGAAACAATCCACCCGAACGAATTAATTTTAAACTTCCATTCTAAAAATAAATAAGCAGCTATTACTGCCCAGGCAAAAATAACCAGGGATTCATACAGATTTGTTAGCGGGAAAAAATGTAATGCAATTCCTCTGAATACAAGTGCAACAGTTAAAGAAATCAAAGATATAAATAAAAAAAATGATCCGAGTTTTTTTAATAATGTAAGTTTGTTGTTCAGCCAGGATATTGCATAAAACCATATTGCTATGAAAACTGAAAATCCGGAAATGTTAAAACAAAGAATTTCATTTTGTAATGTTTCCATTTTTATAATTTTGAAACTATCTCTTCAAACTCCTGAAAAAATTTTCCTTTTGCGCGATCTGAATTTCCACCAATTATTATTTTAGTATTACTGTCATTAACCAGTGCCCATATTTGTTTTCTGGAACCAAAAGCTATCAATACACCGAGAATTATAAAGAACAAACCAGGATAAATTAAAACCCCGCCCGGGTTTGATTTGAACTGTAACCCTGTCAGTGTTTGTGTACCAGAATAACCAATGCTCAAAGGTCCAAGCTGAAGTTTTTTACCCTTTTCTACTTTACCAAGATATTTTTGTCTTGTACTGTCAGCAGATATTGAGTAAAGCTCAAGTGAATCGTGAATCGTGAATCGTGAATCGTGATTTGAAACACGAGGTACGGACGACGATACACGAGGTACTAATTTCAGCCCCACATCTTCTCCAAGCGGCAAAATTATGACATCTTCGCCGTGAAGATTTTCAAGCGGAAGAGTTACAGATTCACCGTTAAAACTAATCCGGGAAAATCTTCCCCAGTTACTCTGATAAATATCCAGTCCCATAAACTCAAGCGGTTCATTTACATGGATAGTTTTTCTTATTAATTCTTTTTTGTTTTGATCAAGAACAGACAAATCACTGTACCATTGTTTTGGCTGACCACTTTTGTAGTCTACTCTCCATGTTTTGTTTACTTTAATCAGATATGAAGGTATTCTTCCAAGCCAAATGGGCATCTTACTGACAGGTGCTAACCAGTTTTCAGGCTCACTTGATCTGCTTTGAATTGATTTATCTCCCAGATCAGCAAGATAAAAACCTTCATTTTCTGCTACCTGTGCCATACCGTTAAAACCAGTCAGAGTGCTAATGGCACAGCCAATAAGCAAAGTTAAGATTCCTGTATGAGTGACAGAAGCACCTAATCTGTGCCACCCGCCTTTTACTGCCAGTAAGTTTTTTCCGCTTATTTTTGTTTTATAGTTTTTTTCTTTTAACGTTTTTTCCAGATTACCCAAGCCAAATCCATTATTCAAAGATAACTCACAGTTTATAGGAAGGGTTTTTATATTTGCTTCTTCTATTTCAACAGGCCATGCAAATGCAATACGCCACTTCGGGAAAACTCTTCTAAAGCTGGCCACGGTAAGGTTTATCCCTAAAGCTGTAAGAAGCGCTAAATACCACCATGAATGAAAAACGTCAGTTAATCCAAAGCTTTTCAACAGGCGATATTTTTCCAGTCCGTATTTTTTTATAAGTTCAGAAGTACCCACCATGGGTTCTTCAGGAAGAATAGTGCCGATTAAGGTAGTAGCTGCCAGAAATATAAACAGTATGACGGCTAGCTTTACCGAAGAGAATTCTTCAAGGAATGCTTTCTTAAAATTCATAAGGTAATTTTTTAAAACCATTTCAAATATAATTCTACTCTACTTGTCATTGCGAGCCCGCCTGAAGCGGGCGAAGCAATCTCATAAGAATCCCAGGCTTTATAGCTTGAGTATAATTCAGTAGTTGTCGGGTGAGATTGCTTCGTCGGTCTTCGACCTCCTCGCAATGACAAAACAATTCCTACTCCACAAAATCCAGCTCAGGCATCTTATCAATTAAACCATCTTCAAGCGCCATTTGATAAAGTTTACGTATTGCGATTTTCCCAATGTTTCCATAATCCACCGTAAACTGATTTACATACATACTTACAAACTTATCAACCAGGGAATTACTGTCTGACAACTCTCTTGCATAGCTCATAATTTCCGGAATAACCTTTTCTTTGTTTTCAATTCCATAAGAAATACTTTTTTTTATGAGTGTATTTATTTCAGTTTTTTCGTCATTTGAAAATGATCTTTTTATAATATTACCTCCGAGAGGTACAGGCAGATTGGTTTTTCCAAGCCACCACTCACCTAAATCAACAATCTTTTTTAATCCGAGTTTTTGAAATGAAAGCTGTCCTTCATGAATAACCAATCCAAAAGGATATTTTCCGCTTAAAACATTTTCCAGAATCTGATCAAACGGAACTGCAACCGGCTTAAAATCCTTAAGTAACAGCTTCAGAAGTAAAAATGCAGTAGTCTTTTCACCGGGTACTGCAATTACCGGATTTTTAATTTCTTTCAACTCCTGAAAACTTATGCTTTTACTGCCTACAAGTAAAGGGCCATAGCCATATCCCAGAGAACCTCCGCACGATAAAAGCTGATAATCTTTTTCTAAATCAGGATAAGCAAAAAAAGATATTGCCTGCACATCGTACTTTAATATTTCTGCTTCCTTGTTTAAAGTCTGAATATCTTTTAATATATGTTTAATTTCAAAGTTTTCATTTTTAACAAGATTATTAGCAAGCGCATAAAACATAAATGCATCGTCAGCATCAGGACTGTGCGCAAGTAAAATTTTCTTTTTTAGGTTAATCATAATCTAACTTTTACCATATCAGTAATTTTCAATACACGCTAGGGAGAGCTACAAGAGTTGTTCCTAACTATTACAAATTATACAAAGGTATACCTATTAGAGCAAAAAGCAGGCTGAATAAAAAGGGTACATAAGGGTTGAGAAACGAATAGAAATTAATTTATTCTACTATTATCCGGGGGTAATTAATTTTCTTTCTTTTCTTTAATAAAAACACGGGGCTGGCCAAAAATTAAATAATCAATGAATTCATTTCAACGAAAAAACGCGTTAAGGCAGTTTGTACGATCATTTTTTGCATTGTGTTTTATACTTGGGTATTTACTTAGCTCTTCCTTATTTGTTTTTGCAATACCTGAAAATAAAGCTATTAACTCTCCGGCCAAAGGTGGGCAGTTACTGGCTCAGAATCCAGCTCCTGCTTCAGGTCCGAAAGAATGTCAGACGCTGAATCTAGGGCTGCTTGAGGTTTATATGGCTTCTCCACAAACCAAAGCCATGTTATTTGATCCTTATACATCAGTAACACTTTCATCACTTAGCGGAAAACAAAGCAGGTTTTCGGATTTAAAACATAGCTTCAGAAGTCACAAAATTGCATGGAATTTACTCGGCTATCCTACTTCATTCGGACTTACTTATAATGCTGCCGGAAAGTTTGTTAATGTAACCACTTCTTCTTCTCCTGTTAATAACCTTATTGGAATTGCATCGGATTCTGTTAAATCAGGTGACAGTTATACACTTGGGGGATTTTTACCACATGTTGCCTTTAACAGAACAGATAATGAATACTATACTGTCGGAGCTGATCCGAGAGGAAAATCAAATAATCCATACCTCTATGGATTAGATATTGCAAATGATCTGGGCTCCACTTCCCGTTCAGGTGATACATTTAAAAATCACTACTTAGGATTTTCCCAGGGGATAGATTTGTCTTTTGACGGGAATGTGCTTCTGGGTATAGAAAACGGAAATTTGTCAATTGTTAAAAAAGCAGACAGTAAAGCCCCGGTTTTAGTTAAGTCCCGCTCCCAGATTAAAAACTTTACAAAAAATTATACAAATTATTTTGAAATTGACAGTCACTCTTCCTCACAGGAAGAAACTTTTGGAGTTTCAGGATATTTACTTCCTGATACTTATAAATACTCGGAAATTTTATCCCTGGTAAAAAACTTATATTCATCAAACCAGTATGGCTTCACCATTTTTTCTACCAATGAACAAAGCACAAACCTGGAAGGGAAAAAACAATTTCAGGTTGCAGCTAAAGCTGACTGGTGGGGAAAAGATCTGGATAATTTAATTGGTTTTCAAAATGTTAATATTGCAGGGATAAAAATCGATGGTAACAGGCTTTATATTTCCTACTTTATTAATAAAGGTGTTAATTTTAAAAATTTCTACAATACAAATCATCCAAAATTTGAACAGGAAGGAAAATCATGGATAGATCCTGCTACCGGACTGCCTCCCAGCGCATTTAAATTTGAAGATAATCTGTTTGATTCCAGGATTGCAGTATTTAGTCTGGCAAGCAATGATAATTCTGTCCGGTTAAATAAAATTTCTGATATTTCCACTGTTTTTGATTATCCAAACTGCAGCGGGAATTCTTATGCATTAAGCGGCCCAATTGATGTATCCGGAGATTTGATTTTTATTGCAGATAAAACTTATTCAAACGTTGTCAGGGCCTTTAAATACGTGCCGTCTGCTGATTTAAAAATTATTCCTTACAGCCAGCCGTTTGTAATTAGAATTGATTCTCCGCGAGTCCACCAGGTTATTTCAAATTCAAAATTTAAACCTCTGGGAAAAGACTTTGCATTTTCAGCATCAGTTTCAGATCTTGTAATTAACCCTGACTCAAAGATTCTTTTTGCATCACTTCCATACCTGGAAAACGGAAGCGACGGAAGCGGGAGTGTACATATTAACGGCTTTTTAGCCTCCATCTATTTATCAGATTCCACCGATGAGTGTTCAGGCATATTAAATTCAGAAGACTGCAATAACGGTAAAACATCTTCTCCCGAATCAGATAAATCAAAATCAGATCTCACTAAAGCAGTTAAAAATTTACTGGCAGATACCGGCCCCACTACCCAGACAGCAATCCCCGGAGGCTATGATGATCCTACATTAGAATTAAGATTTTTTAAAAGAACAGCAGGAAAAAATAATTTAATTTTCCATGCAACAGGTAATAAAAATTTAATACTATTAAATCAATCTGCTCTGTCAAAAATACAAATAAACAAAAACGATCAAAACCCAAGTTATCCTGCAGTTATAGTTAATATACTTCAAAAATTTAATATTGTGGGAGATGTATCAGATCTTGCAATTGCAGAAAATTCCTCACCTAACAATCCTGAGATTGCATTTATTGCTTATGAGCCGGTCAGTGGAAATACAACAATCTACAGAGGAAATGCAACAGGAGACTCCAGAATAACAGTAATACCAAATGACAGTGATGGCAGCAGGTATAAAAATATCAGCTGGATACCAGGTTCGGAAAAAAATACTTTTGTTGCCCTGAAAGATTCATCACCTTATAGCCTGCTTTATATTTCAGACAATAAATTATTAGACGGCAAGGTAATAGAAAGTGACGTATACTTTCAAACCCCGGACGGCAGCACTGCTACCATTCCGGCTAATGTACTTAAAATTTCTTCTGCAAAAACAAAAGCAGGCTATGTAGCACTTACGTATAATGAGATAACTCATCTTACAGTACCAGAGTCAAATATACCTGCATATAAGTCTTTCGGTCTGCACTTTATACCAAATCCTGAACGTGAAAATGATCCTGATGTTATTAAAAATCTGGAAATATTTTCATCAAGATATTTCTTTCCAAAAGGTATAGGTTTTATTGCAGGCGGTGGTTTTTTCAATCTCCCGGATGGATCATCAGGAAACTCTACATTCCTGACTCTTTCCAGTGTTGAACCTGTAATTCCTGCCCCAGTACTTCCTTCCCCTTCTTCTCCTGGTTCTAATAATACTTCTTACATAAAAAATCAAAAATATGCACCTGCCCTTTATACATCTCGCTCTGTATTAACTCAGAATATTTCTCTTACTAATGAACCGTTATCACTAAATAATTCTGCTAACCCTGATCCGATTTTTATCACAGCTGCATCAAGTCTGTTTTTAGACGGTGCTTCGTTTGAAGATGATTTAGTGGGGTGTTATGAATTTGACAGAAGTGAAATTATAAATGTGGTGGTTGCAATATGTTATGACGGCGCTCCCAATGGAATGCTGGAAGGCGCAGAAGAGTGTGATGGTGATGCTTCAATATGTGCTGCTAATGGTAATGAGTGTCGCGATGGTCCAAGCTGTGTTGATTGCACTTGTTCTTATCCAGCTAAAGCAAACGGTATAGCTTGCCAGAGTGGAACTGGTACATGTCAGAGCGGCACATGTGAATACTGCGGTGATTTTATTGTAAATGGTACTGAAGAATGTGATGACGGAAATATGGTAAACGGAGATGGATGTTCAGCAACATGCCAGACTGAAGTAGCAGCAGTATGTGGCAATGACATAGTAGAAACTGGTGAACAATGTGACGGAGGAACATGCTGTAACCCAGACTGTACCTTTATAGCTGCCGGAACTTCATGTCGTGCTTCTGCCGGTGCATGTGACACCGCTGAAAGTTGTACCGGTGCTTCTGCTTCCTGCCCTGCTGATGGTTTTACAGCTGCCGGAACTTCATGTCGTGCTTCTGCCGGTGCATGTGACACCGCTGAAAGTTGTACCGGTGCTTCTGCTTCCTGCCCTGCTGATGGTTTTACA
>MFRN01000027.1:41210-55507 GCA_001784585.1 Candidatus Melainabacteria bacterium RIFCSPLOWO2_02_FULL_35_15 | reverse complement strand
GAACTTGATGAAGCTATGAAGCTAAACCCTGATTTAAATATTGCAGAGAATAAAAAGAAGAAATACCTTGCTGCAAAAAATTATATAGTTTCAAAGAAATTAAAGAAAGACAAAGAAATATAAAGATTTAAGTTATTTGGGAAACATACAGGTGATAACATATTGTCAAGTGTCTGAGGGCTTATTTGATTTGGTTATTGTTTCAAGCCATTAAATAGAATGAAAAATTACAAATTTATTTTTTTATTTCTTTTTCTTGTATTGCTTTCTCCGGGTAATTATTTACAGGGATTTGCAGTAGAATCAGATAAACCAGCAGGAAGAATTATAAGTCTCTCCGGAACTGTAACAGTTAATCAATCAGGAATAGTTACCCCTGCAAAACCTTTCCAGAGCCTGGATGTTGGAGATATAGTAACTACAGGGGCAGCTTCCAGAGCAGCAATTTTACTACGCGATGAAAGCCTTATTAAACTAAACGAAAACTCACAAATTACTATTAAAAATGTTCCAGCTGCCATAAAACCTGCTTCGACAGATGAAACTGAAAAGACTGAACTTGGCCAGGATATAGGTGAAATGTGGGTTAGAACAAAAGACAGAGTTGGTGAACTGGAAATAGATACAAAGTCAGGTTCTGCCGCTATCCGCGGAACAGAGTTTATTATCAGGGCAGATGAAAACAAAACTCTTTTAACGCTGGTTGACGGTCAGGCAGAATTATCCAACTCTCTTGGTACTATTTTAGTGGCCAAAAATGAGCAGGGAGAATCCACGCCGGGCTCTGCGCCGGTAAAAAGAGTTCTTACAATTGAAGAAACTGATAATGCAGTGCAATGGATATTTTACTGGCCGCAGAATTTGAAATTTAAGGAAAATGTTCAGGTCACAGATCTTGAAGTTCTTACTAAAAATTATAATGAAAATCCAAATGAGGCAGAACCCAAAACTCTTCTTGGTATTAAAAAATTGACCAGTGGTAAATATGAAGAAGCCCTTAAACTTTTTGATGAAGCAAATCAAACAGATCCAAATTCAGCTACAAATCATCTTATGAGAGCAAGAGCATTGTTTGTTTTGCACAGACAAAAAGAAGCCATTGCTGCAATTGATAAAGCTATTGAGCTTGATTCCTCCTGGCACTTGCCAAGGGCAGAAAAAAGCAGATATCTTGCAGCCCAGGGAGATTTGATTAAGGCTGAGAAAGAAGCTAAAAGTGCACTTGAGCTGGATTCTACTTCACCGGAGTCATTAATAAGTATTGGTGAAATTCAGTATGCTTTTGGGAGAGTAAAAGCTGCAGCCCAGAGTTTTGAGAAAGCATTGAATGAAGACTCAAATCTTGCAGAAGCACATATTGGAAAAGGCAAAGCATTAATTAGCCAGTTTCATAACAGTGAGGCAATTGATGAGTTTTTAAGTGCTGTTCTTCTGGAGCCAGGTTTGTCCAGAGCACATTTGTATCTTGGACAGGCATATTATCAAAACAAAGAAACCCAAAAAGCAATTAACGAACTAAAAGAAGCACAAAGAATTGATCCAAAAGATCCTCTTGTTTTAAACAGCTTATCGATTATCTATGATGTTGCTCATCGTTATGGCGAAGCGCTCGAGCTGGATGAAAAAACAATTGCTATTACTCCAAACCTTCTTGAATCAGGAGCCCGTCAGAGCAGAAATCTTTCAGTAGCAAGCGGGAATCTTGGTATAGAACCGCTTAGATTCGGGTTAACTGACTGGGCATTTTTCCAGGCAAATAAAGCACTCCGCGAAAATCCTATAGACGGTGCAAGCCACTTTACTCTTGGAACTATTTATAACAGTAATAATATCGAGCCGATTTTTCCAAAAGGAGAAGGGGTAGGAACTGCTCAGGCGCAGTTGAGCACAGGACAGGTAAGAGGATTGAAGGGGACTAATCTAACAGGTGTTAATGCAAAGACTTCTACAAATGAATTTGACAAAGGATTTAATTTTGCATCTGATTCTGAAAGATTAGTTGGTAAGTTACTTACACCAAGCGTTATTGGTTCACCAAACGGAAGGTATAGATTCTTCAGAGCTCCGGAGCTTTATGTAACCACCAGCGGACTTTTTGGTCAGCAGCAGATTTCAGTTTTAAATGAGGGTTCAGTTGCTGCTAATGGTTACCTGGGCACACGCTGGAATATTTATACTAACAGTGAATTTAAAGGCGGGCTTGTAAGAGATGTTTTTGGAGATTTAACAGGAAAAGGAAACAGATCATTTTTCAGACAGGAGCTTGCATTCAGCCCTACTAAAAAACTTGACATTATTACTTCTTATACAAGAGCTGATGTAAATATGAGGGTCTTTGATAAGAAATTTCCAAAAGGAAGAACACTTTTTACACCTGATTTAAATGATTTTGATGCTTCATTTAATTTTCATCCAAATACTCACAATGTAATTTTAGGCAGGTTTTTTGGTCAGATTACTTCAACAAGATTAAATGGAAATACTCCTGAGCTTGGCGGTTTAAAATCATTTGCCGGAGTTTTCCCGAGAAACTACGGATACCAGATGAGATATCTTTTAAATCATAATAAACAAAGATTTACTGCTGGTGCTGAATGGCTGCACTCACAAAATCCAGCGCAGGTAAAAACTGATTTCTCCAGCACAGGCATTGTTCCGCCGGTTCAGACAATTGCATATTTAAAAGAAAGATCTAAGTATGACATCATAACTGGTTATACCCAGAATCTTTACAGGGCAAATGAAAAGACAGATGTTGTCCTCGGGCTTAGATATGATCAAATTTTCCAAAGAACAAAAGATAATTCAACTGCCCTGACCGTTACAGATGGTATGAGTACTGTCATTGATTTTTTTGACAAAAGAAATAAAGACAGACTTTCATTTAGTCCGCAGGCAGGTGTAGCTTATAATCTTGGAAGTAACACTGTTTTTAGATTAGCTTCACAGCATAAAGCTTTTTATAATACTTTTTTACCTGAACTTGGTCCTCAGGATGTAGCCGGGATTCCATTTAGTAACCAGGGAGATTTCTTTACAAGGGGTACTGAAGGTTGGGAACATGCAATCAGTCTTGAACAAAGGCTTCCATGGACAGCATTCCTCAGGTTTAAACCATTTTACAGAAGAATGCTTGTCAGGAATTTTGACAGCCTTGCTGATTACCAGGTACAAAGAATTAGAAATAGCGGCTTTGAAATTAGCTATAATCAGTTATTTTTTAAACAGGTAGGTTTCTTTGCAAACTATGTTTACCAGCACATAAGGGACAAGACTCCGTATAAAATATTTGATGATTTAACCAGTACATTAGCTGTTGTAAATGGCACTATTCCTACACTTCAGGTGCCAAACAGATTTCGTTTTGGATGGACATGGCATAGTCCAAGCGGCTTTAGCTTAAATTACATAAACACTTACATCGGGCCAAAGTTTGGTTCACTTGCTCTTGGAAACTCAGGAAATAAAATCAATGGATACTTTCTGGGGGATGTAAATGTAAGTTATGAATCTCCAAGAACCAGAAGTTATTTGGTTACATTTGGTGTAAACAATATTTATGGTGCAGCTTTCAGACAAACACTTCGTCAAAGAGACCCGGGGATTACCTTCTATGGAAACTTTGAAATAAGAGGTGTTTTGCCAATAAGTAAATATTTCTGGAAATAAACTTGCTGTTAGCTAAGGGTGTGTAATTTTTTATAAATTACAGGAATAACAAGCAGTGTCAGAGTTGTAGTACTAAACATCCCGCCTAAGATTACTATTGCAAGCGGGTGCTCTATTTCACGTCCTGCTCCGGGAAATAGTGCAAGCGGTAACATGGCTAATGCAGCAGTAAGAGCAGTCATAAGGATAGGTGTAAGTCTATCCAGCGCTCCCTGTTTAATTACTAATTCTATTGAAAGATCCGGGTTGTCTTTTTGAATGTCAAAAAATCTATTTACAAGCAATATTGCATTTCGTGTTGAAATCCCAAACAAAGTTATAAAGCCAATTACACTTGCTATACTCAAAGTACCGTTTGTCAGTGCTGTTGCAATAATCCCTCCAACCAGTGCAAACGGTAAATTAAACATAATTATTGTAGCTACCTTAAATGATTTGAATGCGAGTGAAAGTAATAAATATATTGCAGCTAAGATAAGAATACTTAGTAAAAATAATTTTTTATTTGCTTCTTGCTGTTGTTTATAATCACCTTCAAACTCAAGTGTGTATCCTTCAGGAAGTTTAAGTTTTTCATTAATTAGTTTTTGAGCTTTCTCTACAGATTTTGAAATATCTCGTTTCTTTGCATTAGCCTGGATTACAATTCTTCTTGAAACTTTTTCCCTGTTTATAATATTTGGCCCTGTTGATTCTATAACATCAGCTAATTGTCCCAGTGGTATCTTTACACCCATTGGAGTGTCAATAAGCGTGCTTCTGATTATAGAGATATTTTTTCTGTAAGGTTTATCAAACCAAACTAACAAATCAAAAGATTTTTGTCCTTCAATTACTCTTTGAGCTGTTGTAATACCATTAAAACCAGTTTGAATGATTTCAAGTAAATCACCCTTTCTAAGTCCATATCTTGCCGCAATATTTTTTCTGATTTTTATATGTATTTGAGGAATATTTGTAATTGGTTCAACCTGGACTTCTTTCAGTGTTTTAATTTTAGACAAGATACCTCCAATTCTGGCTGCATATTTTTGAAGTGTATCTAAGTCATTGCCATAAAGTTTTAGAACTATTGGTGCACGTTGTCCAGTTATAATCTGCTCAATTGTCTCTGTTATAAACGACCTGATTAATGTAACCAGACCTGGTATCCGTTCAAAATCTTCTCTTATATCTTCAATTAGCCTTTCTGTCTCTTTTTGGGAAATCCCTTTTTTTAAAGTAATATCAAAATGACTTGTATTTGCTGAAATTGGTTCATCATCTGATTCAGACCTGCCAGCTCTATTTCCAATAGTTATTACCTCCGGGTATTTATGTAATTTCTTTTCCATTCTTAAAGCAATTTTTTGTGTAGCTTTTAAGCTGGTTCCTGGCGGAGAGATAGCCATAACAACCAGATTTTCTTCTCCAAGCTCTGGTAAAAATGACCTTCCCATTGTAAAAAATATAATTATTGCAACAAGTGAGAGAGCTATAGTAGCAGAGAAAATTGGCTTTGCGTTTTTTAAAGCAGCCTCGAGTAATTTTGAATATTTTTCCTTCAATACAGTAATTATTTTAGGTTCATGGTCAAGAAGATGTTCACCTTTTCCCAGAAGAAAAAAGCACATAGCAGGAGTTAGTATAAGAGCAATTCCAAGTGAAGCAAAAAGAGAAATAATATATGCCCAGGCAAGTGGTTTAAATATTTGTCCTGCTATTCCTGTCAGAAATAAAACAGGGAGAAAGACTACAGTAATAATATATGTTCCATACACGACGGAGTTTCTGACTTCACATGAAGCGTTAAATATTACTTCAAAAGCTGGCTTTGGATTTGCACTTAATTTGTTTTGTCTGAGTCTTTTATAAACATTTTCTACATCAATAATTGCATCATCTACAATTTCTCCTACTGCAACAGCTAAACCACCGAGTGTCATTGAGTTTATTGTTTGATCAAATGTTTTTAAAATTAATATTGCAACTATAAGTGAAAGTGGGATAGCAGTTAAACTAATAAAACTTGTTCTCCAGTTACCTAAAAATAAAAATAAAACAATTATTACAAGAATTGAACCTTCAAAGATTGCAGAGACAATGTTTTTAATGGAGGTATTTATAAAATCAGACTGGCTATAGGTCTGCGTCATTTTTACATCTTCCGGAAGTGCTTTTTTTATAGTTTTAAGAGCTTCCTGAATACCTTTATTTACTTCAAGAGTATTTACTCCGGATTGCCTGCTTATAGCTACAATTACAGCTTCTTTTCCATCTACACTTCCGTAACTTCTTTTAAAAGCTGCTCCTATTTTTACATTTGCAATATCTCTTAAATAAACAGGGACACTTTCTTTTTGAGCTATTACACAATTACTAAGTTCTTCAATGGAATTAATTTTTCCAATTCCACGAATTAAATACTCTCTGTCATCTTCTACCAAGTACCCCCCACCTACAATTACGTTTGCTTTTTCAGCAGCTTCTATTACCTGGTTTAACCCAATGCTGTACTGTCTTAATTTGTTTGGATTAACTAAGATCTGGTACTGCTTTAGATCTCCACCATACACTAAAACTTTTGCTACACCTCTTACCGAAAGAAGCTTATTTCTAATTTCCCAGTCAGCATAAGTTCTAAGGTCAATAAGGGGTGTAACTTTGCTTGTTAGTGCAAAGAAATAAACACTTCCAATGGGGGAAGTTATGGGGGATAAAACAGGTGCACTGATGCTCTTTGGAAAAAAGACCGAAGCCTGCTGGGCTTTTTCACTGACTAATTGTCTTGCTCTATAAACATCAGTACCCCATTCAAACACTACAGTTACAAATGATAATCCTTCAAAAGAATTACTTCTTACAGCCTGGATTTTTGGAAGTCCGTTTAATGCACTTTCAAGTGGGATAGTTACTAAAGATTCTACTTCTTCAGCAGCAAAGCCCGGTGCTTGGGTTTGAACTACTATCTGGGGTGGTGCAAACTCTGGTAAAACATCTACAGGAGTGTTTATAGCAGAAAAAGAACCCATTACAAATAAAATAATTCCAATGATTATAACCAAAAGTCTGTTATTTAAAGACCATCTGATTATTTTACTTACCATGATTTAACCTTTTGATTTTCTTTTCCCTAAAATAAATCCTAGGATTAAAGTAATTAAAAATCCAACAGGAATTAACCAATTCGGATAAATTGGATTTCTTTTAATATGCTCATGATTTTCACTACGGGATTCCTGCTCATCATGTCCACCTTTTCCAAACTGAAGCTGATAAGCACCTTTAGATACTATGATTTCATGAGCCATAAGCCCTGAAAGAACTTCTACTGTATCAGTGTCATGTGCTTCAACTGTAATCTTTCGTGGAATAAATGAATTACCTTGTTTTAAATAAACAATATGTTTGTGTTTTCCTTCAGTACCTTCTTTATCAATTTCAACAAGTGCAGTTTTTGGAATTATAATTGAGTTTCTCTTTTTCCCTGTCGATATATTGAGTTGAATAAATGCCCCGGGATTTAAAATATTTTCTTTGTTATCAAGTAATACTTTTACAGGTAATGTTCTTGTTTCTTGGTTTATAACCGAACCAATATATGTAATATTTCCAGTAAAATCCTTATCAGAAACCCCGTCTAAAAATACTCTTACTTTTTGATTTTGGCTGATTTTAGTTCTGTCTTTTTCGTATATATCTGCACTTGCCCAGACTTTTGTTAAATCATAGCCATGAAATAATCTTTGATTTGCATTTATAATTTGACCAATTGCTATATTTCTTTCAACTATTGTTCCAGCTTTAGGTGCTCTAACAGTAAAAGTACCTTCTTCTATTTCTTCATTTTGACCTGTTAATATTTTTAAACTATCTCTTGCTGCTTTTACTTTTGCTTCTGTACTAAGAAAAAATGCTTTTGCAGCATCTAAATCTTTTTTTGCACTTATACCCTTTTCAAAAAGTTTTTGCTCTCTGTCAAAACGATTCTTAGCTAATTCAAGTTCTGCTTCGGATTGAGCAAGCTCAGACTGAAGTTTTGCAATTTCTGTGCTTTGAATGATTGTAAGTACCTGACCTTCTGACACCATAGTTCCTAAATCAACCGGAATTGAAATTACTTTGCCCTGAACCGGTGAGTTTACATCAAAGTGGCTACTCGGTAGTTCTTCAATTTGACCAGTAGTTCTTACTACATCATCAACAGTTTCTTCCTTTACTTCTCTTGTTTCTACTCCAGTACCTTTGATATCTACCTTTTCAACTGGTATTTTTTCAAACTTTGCCTTAAAACCTATATCATCTCCATGAGAAAAAGCAGGAAGAAAATAACAAAAAAGCAGTAAAGTTAAAAAAGTTTTTTTCATTGTTTTTCAGTTAGCCCATATAATGGTACACCCACAGCATACTCTAAGCTGGCAAGTGCAAGCTGATAGTTTAATAAACTCTCCAGATATTTTTGTCTTAAATCCCTGTTTTGTTGTTCTGCATTTAAAACGTCTGTCAGTGAAAGTTTACCCTGCTTATATCCTTCTTTAATCATTTCTAAAACGTTTTCAGACTGACCAAGAAGATTTCCTTCAAATCTCTGAACCTGTTCTTCTCTTACTTTTAAATCCTGCGTTGCATTTGCAACTTCAATATTTATGTCATGTTCAATTCTTTCTCCTTCTTTTTCAAGATATGCAACCTGGGCTTTAGCCTGTTTTATTTCTCCTTGTTTTCTGTTAAAAAGCGGAAGTTCAGCTCCAAACCCTGTGTATATCCCCCAGTAATGATCAGTAACATTAGGTTTAACAGGGCCAGTCTGCAAATTAAAATTTGGTATTCTTTCCCATTGTGCTTTTTTAATCTGTGCTCTTGCTATACCGAAATCCTTTTCCAGTATGGCTACTTCAATTCTTTTGCTTAAAGCATCAGCCAGGATATTTTTTATAGGTTTGTATTCATCTATTTTAATTTTTGGTTTTAATTCTTCCGTCTTATCAAGGTCAATTTCAGAATATGACTCACGGCCTAAAATATGGTTAAAATCAATTTTTGCTCTTTTTGACCTGCCTTCAAATTCACTAAAGTCGTTTTCAGCACTTAAGAGCTGCATCTTTGCCCTGTCCAGTTCAAGCTTTGAAATATCTCCTGCCTGGAATCTTTTGTCTGCAATATCTACAAGTGATTTGTAAAAATTTGTTCTTGCTTTTGCTAAATTCAACAAATCGATTCCGATCGATAAAGCAGCATAAATACTGTGAACCTGTGTATGAACTTCCCATAGGACCTTTGCAATTAAGAGCTCTGTTTTTGAAACCTGTTCTTTTGCAAGTCTTATTCTCCAGTATCTTTTTCTACCGACCTCAAAATCTTTTGTAACATCAGATGGGTGGAAGGCGCCGCCTTTTACATTTTCACGGTAGCTGAAAACATAGGGGTTTGGCCTGTACTTTGCAATAATTATATTTGCTTCGGAAACTGGAAGAGTAGCAATGGCAGATTTAACATGATGATTGTTTTTCAGTGCCTCTTCAAGAGCCTGTCTTAGAGTTAATTTATTTATTTTTTCTGTGAAATTTTCAATATTATCTTCACCATAAATTTTTACTGGCATATAAAGAATAATTGAACTTACAATAAGGATAATCAAAAAAAGTTTCTTTTTTATGAGCATGAGTGTTCTTTAGCAGATAATGTGAAAATGATTTGTATTATTCCTTAAATTTGACGAGATTTTACTTAATTAGGTTCAAGTTAGGAAATTATATAAAGCTTATTATCTTCTATGTTATATAACATAGGTACAAATACAATCGGAGGATATTTTTCTTTTAATCTTTTACCTTCGCTAACTATAAATTCTTTTTCATTTTCAATTTCAAAAAATGGAGCAAAGGAGTTAAAGTGATTTTCTGCCTGTTCCTTTGTCCAGCCTGCATTTTTGATTAAACCATTTACAAATTTTTCTCTTTTACTTGTCAGATTTACCATTCCACAATTCGTATGAGCTATAAGTGCTACAAATTTAATATCAGCGAAACCAATTGCAAATGAGAGCTTGAATTCACTACCTGTAATTCTTGCTCCTGCTGTTCTTAAGATATATGAAAATTTGCCAGGGATGTTAAGCTGCTTTCTATTATCCATGCACATTACTATAGCCATTTGTGCAGTATCATAGTTTTTAAATTCCATTGAAAGATTATGGTATTTAAGCAGATCGGCAATAGGAGTGTTTAAAAGATCCTTGGGAATATCTTTCTCGCTAGAGATATTTATAAGCTGGTATTTGGAAGCAATATCTTTCATAATAGAATCAAAAACATTATGCCCAGAAAGAAAGAATCCCTGAATAGGTAGACAAAAGCTCGCTGTTTATTGCTAATTGGTAGCCTATTAAGTGAAGTGCACTGACAAGTACTTTTGAGATTTTTTTTGTTTCAGTAAGACTGTAATATACTTCTTTTCCTCTTCTTTCTTCTGTTACCAGTTTGTTTATTTTTAAAAGTGAAAGGTGCTGAGAGACATTTGACTGGCTTATGTTTAATTCATTTTGTATTTGATGAACATTTAAGCTTTTTTTCTTTTTTAAGAACCATAATATCTTTACTCTTATGGGGTGTGAAAGGATTGAAAATAAATTTGAAACTGAATTTATTTGTTCCTCAGGTGCTTTTTCCAGTATTTTTTTTCTGTTGCCCATATATGCATTTATTATACCAGGTAATAACATATTCTAATATTCGAATATGTTAAAATTTTAAAAATTATGCTGGAGAGACTGAAATTATTTATTAACCCATTCGATGGCCGCTATGAGGATTTAAAAAAACCTAATGGATATTTAACTGTTTTTCGTGATTTTACAGCCGGATTGATTGTAGCTATGGTGGCTATCCCTCTTGCAATGGGTTTTGCAATGGCTTCTGGACTAAAGCCTGAACAAGGAATAGTAGGTGGTGCTGTAGCTGGATTAATAGGAGCTTTATTTGGAGGTTCAAAGTATCAGGTTTATGGACCTACTGCTGCACTTATACCGGTTATTTCTGGAGTTATGTATAAGTATGGAGTCACGCCAGATGGCCAACCAGCTCATGCTACTGGACATGGGTTTCTTGTTCTTGTAGCTATTATTGCTGGAATAGTTTTAATGTTAATGGGATTGTTTGGGCTTGGCAAAATTATTACGCTTGTTCCATACTCAATAGTTGTGGGATTTACCATAGGGATTGCAATTACTATTGCTTTGTCACAAATAGGTGAAGTACTTGGGTTAAGAGTCAAACTTGGACATGAGTTTTTACATAAAGTGCAGATGATATTTTTACACTTACATGAGTTTAATTTCTATGCTTTATTGCTCGCACTTGGTACATTTTTTATTATTAAATATTTATTAAAACTTTCTATTTATATTCCTGCTCCGTTAATTGCAATTGGTGTTGGAACACTTTTTTCATCAACGATTTTTGCTGAGAAAGAATTAACGCTTATAGGCACAAAATATGGTTCTATTCCTACTAATTTTTGGGTGTTTACGCTTCCTGTAATTCCTGAATTCAATCTTATGGTTATAAAAGATGTTATTTACTTTGTTTTAGCTATTGTATTTGTTTGTGGTATTGAAAGTTTGCTTTGTTCTCGAATGGCAGACAAGCTTGCTCATAATAAAGGATGTCCGTTTAATCCGAATAAAGAACTTTGGGGACAAGGCTGGGTAAATATTATTGTGCCTTTGTTAAATGGATTTCCTCATACAGGAGCTCTTGCACGGACTGCTACCAACATTAAAGTTGGCGGTACTACTCCTCTGGCAGGAATCTTTAAATGTTTTCTGAAATTATTAATTGCAGCTTATCTGGCAACTTACCTTGAACATGTTCCAATGGCTTGTATTGGCGGGGTTCTTATGTATGTTGCATTTAATATGGTAAAGTTAAAAGAAGTTTTAAGTATATTAAATCATAATAAATTTCAAGCAGGTTTGATGATTTACACTGCTGTAATGGTAGTAATTACCGATTTTTTAACAGGTGTTCTTTCATCTATCACTATATATCTGGTAATGCTTAAAATTTTTGGTACATTGGTGGCACCCGACAAAAGAGATAAACAGCTTATTGAAGAAAAAGTACCAGTCAGGTTTGATTAGTTTTTAGCTCTAAGATTATCTCTGGCGATTTTTTCAGCAGCTTTCGGAGCATCTTCTGATTCTTTTTGCTTGACTTTTTGAACTTCTTCACTGGCCTTTTGAGCCTCTCCTATTGCATTTGCTTTGTTCTGATCTGTCTTAGATGGATCTTTGTCTATGCTGTCTTTATTATCTTCTTTATTATTTTTATCACTGCTTTTAATGTCTGGAATATTTGGGAAATCAACATTAATTATTGATGCATGCTCTGTTATTGGAATACTGATTATAGTGTTGTTGTTTGGTAAAGTAACAGATGACTGAGAGCTTGTTCCTTCATCAATATTTAAAACAACATTATCATTGTCTAAATTTATATTTTCATCTGGTGAAATATATAACCCTCTTAAAATAGGGGGGTTATTTAAATCAGAGGTTGTTAATCTGACTCTTAATTTAACATTGCTATTCGGAGCTATATGGAAATTTTGAAATACCGGGCTTCCATCACCAGGGGTTTCAGCATTAGCTGTTAGTTTGTTCTTTTTATCTTCTTCTGCTGAATAAATAGAAACACTTTGTTTATATAGTTCTGTAGAATATAATCCAAGTTCACAACCATTTGAGCAAAGATTGCTATCAGGAGTTAAATAAAATTCAAGACCATTAACTCCTTTTGGACCTGCTATTCCCATTAACACTTTAAAATTATAAGCATCTTTCTTTTTTAAAGATTCAGGAAATTCATATCCTGTAGAGGTTGTATAAGTTATTTCACCTACTCCAACTTTTGCAAAATTATCTTTGCTTGAATCTTCTCTGGATTGTGGAGACCATATAGCAGTAGCTGAACTATCTCTCAAATTTTGCTGCCATACAGGTGCGCTTACTTTATTTAAACCGGTATAAGTAACTTGTAAATTACTTTCTTTTCTTGGTTCATCCCAAAATATTCCGCTTATTGCAGCCAGAGAATCACTTTGTGCGTCTATTTCAATTGTAAGTTTTCCGGTTGCACCAGGATCTGGTGATTTCACAAGCAAATCCAAGTAGCATCCGGCGTTAAATTTAGTATCTTGAATATAAATAATATTTCCAAGAGTGCTGTTTGCATAAGACAGTTTTAATTTAATTTGTTGCTCAGGATTTTTAATAACAGATGGGTCAAAATATAAATTTAATGATAACCATGTTTTAAATTGATTTATATTTTCTAATTCAAGATTTACTACCAAGGTTTCACCGTTTAGTGAAGATGAGAGATAATATTTATTCCTTCCCTTGTTTGCAGATGGACTTTCCAGCGTGCTTATGCTTATAGAACTATTTTCTTGTATGACTCCTGAATAAGATATGTTTTTTACATATGGAGGTAATTTTGTTTGAGAGTTTGTCGGATCAGCGAGCCAATAATATGAATACTCTGTACTCCATGCACCGTTTAAATCACAGTTTGTTTTCGGGGTTAACTCCTGCAGATAGGAAGGATTTAGGTAGACCGCATTTGATATATCAGGAGTTATTTGTGCTGATGCAGGGCCAACACTTAATAAAATAAATAACATTAAAATAGATATAATTTTAGACTTAGCTTTCATATAAAAACAAAAAAACTCGTTGTGCGAGTGCAGTGGTATTAACCTGGATTAAGCTAAAGAATCAGTTAAATAAGGTTTAGAAGCGGTTAAAAAGTGATCTGCATCACATTGATTTTTAAATTCTCATCTGACTGATTGTCTTTTGAATCTCTATTTGTGATTTTAAGCTGTAAATAGCATTTCCGGCTACCAGGACATTTGCTCCAGCAGAGCGTACTATGGGTGCGGTTCGTGTGTTTATTCCGCCATCGACTTCAATATATTTTCCATTCAAATTTGCTTCCTGAAACATTTTTTTTACTTCAGAAATCTTGGGGACAACAGAACTAATAAATTTCTGTCCGCCAAACCCGGGATTTACAGTCATTACTAAAACCAGATCAGCTATTTCTAAAACATACTTTAAAGAATCTACAGGTGTGTGAGGATTAAATGAAACACCTGCTTTACAGCCAAGTTCTTTAATGTAAGAAAGTGTTCTTTGAAGATGAGCACATGCTTCAGCATGAACAGTAATAATATTTGCTCCGGCACTTGCAAAGTCTTGAACATGTTTATCCGGATCTACAATCATTAAATGAACATCCAGCGGTAACTTTGTGATTTGTCTTATGCACTTAACCACAGGAGCCCCAATAGTAATATTCGGTACAAACTGCCCATCCATAATATCTACATGAATCCAGTCAGCGCCGGCATCTTCTACTTTTTTAATTTCATTTCTTAAATCTGAAAAATCTGCAGAGAGTATTGATGGCGCAATTAGTATTTCTGAAGGCGGCATATGAGTATTTTAACGCAATTGTGGCTATTTCTTTTTATGTTTTTTATCAAAGTGTAGCACAGGCTAAATCTATATGAAATATCCCCACAATTTAAAATTATGTTATCCTAAAAACTTATGGGATTCTTTAAAAGAAACTTACGTCTTT
>MFRN01000027.1:0-41181 GCA_001784585.1 Candidatus Melainabacteria bacterium RIFCSPLOWO2_02_FULL_35_15 | reverse complement strand
TTTTCTTCTTTCTTTTCTGTTTATTTTACCAGCTCTTATAAACATCTTAAGCAGTTAGAGTCAGAACTTTCTCAGGCTAGATTACAAAAAGAACTAATTCTAACTGAAACTGTAGTTGGTTTAAATGAAACTCCTGCTGAAGATCCAATGCAAAAGTTTAAACAGGAAAAAAATGTTTCCAATCAGACCATAAAAGAAATAGATACCAAAATAAAAGGATCACAGGTAATTTTTACAAACTCTTTTATTACAGTTTTATCTCAGCTTAAACTTGGATTAGATCTGGTAGGTGGCGCGCAGCTTACATTTCAGGCACTGACTGGCCCCGATGTAAAAGAAGTAAACAAAGATGTTATTGCCGGGTTAATTAAGGTATTTGAAAACAGGGTAAATGCCTCAGGTACTACAGAAGCAATTGTTCAGCAGGTGGGAAAAGATCGGATACTGGTAGAAATCCCGGGAGCAGATCCGGAAATTGTAAAAAGAAGACTTTTAAAAACCGCATTTTTAGAATTTAAGGAACCTGCCAAATACATAGATAAAAAACCAGGAGATAAGATTGATATTGATAAACCAGATCAATATATCTGGTATTCAAGCGGGATTACAGGAAAAGATCTTAAAAAAGCTCAGGCAGTTACGGATGGTGCAGGAAACTGGTTAATTGCATTTTCACTTAGAGGTCCGGCAATTGAAAAGTTCGGAAAACTAACTGAGAGATTAATAGAGAAACCTCTTGCAATATTTTTAGATGGAAAATTAATTTCCAGCCCTATAGTCCGTTCAGCTATTACTGGAGGTGAGGGACAAATTGAAGGCAGATTTACTGCAGAAGAGGCCCAGGATCTTGCTGTTCAGTTAAATGCCGGTGCACTGCCTACACCTGTAAAAATTATTCAGGAAAGATCTGTAGGTGCTACTCTTGGACAGGATTCTATAGATAAAAGTCTTCATGCAGGTTTGTACGGAATATTGTTTGTGATTATATTTATGATTCTTTTCTACAGATTGCCGGGTTTAATAGCTGGTTTTGCACTGCTTTTATACACTTTGGTTACTATTGCAATATTTGAACAGACAGTAACTCTTACCTTAGCTGGCGTTGCTGGTTTCATACTCAGTATTGGTATGGCAGTAGATGCAAATATTCTTATATTTGAACGTACCAAGGAAGAATTAAAAGCAGGAAAAAGTTTTTTTAATGCAATTGATGCTGGCTTTGAAAGAGCATTTAGCAGTATCTTTGACAGTAATATAAACACATTAATAGCCTGCTTTGTGCTTTTAATTTTTGGAGCCGGTATTGTCAGAGGCTTTGCCATTACCCTGGCAATCGGTGTTTTAGTCAGTATGTTCTCAGCAATTTTTGTTACAAAGACATTGCTTTCCATTGCTACAAAAATTCAGGCACTTAGAAATCCTGTTTTATTTGGAGTGAAGATTTAAAAACCATCCACACAAATTGTGGCAGTGATTTTAAAATTCTTATTGTTCTTTTTGGCTGGGAAACTACTCTGTAAAACCATTCCAGATTATTATCCCTGAACCATCTTGGGGCTCTTTTTATCTTTCCAGCCCAGACATCCAGACTTCCACCAATGCCAATCAAAATGCTTTTTGGGAAAAAATCAGAGTGTTTGTTTATCCAGATTTCTTGTCTTGGACTGCCAAGAGCTACTAAAATTAAGTCAGGATTTTCATCTGCAATTTCTTCTGCAACCTGTAAATCTTTTTCAATCCCGTGATAACCGTCTGTTGTTTTTACAATAATTATGTCTGGATATTTATTCTGCATTATTGCAGCTGCCTTTTCAATGATTGTTCGGGTGCTGCCAAAAATAGCAACTCTCTTTTTTAATTCATTTGCAGATTCTAAGATCTTTTCTGCAAGTTCAATTCCAGGAACACGTTCTATTTTTGCCAGGTCGTTTTTGTTTAGGGTTTTAAATGCCCATACTATTCCTGTTCCATCCGGAACAATAAGATTCGCATTGTTTATTGCAGCCTGAAGTTCAATATTTTTCATAGCATTTACAATCATCTCAGGATTAAGAGTGACTATTTTTAACTGTTTTGGATTTGATAAAGCCATTTTTGCAAAGAATACCACTTCATCTAAAGTAAAAGTGTCAATAGGCTGATTTAATACTCTTTTGCGCATTTTTTTATCTTACAAGTTACCCCAGAAACTTTTTTAACATTTCAATATTTCTTTTATTTAACTCATGTGCTTTCTTTTTTGCCAATTTTGCTTTTTCAATTGAGTGTTGCATGTTTTGCCAGAAGTAATTCCAGGGTTGATCAATATCATCCTTAAATCCAATTCCTACCTGAGATGCAAAGTCCAGAAGTGATTTAACCTTCTGATCATAAATTAATCCAAAAACAGGTTTTTCGTTTGACAGTGAAATTAAAAGAGCATGATATCTCATGGCAATCATTGCATCACAGCTTGCCAGTACACCGGCTTGTTGTGGAATTGAAAGATATGGAAATGTTTCAAGCATA
The DNA here is from genome assembly GCA_001784585.1 of Candidatus Melainabacteria bacterium RIFCSPLOWO2_02_FULL_35_15. Taxonomy (GTDB): domain Bacteria; phylum Cyanobacteriota; class Vampirovibrionia; order 2-02-FULL-35-15; family 2-02-FULL-35-15; genus 2-02-FULL-35-15. The sequence goes on along the minus strand of MFRN01000027.1, from coordinate 38,673 downwards.
ATTATTCTGCCTGGTTCATTTACTTTTTTTATTGTAAGATCCTGCAGTTCATACAAAACTGGTGAGTCTTCCTGAGGCATGCATGGTATGAGAACTATCTGCCAGTCTTTCATGCCATTTATAATCCTGGAGAGTTTGTCAGCAAAACTTAGTATATGACTGCTTTTTAGATATTTATCGTTTCTAAGTGAGATCCCAAGTACCGGAAGCTGCCAGTTTATCCCTTTTATTAGTCTTTGAAAAGAATAATCTGCTTCCATGTCCCATGCAGGATCACAGGTTATAAGTACATTATTACTATGTGGAATATATTCTGCAGAAGCCTGATCCCTTACTGTCATGAGGCTTACAGACTTTAATCCAAAGTTAAATAATTTTTGTGAGATATTTCTTTGAAATGGACCGATTCCTGTCCCAAAAAATGTAACCTCTTTTCCGAATAATCCTGCAAAAAAAAGCTGTAAAAAATAATAAATAAAACTTTTAAAACTTGTTTTATCCTGAAATATTCCTCCTATAAAAATTAATTTATTGTGGTTAAGCAAAGCATTAAATACATCAAAGAAATTCCACCTGTTTATAGCATTTACATTATAAGTACTTGATGTAACATCTGGCTTGTTTGACAAGACGGTTATATCATGTCTTTGAATACCAAGTTCTACAAGGTATTTAATTAGAACATGAAGCAAAGCTTCATCACCAAAGTTTTCAAAGCCGATATATCCGCTGATTAAAATTTTTTGCATAGTAGGACTAGCCCTATTTTTTATATTACAGTTTGATTTTAAGCTTTTTGTGGCAAATTTATCAAGAGAAGCCCTATTTTTTATTAATAAATCAGGATAATGTGGCTTTTCGTCAGATATTAATTCGGCCAGATACATCTCTAGAAGATATCTATGGAAACAACTACACAACAAGTTTTGACAGCACCAGTTTTAGTCGGGGAACTATCCGAATTCAATCTGGTGCATATACTTCAGCTGCTTAATGACTGCAATGCAAACGGAGTTTTGCAAATAAAAAAAGGTGCATTGTATGGAATTATATATTTTGAACATGGTCAGGTAATTGATGCTCATGTACTTACATATGACGGTGAAGATGCAATTTATGAAATATTTTTATGGCTGACTGGAAAATTTGCATTTTACTCTCTTCCAGTTCAAAGACCAAAGACAATTAAGCGACCTACAGAAGATTTAATTCTTACTGGTGCACGCTATGACGAAAGATGGAGAAAATTATGCAAGCTTGGAATTAATTCAAGAACAGTCTTAAAAGCAAAATCCCAGGAAGAAATTGCCAGGATGATAGCTGAAGAAGAAGAAGGTACAATTCATCTGGCTCAGGCAGATCAGGAATTTCTCCAGACAACAGACGGTGTAAAAACCCTTGGTGAAATTGCTAATCAGCTTGGATATAACAGACGAAAATTAGTTACTATTTTATCTTTCTTGCTTACAAATAACTTTCTGGATATTATCTCTGTAGACAATACATCCCCGTTTAATGATGGGTCACAGGTGTTCATGCCGGAGCTGGATTAGGACATAATCAGCACTATTCCAATTAATACACAAATAATCTGAAACATACAAAATCTTGTAACAATATTTGTTTCCTTCCATCCGACTAATTCAAAGTGATGGTGCAAAGGTGCCATTTTAAACAGCCTTTTATCAACTCCAAAAAATTTCTTTGAATATTTACAGCTTATAACCTGAAAAATTACTGATAGTGCTTCCAGAATTGGAATAGTTGCAAAACAGATTAAAAATAGCTCTGCCCCGGATACAATTGCAAGCGAACCAATAGCTCCCCCAATTGCCAGGCTTCCTGTATCACCCATAAACACTTTTGCCGGGTACCAGTTAAAGTATAAAAAACCAACCAATGTTCCAAAAAAAATAACTGAAAAGATTAACAGTTCAAACTTACCAGTATGATAAAACAAAATAAAAAATCCTAATAAACCTGTAAGAGTAATGCTGCCTAAAAGTCCGTCTAAACCATCTGTTAAATTATATGAGTTGCTACTACCAGCAATTACAAAAAAGAACCATAAAAGATAAAAAAGGCTTCCGCCTTCCTTATATATATGAAAGATTAAATAACTTACCACAAGCTGTATTAATAATTTTATCCACCCGGAGATTCCCTTGTTATGTTTTTTTCTAATTTTAAGATAGTCGTCTATAAATCCGAGTAATGCCATAACAAAGGTGGTGCAAAGTACAACACTTAAATTCAAAGTAAGAAAATCTTTTTTTAATATGGAATAAACCAGGGTTATCAGAAATACAGGGATTAAAAAAATTAACCCCCCAATTGTTGGTGTTTGCGATTTTTTAGCTATATGTGAAGAAGGGCCATCTTCTCTTATAATTTGCTTTGCATTTATGGACTTAAGTATGGAGATTAAGCATTTTCCAGTAATTAGAGAGAAAATAAGGGAAGTTGCAAATAAAATTAAATAGCTGTAATTCATTTCATAAAAGCCGTCCTAAAAGAGTTGTTATGACTTGTAGTACAAAAAAACCTAAAATTGGAGATATATCAATGCCATTAATCGGTGGGATAATTCTTCTGAATGGTTCAAGAAACGGCATAAAGATTCGATCAAGGAATCTGTAAAATGCTGAAAACTTTAAATCTGGAATCCACGATAAAATCACCCAAACAAACATTAAAAAGGTATAACCCTGAACTAAAGTTATTAAAATCATTATTATTGAAGACATATAGTTTATAAAGACTCAGCCGTAGGGATATCTAATAAAGCACCCACTACGGCTGAAAATTAAGCAGTAGAGGCATGTTATAGCATGCTTCTACTTATATAATTATCTTCTTCTTTTTTTTGCTGTTTTTTTAGCTGCTTTCTTTTTAGCTTTCTTTTTCATTATTATCTCCTTTCTTTTGGTAAATTTTTTATCTAAACTTATATGAATCTCGCAGTCCAGATACAAATTTTAATTTCTTTTCACATGAAAATCTTAATCTGGCCAAAGTTTGATTGATTAATATAGAGGTGGGAACTATTGCCAAATCTGCATTATAAGTGCGTTTATCAATCACGTCATCTTTGTTTTTGATTTGATTTTTTTTGAACATTTTAATATTTTTATTTTTTGTAACTGATGTTGCTTAACAATACTCTTCAACTACATTCATTAATTTCCTTGATATCTATACCCGGCCTTAATAGCAAAGTAACGTTTTTTTAGAATTTAGTCAATCGCTGTTTTAGAAAAATAACATTTATGATCACGAAGTCTGCATAAGAGGTAAACCTAAACGACACGATAAACGACTATCAGACACGCTATGGCGTGTCTGTACTTCTCAAAAACTCTTTTTTATAAGTTCTATGGCTTTCCTTAGGTCAATTTTTTGTTTGTACAATGACTTTCCAAGAATCACTCCTGATATATTTTGATGCTTTTCTTTCTTTAGTTTTAAAACTGCAAAGATGTCATCCATGCTGGATATGCCGCCTGAAACAATTACTTTTGACTTAACTGAGCTTGCAATTTCTTCCAGAGACTTAAGGTTTGGACCACTTAAGGTACCATCTTTTGAGATGTCGGTATAAATGATTTGCTTTATATTGCCAAGATGATTTTCCAGATTATTGAGATTGATTTCAATTGTTTGGTGCCAGCCTGACAAAGCTACCCTGTTATTTTTTAAATCTAGTCCGAGGATAATCCTTTCACCATATAGCCCCAGTACATGCTTAAAAAAATCTTTGTCCTGAAAAGCCCTGGTTCCTAAAATTATGTAACTTGCCCCCTCATCCAGATATTTTCTTATTGTTTCCTCAGTTCTTATCCCACCGCCAATTTGTACTTTTATATTTGGGATTTTCGTAATTTTAGAAATTAGATTAAAATTGACAGGATAACCCTGTTTTGCACCATCCAAATCAACAAGATGAAGCCTTTTTGCACCTGAATCAATCCATTTCTGTGCCATTTCCTGTGGATTAGTTGAAAACTCCTCTACTTTGTCATATTGTCCCTGAGTTAAGCGTACGCACTTCCCGTCCATAATATCTATTGCTGGAATAATTTCAAAGTCTTCTGGCATTTGTTTGTAAGTTTACTGTAATGTTATAGCATCTTCATGTTTAACGAACTTTAATTCAGGATAAAAGTGTTTGAAAACAAATTTTTCATTATTTTTGTGATAACTAATGACATTTAATCTGACATCGTTTGTTTTTAATAGTATTGATTCGTATGTTGAAATTTTATCAGGTGAGTTTGTACAAAATTTAAGTTTTGTAACAAGATTCTCATCCGGCATATAGTTTAAAAAATAAAAAATTCCTTTTAACCTGTTTAAATTACTGCTAAAAACTACTCTGTCTAAGTAAACTTTAAATTCGTCAGTGTTTTTATTTTCATCTATAATACCGGAGATACACTGAGCTTCTGGATCTATGAAAAAATCAATCACATAAGCATTAAGTTCACTTTTTTTAAACAATCCTTTCTGCAGTCTTGATACAGAAATTTCAATTATATTTGCAAGTGATTTCCATAATTTGAATTGTCTGTTATATAAACCAGTCTGATGCATTTGTATAAATAGATCTTTTAAGAGATACTCTGTAGACTTTGTGATTATTTCAGGTAAAATATTTTCCTCAGTATCTACAAGCAGGATATTTTCTGTAGCACTTTTAATTTGTGCTGTACTATATGCTCGTGGAGTTTCAGTAACCTTTTCACAGTTTAAAGCCAGTGGATTCTTTTGCTTTATTTTGAATTTACCTAAGAGCTTTTTAGAGATAAGAAATGCGTTAAACATTGGTTCCTCTGATAATGTTATGATCTTATATATTCTAACGGGTAATTTTAATTATGACAAAACTGGATTTTTACGGATTACATTCATATAAATTTGAAACCAGTGTTTATCCTGGCAAGTTAATTGTTATTGAAGGGACAGATGGCGTTGGCAGGACTACTCAGGCATTAATGTTGAGGTCCTATCTGGAAAGCCAGAGTTATGCTGTAGTTGATACAGGTGCTGCAAGATCTGAGCTTGCCGGAAAAGGAATTAAAAGAGCAAAAGAAGGACATACTTTAGGTCCAATCACCTTAAGTTTATTTTATGCCACGGATTTTGCTGACAGATTTGAAAAACAAATCTTACCTGCTCTAAAAGCAGGGTTTATTGTACTGAATGATCGTTATATTTATTCCTTAATGGCCAGAGCAGTAGTTCGGGGTGTAGACAGAGAATGGTTAAAAGAAATTTATGGAACAGCCCTTATACCGGATATTATTTTTTATCTGAAGATTACTCCTGGTGATCTAATCCCGCGTGTACTTGGAGCAAAAGGATTTAATCACTGGGAGTCAGGCATGGATCTTAAATTAGGTGAAGATTTATATGAAAGTTTTGTTAACTACCAGACAAAATTAATTAGTATTCTGGATGAAATGTCAAAAGAATATAATTTTATTGAAATTGATGCTACAAAAGAACCTCAGGATGTGTTCCTTGAAATAAAAAACAAATTAAGTGATGTTGTGGTTTAACATGAGCTGTTTAACTAATTCATATCCCGTTTCCAAAGCTGCTTTTATCTTAGAAACATCTCTTCCGCCTGCTTGTGCAAAATCGTCTCTGCCACCGCCTTTTCCGCCTGTAACCTCAGCGATTTTATTTACCAGGTCTTTTGCTTTAAGACCTTTTTGGATTAGATCTTTTGTTACACCAGCATAGAATGTTAATTTATTTTTTTCTGTCAGATCGGTGATTATTATTACCTCTTGTTGAGGCAATTCATGAATTGTCTTTACGGGAGTATTTTTTAATTTTCCTTCTATGAATATTTTTATTGCTTCATTACCATAGTTGCCTGGCTCAGCAATAAAAAGTAAGATACCATTTGATAATTTTTGAATTTTATTTTCCTGGGATTTTAATTTTTCAATGTTTTGACTGGTCTCTAATTTTGTAATAATCTTTTCTGCCTGTAAGATTTTTTCCTGCAGATTGTTTGTCTCTTGTAATTCACCTGCAGCGTTCAGCTTAATAAGCTTCCTGTGTAATTTTTCATATTTTTCTTCCAGTTCTTTGTTTTTAACTGTTTTTTCTTTTTCAAGTTTTTCAAGATACTCTTTCAAAACCTCACCAGCAACAGCTTCTATTCTTCGCGTGCCGGCAGCTATTGAGCTTTCTTTAATAATTTTAAATCCACCGATTTCACCAGTGTTTTTTACGTGTGTTCCGCCGCAGAGTTCTACACTAGCCAGATCTTTTCCATTTCCCATTTTTATTACACGAACATGATCACCGTATTTATCTCCAAAAAACGCCAGGGCACCGGTTTTTATAGCGTCATTAAATGACATTTCTTTTATTTCTACAGGTAATTTTTTTTGAATCCAGGTGTTTACCATACTTTCAATCTTTTTTATTTCTTCCGGTTTTGCTCCGCGATCCAGAGTAAAATCAAATCTTGTTCTTTCATGATTTACTTCTGATCCTGCCTGCTGTAAGCTCTCTCCAAATACTTTTCTAAGTGCCGAGTGCATAAGGTGAGTAACACTATGGTGGTGTTTTGTGCGGTTACGTTTAAATAAGTCAACTATACATGAAACTTTTTCACCTGCTTTAATTTCTCCGGATTTTGTTTCTACTGAATGTGAAAAAAGTCCTTCGTACTTTTGAGTATCATTTACAAACAGTGTGGCGTTATCAGTAATTATTTTTCCCTGATCACCGACCTGACCGCCGGACTCAGCATAAAAAACAGTTTGGTCTAATATAATTTCTCCTTTCTCTCCTTTTTTTATTTTTTCAACCTTTTCACCACTTGAATTTAGTATTGAGAGAACCTTTGCTTCGCATTTTTCTTTCTCATAACCTAAAAACTTTGTTTGTCCGAATTCTTTTAATAAATCTCCGTAGATTTTCTGATCTGTAAGCTTTACTGCAAAAATATCTTTATTTGAAACTTCTGAATGTTTTTCTTTGGCGGCTTCAAAGTCTTTTAAATCCACGATTTTGTTTTTTTCACCCGCAATATCAACAGTTAATTCAAGCGGAAAACCGTATGTAGAGTATAAATCAAATGCTTCTTCACCTGAAATTATTTGTCCTGATTTTGAGAGCAGGCTATCTAAATAAATCAACCCTCTTTCAATTGTTTCTCCAAATCGTTCTTCTTCCTGTTTTATAACATCAGAAATTATGTTTAAGTTCTTTGCAAACTCAGGATAAAAATCCGAATAATTATCACTCACTGTTTTTAGTAATTTAAATAAAAATGGTTTTTTGACCCCGAGCAAATATCCAAACCTTGCAGCACGTCTTATAAGCATACGAAGAACATAACCCCGGCCAAGATTGCTGGGTCGTATACCGTCTGCAGTTAGAAATGATATACATCGAATATGATCAGTGATAATTTTTATATAGAGATGCACCATCGAGGCGTCTCTGCTGTCGTATTTTACCTTTGTTACCTCACAGACAGCATCCAGGATTGGTTTTAATAAATCTGTCTCAAATGTATTTGGTTTATTTTGTAATATAAGTGCTATCCTTTCAAGACCTGCTCCGGTGTCAATATTTTTTTTTGCCAGGAGTTTGAATTTTCCTTCTTCATCTTTTTCAAATTGCATAAAAACAAGATTCCAGATTTCAAGGAACCTTTCATCCTGATTTTTAAAAGAGTCCCCTCTGTCAAAATAAATCTCAGAGCATGGTCCACAAGGACCAGTAGGACCTGGAGGCCCCCAGAAAACATCTTTTCTGCTCATTTTTTTAATTTTATTCTCATCTAAGCCAAGCTTTTTCCAGATCTCAAATGCTTCAGAATCAAATGGTGTAATTTCATCCCCGCTAAATACAGAAACAATTAATTTTTCTTTTGGAAGTTCTAAAACTCTTGTTACATAATCCCATGCCCATGGAATTGCATCAGCTTTAAAATAATCACCAAAACTAAAGTTTCCAAGCATTTCAAAAAATGAATGATGTCTCGAGGTCCTGCCTATATTTTCCAGATCAGAATCTTTTCCACCTACGCGTGCACACTTTTGAATAGTTACTGCTCTTTTAAATTCCGGTTCTTTCAAGCCCAGAAAATATGGCACAAACTGAACCATACCAGCACCGGTTAAAAGTAGTGTTGGATTATCAGGAATTAATGAGCTGCTTGAGACACATTTGTGAGCATGTTCTTTGGAGAAGAAACTGATCCAGGATTCACGGATTTCTTTTGAAGATTTAGGCTGCATACAGAATTATTATAACGGAAAGGTGATGTGTCACGAATTCAATTCTTCAAATAATCTTTCAATTATGCTTTTGTCTTTTTTCCCGACTCTGGATTCAACACCGCTGTTTACATCTATGCCAAAAGGTTTTACACGTTTGATAACGCTGTTTACATTATAGGGATTAAGTCCTCCGGCTAACATTACCGGCAGTCTGGTTTTTGAAACTATTTCCTGTGCAATATTCCAGTCAGATGGTTTACCTGTTCCGCCCATCTGATTTTTTCTGTCAAACGAATCAAGTAAAAAACAATCACAGACTTTTTTATATGCATTAAGCTGGTTTACTGATGCTTCTCTTGTAGGGAGTGCTTTAATTATTTTCAGATGTTTGTTAAATCTTTTTAAATCATGACAGTATGAAACAGTTTCAGTGCCATGCAGTTGTAAAGTACTTATACCAAGCGTTGCAGCAGTGTAAATCACCTCACTAAGTCTTTCATCTTCAAAAATTAAAACAGGTTCAATAAGCGGCGGAATCTTGGCTAAGATTTCCCTGGCAGTTCGTAAGCTTATTCTTCTTTTCGATCTTTTTACAAAATTTAAACCTATTGCATGAATAGGAAATGAACAAACCATCCTGGCATCATAGACTGATGTGATTCCGCAGATTTTAACTCGAATGTTAGACATTTTTATCTTAATCTATCAATCCCTCTATAGCATTAACAGTTATTGTCTTTTCTTTTAAGTTTACTTCAGGGATAAGCTCATCTGCAAAAGGAATCATAATTTCTTTATCATGTTCATCTTTTATTACTAAGATATCATTTCCACCCTGCATAATGTGATCTACCTTACCGATTAAATTTCCATCACTGGTGTAAACATCCATGCCTTCAAGATCATGATAAAAATATTCATTTTTTTGAAGTTCAATAAAATCAAGTGTGGAAAGGTAAACAGACAAACCTGATAAATTCTCTGCCACATTCATATCATCAATACCTTCAAGGGTAAACACAAAAATATTTTTGTGTTTTTTTGCTCTTATAACATTAAATTCCTGCTTTCTTCCATCCTCATCTTCTATAAAAATTGATTTAACTAATGAAAGGCAATTATCAGGATGTATAGAAGGATTTACTTTAAGATCTCCCTTATTTCCAAATGTGCCTACGATTGTGCCGATTAAAAACATGAATTATGAAAATATAATGCTTGGTTTTGTATCATTCTTTATCACAGTCTCCGGCGCCCATACAGAATTTGAAATTATTTCAGTATCTTCATGAACAGTACAATTATTTCCAATTATAGAATTAATTATTTTTACATTTTTACTTATGTAGGAATTTGGCCATATGATGGAGTCATTTATATATGAATTTGATTCAATAGTACAATTTTTTTCAATGTAAATATTACCCATCAGTGTTACATTTGAACCGATTTTTACATTATCACCTATATATGCTCTGCCTTTAATTTTTACAGATGGATCTATTACTGCTCCTTTTGCTTTATAACCATAAGAAGTTTTTTCAGCATCAATTTCAATTTTTACTTTCATGTGAAGGATGTCTTTAATACTTTCTCTGTATTGCTTTATAGTTCCTATATCTGCCCAGTATGCGTTTACCTTGATTCCCTGCAGAGGGATATTTTTTGACATGAGTTTTTGAAAAAGATCAGTGGCTACATCAAACTTAAGTGCTTCTTCTACAGGTGGTATTTCACTTAAAACACTTTGGTTGAAAAAATAAATCCCTGTATTTGCCAGGTTACTTTTTGCATCCTGTGCTTTAGGTTTTTCCTGGAATGAAATTATTCTGTTATTTTTATCTACTACAGCCACTCCGTATTGAGAGGTATCATTTACTTCTTTAATAGCTGCAGTTACTGCACAATTACTATTTATATGTGCTTCATACAGGGAGCTTAGATCTGTGTCTGTCAGAGCATCACCCATAATAATCAGGATTACATCATCAGTAAGATATTTTTTACAGCTTCTTATTCCACCGGCTACCCCTGTAAGCTCATCTTCATAAATCAGATTCAAATTCACTCCAAGTTTTTTATTTATATCTTTAAAATGCTCAGACATTTTTTTAGCCATTACATGTGTGTTTGCTGAAAGATTTATAAATCCGTGTTTCTTACATAAAGCTATAATGTGTTCCATTACAGGTTTTCCAAAGATTGGGCAAAGTGGCTTAGGAAGCTGTGATGTAAGCGGATCAAGCCTTGAGCCTACTCCGGCTGCAAGTATCATTGCTTGGTTGTGTTTATTCATGCTTTTTATTTGCCCTGTCTATTGCATGTAAAACTTGTTGAGGATTAGTTCCTCCATAAACATTTTTAGATTCTATGCAGGATTCAATCTTTATTTTTTCTATAATATCATCTCCAAACAATTTGTGAAATGTATTCCATTCGCTCATACTCAGATCTTTAAATGTCCTTTGTCTTTCTATACAATAAGCTACTATCTTTCCTGCCACTTCATGAGCTATCCTGAATGGCACATCTTTTTTTGTAAGGTAGTCAGCTATATCTGTAGCACTTATAAAGCTACTGTTTGCAGCCTCAAGCATTCTGTCCGTATTAAATGTAATGTTTTGCAAAAACTCATTCGTAATTTCTAAAATTATTTTTATATTATCTGTAGAATTGAAAATCAGTTCTTTATCTTCCTGCAGATCTTTGTTATAAGCCTGTGGTAAGCCCTTTAAAAGGGTAAGTATCGCAGTTAAATTACCGATAAATCTTCCTGTTTTTCCTCTGATTAATTCCGGAATATCCGGATTTTTCTTTTGTGGCATCATACTGCTTCCTGTAGCATATGCATCTGAAATAAAAATAAACTTAAACTCTTCTGTATTCCACAAAATCATTTCTTCTGCCCATTGACTTAAATGTACATTTAAAAGAACAATATTAAAAAGACATTCAGCTATAAAATCGCGATCTGAAACTGCATCAATGCTATTTTCCGAAATCTTTTTAAAACCAAGCATTTTTGCCAGGAAATTTCTGTCGATTGGATAACTGGTTCCAGACAGTGCTCCTGAACCCAAAGTCAGAACATCAGCTCTTTCCAGTGCTTCAGCAAATCTTTGAATATCCCTGCTTATTTTTTGCTCATATGCCATAAAATAATGCCCTAATGTAACGGGTTGTGCATGCTGAAGATGTGTATAACCTGGAATTATTGTTTTGAAATATTCTCTTCCCAGAGTGATAAATGTAGACCTTAAGGTTTTTAATAAAGAAATAATTTGCTTTATTTCTTCTTTTAACCAGTATCTTATGTCGCATGAAACCTGATCATTCCTGCTTCTTCCTGTGTGAAGTTTTTTACCAATATCTCCAATTATATTTATCAGTCTGTTTTCAATGGCAGAATGGATATCTTCATTCTTGTTTTCACAAAACCATTTTTCCTTTTCAATCTCAATTTCTTCAAAGATTTTATTTAAACCACGGATTATTTCATCAGATTCATGCCTGGATATTATTTTGCAGTGAGCAAGTGTTTTTGCATAAGCTATTGAACAGGTAATATCTTCTTTATATAACCTCTTATCAAAACTTAAGCTTGAATTAAATCTGTCCAGAAGTTCAGCACTATCTTTACTAAAGCGTCCTGACCAGAACTTTTTATCGTTGGGTTTGTTCATACACACTATATTAAAACATGGAGTTAAATCTTCTGAAACATATAACCGGTTCCACGCGAGGTAAGAATTAATTCCGGATTTGCAGGATCCTCTTCTAACTTTGAACGCAGTCTGCTTATATGAACATCTACTACCCTGGTGTCTATTCTGTGATCAGCCGGATAGGACCAGACTTGCTGTAAGATATCTCCTCTCGAGAATGGTTTTCCTGAGTTACTTACTAAAAGCTCAAGCAAATTAAATTCCATTCCGGTTAATCTGATTCTTTCATTGTTTTTGTAGACTTGTCTTTTGCTTGTATCAATTTTTAAATTTCCAACTACAATAACATTATTTGAATGACCAACTGCCTGATCCATCGGCCTGTCTGTTACCCGTCTTAAAACTGCTTTAATCCTGGCTTCCAGTTCATTCGGGCTGAATGGTTTGGTTACATAATCATCTGCACCCATTTCCAACCCTTTAATTCGATCAGACACATCTGTAACTGCTGAGAGAATAATTACAGGTACTTCGGAATATGATCTTATTTCTTTACATACTGCAAAGCCATCAACTTTTGGAAGCATTATGTCTAAAATTACAATATCAGGATGATAAGTGTTGAACTTTTCGATTGCTTCTTCACCGTCAACAGCAATATCTACCTGGTAGCCGGATAATTTTAAACGGGTTTCAAGAATTCTTCGTATGGCAGTTTCATCATCAACAATTAATACTTTTGTTTTGGGCTCTTTTTCTGCTAACTCAGAAGTAGTTAAAGTCTGGATGGCTTCGTTTTCAGTTTTTAAAACAGCTTCCATAAAAATTAACTCCTTCGTTATAATAATTTTGGGATATACTTTAAGTTGCTTAATGATTAATATAGCTCATGTTAAGAAATATGAACAGGTGCTTTCCTGTTATTTAGGCTTTAAAATTCTAAAAAAGCTTTTAATTTTACTATTTTTTGTATTAACCTTTGCCTTAAACACTAAATCTGTATTTTGTGAGCCTGCTTCTGCTCAGGGTGAATTACCTCTTGAGGTTTCAGAGAAATATTATAAAAAGGAATCAATTTTACAATTTAACGAGGCTGTTAAAAGCTGGGAGTTAAAAAATACAGAGAAAGCTATTAAGCTCTGGGAAGAAGCTATTAACATAGATCCAAATTTATGGGTAGCGTATCTTGGACTTGGGCAGGCATATGACAGTAAAAAAGAATATAAAAAATCTCTGGATGCTTATAATAACTATTTAAAGTTTGCACCAAAAGCAGCTCCTGACAGAAAAACAGTTCTTGAAGCAGTAAAATATCTTACTTATCTTTTAAGATATGGTGAAGAAGCTATAAAAGGAGAAGACTACCTGTCTCTTGTAAAAACAAAACATCAGGGCAAAGAGCATTATGTAAGATGGGATTTAAGCTCTCCTGTAAAAATTTATTTTTATCCGGCAAATGGTGTTCCAAATTACAGAATTGAGTTTAAGGATGCCTTTTTAGAAGGTGCCAAGCTCTGGCAGGAAGCTCTGCCAGATTTAAAATTTGAAGTTTTAAGTAATTCAGTTCTACAAAAGCTCTCAGGTAAAAAAACAGCGGAAAAAGAAGTTATTGACAGATCCCAAATAACTGTAGTTTTTCCGTCCCGGTTTAAGGTAAAAGGAGATCCTGCAAATCCAGTTGCCGCACAAATTGATGCACAGAGTTTTCCAATAATCAGGGACAAAAAAGACTTTCGTGTGCTTGGTGTAATTATGATAAGTCCGTACATTTATTTCCAGTCACAGATTGCAATTCCTCTTGAGCCGTTAAGTAAATTAACCAAAGAAGAGCAAATAAAAAAATTAAAAATTATCAGTGCACGTGAAGTAGGGCATGCACTGGGTTTATGGGGATTTAGTCCAAACCCTGATGATTTAATGTTTGAAGGAGAAGTAAAAGAACTAAAACTTTCCCAAAGGGATAAAAATACAATAAGAAAATTGTATGAATTAAATCCGGATAAAGATGAAAATATTTTGACTAATGACTGAGTATTTCTAAAACCTGCTCTTACTATGAATAGTAAATGGATGTATCCGGTGCTTCGTTATTACTATTGCCAGTAAAAAGCCTTAAATGGCTTACTGTAGGGGGTTCTTTTGAAGCAAGAATTGCAGCACTTCTAAAATTACCATTGTCTGTAATTGCATCAGGTACATTATCATGGGTAAAGTGATCAATTGCATGATTTTCTAACAACCTTTCATACAACCTGCCTTCCACATGAACCAGACTTAAATGTTTATATTCATTTTCCATAAGCCCTTTTCTGTTTAGAAAAAATCCTGCAAGCCTGTCAGGACTTGTTCCATTAACTAATTCACACTTGTATAAACTTGCAATTAAATGTTTAACTCTGGGCAGGGTAGCTATATTGCAAATCTCGTTTTCAAGTCTGTATATTTCATCAGGTTCTTTTAAAATAGCTGAGAGGTTATAGTGACTGGGTTTTATTTCAACCAGATAAACACCATCATTTTTGCCACCCTTTGTCAGAAGTACAGGCCTTTGTATAAATTTCCAGTCATGAATTAATCTACCGTCTTTGTTGTAATAACGTGGTGTTTCAATTTCTGAATCTATTTCAGCTTCATAGCCACCTATAGGAGTTCTAATACCGTCTACTTTTGATTTAAGTGCAGCAGATGATAATCCATATGACTTTGATGCTTGTTCTAAACTGAGTGGCCGTACGCCCATGTACTTCCTCTTTTTTTTCTTAATACACTAGAATTCTTTAGAGTATTAAATGTTCCTAGCTCTTTGTAATTAGGGTTAATTATAAAGGTAGTTAACCTTATTGTCCATAGGGTCTTATGCTGCTACAACTGGTGCTGTAGCCAAAAATGACTTTGGTTTGCCATTTCCATAGTAATTAGGATTTGCAGCAATAGCTTCTCTAAAAACGTTGTCGGCACTAGTAAAGTCCACATGAACCTGGGATAAAAGCTCAATAAAGCGCCCTTCAATATCCTGCCCCCTGTCTCTAGGCAGGATTTCTTTTAATATTCTAAGTGCACTGTTTGCAGCCACCATATTCATAATAGGTTCAATTCTTTTTAAATTACCGTGAAACCAGCCGCAGCTTGTGTTCATAAGCATAGAAAACTTTTGCATTTCAAGAAGTTTATACATTTTTTCAAAATTCTTAACCCCTGGCTTGGCATGTTTTTTTAAAAAATCTTTAAGTCCTTCTTTTCCACATAAAACTAAAACATATTCTTTAAGGGCTTGTTTTGGATCGATAAAGTAATCAGGACCAACTTTATGGAAGAAAATTTTTTCTGTTTCTTTATTTAAAAATTCATGTGCATATCTTAGATTACTTCTCCACTTTGAATCCCATACGTCACCACAATCACAATCAGTCCTTATATGGTCACCCCATCTTCCAAGTCCGTGATCTGATCCATTTCTATGACAGCTCCATGATGTCCATCCTTTTATACTTACTTCATATTCAGGCGGATGCTCTTTTAAATATTTACTGAAGGTTGTTAATTTGTAGATAGTTCCATCTATCTCTTTGCCATCGTATAAAGCTAAAAGTGTTTCAGAGACTGTTTTTACTGAATCTACTCCTTTGTGAAGACCCCAGTGATGTCCCCAGGTTTCTAAATCATTGTAAGTTACAGTAAGTCCGTTCTGTCTTGTGTTTTTTATGTGACCCAGAAAGTTATCTGAAGATGAATATATTCCACAATAATTATGTGCGATTTTTCTTGCAAGAGGTTCATCAAAAAAGAAAATTGCAATTGATTTTCCATTGGGTAGAGAACATTTATATGTTTTCCCGGGATCAATAGCACTGCCTACGTATTCCCAATTTTCACTTTCGATTTTTTTTATGCCGTGTGCCTGCCACGGTGCAAGAACAGTAAATTCTATTCCGTTATTCGCAAAAGTTTCCAGTGTTTGTAAATCAATTCCTGCTTCAGGAGCCCAGGCACCTTTTGGATATTCTCCAAAATGTGCTTTAAATGCCTCTTTTGCCATTGAAACCTGAATATCTTTAACTTCAGGAGTTTCAAAAGGAAATATTAAATGGTCATACCCTCCCTGCATTAAGAAAGATGCATGTCCGCCAAAATTCATTTTGCTTATTCCATAGCTCATTCTAATTAGATCATATGGACTAGGCTTGCAATTAACAGTCGGCCTTCCTTGTTCCAGATAGGATAGTGTAGTCGGAGAAAAATCTCCACTTGCCAGTGCAAGTATTTTGTGTTCTCCGCAAGGTTTATAACATTCTTCGGTTGCAACAGCTGTATAATCCTTTGAACCATTATAAGGATCGATCACTAAGTCATCAGGCAGTTTAACATCTCTGAGAGCATCCGGGAAGGGATGATACTGAACTATGTTTTTAAGTCTGCCGGGAGGCTGATAAGCATGGCTGCCAATTATTACATCAACTATATTTCCCACCATAATCCTCTTTGTTTATGCAGATTTGTCTGTTTCAAAATTAATTAAAATTTTATAAAATAATAATAAAAATGTCCAGCACCATAAACATTTTTTAGACTTTTGCCAGAATTTTGGTTTCCTTAACAAGCCATTTTAGATATTTTTCTGATCCAATATCTATAGGAAGCCCGATAACCTCAGGAACTGTATAACTATGCAAAGATTTAATTTTGTCCTTTAGTGTTCCAAAATTTCCTTTAACTGTTTTTATAACACAAAGTGCTTCAGTATCCCTGCAAATTTCCCCCTGCCAGCGATAAACTGAGCGAACTTTGTTAATGATGTTAACGCAGGCAGCAAGACCATCCTTAACCAGCTCTCCTGCAATTTTTTCTGCTTCAGTGACATCCTTGCAGGTCATTAAAACAATAATTGGATCTTTTGACTCAGCCATAAGTTAAACCTCAATAGTGAGATTTTAACATGAATAGGGGGGTATTATGTTTTAGATAGTTTTTAAATTTGCAAGGAGCCAGTTTAAAAAGTCTACCTGCTCTCCAATTTTAAATGTATTATTTGCGAGCAAAGATACTGTTCCATCTCCCTGAACAACAAACTCTGCATTGGAGCCTTCATTTAGCTCACCATTTTCTCCAGGCTTGGTAAATGATTTAATTAATCCTTGCTCATCAAAGGTTGCAAAAAACTTTTCAGCATCCGGGTTTTTTGTAAGATATTGCCAAAGCTTGCTAATATTTTGATCAGCAGCTGTTATTGAGGCAGTTTTATCAGTACCATGCTTTTTTACAAGGGGAGATGACAAGTAACCGTTTAGCTTGCTTGCTGGAATTAAGGTATATGATTTATCACCATTTCCAAGCTGCCTGACCGGAATAAAACCACCTCTTTCATCTCCAAGAACCTGAATACTTCGATCTACTCTCTCACCTAACAGGTTTCTTCTTACAGAAACCGGAACGATCGCACCCACTGGAATAGCTGACATAATTTATACTCCTTATTTCTTTTCTCTGACTTTTCTTTGTATAAATATTTCACCACAAATGAACCTTCTTAATCAAGAGGTATAACTAATTCTCTGGAACTGATTTCTTATGGTAAAAGTTAAGGGTATGACTGAACTCTCAAAAACCTATAATCCAAAAGAAGTTGAAGAAAAGTGGTTAAAGATCTGGCTTGATGAAAAACTTTTTAAATCAAAGATAGAACCGGATAAAGAAAACTTTTCCATAGCACTTCCTCCGCCAAATGTAACCGGCAGTCTTCATATGGGACATGCATTTGGGGATACTATTCAGGATGTCTTAATCAGATATAACAAAATGAATGGAAAAAATGTTCTCTGGCAGGGCGGTACAGATCATGCCGGAATTGCCACCCAGGTTTTAGTAGAAAGAGATATTTCAAAAAATGAGAAAAAAAGGAAAGAAGATTTAGGCAGAGAAGAGTTTTTAAAACGTGTCTGGAGCTGGAAAGAAAGACATGGAAATGAAATTATAAACCAGATGAAAAAACTAGGCTGCATGCTGGACTATGATCGCCTTGTTTTTACAATGGACGAAAATTATACAAAAGCAGTAAGAAAAGTTTTTGTTGAGTTATTTAAAAAAAATATAATTTACAGAGGGAAAAGAATAGTTAACTGGTGCCCGAAGTGTTTAACAAGCATTAGTGATCTGGAGGTAGAAACTGAACAAATTAAAGGAAAACTTTTTCATATTTTATATCCCTTTGATATTAAAAATATTTCCAAGGGCGGATTGACTATAGCTACAACCCGTCCTGAGACAATGTTCGGGGATATTGCAGTAGCAGTAAACCCGAATGACGGCAGATATAAAAAATTAATCGGGACAAAGGTTTTTCTTCCTTTTATAAATAAACAAATCCCGATTGTCGGTGATGAAGCTATAGAGCTGGATTTTGGAACAGGCTGTCTGAAGGTTACACCAGCGCATGATGCTACTGACTATGAGATCTTTGAAAGACACAGAGAACTTGGAAAGTATCCTGAAATTATGTCTCCAAACGGAAAAATTACAGATAAGGAAAATATTGGAATACCGGCAGACATTCAAAATCTGGACCGCTTTAAAGCAAGAGAACTTACAGTTCAAAAACTTGAAGGACTTGGTTTATTAAAACAAATTGCGGAATATGAACAGGCTTCCAGTAAACACGATCGATGTGGAACTGTTATAGAGCCTTATCTTTCAGAACAGTGGTATGTGAAGATGAAACCACTTGCAGGACCGGCTATAAAAGCTGTAAGCGAGGGTCCGGCCCCTCGCATTCGATTTACTCCGGAGCGTTATAAAAATCATTATTTAAACTGGCTAAAAAACATCAGAGACTGGTGTATTAGCCGTCAGCTCTGGTGGGGACATCAGATTCCAGTCTGGTACTGTGAAAACAATCATGCTACAGCAGATGAAGAAACTCCAAAAGAATGTATTGAATGTAAAAGTAAAAATCTAACTCAGGATCCTGATGTTTTGGATACGTGGTTCAGCTCGGCACTTTGGCCTTTTGTTACGCTTGGATGGCCTGAGAGCTCTGTCATTGCGAGCGAAGCGAAGCAATCTCATAATAGTTATAACGAAAATGAGATTGCTTCGTCGTCCGCCAAAGGCGGACTCCTCGCAATGACAAGTTACTTTAAAACATTTTACCCGACAAGTGTTCTTGCAACAGCCAGGGAAATAATAAATCTATGGGTTTCAAGAATGGTTTTTATGGGGCTGGAATTTGCCGGTAATGTGCCTTTTGGAGAAGTTTTAATTCATCCTGTTATTCAGACTCCGGATGGCAAAAGAATGTCAAAATCAAAAGGAAATGCAATTGATCCGCTTGATCTGATAGAAAAATACGGTGCTGATGCAAACAGATTCTGGTATTTTAGCCTTGGTATAACAGGTAGTCAGGATGTACGCTTCCCCGGAAGGAAAGACAAAGAAGGAAGATGGGAATCTGATGTTTTAGAACAATATAAAAGATTTGCAAATAAATTCTGGAATGCAAGCAGGTTTGTAATGCAGAATCTGGAGCCAAATAAAACGTATGAAGTAAAGGCAATTCATGAATTGCCTTTACTTACACTGGCTGACAAATGGATTTTACATCAATATACAAATCAAATTAATTCTTACTCTGAATTATTTAATACTTATGATTTTTTAGAAATTGCAAGATCTTCTTATAAGTTTATCTGGGATGAGTTCTGTGACTGGTATCTGGAGATTGCAAAAAGGCAGCTATTAGAACCAGAATTAAGGGAACAAACTCAGCAAATACTCTTTTATATAATTGAAGGTATTACTAGAGCACTTCATCCGATAATGCCATTTATTACTGAAGAAATCTGGCAGTCACTTCCTTTAGTAAACAAAAAAGAAAAATATATTTCTTTAACTTCATACCCGGCATGTGATCAAAACTTCAGTAATATCGAGGCAAAAAGTTTTTCACATGTTATTGATACGACCAGGACTATTAGAAACCTGCGTCAGACTGTGGGAATCCCGTGGGTAAATGAAATAGATGTTAAGCTTTTTACAAAAAACACACAAGAGAAAAATATACTGGAGCACTCAGTGGAGTATATAGAATTTTTAACTAAATCCAAAGTATCTATTTTTGAAAATTTTAAACCTGTTAAACCATCGACAGGAGCTTTGATTTTTGATACAAGGATTCTTATTCCTATATCAGGTCTTGTGGACATTGACAATATGTTAAGCAGTTTAAATAAAAAGAAAACTTTATTTAAAAAAGAAATGGAAAACCAGAAATTAAAACTTAACAATGCAAACTTTATTAACAATGCAGCACAGGATAAAATAGATGAGGTTAAGACAAGAGTCTCAGAATTAGAGAATCAGATAAAAACAATTAATGAACAGATAGAACTTTTAAAATAACAGGAGGAGAGACGCCCCATCGGGAGTCTCAACAAAATGAAACGAAAGAAAGTTACTGTACTAGGCTCTACAGGATCAATTGGCAGGCAAACCCTGGATGTTTTATCTGCTTTTAAGGATGATTTTGAAGTGATTGGACTTGCTGCAGGTAAAAATGCACCTCTTCTTGCTGAGCAAATACAAGAACATAACCCCAGGTTTGTGTCGGTTAAAGATGCTTTTTTAGCCCAGGAGTTAAAATCAATTTTAAAAAATCCTGTAATTGAAATATTCTGGGGAGATATAGGTCTTGAGTTTATCTCATCGTGTTCATGTGACATAGTGGTAAACAGTCTGGTTGGAGCAATAGGTTTGAAACCTACTATTTCAGCATTAAGCCATGGGAAAAGAGTAGCTTTTGCAAATAAAGAAACACTGGTTATTGCAGGGAGTCTGATTAAAGATCTTCTGGTGAAAAACAAAGGTGAGATTATTCCGCTGGACAGTGAACATGTAGCTATTCATCAATGCCTTGGTAGAGATGTTCCGGTGGGACGTCTTCACGAAAAGATAAGGAGAATAATCCTTACTGCATCCGGGGGGCCATTCAGAAGCTGGACTAAATCCCAGATTCAAAATGCAAAAAAAGAAGATGCTCTAAAACATCCTACATGGGTAATGGGGCAGAAAATCACAGTTGACTCAGCCACCCTTATGAATAAAGGACTTGAAATTATTGAGGCTATGGCTTTGTTTGATATTGGAGTAAATCAGATCGATGTATTTATCCATCCGCAGAGCATTATGCACAGTGCAGTTGAGTTTATAGATGGAAATATAATTGCACAGCTTGGTGCTACAGATATGAAACTTCCCATTCAGTATTCACTTTTTTATCCGGAGAGAAAAGAACTACCGTTTAATTTGTTTTGTGATCTTTTGTCTGTAGGAAAACTTGAATTTGAAAAACCTGATTTTGAAAGATTTCCATGTCTGAAATTAGCATATGATGTGGCAAAAAAAGGCCAAAGTTATCCAATAGTTTTAAATGCTGCCAATGAAGTAGCAGTTGATTTATTTTTAAAAGAGCAAATTTCATTTGTAGACATTGAAAAAATTATTTCAAGAACTTTAGAAAATCATAATCCGATCACCCCTAAATCATTAGAGGAAATTTTAGATATTGATAGAGAGATTCGTATAAGAGCAAATGAATTTGTAAAATCAATAGGGACGCAATTTATTGTGTCCATTGCTACAAATTAGAAATCATGCCAATTAAAAAACTAATCATAGCTTTAGGAAATCCAGGTAATGAATACGAAAACACCCGCCACAATGTAGGCTTTGCAGTGCTTGATGCTTTTGGGGAGAAATATAAGATTTTAGGGAAAGAAGAAAAAAAGTTATTGTCCTGGTGCGGTAAAGAAAAAATTGAAATTGAAAAAGAGAATCATGAAATTATTCTGGCATGGCCTACTACGTTTATGAATCATTCCGGAGATGCAGTGATAAAATTATTGAACTGGTTTAAACTGGAGTCTTCGGATTTAATCGTGGTGCATGATGATGTAGCATTAAATCTTGGAAAAATAAGAATTAATTTTAACAGTGGTGCAGGCGGTCATCATGGTATAGAATCAATAATCCGGATGCTTGGCGGTAATCAGGAGTTTACCAGACTAAGAATCGGTATAGGCCCTGATCCTGGCGGTGATATAAGAGCTGATTATGTTTTAAGAAAGTTTTCAAAAGAAGAAGAATCTCTTTTAGGGAAAGTTACTGAGCTTTCAATATCTGCCCTTGAAGCGATAATTACAAAGGACGTTGGCGAGGCAATGAATAAGTTTAACGGAATAGAAATTTTATCTTAAAAAAGTCACATATTGGTGAAATAATGGGCTTAAAAAGTCACATTTATGTGACTTTTGTGGTATAAATATCAATATCTGCTATGAAAAGAACTGTTTTTGAAAAACTAATCAGCTGGAAACAAAAGAAAAGCAAAAAACCACTAATACTTCTTGGGGCAAGGCAAGTTGGAAAAACTTACATACTTCAAAGATTTGGAGAACAACTTTTCCAAAAACACTTTTATATTAACTTTGAGAAAGAAAGTAAACTTTGTAACTCATTTGAAAAAGATCTGGATCCAAAAAGAATAATTAAAGAGCTTGAAATTTACCTTAATAGTTCAATTAACTTAAAAAGTGATTTGCTCATTTTAGATGAAATCCAAAATTGTCCAAGAGCAGTTACAAGTCTTAAATATTTTAATGAAGACATCCCGGGTTTTGCAATTTGTGCCTGTGGTTCACTGCTTGGTGTAACGTTAGGCCAGGAATCCTTTCCAGTAGGTAAAGTTGAATTGTTAAATATGTATCCAATGTCGTTTTTTGAGTTTCTTGAAGCTATTGGAGAATTAAAACTACTTAAGTATCTAAAAGAGTGGAATCCAAAAGAAAAACTTGCAGATGCAATTCATAGCAAAGCATTTGATTTATTGAAAATTTATTTTGTTACAGGCGGCTTGCCAGAATCGATTCTAACTTTCATGGAATACAAAGAAGATTTACTTAATGCTCTGAATAAGGTACGAGAAAAGCAGGAAATACTGATCAAAACTCATTTGGCTGATATAGCTAAACATTCCGGGAAGGAAAACTCAATGCATGTAGAAAGAGTTTGGTCAAATATTCCTTCTCAGCTAGCCAGAGAGCACGATGCAACTGCGCCTAAATATAAAATCAAGGGTGTAGTTCCAAAATTAAAAAGTTACTCCAGACTTGCAGGTACAATTGACTGGCTTGAAGCCAGTGGTCTTATTTTAAGAATCCCAATTATAAATTCTGGGATGTTACCGTTAAAAGCTTATAGTAATGAAAATACTTTTAAGTTATTTATTTATGATGTCGGAATACTTGGTGCTTTAAGTAATTTAAACCCGGGAGTAATATTAAATTATAATTATGGAACTTACAAAGGATATTTTGCTGAAAATTTTATTGCACAGGAATTCACTGCTTCATTAGGTAAAGCAGACAAGCTATATGCATGGAGTGAATCTCAGTCTGAGCTAGAATTTGTCAGGGAAGTAAATGACAAAGTAATCCCTATAGAAGTAAAATCAGGCTGGAACATCAGATCAAGAAGCATAAGAGTTTTCATGGAAAAATATAAACCTACTTATGGCATAATTTTCAGTGCTCAGAATTTTGGCATTGATAAAGAAAAAAGATTACACAGATATCCCATCTACCTGGCATCCAGGTTTCCTTATTAATTCTCCTGTATCCTCATAATCAAATTTTTATCAATTGACTCGATATCCGGATTACTTTTTAACTGCAGGATAATTTTTTCTGTTTCAGTATTTTCCGGGAAAGTTACTATATAAGTTCTGTAAATTTTTTTTTCAATTTCACTCATCTTATCGTAAGCTATTTTAAACAATTCTTCTTCCGGAATATCATCTATATTTTTATATTCCCTATCTAAAAATAAATATTTCCCTTTCTTATTTTTTTCTAATTTTAAATCTTTCTTTACTTTATAAATAACAGGAACAATAGTATGAAGCCTTTTAATTTCCTTATAATTAATATTTAGACTTTTTAAGATAGCCTGCAATGGCTTATCATTGTTTTTTAGTTTAACTATAAGCTGATGCGGTACATAATCCGGATTCTGTGAGTGCGGAGAGAATCCTGGAAATATAGAAAAAACTGAAAAGAAAAGAATAAATATTGAATTGTAAAATATCATAATGTGGGATACTTAATTATTATATATGAGTTTTCCTGATACAATGAATATTCCATATTTTGTCATTGCTTCGCTCGCAATGACAAAGAGGTAATTATGAAACAATACCAACCTCTTTACTTAAAATACCGCCCTCAAAAATTATCTGAGCTTGCAGGTCAGGAAGTAGTTACTAAGACTCTTTCGAATGCAATTTCTTACAATAAAATCGTGCATGCTTATTTGTTTTGTGGGCCACGCGGGACTGGAAAAACTTCTACCGCCAGGATACTGGCGAAATCGTTAAATTGTTGTAGGGACACAGCATGCTGTGTCCCTACTATAGAACCGTGTGGGCAGTGTGTAAGCTGTCAGGGAATTACAAACGGTAATTCTCTGGATGTTATAGAAATAGATGCAGCAAGTCACAGAAAAGTAGAAGATGCCGAAGATCTAATTAACAGAGTCAGTCTGGGAACTTACGGATCACGCTTTAAGATTTATATTATTGATGAAGTTCACATGCTGACTGATCATGCATTTAATGCACTTTTGAAAACACTTGAAGAACCGCCGAAAAATGTAATATTTATCCTGGCTACTACAGAAGAATACAAAGTTATACCGACTATTATTAGCAGATGTCAGAAGCTTGATTTTAAACCTATTGTACAGGAAGAACTTGAAAAAAGAGTCAGGGAAATCGCACTTAAAGAAAAAATAAATGTGGATGAAACTATAATTAAGTTTATTGCAAAAAGATCAAACGGTTGTTTACGTGATGCCATTTCTCTTTTGGATCAGATAAGTGTTTTACAGACAGAAAACAAATCAATTTCTCCGGATGAAGTTTTTGAATTATTTGGAACTGTTAACAGAACAAGTTTATTTAAATTGATGGAATCAGTACTAAGCTTTAACAGGAAAATGTCTGTAGATTTGGCAGAAGACCTGATAAAAAGCGGAAAAGATATAAGTGAATTATTTAAAGATCTGCTTGAATTAATTATTGATCTGGCAAAAGCAAAAATTGATTCTGAATATAGAAATAAACTTAAACTTGAATTATCCAGTGATTTGATGATCTTAGACAAAGTTAGTCAGATACATTTACTTAAGATTATAGACAGGCTGCATGATACACAGTCTAAGCTGCGCTTTGCTCTTAGTCAGGAACTACAGTTTATGGCAGATATTATGAGTATGCTTGATGAGGATTTCTTAGTGTCAATGGCCAAATTAAAGGAGAGAATAGAGAAGCTGGAAAAAGGAAAGCATGAAGAACAAACTCCACATATCATTACGAGGAAAGATGAAATCCTGACAAAACAATCCCAAGAGCCTGAAGACACTAATGGTGCTACTGATAAAAATTTACCTTCAGATTTAGATGTTCTATGGCAGCAAATAGTTACCCTTATAGAAAGCAATCCTACAAAGACCTTGCTTACCCAGTCTGAAAGTTATCTCTTACAGTTAACAGAAGAGCTTGTGGAAGTTGGTTTGTCAAAAGATATGTTTTTGCCCAGACTGGATCAGGATGCAAAGAAAAAAGAAATGATTTTAAAAGCTGTAAAACTAGCTTCAGGACTGGATACAAAACTAATTAAATTTAAAGTAGTTCCAAAACAAATAAAAAGCAGGCAACAAATAACAAGTCACAGATCACAAACCACAAACCACGAACCACGTTCTACAGATGATTTTACAAATGCAGTCAGCGAACTTTTAGGTGCAAGGCAGATAGAATAATTGTAATTATTTTTATTCAGCAGAAGGTGATGTAATAATTATATCTATTGAATCGCTTGCATCATTTGAACATGATAAGTCAACAGTAACTATATCAAATGAATTTGTTTCAATTAGATCTTTTACTGCAATATTCGGTACTTTAGCTAAAAGTGTTCCGGAACTCCTTGCTGCCCTTAGAAGAAATCTTTTAGGTCTTATTCTAAGTAATGAGTCATCGGAAACCTCAATTTCACACCTTGAAGTCTTGGAAAATTTACTTCCCTTTACTTTTAATTTGAAGATGTTCGAGCCTGGCCTCTTTACTACAAATTCTTCCGGTCCGCTTAATGTTACACTTGGATCATTAGAACTTATGGATCCACCAGAGCTGCTTGAAGTGGTAGCAGTATCTCCTGAGCTGCTTGAAGAAGATACTGAACCGCTGGAACTGCTGGAAGAAGAGGATACTGGTACAGAAGAACTAAGATTTACAGCTATATTTAAATCTCCCGTAATATCTTTTCCGCCATCTTTTTCTATTTTGATTACTGTAAAATCAGGAGCGATTGTATTACCTTGTTTAAGCATACCTGTAATCGTGGCTTTACCGTCTGAGATTCCTCCGCTCCATACGATAGTTATTACATTGGTTGTAGAGTCAATATTTGTTAGTAATCCGGTTGCACCGGTTGCTTTAAAAGAAACACCTGTATCGAGTCCACTAACACCCTGTCCGCCCGGGGCTACTTTAATATTCAGTGCACTGGTTGGACTGTTAAGGCTTATTTTTCCACTTTTATTTGTTAATGTAATTGTGTAAGTATCTAGTGGGCCTGTAGACTGACCAAATCCTTTTAAACTCATAAGATTGAAACTTACTATTAACATAATTAATACAGCAGCAATAATATTTATTTTTTTCATTTTACAAACCCTTTCATATTTTCTAATTTACTGAAAATATTATGCTCAGTGCAGATTATTATGAATTAGGGATAGCAAAATCTTCCTAGCCTAATCAGGGGTATCATTGTAAATATTTATGAGATTTTTTTTAAGATTATTATATGAAATTGTATTTTTCTTTAATTTTATCTTTTAGTTTATCTGTTTTGGTTTTTGCTCCATACCTGTTAGATGCGACATTAGTTCCAAATATTCCATCATGAACAATAAAATCACCTACAGACAAACTCCCATTACCAGAAGCTGTTTGCCCGATTATTCCACCTGGCATTACTTCATCTCTGTTTATTCCTTCAGAGGTTGTTTTAATATCTATATCCAGACACACACCTCTGTCAAATATGTTTATTAAATATTCTTTTGTAGAGATTGAAACAGTATTTCCTGATACTGTAACAGCTCCGTTTTTTAGCTCTACTGACTGTCCTGATCCTAAGCTGTTTCCGTTTAGATTTGGATGTCCGCTACTACTTACAAGCAGTTTATCCTTGCCAATAAGAACCCCTATTTGATTCATTACGGTGGCCCCGCCGTCTCCCCATGAACCAAATAGTGAGTTAATTTGAATCTTAGCATCTGATAAAAGATTAAATATATGGCCAGGAATTCCATGGTAGTCAAAACGATGCCCGTTAAATCCTGTAAAATGCGGATCTCCCTGTCCCCTGGAAACTGCATCAGGAATTACTGCTGGAGAAGGAGGAGGAGGCAGATCGCCTTCAAGTACATATAATGCTATAGGTTTTCCGGTTACAGCATGTGTTACATTGCCATCATAGGTAACTTGTCCATTTGCATCAACAGTGATCTTACCTAACTTACCGTTATTTCCAAGATTATTTATATACTCATAGGCTGGTCCTTTATCAATCATAGCTTTAAGTACAGATTCATCTTCAGTATCAATTTCACGGTTTACTTCTGGCAAAGTAGGCTCTTGTATGTATAATGCATTTTTAAGACTTTCATCAGGATTATTTGTGCTGCCTGATTGCACTGTGTTATTAGAATTATTTTGTTCAATTGGATTAACCATAAAAAACCTTTCCATGTCACAAATATTGATTTAATTTAATATCAGTAAATAGTTAAAATTAAGTTATGACAAGGGATATCCCCTGACACTTTTCATTCAATAAGAGCTACAGCCCAGGCACAGATTGCATTTTTTTGTCCGGTTGAATCAAGACCTTCATTTGTTTTTGCTTTTATATTTATTTGATTTTCTTTTAACCCTATGCTGCAAAAGTTTTTTTTCATTTTACTAATGTATGGAGCAAGCTTTGGTTCTTCTGCAACAACTGTAGAATCAATATTTATAATTTCATGGCCTTTGTTTTTTATAGATTCACAGGTGATTTCTAATAAATCCAGGCTATTTGCATCTTTCCATTTTGGATCACTGTCAGGGAAGTGCTGGCCTATATCTCCAAGCCCGGCAGCTCCTAAAAGTGCATCAATGACTGCATGAATAAGAACATCTGCATCTGTATGTCCAAGCAAACCTTTTGAATAAGGAATTTCTACACCTCCAAGAATTAATTTTCTTCCCGGAACAAGCTTGTGTATGTCATAACCGTGGCCAATTGGCATATTAATTTTCCTTTAATAAGAATTTAACATATCTGGTTTCTAATATAAGTGCAAAGGGTAAGAAGATGATATGCGAACTTCAGGCCACATAGCAGTATCTGCTGTAGTAGCTGTGTTTACATATAGCAGCTATGGTGAACTTGGACCGGCCCTTGCAAGTTTTTTAGTAGGAACGCTGATAGACCTTGATCATATTATTGATTACCTTTATGCTCATGGCAAAAAATGGGACTGGAAAAAAGTTAATGCTGCTCATCATGAAAGGATCAGCGGGAAATTATATGCGCCGTTACACTCCTACGAGCTTTTACTCCTTTATTTTTTCCTGACATTAGATCCTTCATTAACTCCGTGGAGAGTAGGAGTTACGCTTTCGCTCTTAGCTCACTTTTTATGTGATCAGTTTTTTAATCCAAACAGAAAATTTTCAACATATTTCTTAATAAATAGAATTATTCATAATTTTGATACTAAAAAAGTTTTAAAACATCCGGTTAAGGAAATAAAGAAGGCTCTGGCAAATTAATTTACGGCTTGGTTCTCTCACCGGTAATTGCATAATTTACCAACTGACCAATTTTTGCAGCATGATCAGCAGCCCTTTCAAAACTTTGAGCTACAAAAAATAATTTTGAAAGACTGTCTATTTGTTCTTCAGGAGCTTTTTTAATTAAGAGAACAATTTTTTTAATAGTTTGTTTGTAAAGAGAATCTACGTGTTCATCAAGCAGAGCTATTTTATTAATTTTCCCGTCAAATATTTCTGAATATGCATCAATTGACTCAGAGAGCATTTTTAATCCGGATTTTGCCATTTCAATAATTTCCTCAGGGATTTCATTTTCAGCCAAAGAAACTTTTTCAAGTAACCGGGCAGTTTTTTTTAAATGATCTCCAATTCTTTCCAAATTATCGGTAATCTGAATAGAGGTTATTATCTGTCTAAAATCCTTTGCTACAGGCTGTTGTAATACAATTAACTGATCACCAAAGTCATGCACCTGCCATCTGGCATTATCAATCTCTTTATCTTTTTCTTTGATTTGTAAAAATAATTCATTAACCATTTCTTTGTTTGTTAGAAATTGGAGCAGGAGTTCACCATTTGCTTTAACTTTTTGTCCAAGATCCAAAACAAGAGACTGAAGTTTAATTAATTCATCCTGAAATGTTGTACGAGCTGTGTTATTCATGAGGAATATTGTACAACACAATTTGTTATTGCAAAGCCCTGAGTTTAAAGTCTAGGTCCGTTTGCATAACATGCAGGTTCATATTCACCATCTACAGGTTCATTTGTATAATAGCCTGAACGTGGTTTTGAAATAGCATCTATGAGAGGTGTTAAAGATCTTGCATCAGCATTTGAAGGTCTTCCATTTTTTGCTATATAAAGTCCAATAGTTCCCGAGACAAATGGTGTTGCAAAACTAGTACCATCACTGACGAGATAATCACCTCCCAGTGCTGTAGTTGTTATAAATGATCCTGGAGCAATAATATCTATTTCGCTTCCGTAATTACTTGAACCATATTTCCAAATACCCCAATTATCTTCTTTGTCTTGCTCGCCATTAGTGTCGTATAATGCTGATACAGTAATAACTTCAGGAAACATTGCTGGTACAACAAGACTTTGAGTAACATCTACACCTGAGTTACCTGCCGCAACTACACAAATTACACCAGAGTTTATAGTTTTCTGAATTGCCTCTTGTACGATCTTAATAATTGGGTGATAGGAGGAAAATGTAGCTGCTAAACTTAAATTTGCTATTTCTATAATATCTGCGTTCTGTGTAACATAATCTAACCCTGCAATTACATCCCCAAAACTACCATTTCCATTAGGCAAAACTTTTACAGAAACCAGTTCTATTTTTGAACCAACGCCTAGTACACCTATGTTATTGTCTTCTGCTGCAATTATTCCTGCTACAGCTGTTCCGTGTCCCCTAATACCAATCGTGTAATCATCTTGTCCACCAGAAACACATGCCTGTGTTGCACTAGGAGTAGTACAGTTAACACTTAAATTAGTGTTTATATTTGCATCCAGATCGGGATGGCTAAAATCAATTCCTGTATCTAAGACTGCTACTGTTACCATACAACCATCTCCTTCATTAGGATTCAGTTCAGCATCTATCCAATTTATCCCAGTTGTAAGTACTTGATCATTAACTAAATATCGTGTTGTTTTATCAGTTTGATAAGTTAAATTATTAGCAGGGAAAATTGTGTAATCTTGAATTACTTCTTTAATATTTTGCTCTTCAAGTAGAGTCTTTTCTTTGCCTGGAGGAACTATTGCAGCTGCACCATTAAAAACGTGTTTGTATACATGCAGAATCTGCAATCCATATTTTGATGCCAATTCAGAAGCTATTTGTGATGGATCTTTTTCAGATGCCTTAAATTTTAAAATAAACTGATCTTTAATCGGGGTACTAAGTGTACTTTCTGTATTTGAATTATTATTGGTTGGTTCTTTAGAGCTTTTAAACTCAGAAGAAAGACAAGCATCTGCTATGCCATCTTGATCTTCATCGATTAATAAATTTTCCTCAAGACTATTAAATAAATCTTCTATATTTGAAATATATTTTTCAACGATTGTTGGTGAAATGCAACTTTGTAAATTTTTACTTTTTGTTTTACATTGTTTTTTTTCTAATAGACTGATTGCAAAGTCTAATTGGTCAATTCCATCTGTAATATTCTCACTACATACATCAGCATCATTATCTCTAGCTGCATCTCTGGCATTTGTAATAAGTTTAATTGATTTTTTAATCTTGTTTGCTACAGAACTAAGAGATCTGTTTAGTACTTTTGAGAATTCAAGAGTTATATTTCCCTTTATACTGCTCAAATCACTCAGTACTGAATCTATTGAAAATAGAGATTCACTATTTGAATCTTCTTCAGGATCAATCTCGGAATTTTCAAAATCGTTTTCTGTAACCTGGCTAAGAAAGTTTGAAGAGTTATTAGAAAATTTGCATTCAGGAATTGTAAACGGTTCACTAGTTGAGCCACTACTGCTAGAAGAACTAGAAGAGGATCCTTGTTGACTTAAATTGTTACCGTCAATTACAAAAATCCCCCTTGTAGTATTACCAGCAATATAGGCTTTATTGGTAATAGGATTAGCAGCTATATTGTAGAAACCTTGTTTCCCACCAATAGGAAAGTTAGTTATCTTACTTAAGGAACCCCCTTGTAGTACCGTAACTATTGGAGCCTCAGTTACAGAAGAGATTACATATACATAGTTCAAGGTGTTATCCACTGCTATTCCTGTTGGGATACCACCGGTAAGTAAAGATGAAGCCAAAACATTATTATCAGCACCACTAGTAAGATGATCAATTTTTTTTGTTTGCCCATCGGCTATATATATTTTGTATGTAACTGGGTCTACACCTAAAACAACACTGCTACCATAACGTGAATTTGTAATGGTTACTTTATCTTTAGAACAATCAATACTGACTACAAAGTGAGCACCACCAAGTCCCACAAACATAAAATTTAAAATTGGACTGGCAACAATTGAAGTGGGGGTTTTCCCGACTGGTATAGTAGATAGGAGTGAATTTGTTGCACCATCTATTACATAAACACTGTCAGAATTTTCACCACAAGCATATATTTTATTCATTACAATATTAACAGCAATTTCTCCAAGCCCGACATAACTTTGGCTTATTGGAATTGTTGCTTCGAGAGCATCTGTAGCACCATTAATAACGTGAACTTCATTTGTAATTCTGTTTGTGACATAAATTTTATTTGTATCCTGGTTAATGGCTATAGCTCTAGCTTCCCCCATCAAATTAATTGTTTTTATTATTGCATTTGTTGAACCATCAATTACTGACAATGAATCAGGTGCATTTGTTGCATAAATTTTATTTGTTTTTGGATTAACTTCTACATCAAAAGATTGGATATTTATAACTGATGAGACTTGAGCATTTGCATGATAAGCAAATGGTATTAAAAGAAATAAAATTAAAATAATTACAAAGAATTTTCTCATATGTTCTACTACTCCCTAAGATTTGTTATACCCTTAATTTTTCAGGATTCAAATGACGCATGTCACATAAATAAATTAGTTTAATTTAATCCTTGTTATTTGTTTACAAAGCTATCAAATATTATCAGCAAGGGGTAACCATTAGTATTATCTTTTTTTCTTATTCTTAGCCCCGGGTTTTTTAGATTTGTTTTTAGCAGGCTTTTTAGATTTCTTTTTAACTGGTTTTTTAGATGTACTCTTGGTTAA
The DNA here is from genome assembly GCA_001784585.1 of Candidatus Melainabacteria bacterium RIFCSPLOWO2_02_FULL_35_15. GTDB lineage: Bacteria > Cyanobacteriota > Vampirovibrionia > 2-02-FULL-35-15 > 2-02-FULL-35-15 > 2-02-FULL-35-15. The sequence continues at coordinate 6,049 of MFRN01000027.1, read as the reverse complement.
ATCTGGTGGTGGTTTTACCGGACTTACAGGTTTAGCCTGAATAGGTGGTGAAACTGGTGGTAGTGTAGCTGGGGAATCTGTTTGTATAACAGGTTCTTTAACTGTATCTGGCTGTTTTATAGCATCTATAGAAGGAGATAGAGGTGGTACAAAGATGGATGGTGACTGGATTTGTGAAGGAGCAGCAGGTGGTGGTAATGAAGGTACTGGAGCTAAAGGTGCCGGGGCTGAGGGTAGCGGTGATCTGGGTACACATGCAGGAGAACCTTGATAAATAAATTTAAAGGATTTAAATTCATAACACCCGGGAATACCCTTATCCCAGCCTATGTAAGAACCCTTTTCACATTTGAGCCTGTGGTTATCGCTGCAGTAAGGAGTGTTGTTTCGATAGCGGGGGTTGCGAATAATATCAGAGTCGGACAAAGAAGACAAAGATGTTCTGTTTAAAAGGTGAGAACGTAGAGAAGCTGATGAGCCACCTGAAATAAAACAGCGACCACTTCTAAATCTACCTGGGCTGACACAAATTGGTTCTAAACCATCACTTATCGAACAGAAGTCTGTAGCACCAGATTCACACTCAAAAACTCCTCCGTTATTACAAGTCGGTTCACCACCTATGCATACAGGAATAGTACCTAGAGCTTCTGTTCCACATCTGGCAATGGTTAGCTCACTGGTAATAAAGTTATAGCAAATTGGATCTGAGTCATCATTTACACAGAATCTAGTTGATCCTGCTTCACAGGATGGAACCAGAGTAGAATCCGGACATTCAGCTATGCCATCTTTACAAAACGCTTCGTTGAATGAGCTGCCCGAAGAACTAGAAGATGATGAGCTGGATGAGCTGGAGGAAGAGGAACTACTTGACGAAGAAGAACTTCCGCTTGATGAGGATGAAGATCCACAAGGACTAACTACCAGGACTCCATTTAAGAAAGCTGAACAAATATCGCCAGAACTAGATGAACTAGAGCTGGAACTTGAGGAGCTGCTGGAAGATTCAAGCGGAGGGCAAGAACGAATTTGAGGGTAATAAGGCTCATTAGGATACCACTTCAAAGGAAGGCCATCAGTACCAATCTTAAAATCAGTATCTAAATATCTACCACCAGTAAAATGAATTTCTGCAGCTGGACACTCACAAAAGTAATGAAAATAACCATCTTCTATATTTGGCTCTTCAGTAACAACTATTTCGTCAGGCTCCTTAGTAAAACGGCCGCAATCATTGCAATCAATTCCATAACCTCTAACAATCCAGCAGCCACTGGAAGACGAGCTGGAACTTGACGAACCAGATGATGAAGAACTTGAACTGGAAGATGAACTGCTGCTGCTTGAAGATGAGCTGGAAGAAGAATTATTTGGACATGAAATAGTGCCAGTGGAAGAGCAACCGTTAGGAATTAATGAAACAGCATCAATTTCATTCCATCCATTGTTACGAGTATATATTCTTACTCTGGAAATAGATGCACTTGTGTCTGGAACTGGTACTTCAAGAATATTATAAGCGTTTGGCGTACAGCTATTTACTAAACAATCAGAGACTGGAATGTTCTTAATCGATCCATCGGATTCATTAAATAGTTCAATGTTATAAACTCCGCCAGTTGTGTGTATTTCATAGATCCTGACTGCTTTTGCCTGTGTTGTAGGGAATTTTAGATCTAAATATTCACTTTCGCTATTTGCAGGAAGTGCTGCCCATGCACAGGTAATATCACTACACAGGGTACCAAGTTCACAATCAGGGTTGCCAAGTGCCATTGTAGCTTCCCATCCCGGATATTCTGAACTGAAGTCCTCTACCTTTGAAGCAAATACTTCACAACCTGAAGTACTTCCTGATGTTGAACCAGACGTGCTTCCAGATGTTGAACCAGACGTGCTGCTAAATGATTCACACGCAGGTATATCATAATAAATTCTTGCAGAGTCATTGTCTGTGCCTACTGAAAGAAAGAAGTTACCGTCAGTAAATATTTCATCATCTGGGGTTTCATATGAAGAATCATAAGTTAAGTTTCCTTGATTTTCTAATCCATCTTCTTCAAATTCCAGAGTAGGTATATTGGTAATTTCTGCAATTATTGCTCCGTCAAATTTAAGCTGTCCAAGCACAGCTTCAAGCTGATCAGGATAATTACCATCCAAACGGCCATAATGAATTAGATCTATATAACCATCGCCACGTCGGATTGCAAGGCCTGGTACATTCGGATCAAAATCTGGATCAGTAATAGATAGTCCATCAATTACAAGATCAAAAGTTTGCTCACTGTTAAACAGTGTGCCATCACCAAGAAAAACCACAGGCTCTAGGTTACCATTTCCACGATTTTCTACCTGGTCAAACCTTACGCTAAGCCTGGCACTTCCATCACAGGTTCCTGATGAAGAACCACTTTCATTTACACAAGCAGCTGAGCAGCCGTCGCCATCGTTTGTATTTCCATCATCACACTCTTCGCCTATTTCCAAAATACCGTTTCCACAAAATGCTTCACCAAATTCATTCTGACAAGCAGCTGAACAGCCGTCACCATCATTTGTATTTCCATCATCACACTCTTCGCCTATTTCCAAAATACCGTTTCCGCAGATGCTTCCAAAAAAACCAGAAGAAGAACTACTGGAAGAAGATGAAGAGGAACTACTACTGCTTGATGAAGAACTGGAAGATGATGACGATGAACTTGAACTGCTGGAAGATGAACTGGAACTTGACGATGAGGAAGAGCTCGAAGAAGAACTACTTGAGGAGCTTGAGCTACTGCTTCCTGAAGTGCTCCCCGACGTGTTTCCAGATGTTGAGCCCGATGTGCTTCCGGATGATGAGCTGCTTGAGGAGCTTGAAGAAGAAGAAGGTCTATCATAACAATAAGGGATCTTAGCTATTCTTTGTGTACCAAGCACTGGTTCTGTAAATGTACCAGCTTCTGTAAACCAAATATAACAGTCTTTTTCTCCTGTAGTAATCCCAAATGGCCTGCTACTTTCTCCTGGTATGGTAATCTCTGGAACATCAAACTCAGTAATCACACCACCAGGTGTAATCCGACCGATTTTATTTACACCATACTCAGTAAACCAGATGTTTCCATCATATGCTGCAGTTATATCTTCCGGGTAAGCAAAAGGCGTTGGAATATTAAACTCAGTAATCTCATTGTTCCACAGTGTAAGTCTGCCTATCTTATTAGCATTAGCTTCTGTAAACCAAATATTGCCATCCCAATAGCTAGAAGTAATACCATGCGGACTGCTATTAAATGTTGGAATATTAAACTCAGTAATCACACCAGATGGTGTAATCCTAGCAATTCTATGCCGGGAACTTTCTGTAAACCAGACATTTCCATCCCATCCAAAGGTAATATCATATGGACCAGTGGGGGTAGTAGGTGAAATATTAAACTCAGTAATCTGATTATCAAATGGTGAAATCCTGCCTATCTTATTAGCACCAAACTCTGTAAACCAGAGATTTCCATCAGATCCTGCAGTAATACTATATGGAGCACTATTAAGTGTTGGAATTTTAAACTCAGTAATCTTATTATCAAACGGTCTAATCTTGCCAATTTTATTTGCAGCACTTTCCAGAAACCAAACATACCCATCTGGTCCTGCTGTAATACCACGTGGATAACTATTGGGTGTTGGAATGTTAAGTTCAAGAATTGCATTGCCAGGAAAAACCCTGCCGATTTTATTTTTAGAATACTCTGTAAACCAGGTGCTTCCATCCGGTCCTGAAGCAATATAAAACGGATTATTGTTTAAGGTTGGAATATTAATCTCAGTAATAGTTTCATTTGGAGAACAGAAACAACCACCGGTACCACCACAGAAATTATCCTGACATCTCCAGCTACCTGGACACTGAGCATTTATACAACAATCACCACTTATACATGAAGTGCCACAGAAGATTTGTCCTGATGGACAAGTACAGAAATTACCCTGGCATGTCTGACCATCTACACACTGAGAGTCACTACAACAATTACCATTTACACAAGAAGGATCACAGAAGATTTGTCCTGATGGACAAGTACAGAAATTACCCTGGCATGTCTGACCATCTACACACTGAGAGTCACTACAACAATTACCATTTACACAGGAAGGATCACAGAAGATTTGTCCTGATGGACAAGTACAGAAATTATTCTGGCATATCTGACCACCAGTACACTGGGAGTCATTACAACAATTACCATTTACACAGGAAGTACCGCAGAAGATTTGTCCTGATGGACAAGTACAGAAATTACCCTGGCATGTCTGACCATCTACACACTGAGAGTCACTACAACAATTACCATTTACACAGGAAGTACCGCAGAAGATTTGTCCTGATGGGCATCCACTGGAAGATGATGAACTTCCTGAAGAAGAGCTGCTGGAACTTGACGATGAAGAAGAGCTGCTGCTACCAGAAGAACATGAATTAAGTAAAACAGAAATAATATTTGTGCCTGAATAATGAGCAATGGCAAGATCATCCCCTGCAATTCCATTAAAATTTCCTGTTGTTACCGCTCTTGGTATTGAGTGTGTAAAATAGTTCATCTGACTTTCAAAAGTTCCATCTCCATTCCCTAGAAAAACTGAAATATTGCTCCCTGACTGATTAGTTATTGCTAAATCTGTGTTTCCATCGTTATTAAACTCTCCTGTTGTCACTGATAAAGGCTGGGCACCTGCCGGGTATATTACCTGATCTGCAAATGTTCCATCTCCATTATTTAGCAAGACAGATAAGCCATTACCCTGACTTACAACCACAAGATCCAGATTTGAATCAGAATTAAGATCTTCATTTAGAATCTGCCCGGGTGCAATCCCCACTAAATATATATCCAGATTTCCAAATGTTCCATCTTCCCGCTGATATAAGATGTGAACATTATTGTCTGCATAATTTGTAACTGCCAGATCCTGTAACGTATCCTTATTAAAGTCCCCTATTGTTACTGCCTGAGGATTATTGCCTGCTGAATAAATCACTTGATTTGCAAATGTTCCATTTCCATTATTAAATAAAAGAGAGATGTTATCGCCTTGGTTGTTTGCTGTTACCAGATCTAAATTAGAATCATTATCTAAATCTCCCGCAGCAATTCCTCTTGGACTTAATCCTGCTGCATATGTAACCTGATTTGAAAACATTCCGCTTTCAGCATTCAGTAAAATTGAAACACTATTGCCTGAATAATTAGTCGTAGCTAAGTCTGGTTTAGAATCTTTATTAAAGTCTCCACTTACAAGTGCAAATGGAGTGTTACCTGTAAGATAAGCTACCTGATTTGCAAATGTTCCATCTCCATTTCCCAGAAAAACTGAAATTGAGTTACCGGAATAATTACCAGCAGCTAAATCCAGCTTAGAATCATTATTAAAATCTCCTTTTACAATTGAAGTTGGGTAGGATCCTGCTATATAACTAACTCCTGAAGCAAAAATACTACCAGTGCATCCGCCTGCTCCTCCTGAGCTGCTGCTACTTGAGCTTGAAGATGAACTTGATGATGAGCTAGATGATGAACTGGAAGAGCTGCTTGATGAGGAAGAAGAAGAACTCGATGATGACGAGCTGCTGGAAGAAGTACATGTGAAATCATCTACTCCAGAAATATACAGTTGATTAATGTCATCAGCTGTTAAAGCATAGTTATATATCCTGACATTGGCCAGTTTCCCCTGTAGAAAGTAAGGAGTAGGTGTATCAGTTCTGCTGCCGATTTCAAGGGCATTGCTAACTATATTAATTGGAATAGAAAAATTACCACTCTTAACAGGCATTCCATCCAGGTAATAATTCCATGCAGTAGTTCCATCAAATGTAAAAGCAATATGGTGCCACATGTTAAGAGAAGGAACCTCACTTCCTGAAATAGTAATATTGTTTACATTATTAATGCCGTCTGAGAATAAATAAGTTAAACCATTTGGTTCACTTGACACCCCCACGATAAATTTCTGGGTAGATGATGAACCGCTGGAAGAAGATAGAGTACAAGATAAATTT
>MFRN01000026.1 GCA_001784585.1 Candidatus Melainabacteria bacterium RIFCSPLOWO2_02_FULL_35_15 | reverse complement strand
CCTGAGTTACAGTGTTTGTTGTAGCTGCTCCTTCGTTATCAAGAAGAGTTTCCTGGGCAGGGGAAGGAATATTCTCAAAGGAGGGAACTGGAGGAGATGATACATCAGAAGGTGGTAATGTATTTTCCTCAAAAGTAGATGGACTATCCGTAAAAGTATCCGGTAAAGAAATGTCTGTAGCAGGTAATAGATCATTAGAAGACGGTAAATCCGGAGAAGGAGGATCGCTGGAAGAATCCCAAATAGTAGGCTCCAAAGAAGGATCCAGAGGTGGGTCTTCTTCAGGTTCGGAAGTATCTTCACTACCAGGTACTGGCTGACTATCCTCTGTAAAATCCTCAGAAATTAAATAATCATGTTTTGAAAAAGTTAGTTTTGATGAGAAATAATCAGGAATAACAAAAAGGTTAGAAAATTTCAGGTCATTGTCTTTATTATTACCTGTATTCAGAGCAGCAAAAGTAGGGAAATTAAATAAAAACACGGCCAATAAACAGGCAATTGATTTAATAAACTTCAATTTATTTGTTTTATGCATTTAATATTAGATTTAAGAGCTGGGATTTGTAAGAAATTTATTAGTATTATTCCACGTCACCATAAGAGCCATCTGAGTAACAACAATAAAACTATGATTAGGTTAATAACTTAAGTGAAACATCCTTCATATAGTGGAGATTAGGAAGTACTTGTTTCGGATATCAAACCTTAGCTTTTACTTTGTTAGCAGGAATTCCTATACCGATATGGCCTAATCCGTATAATTTTAGTTTCTCCGGATCATATAAATTCCGGCCATCAAAGATTATTTTATCCTTAAGTGAAGATGCGAGTTTTTCAAAGTCTGGACTTCTAAACTGAAGCCATTCTGTGCATACTATCAGTGCATCTGCACCACTTACTGAGTCCATTTCACTTTTTGCATATTCCAGTTTCTTATTAAATTCAGAATTCTCAAAATATTTTTTTGTGTTTTTTAAAGCAATAGGATCATATAACTTTAGCTTGACACCTAGTTTTGCCAGCCCTTCGATTATTTTAATCGCCGGAGATTCCCTGATATCATCAGTACCTGCCTTAAAGCTCGTACCCCAGATGGCAAGTGTTTTATTTTTTATTTCACTTCCAAAGTAAACTGCTATTTTATTTATAAACCAGCCGGATTGATTTTCATTTGCTTTAAGTACTGCACTGGGAATTAACAGATCGATTGATTTTTCTTTACAGAGGTGAACTACAGCCTGAACGTCTTTTGGAAGACATGATCCACCATAACCAACTGAAGGATATAAAAACTGTGAGCCAATTCTTGGATCTGTAATTATGCCTTCCCGTACTCTTCTTATATCTGCGCCGATTGAATCACATAAGAGAGCAAGTTCATTTATAAAAGATACTTTTAAAGCCAGCATTAAATTGCTGGCATATTTTACTGTTTCTGCTGAAAGTGGATCCATTATTAAGATTGGGTGACTGTTCCTTGTAAAGTGAGAATAAAGTTCTTTCATTATTTCAGAAGCTTTTATATTATCTGTGCCTATTATAATTCTGTCTGGCTTCATGAAATCCTGAATAGCAGTGCCTTCCTTTAAAAATTCAGGATTTGAAACTACTTCAAATTCAGAAATCAGTTTGGTTTTTAAATATTTTTTTATTTCAAAGTTCATGCCAATCGGAACAGTGGATTTTAAAATAAAAATTTTATATTTTTTAATAAACGGAACCAATGAATCTATTGCTTTATAAATAGCGCTTACATCCGGAATGCCGTTTTCTTTTGATGGAGTACCCACTGCTAAAAATATAAGATCAGCCGTATCAATTTCAGTACTAAAACTATTTGTAAAATTTAATCTGCCTTCAGAATTATTTTTTGAAACCAGTTCTCGTAAGCCGGGTTCATAAATTGGCATTTGGCCGTCTTTTAACAGTTTAATTTTTTCAGGATCAATGTCAATTCCTAAAACATCATGCCCAAGCTCAGCCAAACATGCTGAAGTGACTAAACCTACATAACCTAAACCAACTACTACAATTTTCATTTTTTATATCGCTCCAGTATAATTTTCTTGGAAAACTATAATATATCATAAAATTGTATTATTAGAGATGTACCATGGCGCGTCTCTATAGATAAATCAATTGAATAATATATGAGTAGAGAGAATAAAACAGCAATAATTGTCGGAGCAGGTCCAGCAGGATTGACTACTGCTTATGAACTTTTAAATAAGACCGATATTAAACCAATTATTTTTGAAATGACTGATGATATAGGTGGCATTTCAAAAACTATAAATTATAAAGGAAATCGAATAGATATTGGCGGACACAGGTTTTTTTCTAAATCTGACAGGGTTATGCAGTGGTGGCAGAATATTTTACCCTTACAGACAGCTCTGTCTAAAAATGGAAGTGATCCTGAAAAGGCAGATAAAGTAATGCTTATCAGGAATCGCCTCTCAAGGATATTTTTCTTAAGAAAGTTTTTTAATTATCCTGTTTCATTAAATATGAATACAATTATCAATCTTGGTTTTATAAGAATGTTAAAAATAGGATTTAGTTATTTACAGATTAGACTTTTTCCGATTAAAGAGGAAAAATCCCTTGAAGATTTTTTTATAAACAGATTCGGCAGTGAACTGTATTTAACATTTTTTAAGGATTATACCGAGAAAGTCTGGGGTGTAAAGTGTAATCAGATTAAACCGGAATGGGGTGCGCAAAGAATTAAAGGTTTATCAGTTACAAAAGCTCTGATTCATGCATTCAGACAAATTTTTTCAAAAGATTTTTCCCTTGAACAGAAAAAAATAGAAACAAGTTTAATAGAACAGTTCATGTATCCAAAGTTTGGACCGGGACAAATGTGGGAAACAGTTGCCCGGATGGTAGAAAAGAAAGGCGGAAAAATTTTTAAAAGACACAAAGTTACAGGAATAAAGTGTGAAGGTAACAGGATTACAGAGATTAAAGTAAGAGATGAAAACAATAATGAAATTAAGTCACAAACAGGTGATTATTTTCTTTCAACTATGCCTGTTAAAGAGCTTATTAACTGCTTTGAAAATAAAATACCACATGATGTACGTGAGATTGCAAACGGGCTTGCTTATCGCGATTTAATAACAGTTGGATTGCTTTTAAAGAAGCTAAAAATTAAAAACGAAACCAAAATAAAGACATTTAATAATTTAATACCCGATAACTGGATTTATATTCAGGAAAGAGATGTAAGGGTTGGAAGGATTCAGATATTTAATAACTGGAGTCCGTATATGGTTCAAAATCCGGAAAATGTGTGGATTGGGCTTGAATATTTTTGCAATGAAGGAAGCAGTTTATGGAATATGCCTGATGGAGATTTTATTAAATTTGCAATTAACGAACTTTCTAAAATAGATATTATAGAAAAAGATGATGTTATTGACAGCACAATTATCAGAATGAAAAATACTTACCCTGTATATTGCAGTACATATGACAGATTTTCTGTAGTTAGAAGTTTTACAGATAAGTTTGAAAATTTGTTTTTAATAGGCCGAAATGGTATGCATAGATATAATAACCAGGACCATTCAATGTTAAGTGCAATGATTGCTGTAGAAAATATTATTAATGAAATTAAAACCAAAGACAATATATGGAATATAAATATTGAAAAGAAAAAAGAATTAAGAGTTTAGGGTTTGAACATTAAAATCTCTAAACTGAATCTTTCGTGATATTTCAGGATCAAAACATGGATTTGGATTATAACTCACCATACTTATCAGACTATCACTCTTAAATCGGATTTTTAATCCTGTTCCTTCTATTATTTTTAGCATTGCAAATACTAAATTATATGGAACTGGAATATAAAGTGCTTTTTTGTTTTTGGAATTTAACAGGGTATCAAGAACATCTTTAAAAGTTTTTCCTTCTTCATGTGCTGCAACCATTGGATTTAAGGAATTTTTTATCTCACCAGTGGAAAATTTATATACTAACCTGCACAAATCCTCAATGTGAATTAAAAACATCAGATCATTTCCACTTCCTATAACCGGAATTACCGGAAGAAGAGAAGTAGCTTTATTTAATGCACCAAACATTCCGCCCGGATTTTGACCGTAAACAAGTCCTGGTCTGATAATTACAGCCTCTGTTTTTAAGGCTTCTTTTTCAATTTCCAGCTTTGCTCTTCCATACATGGATTTGCAGTTATCAAAAGCAGCTATTGATGAAATAAAAATTATTTTTTTTAAACCTGCTGATTTTGCTGCCCTAAGTAAATTTATACTGCCAGTAATATTTACATTAAAAATATCTTCCCATCTGCGTTGTCTAAAATCATAAGCACAGTGAACAAAAACTTCCAGGTCGCTGAAAATTTTGCTATCAATTTTGTCTCCTAATGAATAAGGTATTAAATGCCTGTCATTTAAATTACCGTTTTGTACAGTATGTTTTAGTTCATAAACTTCCCATTCATTTTTAACAAAACAACTTTTAATGTGTGAACCTACAAAGCCGCTTGTGCCGGAGATAATACATTTTCTTTTTTGCTGATTCATGGCTTAAGTATCATTATATCTGGAGGCTATCCTATAAGCATTTGCCATGACAGTTAGTGTAATAGTGGTAGCTGGTATACCTGGAAAAATTGTAGAATCGATGACGTGTACTCTGGAAAAACCTGTAGGCCTGCCTAAAGTGTCAGTCTCAAAATCTTTTGGTTTTAATCTCATGGGAAAGCTGCCGCCTGAATGTGATCCATAACCAGGTTTTGGAATCTTTGTAATACCTGGTACTGGAATGGCTTTAAATAAGTTTCTATTTTCAAATATTTTTTTATAAACGCCACTTATGGTTTTGTTTACATTTTTATTAATCTTTGCTTCCATTACCAGTTTATCTTCCTGGAGTTTTATAGAAAATGTAGACGAAGAATCGGAATGCAGATAACCCATTATGAGCATAAGTCTGTCCAGTAGCTCATTAACCGGGAACTTAAATATGGGATATGTAAAACCTAAAATGTTTTTTATGGCATTTAAAAACAAATCATTATACATATAGAACTGAAGATTTATGACATTTTTACTTAAGTTTAAATCAAACAATTCAACAAATAATTGTGACAATGTATACAATTTTTCATTTACAACACCGGAAGATTTTTTATATCTGATTAGAGGAATTAAAAACCATTGACTGTCTTTTATCGTTAACTCTCTGTCATAAGCTTCAAGTGATTTTAGCAAAATCTTAGTAGTAGAAATTACACCACATGCTAAATAAATCCGTGTTCCGGTAAAGAAAACAGGTTCATTTTTTAATCTTGAAGCAGCAAATATTTTAACTGTACTATTTGATTCTGCAATTTTTTGTACAATAACATCTTTTATATAATGAAAGTTTTTATTTTTCTTAAGTTCTTCTAATGTGCCGGAAGAATTATAAATAGCGCCTACAGGACAGCCGTAATGACAAAGCCCACAGTAAACACAGCCAGACCTTCCGTTTGTGGATTTAGAATGTACAGCAAGACGCGAATGACCAAATAAAAATCCTCTCTTATTTAAAATATTTTTATTTACCTTAAGATCTTCCATCAGATCCACAGTCTGATGAGAAGAAATTAAAGACTGGTAAGTTTTACTGTATAGAGGAAACTTGCTAGCCAAATCATCATTAACAGCAGCCATGTCCATAAATGAAAGTATAGATTCATAATAAGGCGCAAGATCTTTTACTGATATTGGCCAGTCTCTGATATCTTCATCAAGATATGGCAGAACAGCAGCTCCCCAGATATTGCTTAGTCCTCCTTTTGCCAGGGATATTCTTGGCTGAACATTTTTAGCTTCATAAGGCAGATATGTGTCTGTTTCTCTATAAGGAAAATCAGATCCGTAAACACCCTTAAAAAAACTGCCACTGGTACTTGCTACAGTATTTCCTTTAATTGTATTTATTAAGCCTAAGTCCCAGTTCTCTGGTTTAGTATTGCTTAATTTCTCTAAAATCTTTGTACGTTCACTTTCAAGTTCTATTCCGGAATCCAGCATAGTAACCTCAAGCCCCTGGCTAAGTAGTGCATGAGCACAAGATACACCTGCTGGTCCTGAACCGATTATATAGATCATATTCATTTGACGGACTTAATTTTAGCACTTATTTAATTCCTACTTTGCCTGTATTAATTTTAAATCCAGCCTGAGAAGCATCACTGTAAAACATTTTTACAGTGTCCAGCGAAAGCTCTGTAAGATCTTTTCCGACATTTGATAATTTTTTTAAAATATCATTTGTTACAGTAATAATCTGACACCCGGCAGCTTCAGCCTGAAATATGTTTAAAAGCTCTCTTGAGCTTGCCCACAGTAAATCAGTTTTTTGTAGTGGTTTTAGTATTTTTGAACATTCAGTCATATAAGGCACAGGATCTCTTCCTGTATCAGCAATTCTTCCTGCAAAAACCGAGACTATATTGTAAACATCAGGATTTAATACTTTCTGAGTTTCTCTTACCTGTTCCACGGTGAGAATTGCAGTAACATTTAAAGAAAGTCCTTCGCCTGATAATTTTTTAATCAGTGGAATTGAAGAGTGACATTTTGTATTTGTAATAGGAATTTTTACATTTATATTTTTTCCCCAGGAAGCTATTTCTTTTGCCTGTAGTTCCATTTCATCAAACTCGTCTGAAAAAACTTCAAAGGAAATCGGCCTGTCAGGAATGTACTTTAAAACTTCTTTTGCAAATGACTCATAATTCGTAATCCCGTTTTTTTTCATCAGACTTGGATTTGTAGTAAAACCTTTTACAATACCTCCTTTATAGGCCTCAATCATAGCTTTAATATCTGCGCCATCTGCAAATATTTTAATTTTTAAATCTTTAATGTTTAACATAGATATCTCCTTGTTTCTCTTTTATCACGTCAACAGCTTCTTGTAAATTGTTAGCTATATATTCTGGTGTGCTTTTCCCTGTTCTATGAGCAGATTCTCTTGTTTTAACCAGAATAGTTCCTGCTTTTACTGATTGACCGCAAAAAATATCCACATCACTGTCTCCAATCATCCAGGATTTTGGAAATTCCAGATTGTATTTTACCTGTGCCTGAATTAAAAATAAATTGCCGGGCTTTCTGCATTTACATTTAAATGAGTATTCAGGAATAACTCCTTCCGGATGATGATAGCAATAATAATATTCAGTAAAAATAATATTATTTTCTTTTAATATAGAGTCCAGTTTGTTATGAACCAATTTTAAATTTTCAAGAGTAGTTTTTCCTTTAGCGTAATCCGGCTGGTTTGACACCAGGAATAGTTTGTAACCCAGCTTCTGTAATTCTTTCAGGGCTTCAATCACATAAGGAAATAATTTAAAATCATTTTGATTTGCAGGTGCTTCATGCTCATTTGTTTTTGGATTTAAAACCAGAGGATTTATAACACCGTCACGATCTAAAAAAACTGCCACGTTCATTTGTTTATAGAAACTGTCTGAACAGTGCTTTCCCACTTCATCTGATTTTTTTGGATTTCAGGATGTGAAACTAATAAATGCCAGACAACTGCCTGAAATTCTTCTGCATGTGGTGTTACTGTTTCCGGACTTAATGTAGGAATTAATATACAGCAGTCAGCAACTTCTTTTGTATAACCGCCATTTCTGCTTACTATACCAATAGTCTTTGCCCCAGCTGATTTTGCATGATTCAGGGCTTTAACAAGATTTGTACTTATGTTTTTTTCTATACTGCCGCCACCGACTGAAAAAATTATTAAAACATCTTTTGAGTTCAGGTTACTTACCTTTAGCCAGCTGGAAAAAACAGAATCCCATCCGTCATCATTTACTCTGGCTGTAAGTTCTGAAACATTGTCCGTAGGCGCATAAGCTTCAATCCCGGCTATTTTTCTAAAATCATTAACTGCATGTGAAGCATTTCCTGCACTACCGCCAACCCCCAGAATAAATAGTCGGCCTTTTTCGTTTCTTACATTTAAAAGAATATTTATTGCTAGATGAATTTGTTCCTGATCAAGCATTTGTGCAATTTTTGATGTTTGTTCCAGATAAGTTTTTATGTAGTTCATTACTTTGTCTCCTGTTGCAAATTATATACCCAACTCTTTAATTAGTTCTATCCAGGGAAGTATAGTTGCGGCTTCGGTTCCTTCTTTTGTGTTAGTAATGATTTGTATTAGCAATCGCTACTCAAGATGCATTGAATCAGGTTCTTTTGCTTTCTAAAGAAATTCCTTAAGAGTTTTAAATGCATTTGTAATTGGGATTACTTGAATATCTTCATGATACTCTTTTTTATCACCGCAGTAAAAAATATACAGCTTTGCTTCTTTATAATCTTTTGCAAAAGATCTCAATCCGTTCAAATCAGAAGAGTGTATTTTTTTTGCTCTTTTTATCTCAATAGCTACTAATCCTTTAGGTCCATAAAGTATAAAATCTACCTCGGCTCCGTGGCTTGTTCGCCAATAGTACATTTCATAACCCAGGTCATAGTAATCGTTTAAAGCTATTAGCTCTTGTAAAACCAATGTTTCAAGGGCAGGCCCATCTATTTCTTCTTTTTTATCTAGGATTCCTTTTGGTCTTAATGTTCGAAAAATCCCCACATCAAAAAAATAGAACTTTGGATGAGCTATTAATCTACGCTTTGCTCTCCTTGTAAAAATGGGTATTCTATAACTTAAAAGCATATCTTCAAGTAAATCAAAATAACCCTCTACAGTTTTTTGTTTTATTCCAGCTTCTCTGGCAACTTCACTCATGTTTAAAACCGAGCCTTGCGAAAAACTTGCTGCTTCTAGAAATCTTGAAAAAGCGCCTAAATTTCTGCTAAGTCCTTCTTCCTTTAGATAAGTTTTCACATATGAATTTAAATATTTATCAGAGTTAATTCCAGGTTCATTGTATATCTGTGGTAATTGTCCATATAATAAAGACTTATATAAATCAAAATCTTTACCTAACTCTTTTGTGGTTAGTGGATACATTCTATAAATCAAAGCTCTTCCAGCAAGTAAATTTGAACCTTTTCTTTTTAATTTTCTTGCGCTTGATCCTGTCAAAATAAACTTAACCCTTCTTTTTTCAATTAATCTGTGAACTTCATCTAATAAAGAAGGGATTTTTTGTATTTCATCAATTACTATCCATCCATTATAATTTTGTGGTATGTAATTTTCTAATTTTTTGGGGTGTGCCTCAAGATCAAAATTAATATCTGAATCAAGTAGATCTATAACGATTTTTTCTTTTACTTCATTATTTATCCAGAAACTTTTTCCTGTTCCTCTTGCACCAAAGATAAAGAAACTTTGCTTTCCTTTCAGGGGAGATTGTAGAAGTCTAGAATACATAACTCTATTATACACGCCTTTTTAGAAACATTAACTCTAAATTGCACAAACCGATTTGTTCTAAGTAGGTTTTTATGTGGTTCAAATCTTTGTGATTCCTTTTACTACATTATACCCGGAGAATTCGCGGTAATAATTTTAAAAAATCTAAACTAATGTTCGATAATGTGCTTACTATAAATCCAGCTCTTTAATTAGTTCTATCCAGGGAAGTATAGTTATGCCATTGATTTTTTTAGCAGAATCACCAAGGTAAGCTACATAACACTTATGAGGTTTTTTATAAAACTCTTTAAAACTTTGAAAACCACGAAGATCTGATAGTCCAATGTTTCTTGATGCTTTTGCTTCTATTGCATATACTTCTCCTTCTAATTCCACGATAAAATCTATTTCAGCTCCATGTCCGGTTCTGTAAGAAGATATTCTAATGTCTTTGTCTAGTGCAGCTGCACTATGTACAATCTGATTAAAAATCAAATGCTCAAATAGTATTCCTATGCGATCTGGCGACAGGTTAAAATTTCCTAATAAAGCGTTTAAAACACCAATATCAAAAAAGAAAAATCGTGGACACTGAACTAAACGTTTTCTTTCAGACTTACTGAATGACTCGCAACGCTGAATAATTAAAGTATCCTCTAAAATTTCAAAATATCTTAAAGTCGTTTGCCATGGGAGTCTTGCTTCTCTTGAAATCTTTGAAATATCTAAAAATTTACCGGCTTCAGCTGCAACTACAAACAAAAATCTGGAAAATCCTTCTATGTTTTTTGTAAGAGCTTCAGCTTGAATCTCTTCTTTTAAATAAACAGATGCATATGAGCGTAATGTTTTATATTTTTCTTTTTTTTCTTTCTCAGTTAAGATGCCAGGTAAGGAGCCAGTAGATAATACTTCATGTAAATCAAGCTCATAATTTAGTTCTTTGGCAGTGAGAGGAAATAAATAATATGTGTGAATTCTCCCTGGCAAAAGATTTGCTTTACCCCTTTTTAATTTTCTTGCACTTGAACCTGTTAAATAAAATTTTAACGGCTTTTTGCTGTCGTCAAGTATAGCTTGTATAGTGTTTAGCAATCCGGGTAATCTTTGTATTTCATCAATAAAAACAGTTTGATATTTTACCTGTGATAGTTTATCTGTTAGCTCCTTTGGATTGCTTGCAAAATCCAGAAAAGTATCCTCTAATGCTAAGTTGATTTTCAGAGCTGGCGATAAGCTCTTGATTAAAGTAGACTTTCCAACCTGCCTTGGCCCAAGTAAAAGAATGCTTTTTTTTGATGACTTTATAAATTTTGATATGGTTCTTGTAAACATTTTAAGGTATGTGGTGATATTACACGGTATAATCATCACCAGTATATAATATACCCCTTAGTCTCTATCAAGCATTAGTGCAATTTTTGATGTTTGTTCTAAGTATGTTTTTATGTGGTTCAAATCTTTGTAACTCATTTTACTAGATTATATACCCAAATTTAAAAACTAATGTTTGGCAGTGATATCCTTGTATCTTGAGGAACTAAAATGAAAGCATTTATACTTGCTGGTGGATTCGGGAAAAGACTGAACATTGAAAATATACCAAAGCCAATGTATGAGGTAGCTGGCAAACCTATTTTAGAACATAATATTTTACTTTTGAAAAAGCATAATATAAAAGATATTTGTGTGCTTGTTTACCATCTACCTGAAGTCATTAAAAATTATTTTGGTAATGGGGATAAATGGAATATAAATATTCAGTATTCTTTGGAAAATAAACCTTTAGGTACTAGTGGAGCAGTAAAAAATGCAGAATGGTTTATTAAGAATGAAAGATTCTTTGTTATTTATGGGGATAATTATACAAATTTAAATCTAAGCGAAATGTTAGATTTCCACATTTCTCAGAATTCTAAAGTGACTATAGCTTTGTTTAATCCTAAAGAAGCTTTAAATTCAGGTATTGCTGGTGGTGTTATAAAGATTACAGGAAATAATGTGATAGATTCTTTTATTGAGGGAAGAGGAAATAGTATAGAAGGATATGTAAATGCAGGGGTCTATATTTTAGAACCGGACATTTTAAATATGATTCCTAATAATGCTGCTTCTGACTTTGGTAAAGATATTTTCCCGGAATTAATTTCTAAAGGAATTATAATAAAAGGATATTTAACAGATAGTTTTGTCTTGGCAATAGATACAAAAGAAGCCCTTGCTACAGCTGAGGAAATTATACAAAAGGAGAAGATTTGAAATGATAATTACAAGAACACCATTTAGAATAACTCTTGGCGGAGGTGGAACTGACTTGCCTTCTTACTACAGTGAACATAGTGGTTTTATTTTTTCTGTAACTATAGACAAGTACATGTACATTCACTTAAATACACCTATAGTGGATGATTTAATAAGAGTTAAATATTCAAAATATGAAGAAGTTTCAAATATTGAAGATATAAAACATGATCTTGTAAGAGAATCATTAAGACTTATGAAAGTTACAAGTGCTGTTGAAATCCAGTCTATGGCAGATATTCCAGCAAGTACGGGCTTAGGCTCTTCTGGTTGTTATTTAGTTGGTTTATTAAATGCTCTTCATTGTTATAAAAATATTTCTATTTCGCAGCAGGACTTAGCTGAAGAAGCCTGTCATATTGAAATGGATGTTTTAAAACAGCCTGTAGGTAAACAGGATCAATATACTGCAGCTTTTGGTGGTTTCATTGTAATGGATATAAATAAAAATGGTTTAGTAAAAGTAAAAAGACCTGAAAGGTTGTCTGAGGATGCGATTGATGAATTGGAGAGTTCATTACTTATATACTATACCAATACCACAAGGTCGGCTTCAGAAATTTTAAAAGAGCAAAACAAAGCAACACAAAACAAAAAGAATGAAACTCATAAAATAGTTGTAGAAAGTCTTCATGAAATAAAAGACATTGGTTTTAAAACCCTTGATGCGGTTAATTCTGGAAATCTGGATGAGTTTGGAAAATTAATGGATGTACACTGGCAAGCTAAAAAAAGATTATCAAACAGAATTACTAACTCCAGTATTGATGATTTATATGAACTGGGAATAAAAAATGGTGCTTTAGGTGGAAAAATTTTAGGTGCCGGTGGTGGTGGATTTATGCTTTTTTACTGCCCTAAAGAAATGCAGTCAAAATTAACCAGAGCTATGTCTGAATATGGAATGAGAAGAATGAGATTTAAATTTGATTTTGATGGGTCGAAAGTAATGATGAATATATTTAATAGGAGGCAATCTCTTCAACGAGAGCTAAAATTGACCTCTAGCTACCACTATTGATTTTTAATTAAAGTCCAAAAAATAAGAGAGGAAAAATCGAGAACTTATATAAAAAAAATTATGAATATTATGAAGATATTAATCCTGCATTAGTTAGGTGTGTTTCTTCCGGAAAGAAAATTCTTGATGTTGGCTGTGGATATGGAGCAATTGGAGAAAGTCTTAAAAAAAAAGGTAATTATGTCGTTGGTTTGGAAAGAGAGAAAAAAGCTATTGAAATTTCCAAACAACGCTTAGATGAAGCTTATGAAGTTGATATTGAAGATTTCAACAGGTTGCCGTGTAATCTTAAAAATAGAAAATTTGACATTATTATTTTTGCAGATATTTTAGAGCATCTTTATGATCCCTTCTCTGTCCTTTCTCTTTATCAATCATTATTAAAACCAGATGGGGAAATTATTATTTCTCTTCCAAACGTTGTTATATGGGATGTTCGCCTTAAGTTTTTGTTTGGTGCTTTTAACTATACTGATACTGGCACCTGCGATCGTACACATATTCGTTTTTTTACCTTATCTAGCATGAGACGTTTAATAAAAGCAGCAAGATTAAAAATTATAAAAGAAGATTTTAATCCTGGTATTGTTCGACCATTTGTTCCATTTATAAAACGGTTTATGAAAGGTAAGGCTAATCTAGAATCTCTCCAGAATCCACGGGCAATTTTAGATAATCCGCTTTATAAACAATATATAAAATATTTTTTACCTTTAGAAAAAATTATTTGCAGGATTCGTAAAGAATTATTTGCATTTCAATTTGTATTTGTTGCCCAAAAGTAACCCTTGAAAGGAAATGGTTATGGTAGATGTATCAGTTGTAATGATTTCTATGAATGAGGAAGGTGCTGTTGAAAAAGTCATTAATGATATTAAAGTAGCTGTTCCAGAAGCAGAAATTTTGCTTGTTGATAGTAGTAAGGATAAAACTGCTGAGATTGCTGAAAAGAATAGGGCAAAAGTAATAAAACAATTTCCACCAAAGGGTTATGGTAAAGCAATGGAGCTTGCTTTAAAATCAGCGAGTGGAGAAGTAATTGTTACTATGGATTGTGATAGTACCTATCCAAGCAAAGATATACCAAAACTTGTCAAACTCTGTAGAGATGGATATGACTTAGTAAATACTACAAGAGTGTTAAATAAGCCTAAAAATATGCCTTTCCCTAATTTTTTAGCCAATAGGTTTTTTGCTTTTCTTGCCTGGCTAAGACATGGGATAAAAACAACAGATGTACACAGTGGAATGAGAGCATATAAAAGAGATTTAATCCACTCGTTAGATTGGAAGGCAGATGGTCCGGCATTTCCTGTAGAGCTTTTAATTAGACCGATTAAGCATGGATATAAGTATACTGAGGTTCCCATAAATTATTATGAAAGGATTGGAACAACTACCTTAAGAAAGTTTTCAAGTACAATATGGACTTTTAGGAGGATTTTTTTACAAGAGTATTATGATTAATCTTTAAAATTAAAACAGGGGTTAAAAATGACAGTAGGTATTTTAGGTGGAGGGATTTCTGGGCTTGCTTTAGCTTATTTTCTAGAACAGGATTACGAAATTTTAGAAAAGGATAATAGTTGCGGGGGGCTTTGTACAACGTTTGAAAAAAATGGCTTTCTTTACGATATTGGTGGACATATAATGTTTTCATCTAATAAAGATATTCTTAAATTTGAGGTTGATTTATTAGGAGAAAATATTCACAAAAAAAGACGAAGTAATAAGATCTGGTATAAAGGATGCTTTGTGAAATATCCGTTCGAAAATGGTTTGCATGCATTGGATAAAGAAGAAATTTTTGAATGCTTAAGAGATTACTTAAAGAATGATCATCCTAAACCCTCTAATTTAAAAGAGTGGTTTTATTATACATTCGGCACATCAATATCAGATAAATATATGCTTCCTTATAATGAAAAAATCTGGAAAATTGATCCGGCAGAAATGGGAATGGAATGGGTAGAAAGAATACCAAAACCCCCTGTTGAAGATATTATTAAATCAGCTATAGGCATTGAAACAGAAGGTTATACTCATCAATTATATTTTTATTATCCAAAAAAAGGAGGGATTCAATCTTTAGTACGTGCTTTTGAGAATAAATTAAAAAACATTTACACAAATTCAGAAGTTAAAGCCATATCTAAAAAAGACAATAAATGGTATGTTCAAACTCAAAACTCCGCTCATTCATATGGAAGTTTGGTATCGACGCTTCCAATATTTGAACTAATAAAAATATTAAAACAAGATGTACCTGAAAGTATAAAAGATGCTATAAATGCTTTACGTTATAATTCAATGGCAGTGGTTTTGGTTGGACTAAATAAAATCAAGCACAATAGTTTAACAGCAATGTATGTCCATGATAAAGATAGCTTAGCTCATAGATATTGTTTTAGCACAGGCTTCTCAGATACTCTAGCTCCACCCGGATGTTCTTCAATTTTTGCAGAGGTTACGTTTAATAGTAATATTCCTAAGGAAAAAGTTGAGAGTAAAGAAGTAATTGATAAGACAGTATTCTGGTTAATAAAAGAAGGTTTTATTGAGAGAGCTGATGTGTGTGAAACAGATATTAAATATATTAAATATGCCTACCCTGTGTATGATCTTAATTACACAAGAAGCATGAAAATAATTTATGAATACTTTGATAGATTAGAAATAAATTTACTTGGTCGTTTTGCTCAGTTTATTTATATAAATAGTGATGTTTGTATTGCTAATGCTAAGAAATTAGCAAAGAAGTTGAATACAAAGGTTATGGCATGAAATATTTTGTTACTGGTGGAGCAGGTTTTATTGGTTCAACAATAGTTGATAAATTATGTGAAGATAAAACAGCTGAAGTTACTGTTTTTGATAATTTTTGTTCTGGTCAAATATCGTATATTCAGCACCATTTAAAGAATAAAAATTTAAAATTGATAAAAGGAGATCTTCAAAATCTTGAGCTAATAAAAGAAAATATCAAAGGACATGATTTTGTTTATCACTTTGCAGCTAATCCTGATATTTCAAAAGCAATGACAGAAACCGATTTAGATCTACGATTAGGTATTATTGCTACCTATAATTTGCTTGAATCAATGAGGTTAACTGGTGTTAAATCTATTGCTTATTCATCTGGAAGTGGGGTTTATGGTGATGTTGGTTTTACTGAAACCCCGGAAGATTTTGGACCATTACTTCCTTCTTCTATGTATGGAGCATGCAAGTTAGGAGCTGAAGCTATAATAAGTGCATTTTGTCATATGTTTGATATGAAGTCATGGATATTTAGATTTGCTAATGTCGTAGGTAAAAATCAAACCCATGGAGTTGCCTATGACTTTATTAGAAAACTAAAAGAGCACCCAAAAGAGTTAATGATATTAGGAGATGGAAAACAAAGTAAATCTTACATTCATGTGAGTGACGTTGTAGATGCCATGAAATTTGTAATTGACAAGACTGATAAAATTGTAAATGTTTTTAATATAGCAACTGATAGTTATATTACAGTAAATGAAATTGCTGAAGTTGTGTTAGAAGAAATGGGACTTAGGAATGTGAGCCTTCAATATACTGGTGGGGATAGAGGCTGGAAGGGAGATGTACCAATCGTTCGATTTGATTTAACTAAAATTCATGGTCTTGACTGGAGAGCAAAATATAATTCTAAAGAAGCTATCAAAAGATCAGTTAGGGAAATGTTAGGAAAGCAATAGATTAGGATATATGTATAATTTTAAAGAATTAAAAGTGTTTTTAATAGTATCAATAATATGGCTTTCCGGAATGTTTTTTTATTTTAGAAATACGCCATATAATTGGAGGGTTTATGACTTTGATGGTCACATTCAATATAGTGAAATACTTGCTACTAGACATAAACTACCAGCTCCTTACGAAGGATGGGAGACATGGCAACCACCGGCTTATTATTTTTTAAATAGCTTTATTTTTCCAGCCTCACTTAAGTCATCAGATAAATTACTTCATATAAATTGCGTCAGAGGATTATCTGTTTTTTATGGACTTTTTGCTATATTTATTATTTTTTGGTTTATAAAGAAAATGACCACAAATTCATTTATCCAGTCTTTAGTTTTGCTTTTTATAGCAACTACTCCGATGTTTGTAATTATGTTCTCAACTTATAATAATGATTCTTTAGCGATACTTCTTTCTCTTACTGTATTAGCATTGGGTTATAAACTTTATTTTCAATGGTCTAAAAAAACAGCATTTTTTTTGTTTCTTGCTGCTTCTCTTGGGCTTTATTCTAAGCTAACAGCTGGAGGTGCAATTTTAACTGTTATAGTCATTTGTTTTTGGAGTCTGAAAAAGAATAAGGAATCTCAAGGATTAGAAAAAAAGATAATATTTATTTTGCTTTTGGCACTTGCTTCTTTATTACCATGGACATTACTTCATAATAAACCTTATTCCGGGAAACTATTTCCAAATAATGCAGGTGGATTAGCAGCTACTCTTCGTATTGATGACAGACCTCTTATTGACAGATTTCTTCCAACTACAATATTTAAAAATTTTGAAACTGTATGGAAAGACCCCTGGAACCATGCATGGCCTCGTGAAACAACGAAAAGATATAGTTACTGGTCATATATTTTTATAAGTTCAGTACTTTCTGTTTTCCATTTTGACACCCCACATATAGGATTTGCATGGTTATTTCTTTGGGTTCATTTGATAGCTTATCTAGCTGCCTTAAAAGTAGCTTTCAAATCAAATTTTTCCAAGCTATCATTTGCTGTTGTTGCTCTAGCCCATTTAATAGATATTGCATATTTGACAAGAAATCCTTTTGCTTGTGCTATGGAATATCGTTATATTTGCTGGTCATGGATTGGATGGGCTGGATTGTATACAAATTGCTTATTAAATGAAAAACAGTTTTTAAAATCAGTTCTTGCCAGGTTATTTATAATTGCAATTGTAGCTCAAATATACTTTATGATTGTTGTTAGAGGTACAGAAAGTTAATTAAACTTACTTCGTAGCCACCACGGCAATATTCCAGGCAAATCGTTTCATGAAGGGTATTAATTTTACAAGGTCGTCTAATTTTTCAAGAAATAAATATTCACCTCTTAGTCTTTTTTCTTCAGAAATTATTTTTTTCCAGTATCTCTCTTTGTTTGGATTAACTCTTTCCATTAAATAAAACTGTAAAAAAATCCAAAGAGAGCAAAGCCAGAAAGTATCGTAATTAACTTCTTTAAATAACGATCTGGCATATTTAATAATATTAATATCTAATGGATGCTCATCTTCTGTACGAACTTTTGTGGCTATTTTTCTATAAACATTGATAATTGGGTTATGTTTAAGAGGATCCCAAAAACAGGCTTTACCACCAGGTTTTAGCACTCTATGCATTTCTTTTAGAGTTTTATATTGGTCTACGTGATGAAGGATGTTTGAAGCATAAGTAATATCAAAAGTATTATCCGGGATATCCATATCCATAGCATTCATTGTATGAGCTTCAATTTTCACATTATTTTTAGCTGCAAATTTTTTAGCGACTTCTACCATCCCAGATGAATAATCAGTAGCTGTACAAATAGCTCCCTTTTTTGCGAAGTAAACACTATTTTCACCAGCACCACAACCAATATCAAGTAGTTTTTTACCTTTTATATCTCCCAGCCGAGTTAATATAAAGCGATTTTCAGGAGCTGTAGATGATTCAAAAAAAGATTCTACATTTATATTCTCCAGATCAATTGTAGATGCCCATTCATCATGAAACTCTTTTTCTCTTTTTAAAACTTCTTCTACATTATCCATTTTTATTCTTTAAACCCGACTTTTTCCCTTAGTATATAAAGAGGTCTGTCTTTTGTTTCTTCATAAATTCTACCTACATATTCACCAATTATACCCAGCATAACTAAAATAATTCCGTTAAAAAGCACTGTTGCTGCTATTGTAGATGTCCAACCCTGAACAGTTCTTACGTTAAAGAAATATTGATATACCGCATAAAAAAAGTATAAAAATGCACCAGCAGAAAGAAATAACCCAATGTATGTTGCCAGTCTTAAAGGTCTATAAGAAAAAGAGGTGATACCGTCTAAAGCAAAGTGGATCATTTTTCTTAGAGGGTATTTTGATTCCCCTGCCTTTCTTTCTTCTCTAACATACTCTATAAATGTTTGTTTAAAACCAATCCAGCTAATTATTCCTCTCATGAATCTACTTTTTTCACTTATACTTCTTAATGCATTGCAAACTTTGTAATCAATTAATCTGAAATCGCCAGTATCGGCCGGAATTTCATAGTTAGTTAAATATTTAAGAAGACGATAGAACAAGTATGCCGTGATTTTTTTAAAAATCGTTTCACCTTTTCGTTTACTTCTCTTTCCGTAAATCACCTCATATCCTTCTTTCCACTTTTTAATCATTTGAGGGATTACTTCCGGCGGATCCTGTAAATCTGCATCTATTATTACTACAGCTTTACCGGTAGCGTGATCGATACCTGCACTTATTGCTATCTGATGTCCAAAGTTTCTAGAAAAATCTAAAAGCCTGACATGCTTATCCTTATTACAAATTTCTTTGAGTATACTTGAAGTGTTATCAATGCTCCCGTCGTTTATGAACACCAGTTCATATTCTTCATTAAGACTATCCATTATTTTTTTTAACTTTACATATGTTTCATTTATTATGATTTCCTCATTAAAGGCAGGAATAACTATTGAATATATTGCTTCTTGGTTCATTTAGAAATCAAACTCCAATAAAGTTTGCAGGGATTAAGCCCCTATATTTAGAAAGATTAATTATTCTTTTGCTTCCATCAGAGAAAAGTATTTCCAACTTCCCGGATTTAACACGAAAAACTGCTATTTCAGATTTCCCATCTCCATCGTAATCTCCTGGCATTGGTATGTCTGTAGGTTTTCCTAATATAAATTTGCGTGTAGCACACAATGCTGAACCTTGGACATTATTATTTGTATTTTGTGCTATACCATGGCCTACAAATGCAGGAGGTGTAACCCCAGTGTTATATAAAGTGTTATTTCCGATTAAATCTTTTGCATATGCAATTTCCCATTCTCCCGAGTCAGGTGTCCATGTTGCTAAATCAAATTTTTTATCACCGTCGTAGTCATCGAGAACTACTCGTGAATTTTTGTTTCCAATGGGAATCTGGATAAACTTTACCTGATTAAAATTTTCTGATGATAAATAAATGTTAAATTGATTTTTGTTTGACTTATAAACGACATAATCTGATTTTCTGTCACCGTCTACATCAGCATATGTAGGAATATCTGTTTGAGAAACACCTATTTGTTTGCCTTGAAATGTATATCCGGTAGATGATATAAGTGCAGCCCAGTATCCTGTAAATAAAGTTAAACATCCAACGTCAGTTTTTGAGTCTCCATCTAAATCTGATGGTACTGGCAATTCACCATAATTGTAGCAACCACTAAGCATAGAATCAGATATCGAATCAGAAGATCTAATAATATGATATGTCCCAAATCCTTTTTCAAACAAAGCAATATCAGTCTTTCCATCGCCATCGTAATCTGATGGTATTGGGACAAGTAAATTAAATGATTTGTTGTTTGGGAACAGACTGTTTGTTAAATCAATATCAGCTTCTTCATGATTTTTTCCATAAATTATATGCCAGTGCTTGGTGAATTCATCAAAAAAGGCAACATCTGCAATTTTGTCTCCATCAAAATCATTTGATTTAGCATTATAAATTCCAAAGAATGGAGATCTAATTATTTCTTGGATATACCTAGGATGTTTATTTAGATCTTTTGTAAGTTTAATCAGTTTCTTATTATTTATTTTATTGTCTTTTGTAGGTAAAGTTTTAGGATCTATTTTAAATAATTCTTTTACAGAAATTTTATCTTCTTTATTATTGCTTTGTATTAAAGTTACCCCTTTATTTAAGTAAGCTTCTAGTAATCTTTTTCTGCTTTGTGGGTACATTAATGTTCTAAACATCCCAGGAGTTAAATAAATCCAACCTACCTTTTCTTTTATAGAAAAATCTCTATCTAGGTCAAAATATTTATTAGTGTGAAGCGTTGTATTAAAATTTAGAGCTTGTTGGCTTATAGGGTATTCAGATTTAATAACAGCAGAATTTATAAATCCAGGTGAAAATAAGCCTGTATTAAAAGTAAGTGTTTCAATATAAGCAGGTTCAGTAATAATTAATTTGTTTCTTAGATCCTGCGACTTTAATTTTTTTATAAATGGTGCTTCTTCTAAATTGTCTATAGATGGTATAGTCTGAAATCCTGAAAATTTTACTTTATCAGCTTCTATTCTGAATAATGGTTTCTCTCTATCTCCAAATATCCAGAACATTAAAGTACTGAAACATAAAATAAAAAATATTACAGCATAATAAGCATTTGAATTTTGTTTTGTAAAGTTAAATTTGTTTTGTATGAATTCAATAGTACAGGGAACAGCAAAAGCACCAAGCAAATTACTTATCATGAAAAGCTTTCCTATTCCGGCATTTGGGATGGTTATAAAATAAGGAAAAATTAAACTGAAAACGAAATATGGAATTAAAAATTTAATCCACTTATGATTTGCTTTATATGCAACATAAAAACCAAATGCATAAATAATAAGTAATAGAGTATTGCTTTTAAGTGGACATAAATTGTTGTTTAAATTTGAAGTTCCAAATTTATAGAATGTACCGATAGGATCAAAGTTATTATTTATTACCATCCAGTTCCCATGAATTAATCCAAATACAAATGGTGATAAAAGTAAGATGGCAGGTAATTTAAGCGAGGAAATATCACCTTTTACTAAAAGCCCATCAAGTTTAGAGGAAAAAAGAAAATATAAGATTAGTGTAAAAGTTAAAACAATAAATTTTGAAAAGTCTATGATTACTAAACTACTTAAAAATGCTCCCAGAAAAATGGCTCTATTTAAATCTTTTTCCTCGTCAAAATATTTAAATAAAAAATAGAGAGCAATAAGAAAGAAAAATATCCCTATTCCTAAAGCTGGGGCAAAGAAATGATGAATTACAATTCCTGACCAGTGTGCACTATCAATCAATCTGTTTTGTGTTAAATAGTTAATCTTTTCAAAGAATTTTGTCGGGATTACCTCTCCTGGAGTTTTACTAAATAAGCTAGTTACCGGTCCCCAGGCTAAAAATGCTGAAAATGGAACAAGATATTTATTTATCTGATTTGAATTCAGGTATTTTTTAGTTAATGCATAAAATGTTAAAAGACATAAATTTAAAAAAATCAAGGCTAGTAAATCAAGCGATATTTCAGGATGTATACCGGATAATTTTGATACAGTTGCAGCTAATATATCTGCTCCAAAACTCTTTCTTTGATCTAAGCTGGCAAGGAAAAAATATTTAGGAGGGTATGTTCCAGCAATAAGCTGATTTATGCTAAATATATGTTTATCACCGAAACCTAAATGATCAATCTTAATAGTAGAGAAAGCAGTTAAACCATAGATTAGATTTATTGATAAAAGTAAAATAATTAAATATTTGTTTTCTAAGTTTTTTAGTTTTTCAAAGAAGCTTTTTAAAAATTCAGTTAATTCAATGCGTCTTAAGATACAAGTAGAAATTATAATTAATAAAGCTATAAGTAATGCTAGATAAAGATTTCCTGTAACTCTGCCTATTAAGTTAATTATTATTAGTAAAAAAGAGAATCCTGTAGCTATTTCAATTAAAAGTTTTAATAACGAATTTTCTTCGTCTGATTTAAAAATCTTTGCAACTATATGGCCAACAAACGCAGATGCTAACACCAAAAAAGACCAAATTATTAAAGCTATTAAAAAATGCATGATTTTAACTCTTTCTAACTATTTGACGCAAGAAACCATTATTAGAAACAAATAATTACAATACTATAAAGTTTATTTTTTCTAGTGTTTCTTGTTACGTTACGTTACCATATTAAGTAGCTTGCTTAGAAATGGTATCTTAGATTGGACAATAACTTGATTTACTAAAACTAAAAATATAGAAAATGGAAGCTACTCAGGGAAAAAAAGAAGAAAATCAAATACAAAGCAATCCAGATGCTCCAAAGCAGAACGAATATTATTTTTTACATTCAAGGGCTGAAAGATTTGTATTCATTGTTTTATGTTTAATCCTTGCAGCAGGTCCAATCTTATTTTTAAAAAGCGTTCCAAGCCATGCTGACTGGCATATTCATATGGAACGTGCATATAATTTTAAAAGATGCTTTTGGCAGGGGCAGTATTATCCCAGATGGATTGATGCACAAGGGAGTGGTTATGGGTTAGCAGTATTTAATTTTTATGCCCCTCTTATTTATTACCTTTATGTATTTTTTGATCTCTTATTTAGGAATGCAATTCTTTCAGTAAAATGGATTCATGTTGCTCCAATGATTCTAACCACGTGTACTGGTTATTTATATTTGAGGAGACATGGTTCTGCAGTTTCAACAACATTAGCTTTGATTTTTGTGATTTTTTCACCAGCTTTTCATATATACACCTATAATACAAATTGGCCAAATAGTACACTGGCCATTGCGTTTGTATATTTGACTCTTTATGGATTAGATATTTTTGATAAAAATAAGAACATTGATTTAAAGTCACTTGTAATCACCTCGTTTGGTTATGCTGGTCTTGTTTTATCTCACATTGCTACAGCCTTTTGTTTTACTCTTTTATCTGTTCCATATTTTTTCTTCAGTATTTTTATTTATAAAACCAGAAAATTTTTAAGAAACTTTATTTTGAGTCTTGGGCTTGGGACAGCACTTTCAAGTTTTTATTTAATCCCGGCAAGTCTTGAAAAGAAATTTGTTCATGCAGATGAAGTGATAATACAAGGACCTCTTTGGGACTATTTAAAAAATTTCTTATACACCTATTTAGATAGAGATAGAAGTGAAGGTTATGCCTGGGCTATGTTTGATCACAGGTACTATGAAGTTAGTAATGCTCTCTTTGGAGCAGCTGTTTTAATTTGTATGTTTGTCTTAATTTTAAATATGGACAAAGTAAAACTTTATTTTAGCGAGTCACTTAGAATAAACACAGCAATTACAATGTTTGCCCTTTCTTTTTTAATGATGACTCCTGTGTCTTTCTTTATCTGGATTATGATTAAACCCCTCCATACTATTCAATTTCCCTGGAGATTTACCACCTTTTCACTTGTTTTTGGTTCATTGGTAATGTTGTTTGCATTTGATTTAATAAAAACATTGATCAAAGAAAAAATTAATTTTTCCGGGTATAAATTTGTGTTTTTTTCAATAGTGTTTGTATTATCTTTGTTGGTTTATGTTAATTATATAAACATGTTTCATTGGAAATGGGTTCCTGAGGAGAGCTTGCTTAAATCAGCAGTTAATGTTCTCTGGTCAAATAATGAATACAGACCAAACATTAATGGAGATCCAAACTGGAGAAATTTTGCTCCTGGGCAAGATTTCTCTCCTTCTATTGCTTCTTCTAACCCGGATACTGAATTTAAACTTTTAGAGTGGAAATCTTATGAAAGAATGTTTGAAGTTTTTTCACCCGTTGATCATAGGATACGACTACGAACCTTTTCTTTTCCCGGATGGAATGTTTATATTGATAAAAAGCCAGTGAATATTGATACAGAACAGAGAATCGGGGCTATATCATTTCAGGTTCCTTCCGGACAGCATGAAGTAAAAGTAAAGTTTGAGCATACGCAGATAAGAAAAACTGCTACTTATATTAGTTTTGGCGCACTTATTGTTTTTATTTATTTGTTAGTAAAGTTACTTGAAAAAAAGAAAAATACAGAAAATCTAAAAACAACAAATGGTGTTACTGTATGATGAAACCTGTAATTTTACTATTAACCTTACTCTTTACTTCTGTTCCTTTGTTTATATCGGATCTAACTAAGGATAAATTAATTGTATTTTCTTCATTATCAAATTATGGCACTGACTTTGACGGGGATAAAATTTTTGATCTTGCTGTCTGGAACCCACAGACAAATACTTTGTACTTTCAGCTTACATCTGACAATAAATTCTATGAGAAAAAATTCTTTGATACTAGAATAAATTATCAGCCTGTTTTTGCAGATTATGATGGAGATAAAAAAACTGATTTTGCATTTTTTCATCCTGATTCAGGTCAATGGATTATAAATTTATCTTCTTCTCCAGGGCACCAAAAAAAAGAGTTTTTAGGTTCGATAGGTGATTTCCCTATTCCTACAAATATAGATGGTGATACAAAATATGAAGCATCAGTCTGGAGACCATCAGCAGGAGCATGGCTTGTAACATATAAAGATGAAAATACTGGCGAACAGCGTAAATTTATTTCTTACGGAGTATATCAGGATAGTTCATTCTCTGCAGATTATGATGGAGATGGAAAAACTGATCTTGGTGCCTGGAGGCCAGATGATGGTTTCTGGCATATAGTTAAGTCTGGCACTGGTTTTGATTTTAATCAAAGTGAACATATACAGCATGGTAAAGAATGGGACACAATAGTTCCGAATGACTATGACGGAGATGGCAGATGTGACCTTGTGCTCTGGAGAAAATCAAATCAAACCTGGTATTTTAAATATGCAAAAGACGGAAGTCAAAATGAAATAAAGTTTGGTGGCGTTAATGATATACCTTCTTCCGGAGATACTGATGGAGACGGGATTCCAGAGCTAATTACCTGGGATCCAAATGATAAGAAATGGAACATATTAAATTTTAAAAAGCAGGAAACCCTTACTTATAAATGGAATGTCCCGGGTGGATGCTTACCGGCAATATCTATATTACAAAAAATTGAATAAAAGAAATAAACATGCAAAATCAAAAGATCAAAATAGTTCTTGATGATGAAAAAATCAAAAAAGTTTTAAAAATAAAAGATGTAATTAATATTGTAGAAGAAGGGTTTAGAAAAAAAGGCTTGGGCTTGGTTAGCTTACCTCCTAAAATAGGACCTAAATTACCTGCTCCGGGTGCCTTTGCAGATTCAATGTCAGTATCTGTTTCTAATGAAAAAGGATGTCTGGAGACATTTGGAATTAAATGGATTGGTGCATTTGCGAAAAATTTAAAAATTGGTCTGCCTTATTTAAACAGTATAATTATTTTAAATGAACCTAAGCATGGAATACCAGTTGCAATTTTAAAAGGAAACTGGATTACAGCCATTAGAACAGCTGCTGTAAGTGCCGTGTGTGCAAAATATTTAGCTCCTAAAAAAAATAAAATTACAGTGGGTATTTTTGGGTTAGGGGTGCAGGCTTATGTTCATGTTTTAGCTTTTAAAGCAATTTTTAAAGATGTAAACTTTATTCTTTATAATCATGGTGATAATTTTTTAAGTGATTTTTTGGAAAGATGGCCAAAAGAAAAATTTAATTCGAGTAAGGATTTTCATGAAGTTGTAAAGAATTCAGATATAATTTTGTCAGCTACTACTTTTCCTGCCGGAATCACACCATATATTTTTCACAAAGATTTAAAAGGTGATGTTTTAATACTGCCAGTTGACTATGGAACAAGAATTGATCCGAGGTTATATAAATGTTTAGATGAAGTTTATACAGATGATATTCCACAGTATGAATTAAAAAATAAATTGAGACATTATTTTCCTTTAAACGCTCCAAAGATAAAAAAAGAAATCGGGGAAATTATTGCAGAAAAATATAAAAGAAAAAATACACCAAAAAGAATCCTTGTGTTTAATTTAGGGATTGCTTTATTTGATATTTTAGTTGCCAAGTTATTTTTGGAGAAATTAAGGAGAATTTGAACTGATTTGACAGGTATTTTGAACAAGGTTAACCTCCTTAACCTTAACTTGAATTACAAATATAAAACCATTATGAAGAAGCTTAAAATTTACCCTGTTTACGGTGCTAAAATCACATTGTATTTAAAATGTATAAAGTTTGTAAAATTGAGGTTCAGATAATTATTTAAGAATTCTATATAAAACGAGATTATTCAAAGGAGAATAAGACTTGGTTCAACCAGCTACATCAACACCAAAGTTCAGACTTGAAAATCCTTACAGTGGTCATGTTCCGAAAATAATTGATCCCAGGAAAGGTTCTGTAACTACAGAAAAAGGATACTTACTTTCCACATTTCCAGTAACAGAAAGAAGTGGTCCAAATAGGACTGTAAGTAGTTCAAAAGGTTTTTGTAAAAGATTGCTTGATATTGAAGAAGAAAATCCTGCATTTATACATGGAATGTCTGCAGTAAAAGATGTAGCAGCAATAGATGAAAATAATGTAGAAGAAAGAAAAAAAGCAATACTTGAAAATGCATGGTGGGTGGTTAACAGAACACAGGAAGTAGTAGATTTTGGTTATGAAAATATAGGTAAGGGTAAAGATCCCTGGGATGGGCTGACTCGTGATGTAGGCAAAGGCTTGCCAATGCCGCTTGATTTGAGTAAGAAGGAAATACTACGATACAATCACAATGCTTTTGTAAACCATCTTGCAAAAGCAGTAATAATGTCTATTGAGCATGATGCTGAAATTGAGTTTTATGTTGATGTCGATGGTACTATTGTAGACAAAACTAGACGACCGCATTCTACACGAATAGCACAACATCTTGAACAAATCCATGCACTCAACCATACAATAAAAGCATTATCAGATGTACTTGGTGCAAGGATCCACCTGAATACAAACAGGACCCCGTGGTCAATTAAAATTACTACATGTGGACTTGGTCTGGATACTAAACGTATAGAGAGTGAGCACTATGATGGAATTGTAGAAATTGGTGGCTTTTCACCAGAAGACCAATATGAAATTTCAAGAAAAGTTGACCAGACAGCCTTAAGTACAGCATATGGAGAAAAAAAAGATAACTGGACAAAGATAGCACCTCAGGCAATAGCAGCTGTAGATGCAATGAAACGCTTTAATCTAGACAGGCTTATTAAAGATGCAGTAAGAAAACATGGATGTATTGTAGGAGAACCTAAAAATTTAAACAACTTTATCCTGAATACTGAAAGAAAAACAGGAGAGGTTTACGGACAGTCCCTAAAAAAAATATTTGCACTTAAAGAACAAATTATAGATCACGGTGAAAAGGTTGATTATAGAGATTTAAAAACTAAAGTTGAAGATTTAAGTGATAAAGATAAACCTGAACGCTATAAACACTTTGTAGAAGTATTGGTAAATCATGTTAACTATGGAAAGTTTGTACGTAAAGGTTTAGAGAAAAAGTGGAATGAAGCTAAGGAAACCTTAAAACATTTAGAAGATAGTGGAGCTGGTAGTGTAGAGATAAGAAATGCAAAAAAAGCAGTTCAAGAAACCAGTGATGAGCTATTTTCACTTATAGAAATTATTGGACATGATTCCAATGAAGACTACATAAAATATACAGATATCTATGGCATAGAAAGAGAGTGTATAAATTACTTTAAGTGCCTTAAAGGAAATCCAGGACTATTCCTTGAAAAAATAAAAGATGCTGATGATTTATCGGCATGTGTACACATAAGAGATTCTAGAAATATTCCGCATCCTGAAACAATTGACGAAGCTATTTGGACTTTAAAAGATATTGAAAATCAAGAAGGAGCAAGAAGTTATATAAGAGATTTAAATTATCAAATTCGAAAAAATGATGAAAACATGAAAGCTTTTATTGAGAAAGCAAGAGGCGTCTATAAAAATCAAGGTGCAAAAGGTTTTCTACAGTGGAAGATATTAAAATACCTGGAAATGAACTATAGCAGAGAAGAATTTTCTAATAATCCTATTTTCAACTGTGATGATGAGAAAAAACTGGAATTCAGTAGTACTTTTATAACAAAATTACAAAGCGAAACCGGCAGTATGGACGTATATGATTATGTCGAATGGCTAAGGAAAGAATTTGATAAATCAACAGGTATAGGAAAAGATGTTATTAAATATATAGATTCTACTTTTGAAGATGACTTTTTACGATCTCTTGTTAATGAGGATGAAAAATGTTTTTATGCCGATGCATTATTTTGTGTTAATTATAAACTTAAGTACAATGGTGATGAAGTCAGGGTTCCAATTTTTTCATTTGAAGATAAGCGTACTCCTCTAAGACCGTGGGGACCGGGATATTGGGAATTAACAATTTGCCTGCCAAAATCAGAAGCTATTCCAAAGCCGCAGGAACGAATAAAAAAGAAAAAAATAATTTTTACTTTTGGAGACAGTAAAAGCGATGTCCCTGCCCACAGGGAAGCTCTTCATTCAGTTATTACTATAAATAATATTAAAATAGGCGGTGGTGCTGTCCAGATTTATCATAATATCGGAGAACATGATTACATAAAGGATACTATAAATAAGCGTACTGAAGATGTAGAAAGAGCAAGGAAAGGTCAGTATGAAATATTTTCAGAAGATTATAGTGAACAGGGTATTTTTGGACTTAAAAAACTTGAAGGTGGCAGATACCAGAAAATTATTGATATAGACAGGAGTAGTAAGGATAAAGACGGTTATTTTAAAGTTACTCCTCTTGATGATAAAACTTATTCTGAAGAAGAAATAAGAAGAGAAATCTGGCTGTTTCTTCAGCCTAGAACCTATTATTTTGAACAGCCAGGAGAACAAATAATGAGCCTGGCTTATGGTGTAGGATGGCTGACAAAAATTAATCCATACTTTGACTGGACTGAGTTTAACCAAGCAGTTGCTTTGGATGACAAAGGAGTAACTCCTGAACAAAACCAGTTAGTTAAGCATTACAAAGTTTGTATTGAAGAATTAAAAAGAAGTAAATATATGTCAGATTATGTGTCTGATTCCAGTGTTTATTTTGAATATTTTAATTCGCAGTCAGGGGAAAAATATTATAGGATGGAAAAAGACAGATCGCTTGCTACTAAAAATGGTAAACGATTTACAGGTGATGAAGAATCTTTAACAAAAAGAATTATTTCAAATGAAGCAAAAAATGGTATTTTTGGAATCCTTGTTTATAAAGATACTTTTGAGGTATTTGACGATCCTGATTTTTTAATAAAAAAATGTGTTACTGAAGAACCAGCTTTACCACCTCAACCAGCAATTAAAGGTTTGTTCGAACGTAAATGGTTAACTGGTTTGCTGGGTTTTGGAAATACTGAAAAAGGTCAAAAAAATCTAAGATCACTTATTACAAAGCTTCCAAATATTTTTAGCTCAACTCTTGCAGTATGCGGAGGTTTATTAAGTATTGGTGGCTTAATAAGATTAAGCAGCAAATTGTTTGATGGCACTCAGGAATCAATTTATTCATTTGGGTACTGGATGTCTCAGACAGTCAGGGCAATTTCAGCAGGAGCAGGAGCATTAAGAGGAGTCTTAAATGTAAATAAATATTACTCAATAACTATAGGTGAGCTTGGGAATATATTTTCTGCCTTATTTTTACCAAATGGTCCAAAACATATTGGATATGCATTTTCAAACTTGTTTTTACTTACAGGCAGGGGAATACAAAATGCTCAAAGACAATTAAGCTCAAATATTCTTACCGAAGAAGAAATAAAAGCTGATAAACCAGTAAAAGGAATTTTAGACCCAAGGCCATTCCAGGTTGATGTAACCAGATTTAATACTGAAAAAATTATGCTGCCTATTAGCAAAGCTGTAGCAAATGCAGGACTACCTCAATTTATTGGAAATTTTGTAGGGAGTTTATCAAGCTCAATTTTAACTACAATATATATGCTTAAACAAACTATAATGCACCCTAAGCTTATTTTCCAGTTTAAAAATAGAGTCTCAGATAAATCAGGAAATGCCTGTTTTACTATACCGAGTACCGGACATTTATTTTCTTTAGCTGGTGTTTTAGGTGGACTTGGTGCAATTGGTGCTGGTCTTTTTGGAAGAATGGAAAAATTTGGTGAGATTACTGAAAGTGGATTTAATAATGTCGGGAAATGGCTGATGTCAGGGGCAACATTTGTACAATCTCTTCCAATTATATTAAATGGCCTTGAAGTAGCAGCAAATCAAAATGGCTTACCACAAATGACAAGAGGTCTTGGTCTTGACGGGAAAACTATTAAGTATAATCCTGAAAGAGCCGGATATGGACAGGTATTTGCTGGTTCTATGTTTGCTTTACTTTCCTGGCTTCCTTTGGAAAAAGATTGGGCTGCATCACTGTTTGATACTTTTGCATTAGGTACATATTTTGGTTTTCCAAAAATGAAAATGAGTGTTGCTGAAGAAGACAAAATGAACTCATTGGATCTTGCTGAACAGATATTATTTGAAAATGATCAGTTCTTCCTTAAGAAGAAAAATAACGGTAAAAATTCACATAGTACTGCGACTTTACCGTTTGTACAAGTACAAAAAGATGCTGCATAATTTGTTAAAGTTCTACAGGGTTTAAGTCTTTTCTACTATTTGTTCTTCATTCTTCTTTGTAAATTTAAATAAATTTACTATCGGATGAAGCAGAGCTGTAAGAGTTAAAACTGGTTTCTTTTGCAGTAAGTGATAAACTCTGTCCATTACCTGCTTCATGCTTTCTTTTCTGGCACGGTGCTTAATTTCTTTTTTAAGCTGCTTGAATTCCAATTTTTTCCCCTTTTCTTCTTCGAATATTGGATTGTAAATCATGGCTTTTACCTTTCTTGAACCTGATGTCGGTAACTCCGGGCCTCCCCTACAGCCTTTATACCCAATACTATAAGACTCTGTGGTTATCAAACAGTTAAATTTCCTAATAATTCTTTAGGACTGAACCTGGATTTAATCGTAGAATAATAAATTCCTGACGAAAATAATTTTGCTGTCAGGAAATGCTAAAATAAACCCCTATGCCAAGACCTGACAACCGTAAAAATAACGAATTACGACCTTTGGTCTTTAAATCAGGCTTTGCACCAAATGCAGACGGTTCAGTTTTAGTAGAGCTTGGTCAGACAAAAGTTCTGGTTACTGCAATGATTGATGAAAAAGTACCTCCTTTTCTGGAAGGTAAAAATAAAGGCTGGCTTACATCAGAATACTCATTACTACCAGGTTCTACCAGGCCACGTAGTCAAAGAGAAGTTACAAAAGGAAAACCATCAGGAAGAACAAATGAAATTCAAAGGCTTATTGGGAGAAGTCTGCGAGCAGCATTTAATTTAAATGAATTCGGGCCCCGAACAATTGCTATTGATGCAGATGTAATCAATGCAGATGCTTCGACCAGAGTGGCCAGTATATGCGGAGGATTTATAGCTAGCTATAAAGCACTTTCCAGATTAAAAGATAAAGGACTTATTGCAAAAATACCTCTTATAGAACCAGTAGCAGCTGTAAGTGTAGGGGTGGTAAATGGGGACCTCTTACTTGATCTTTCATATAATGAAGATTCAAAAGCAGAAGTTGACTGTAATGTAGTTATGAATAAATCCGGGCAGATTATAGAACTTCAGATGACTGCTGAAGGGAAGCCTTTTAGTCAGAGCTTAGTTAATCAAATGGTAGAGCTGGCTTATAAAGGAATTCAGGAAATAATAAAAAAACAAATTGAAATCACGGGATAACCAGTAACTATTTTTTAAAGATCCAGTACAAAAGAACGATACCTGAGTTATGGGCAGGTGTATCAGGCTATCTTTGTCTTTATTTATGGGGGGTTTACTATCTTTCAATATATGTTTTGCTGATATGAAAGGGTTGAAATATTCAATGCCACCAGCCTGCAGCAAGGAAGGTAAAATAATTTGTGGAGAAAATGAAGAAGCAGCTTGTCTGAGTTTTAATTTGGATACAAACAATATTAATAAAGATGTAAAATATATTCCTTTGCAACCGTGTGATGGAGAGCCTGTATGTGTTATTGAAGGTAGTGATTTTCCTGCGCCAAAAAATGTTGAGGTTGGTTGTGTCGAATATGTAACCTGGAAGGATGATATGGCTTACTGTTCAGAAGGTAAAATACCAAAATGTCCTGGAAACAGTAACGAGCTAAGTGGGCGCAGCTGTGAAAATGGCTCAAATCCGGTTTGTGAATATGCCTGGGAAATAAGTAATGTGACTTATAATTAAATTAAACCTACACCCTTATCAAAATATTCCTTCATCCACCGTTTAACTTTTTCGCACTGTTCTTCTGTGGTGGCACGTTCTAAGCACCAGACATAAGCAGTTCTCGGGCTGACGTTTCTTGTAGCACAAAATTTATCAATTTCCAGCTCACCTTTTAAAACCAGATCAATATCTGCACCCATGAATTTTCTTCTCGATGTCATGCAGTCTTTTGGGTTAATTTTCTTTTTAGGCTTTCTTTATTGATTAACTGTAGCGATTCATAAAACTCAAGTGTCCACTTACCACGGTTTTTTCTGGATACTTTCCTCATTTTATCCCTGATAGCTAGAACTTGTTTATCTGACCATTTTATAAAATCGCCTATCTTTTTTTTGTTATCTTTGTATAATTTAATAGCCTTCTTTACTGAATCTGACATTTGCTTACCTCATTTCCTTAATAACGTAAATTATTATATAACATATGTCGTTAATACTTGAACTTGCTTATCTTTATCCTAAACTTCTGAATATTTATGGTGACAGAGGGAATGTATTAACTTTGTCTTTCAGATGTCAGGCTAGAGGTATTAATTTAAATGTGACAGCCATTAGCCCCAATGAAGATTTACAAGGTAAAAACTTTGATATTTTTTTTATGGGGGGCGGTCAGGATCAACAGCAGGTTTTAGTGTCAAATGATCTTCAGATGAAGAAGAAAGAGCTGACTGATTTAATCGAAGACAATGTGGTTTTTTTAGCTGTCTGTGGCGGTTACCAGTTACTCGGTAAGTATTACAGAGCACAAGATGGTTCTGAAATACCAGGCATAGATGCATTGGATCTTTATACGATCGCTGGTAATAAAAGAATGATTGGAAATGTATTGTGTAAAGAGATTGAGTCAAAGAATACAATTGTTGGCTTCGAAAACCACAGCGGCAAAACTTATCCGGGCTCTTCAGTTAAACCTTTTGCAAAAATTATTCGTGGTAGTGGAAATAACGGAGAAGATGGTTTTGAAGGAATCAGATATAAAAATGTGTTTGGTACATACCTGCATGGAGCACTTTTACCTAAAAATCCACATCTGGCAGATAAATTAATCAGATTAGCTCTGGAACGAAAAGGACTTAAGATGCCTGAAGTTATTTTAAATGATGAGCTTGAGGAACTTGCTCACAGAAAAACAATTAATATTTTTTAATCACATCCTCGAGCTGTGTTTTAGTTGGCAATCCGCCTTTTGGTCCAAGAAGGGTAAGTGTAAAATATTTTGAATCAAATAATTCATTTGCCAGCTTAGCAACTCTTTCATTTGTAATTGACTGGACAGAGGTATTTATTTCATCAATTGTAAAAAATTTATTATAATAAAGTGAATATAATGCATTCCTGAATGCTCTTACCTGGTTTGATTCAAGCTCTAAAAACAAACTGGTTTTAAGCTGCATTTTTGCCCTGTCAAGCTCGTCAGCTTTTAAGCCATTCTTTTTTATAGCTTTTAACTCCTTAAGAATTAAGTCTGTAACTCCGCCTGCATCCTTGCTTGTAGTAGCAGCATATACCCCGAATAATCCTCCAAGTTTATTTGTGTGGTAATAAGATGAAATAGAATATGCCAGTCCTCTTTTTTCCCTTATTTCCTGAAATAACCTGGAGCTCATTCCACCCCCAAGAGCAATGTCGATTACGGCTAAAACATACCTGTCTTCTTCAAATACAGAAACGCCTTTAGTGGCGAAGCTTAAGTGTAACTGTTCTAATTCCTTTGCTTTGATAAAAATATCCGGTGTGAGAATTAATGGAGGAGGTTCAACCTTTTTATTTTTTCTTTTAATATGGGAAACAAATTTTTCTGCCTGTTTTATAATTTCGTCAAGATTAAATTTTCCTGCTACTGAAATAACCATGTTATCCGGAGTATATAAATTATTCAGATATTTTATAACAAGATCTTTTTTAAGATCTGAAATTGATTTTGTGGTGCCTGTAACAGGCTTTCCAAGCGGGTGTTCTTTCCATATAATTTCAAACAAAAAATCCTGAACCAAATCTTCAGGAGTATCTTCATACATTTTAATTTCTTCTAAAATCACCTGCCTTTCAAGCTCAAAATCATTTTCGTCAAGTTTTGGATTAAATAACATATCTAAAAATAATTCAAGTGCTACAGAAATATGCTCGCTTAAAACCCTTGTATGATAACAAGTATGTTCTCTGTCTGTAAAAGCATTTAAATTAGCTCCTACATTTTCACTTTGTTCTGCTATATCTAGAGCTGTCCTTGTTTTTGTACCTTTAAAAACAATGTGTTCAATAAAATGTGAAATGCCGTTATTGCTTACCTCCTCATCAATTGAACCAGCATTAACCCATATGCTTAATGTGCAGGATAAAGCAGTCGGAATTTCCTCGGCTATTATTACAAGGCCATTATCCAGCAATATTTTTTTTGGCGGCTTATTTGACATTTGATTTTTATAACGTTACCTGTTACTTGGTTCTGAAAATATACCGGTAAGTTTTATTTCCTGTAATTTTTTGTATGTTTGGCGTGATAAGTATATCTATTTCATCACTTGCACCATTTGAACAAATTACTGATATTGTAACTGTTTCTTCTGTTTGACTGTTTATTAAGTCAATAGCTTGTATAAATGGTATTTTAAACGTGATTTTTTTACTTGTTCTTACTGCATCCAGTAAAAATGATTTAAGTCCGTTTTTAAGAAGCTGGCTACTTGATTTTTTAATCTTACAGTTTGCTCTGGATGTAAAATTATATGCATTTGCTTTAATAATAAATTTATTTACCCCCTGATTACTGAGTAGTATCGTAGTAGGGCCTGAAAGTATTACAGATGGAACACCAGCTAAGTTTGTTATTGAAAGCTTATATGATGATGAGCCAGAAAATGCTCCAACTCCCAGAATATAAGTACCTGCCTGAAGTGAGGTGCTAATTAACTCATCAGTTCTTCCGTTCTGACTTGAAGAGTCTATTATTTGTGAGCCATCTTCATTAAATAAAATCAAATCAAGATCACCGTTGCTTGAATCATTTGGAATAGTAAGTAAGGCATTAAGTGAATCAGGCTGAGTAAATGTAAATTTAAAAAGATCGCTGATTATAACCTGCTCACCACTTTCTGTACTTAGCTCCAGTTCTCCCGGATCTCCTTTTGCAATATTTCCTGAGATTGTAACCGGCAGTGTGACAGTTTGAGCTTCATTAACGGAATCATTTGGCTCAGTTTCATTTATTTCACCAGGAACAGAAGAACCGCTGCTTGAAGAACTTGATGTACTTGAGGTGCTTGAGGTACTTGAGGTTGAAGTGCTTGAAGCTGCTGTTTGTGATGCAATAATATTTGCATTTTTTATTGTTTGTCCGGCTGTTACACTGACTACTAATGCCTGACTTTGATCAAGAGTTATTGGTTTATTTGCTCCGGTGTAGAATCCTTTTGGGACAGGATTTTGGAATGATTTATCTGTTTTGCTTGCAGTATATGGACCAACACCTGAACCTCCGGTAAATGAAAGATCAACTGGTTCTATTTCAATAGTATATTGTCCCGGAGGTACGGCAAATAATTTGTAAAAACCATCACCCTCTGTCAGATAGTCCGACACACATGAAACTGCTTCCAGTTTAGGATCAGTTACACTCCTTGCAATTATATTTCCACCCAGAACAGGTGTCACTCCATCCTGCCTGAGAAGTTTTCCTTCTATGGTCCCAAAACTACCCAGTGTGCTTTGATTTGGGTAAAGTAAAGAAATTGCAGAAGCATCATCCCGCCTAATTAAAAATAAATCATTTACTGCTACAGGAAACATTAATGGAACTGTATCCCTGATTTCCTGTCCTGATGCGGGCTTAACGGCTTCAACATTTATCTGTGAATGATCTAAACCCTGACCATGTCCAAACTCATGGATTATAGTGCCTTTAAAAGAATCAATACTTGATTCAGGATTAGCAGGGGTATCAATACCATCTACAAATCTGCCGTTAAATACAGCTTGCGATTCAGCAATTTGATTTGCCAGTGGACCTGAGTTTACAGTAATAGGGCCAGATAATCCAAGCACAGAATTCCCTGCACCATTTCCCAGGAAAGCATTTAACAATGATCCATCATTATCAAATATTACAGGAGTATAACCCAAAAGATTTTTTGAGTTCAGGATGGGATCAAAATTACTTGCAGTAACATCAAATGTTAAAGAGTCAGGATTATCACGTTTAAAGGAATTTAACGCTGTAGGAATTGCCTCCCAGTCCATAAATCTGTCTTCAAAAAGTTGTCTTGCTTCTGTATTACTAAATATTCCAAGCGGTCCTAGATCATATCTGTAAACAAGAGGCTTTGTTCCATAGGTTATAGCCATCCCGTTCTTTACCACTAAAGGACCGCCAGCGTTGACACTTAAGCAGCCTGTAAAAAAAACTAAGACTAAAAGTAGATAAAGTTTTTTCATTTTCCTCTTTTTGCCAGGTATTTAACTGCTTTAACAAATTCCTGATATCTCATCGGTATTCCAAGTTCAGAACATTCTTCCACATAGTTATTTATATAATTATCTTCATGAATAACTACTTTCTTTTGTGTCTTTAGATTTCTGTTTAATCCTCTATTGCCGGACTTATTTTTTACAACTTCACTTCTTCTTATAAACCCTTTCTTTTGAACTTCGAATTGTCCCTGTAAAAAACCTACCGGACTTGTTAATCCTCTTTCACTGTTTGGATATAAAAACAAAATATACTTTTTCTCTGCTTCATAGCTGGCACCATTTACTGTAGGTTTCCATTGTTTAAATGTTATTTCTTCTTTTCCCTGAAGTCCTTTTATTACTTCAATAATTTTAAATGTGTATTTAAATACAGGTAATCCGGATTCCGGATCATCTTCTATTTCTTCTGCATTAGTACAAATGCCGGTAAATATTCTGTCACTGGCAGAGGTAATTTCCTCAAGATTTAATGGTAATGTATCAAAAACAAAGTGTCTCTCGAGCTTTACACCGGAGGATTTACTTACTTCAGTAGCGTTTGCACTGCAAGTCAAACTACACAAAAAAATTAAACTGAGGATTATTTTTCTTTGATTCATACTTGCATTATATCTTTTAAAATTGATTTCTTTATAGGATTGTTTATAATTAAGCTTCTGTTATACTATTCCCTTTTCCAGCCTCAAGACTGATTCCTTAATAACTATAAACCAAAGGATTAGAGCTAACCCGGATATTTTATTCCATAATATAATTAAAACCTGATGATTCTATTATTTGTAATTTATAAGCCTAAAGAAATTGAATATAAATGGCAGGAGGAATGGGAAAAAACCTCTATCCATAAAGCTGTTGATTTTGATAAGAAACCTAAGTATTACTCCTTAGTAATGTTCCCGTATCCAAGCGGAGATCTTCATATGGGACATATGAGAGTTTATACCATTAGCGATGTTATATCCAGACACAGAAGAATGCTTGGCTTCAATGTCTTAAATCCTATGGGCTTTGATGCATTTGGATTGCCTGCTGAAAATGCTGCAATTGAAAGACAAGTACCTCCTCACCAGTGGACGAAAAAAAATATTGAGTACATGAAAAATCAGCAGCTAAAAAGACTGGGTACAAGTTATGACTGGAACAGAGAGGTAATTTCATGTAATGCGGATTATTACAGATGGACACAGTGGTTATTTCTTCAGTTTTACAAACATAACCTTGCATATCAGAAAGATGCACCGGTAAACTGGTGCCCGCAATGCCAGACAGTTTTAGCAAATGAACAGGTGGAAGATGGAAAATGCTGGAGACATGATGACACTCCTGTAGAGCGAAAGATGATGAGACAGTGGTTTTTAAAGATTACCCGGTATGCAGAAGAGTTACTGAACGATCTTGAAAAATTAAACGGTTGGCCCGAACGGGTAAAACTGATGCAAAAAAACTGGATTGGTAAATCTGAGGGAGCTGAAATTATTTTTACTGCAGGTCACAGTCTTCAAATCCCGGTATATACTACCAGGCCTGATACTGTTTATGGAGCTACATTTTTGGTGTTAGCACCGGAGCACCCGCTTGTTACTGAGCTTACG
The DNA here is from genome assembly GCA_001784585.1 of Candidatus Melainabacteria bacterium RIFCSPLOWO2_02_FULL_35_15. Classification (GTDB taxonomy): domain Bacteria; phylum Cyanobacteriota; class Vampirovibrionia; order 2-02-FULL-35-15; family 2-02-FULL-35-15; genus 2-02-FULL-35-15. Next base: position 15,858 of record MFRN01000026.1, on the reverse strand, counting down.
GCGAATGAAAACAAAGAAAAAGTTCAGGCGTATATAAAACAGACAAGCTTATTAACTGAGATTGAACGGCTTTCTGAAAACAAAGAAAAGACCGGTACGCCTCTTGGCACCTTTGCTCTGAATCCGTTTAATAACCAAAAAATCCCGATCTGGATAAGTGACTATACTCTTCTTGAATATGGTACCGGTGCTGTTATGGGAGTACCGGCACATGATGAAAGAGATTTTGTATTTGCTAAAAAATTTAATTTAGAAATTAAGCAGGTAGTTTCTCCTGATGGCTTGGGCAGAGAGTTATCACATGCTTATATTGGTTCTGGAATAATGATCAATTCAGATATTTTTGATGGATTAAATAACGAAGACGGAAAGAAAAAAATTGCTGAATATGGAAGTAAAAACGGTTTTTGTAAAAAGAAAATTACTTACCGTTTACGTGACTGGTTAATAAGCAGACAAAGATACTGGGGCTGTCCTATTCCAATTATTTATTGTGATAAGTGTGGTGTAGTTCCGGTTAATGAAAAAGAACTACCGATAAAGCTTCCTGAAACTAATATTGAGTTTACAGGAAGTGGCGGATCTCCACTTCTAAAAGCAAAAGAATGGCTTAATGTAAAGTGTCCCAAATGTAGCGAAGAAGCCAGACGTGAAACAGATACGATGGATACTTTTATTTGTTCAAGTTATTATTATCTCCGTTACTCAGATGCCGGAAATGATAAAGCAGTTTTTGATAAAGAAAAAGTAAACTACTGGCTGCCGGTAGATCAATATGTAGGCGGAGTAGAACATGCTATATTACACCTTTTATATTCAAGATTTTTTACAAAAGCATTAAGAGATTTCGGGCTTTTAAATTTTGATGAACCATTTACCAATCTTCTTAGCCAGGGGATGGTAACCATGTTTAGTTCAAAAGAGGGGAAAATTACCAAAATGTCCAAGTCGAAAGGAAATGTAGTAGGAACTATAGATTTTTTTGACAAGTATGGTGCAGATGCTGCAAGATTGTTTATTTTATTTGCAGCGCCTCCTGAGCAGGAAATTGAGTGGTCTACACAGGGTGCAATCGGGCAGTACAGGTTTATTGAAAGGATTTGGAGATTATTTTTTAACCTGAAAGAAAATGCAAACTTGACAATTTATGAGAGATTTATCCCACTGGAGACATTACATGCAATACTTTTATTAGAAGATTTATATAAAACAGCAAATTATACAATCAAATCTGTTTCAGAAGATATTTCATCTGAAAAGTATATTTTTAATACTGCTATTGCCCGCATGACAGAGCTTGTAAATGCAATGTATAAATTCATTTTAAATAAAGAATCTTACAGTGATGTAGAAAGTAAAGTCTTAAGTTTTTCTTTTACAAATTTGTTAAAGCTGTTAGCACCATTGGCACCTCATATTACCGAAGAACTCTGGAGTAAACTTGGTGGACATTATTCTGTTCATGAGCAAAAGTGGCCTGAATATGATAAGGAAGCACTTGTTACAGATAAAATTGAGCTGGTTATCCAGATGGGCGGAAAAAAAATAGATGTTTTAACTACAAAAAAAGGACAATCGCAAAAAGAACTTGAGAAAATTGCATTAGAACAGGAAAAAGTAAAAGCACGAATGGATGGGAAAGAACTAATAAAAATAGTGATTGTACCTGACAAGATCGTGAATATTGTTGTGAAATGAAAAAGCAAGTATCACTAATCGACTTTGGTGCCGGTAACCTTCACAGCGTTTATAAAGCTTTAAAATTTATTGATGTTGATGCTGAAATTACAAAAGATATAGGTGTTATAGAAAAATCAGATGCAGTTGTATTTCCTGGTGTGGGTGCATTTGGTGCAGTTATGTCTGCCATAAAAAAAAATAATTTACAGGATGTAATCATTAAATCAGCAAGAGGTTTAAAGCCATTTTTAGGAATCTGTGTAGGTATGCAGGTTTTATTTGAAGATAGTGAGGAAAACCTGGAAGAAAAAGGATTAGGGATATTTAAAGGGAAAGTAGTCAGGTTTAAAAAAGCAAAAACAATTCCTCATATAGGATGGAATGATTCGAATGGAAAAAAATATTATTTTGTTCATTCTTATTATGTGATTCCAGAAGATAAAAATATTATTTATGCAGAGACAGAATATGATGGTGAAAACTTTACCTCAGTAATAAAAAAAGATAACTTACTTGCAGTTCAGTTTCATCCGGAAAAGAGCGGGGATGCAGGATTGGAATTATTAAAGGAGTTTTTTGTTTAAATAACACCTGTTAAATTTTCTATATCTGAATCTTTTTTATCAATAGTTTCAAGAATTAACTTTACTATATCTTCCCGTGCATTAGGCTTTGCAAATGATTTTGTGATTTTTGACATTTTATTTAATCTGTCCTCATCATTTATGATTTCAAGGATAGTACCTAAAAGTAATTTACCTGTAAACTCTTTTTGCCTGAGTAAAACTGCTCCACCAGCTTCAACCAAATGTGTTATGTTTGCTTCCTGATGGTTTCCGGCAAATGGGTAAGGGATAAATATAGCTGGCTTGCCCAGAGTGATAATTTCTGTAGTAGTCATGGCACCGGAGCGGGAAATTATAAGATCTGAGACATAATAACATTTTTCCGGATTATCAAAAAATGGTTTTGCAATATAATTTGTAATAGAGGCAGGTTTTAACCCTCCCCCTACAGAAGCAGGGATTCTTTTAGAAAAAGCTTCGTGACTTGTTTCACCGGTTTGGTGAATAATCTGAATGTTATTGTCTAAAATAAGTTCTTTTAGTATTTCCAGAATAGTTTCATTTATTGCATTTGCTCCCTGTGAACCGCCGATTACAAAAATAGTTTTCTTTTTAGGATCCAGATTAAATTCTTTAAAAATCAGTTCTTTGTCTTCATTTTCAATATCAATAAAAGTTTTTCTTACAGGATTACCGGTGACGAAACAACTGGTATCTTTTAAAAAATCTGAATTTGCCGGGAAGCCGAGTGTTATACAGGAAGCACCGTTTGCACAGAGTTTATTTGCAAGGCCAAATCTGACATCGAGGTTATGAACTATATAAGGGATATTTAATCTTTTTGCAGCTATAAAAACAGGAGCACTGGAGTAACCACCGGTTCCAAAAACCATATCAGGCTTAAAATGCTTTAAATAGACTTTTGCTTTTGAAACTGCTTTAAGAAGATTGAACGGCCAGATTAGAATTTCTTTTCTTAGCTTCCTGGGAAAACCGGAAAATTCATAACCGTAAAAATCAATACTGTTTTCTTCACAAAGTTTTTCTTCGATTTTTCCATTTACACCTATGTAAAATAAATCACACTCTTGTTTTTTTAAAAGTTCACTGATTGCAATGTTTGGGAAAACATGTCCACCTGTTCCACCACCGCATAGTACAATTTTTTTCATTTTCATTATCCTGCAGATTGTACTGGAACCAGCCGACACTCAAATGGTATATTGCAGACAGATTCCATAGGTCCTTCAAGCCTGCCAATAGAAATGGTTACAAAGTAAACTCCGGTTTCTCTAAGGGTTAACATCATTGAAAATGAATCAATGCACCAGTGACATGAAATAGGGGGGCTGGAGGTAATAGTAAACTGATTTTTTCTTTCAGCAAGTAATTGTCCACTTGGTGTATAAATCTCTAACTGCTGTAAAAAATTTCCCTGAGCATTTGTCCACTGGTTTGCTACTACAAACTGTGAAAGTGTAGCAGGCAGAGTAGGTGTCTGAAAAACATTTTGAATATTTAACAGGTGTACTGCATGGGTTACCTTGTCAAAACTAACCTGACTGCAGATAGCACCGATATTGTGTCTGGGAAGTAAGCTTGGAGATACCATAGAATTATTATAACAACTTTATAAAAAAGCAATCTTTGATTTTTCTTTTAATGTATACAGAATTTCCCTGGCTTTTTCTAATTGTTTTTCTTCATTATTTAAAATTACATCAGGAATAATACCTTTTTTATTAATAAAGGTTCCATTCGGAGTAAGATAAACAGCTATGGTTACCTGCAATGCTGTGTCATCAGGCAATCTAATAAGCTCCTGTACAAGCCCCTTTCCGAAGGTCTTTTTACCTATTACTATAGCTCTTTTATTTTCTTTTAGTGCACTGAGTAAGATTTCACTTGCACTTGCAGTACGCTCATTAGCTAAAATAACTATGTTAGAGTTATAAATCTGACTTGAATTTGCAAAATCATTTATTGTCTTTGACAGATTAACTGTACTTATTATTTTTCCTTCCTTTAAAAGCATATCTGCAATTTCTATAGCATTTTTTACAAGCCCACCTGAATTATTTCGCAAATCTATAATAATTCCATCAGCTGACATGTACTTTATAATTTCATCTTTAAATAAATTACTTGTATTTGCAGGAAGAAAAGAATCAATTTTTATAAGTGCAATATTATTATCCAGTAAGCGACTTGAGACTGCCCTGAATTTTAACTCTTCCCGTCTAAGAGTTTTAGTTAAAACCTTCTCTCTTCTTTTTAGCTTAACTGTAAATGGTGCTCCAACTGGCCCTCTGATTAAATCTGCCGTCTGGCTTCCATCGAGATTATTTGTACTTTTATTACCTACAGAGAGGATATAATCATTTGGCATTATTCCTTCTTTTTCGGCTGGACTTTCAGCCAGTACATCCAGCACTATAGGTTTTTTATTTGATAATTTTACTCCTATGCCTGTGAGTGTAGAGTTAATAATATCTTGTTCTTCCTGAAATTTTTCTCTTGATAAAAACTTTGTATATGGATCATCCAGTTCTCTTACAAGTTTGTTTATGCAGTTATGTGCATCATCCAAATCATCGATTTTATTTTCAAATTTATTTTCCCATCTTTCCAGATTTACTTTTGATTTGAAATAATATTTTTCATTTATTGTTTCCCATGCTGTTTTATAAACAGAGCTTGCATATATGCTGTTTGAATTTGCTTTAACTTTTTGAATGAAAATTGTTGAAGATGAGAGCAAAAAAACCACTAAAAAAGTTACTAAATTAAATTTTAAATAAATCTTTGTAGTGTTTTTGTTATCCATGATTAAGAAATCCTCAAATAATGTTAAATATAGTCTATTCTATAACTTTGTAGGGTAATCGATGGAAATTTTATTTTATTTTTCGATTTCTTTAATTGCAATTTTAATTTCCTGCATTATTTTCAGCAATTCAGTTGAATGGCTGGGTGCCAGGTTAAATCTGTCGCATGGAATTACCGGGAGCCTTTTAGCTGCCGTAGGAACAGCTTTGCCGGAGACAATTGTCCCGCTTGTAGCGATTTTCTGGGGTATAAGCTGGGAAAATATGGTTAAGGTTTTAAAGGGTGAGGTAGATGCATTAAATTCGATTAACCAGATTAGTATGGGGGCCATAATTGGTGCTCCCTTTATGTTAAGCACAGTTGCTTTTTTCCTAATTGGCCTTTCCAGTTATTTATACTTTAAGTCAGGCAGAAGAAACTCTAGTGCTATAAACACAGATAAAACAGTTCTTGAAAGAGATCTTTCGTTTTTTCTTATTTCATTTTTTCTTGCATTTCTGGCAATTTTTTTAAATCATATTTTTCATGTAATTTTAGCTGTTGTACTGATGATTTTATATATAGTTTATTTGTATAAAACGATTAAAGAAGAAACAAAGGAAGAATACAAAGGAGAAGAACTGGAAGATAATCTGGATCCGTTTTTTTTAACAAAGTTTATTCCAAATTTCCCGACAAAGGCGGGTCTGCCTATGGCGGAAAAACCCACGACTTTTTTAATTTATTGTCAGCTTGTGTTTTCATTGGGATTATTGCTTTTTAGTGCACATCACTTTGTGGAAGTACTGAAAGAAATATCCCACAGATTAAACTTTCCTGCATTTATAATAAGCCTTTTGCTTACACCGCTTGCTACAGAACTTCCTGAAAAGTTTAACAGCTGGATGTGGATAAGACAGAAAAAGGATACTCTTGCTGTAGGGAATGTATCCGGAGCTCTGGTTTTCCAGAGTACCTTTCCTGTCTCAATAGGTCTTTTATTTACAGACTGGCATATGACTTCTGCAATCTCTTACCTGACTTTTATTTTTTGTTTAATCAGTGCAGGAATAGTTTTATTTGCTTCAAGAAAAAACAAACTTACATTTAAAACTTTCCTTTTAGGCGGGGTATTTTACCTGGCTTATCTGGTGTTTATAATTTTTAAATCCGGTTAGCTCTTTAAAATATCTTTTACTTTTTTATTTGTTTTAATTTTGCAATTATTTTATCCCTGGTTATTTCAGGATCACTTGAAGCAAGTCTTTCCACTGCATCTTTTCTTTCATTAACGATTATCAGTAAAGCTGCGCCAGCATTAGATTTAAGATTATCTCTGGTATCTTTCATAAAAAGATTTAATATTGCTTTTAAAGATCTGCTTATAGTTTGCTCATTTTTTTCATTTGGATTAATTATAATGTCTCTTAAAAGCTCTAGTGTATATATTCTTAGCTTAGAGTGATTATCCAATTCAAGTCTGGTAGTTGTTTTGCCAGTTGTATCTCTTAGAATGTTAAGTAGTTCTGTAACTTTGGATCTTTTTTCACTTTTTGAAAGATTGCTGCTTACAATAGCAGTTTTCAATAAATCAATCTTTTTAATCCATTCATCAAAAGGAGTTTTTTGAATTTCAGGAACTGGCTGTGCTTTTTTGGAGGATGGGGGTGGAGTTTCTGCAGGTGGTATTTCTGGAGCCGGGCGTACTGGTGGTGATAAGACTTCCGGCTCTTTCTCACATTCTAAAGAAGGTGAAATAAGAAACCCTAATCCAGTAAGAATTCCACCTCCAATTGTAATTATGTAACTTAAAGCTCCTGCTTTAGGATTTATCAATAAATTTGCCAGCTCAAAAACTGTAACGGCTCCTCCAATACCACTTGTTAGATTTGTCTTTGATAACGGATTTAGATCCTTTATTTTAGCTAACTCTTCTTCTATCTGTTTTTTAGATTTGGGCTTTGTCCCTACTACTGCCATTGGTGTTAAGACAATTGGGACTATTTGTGTATCAGACATATAAAACCTGCTTGTTCTTTTTAAATTATTTTTTCATATCTTGATTAAACTGTATCTCGATCTTTATAATTATTTAATATTTCACCTAAGAACGCAGAGAATAATTAACCCTCTTTGCAGCCAATTGTCCTGCTGCTTCACCCATGGCCCAGCAGTTTGCCTGAATCCTGGCTGATCCCTGAGCTTCAAAATCAGCTGACAGACAACGTCCTGCTACAATAAGATTTTTAATTTCATTTTCTTTGGGTAAGAGTGAACGAAGTGGAATTTGGTAATAATCATTTTTAGGCGGGTGACGTAACTGCTCTCTTTCACCAATTTTTGAAGGATGAATGTCAATAGGCCAGTCTGAATCAGCAATTGCATCTTCAAACTTTTGTCCGCTTAAAATATCTTCTGCACTTAAAACATACTGACCAATTAATCTTCTGCTTTCACGTACTCCAATATATGGCGCAATCTGGCAAACATAAGAATTACTAAAACCCGGGAGATACTTTTTACAAAAACTGCTTATTCTTTCTATCATTTGCCTTCCATGAGTTAAAACCCATGAAGTATCTTCACTATTTAAAGGATCTAAAACTTTATTTCCTGAAATAATTCCTGGACAGTTAAATGCTACAAGCCCCGGAGAGCCAGGTACAGAAAAGATTTGAAAATATGCTGCATCTTCTTTTTTTAAGTCAGTATTTTTTAAAGCTTCATCAAAGAAAGGTTTTAAAGTCCATTCTTTTTCAAAAGTATGAGCACTTGAAAGTAAAATGTCTCCATTATCTAAAAAATGAACAGGTGAATCACCTCTTTTATCATTTTCCTGAAGCCATTTTGCAAGAGCTTTTAAATCAACTCCGCTCATCATAAAGCGAAGTGACATAGACTGACGATGATTGTTTTCACCTGATTCATAGCTCACGCCGGAAAACGCCATCAAATCACCATCACCGGTGCAATCTATAAACTCTTTTGCTGAAATAGAAAAGCAGCCGCTTTTATTAAAAAAGATAACTTTACGAAGGAAAGGCAATTCATGAATTGCTTCAATGACTTGACAATCAAACATTAACTTCACATGTGCTTCAAGGCATATTTTATCAAGGACGATTTTATAAATCTCCGGATTAAACCAGCCAGGATTGCCATCTTTAAAAGTAGCTCCTCCACCAGCTTGCATAAGCCTGTCACATACCTCTGAAAACAATCCTTTTGCCGGAAGAGTATTTTTCATCATTGGTGTGACCAGTGCGCCTGTAGCTGTGCCGCCCAGAAATGTGCTTTTTTCTATTAAAATAGTTTTTACCCCGGCTCTCCCTGCACTGACTGCAGCTGCTACACCTGCAGATCCGCCTCCGGCGACAAGTACATCACATGGCGGGAGTTCTTTGTAGTGTAATTCTATCTTTGGCATTGCTCTTACTTTATCCCAAACAATATTTTTGTATTCTCTGATGTTATTTCTCCTACTTTATCCACGCTAACATTATGAATCTTTGCCAGCTCTTCTGCAACATATTTTACATACTTTGGTTCGTTTCTTTCTCCGCGATGTGGAAGCGGGGTTAAAAAAGGACAATCTGTTTCGATTAATGTGTTTTTCAGTGGAATATTTTTTGCCACTTCTCTTAGATCAAAAGCTTTTTTAAAAGTTATTATTCCTGACCATGAAATATAAAAACCAAGTTTTAGGGCTTCTTTTGCAATATCCAAATCTCCTGTATAACAATGAAAAACCCCGCCATGTTTTATTTTTTCTTCCTTTAATATTTTAATTGTTTCTTTAAAAGCATCACGGGTATGGATGATTAATGGAAGTGAAGCCTCATTTGCAATTTTTATTTGTTCTCGAAATACTTTAAGCTGAATATCCTGTGGACTGTGGTTATAATAAAAATCCAATCCGGTCTCTCCTATTGCTATTACTTTTTCCTCTTTTGTATATTTTATAATTGTGTCATAGCTTACATCTGTCCAGAGTTTGGCTTCATGAGGGTGAATTCCAACACTTGAATACAGATTTCCATATTTTTTTGTTAAAATCAGGTTCTTTTCTATTTCATCCAGATTATCGCAGGACTGGACAATATGTGTAATGCCATTAGACAATGCTTGTTGGATTACATTGTCCCTGTCATTATCAAATTCTTTAAGAATTAAATGAGAGTGTGAATCGATGAAAGTCATATGAATATAATTAAATTTTTAAAAGGTCTGCAGGTTGAAAAAAAGTACTTTACCAAAAAAATACTTCTTGGGCTTGCTTTTGGCTTAGTACTGGCAATTATTGTACTAAATATAGAAAAAAAATTGTGGCTGCCACTTGAACTTGAAATAATTAACAGCCGTAATTCTTTGAATAAAGATTTAACAGGTCAAATACCAGCTACAAAAAAAATTATCCTTATTCTTTTTGATGATAAAACACAATTTTTGCTTCGCCAGGATGGAATACCGATAAAAGATTTTGAAAGGAAGGGAAGAGATTTAATAAAACAGGCCATTGAAAAACTTGAAGACAGTGGCATAAAGGCAATTGGAATAAATTTAAATTTGAACAATTCTTCAGGCAGCAGATCTGATGAGATACTTGCAAAAACCATTTTAAAATATAAGAATATTGTTATTGCCAATTCAGTACATTCTTTTCCCTCTTATCCCTTAAATGATATTTTAAAAAGTGCTTCTGCGGTGGGTTATGGAGAACTGTATGCAGATTATGACAAGATTGTTCATAAATCAGAACTGGTAGATTTAAATTATAAAAATATACCAGCATTTTCATATGCTTTATATAAGGTTTCGGGCAGTAATGAAATCAATCAGAAATTAAAAAATAAAAATGACTTTTATTTACGATACCCAAAAGGCCACTTTTCCAGATATTCATTTATTGATCTCTTAGAAGGAGAAATAAAACCTTCTGATTTAAAAGATAAAATTGTTATATTAGGAATTGGTTTAAAGAGTAAGTTGCTCAGGGATCAATTATTGAGCCCTGTACAAAAAGATATTTTTATATCTGACAGCGAGGTTCAGGCAACAGCCCTTGCAAATTTGCTTGACAAATCTTATTTATTTAAGCTTCGCTTAAATGATTTTCACATGTCGTTTGTCTTTCTTAGTATGCTTCTCGGCATGCTTTTTAGTACTGTTCCTGCTGTAAGAAGACTTATCATAGCTTTATCTTTGTTTATCATTATACTTTTGTCTACACAAATCTCTTACACTCATTTTAATTTATTACTTGAAATTGTCCCTGTTATATTTTTGCTTCTGGGAAATTTAATTATCGGATCTCTGGTCTTTCTGCAGTTAAATCTGCAGGAGCAGAATGTAAAGTTAGAAAATTCACAAGGAGAACTTAAAGGAAAAAATACACAGCTTAGCATGGCTTTGTCAGAATTAAATGAAAGAGTCAATGAATTAAAAGAAGTCAGGAAGCAGCTTTCAGGCAGAAGTGAGGAAGAAAGAAAAAGAATTGCCAGGGATCTCCATGATGATACTCTGGCGAGAATAACAGATTTGAGGAGACAAATTGAATCCAGTGTCAATTCAGAAGAAGTACCGCAAATGCTTAAAAATCAGCTTAAAGATTCTGTCCAGATACTTAGTAATGTAACTTATGAAATACGAAGAATTATTAATGACTTACGGCCTTCTATGCTGGACAATGTTTTAGGGCTTATTCCTGCTATTGAAAATCTTCTGGATGAACTTTTCAGGCGCTCTGCCGGTACGATTCAGTCAAAACTTGTAACAAAACTTTCTAAAATAAAACTTTCTGAAGCAAATGAAATTCATCTTTATAGAATAATTCAGGAAGCATTAAATAATGTTTATAAACACTCAGGGGCTACTAAGGTAGAAGTCCTGATTGGGCAACAGCCGGGACAAATATTGATTTTGGTTTCTGATAATGGCAGAGGTATATCACAAAATGCCTCTGGTGGCGGATTTGGTTTAATTGATATGAAGGAAAGAGCAGAATTAATAGGAGCAAGTGTTCAGTATTTAAATAAGCCCGCAGATGCAGGAGCTACATTGGAAATTACTGTGCCTGCAGAAAAAGTTCAAAGTGAGAGTAAAGAACTGGAAATAATACCTTTAGTTACTTAAGGAACATTCCTGAAAAAAACGCTCCAAATAAATTTGCAATTAAGAAAGTAAACAAAAATATCCCCAGCAAAAACGGAACAATTGCCATAAGAAGCACACGCCAGCCTTCTAACTGAAAGCTCTTGGCCAGTGCTATCCAAAAAAGAATAAATGACCATATGCTAACAAAAATTTCACAGACACTATAAACAAAAGAGTTCAAATTACCAATTAAAGAAACTGGTGCCAGAAGTAAAAAGGGGATACTTGAAAGTCCTGTAAAACCTAAGAGTCTTCCCAGGTTGCTATTCGGAGTTTTAAAAACTGTGCTTAAGAAAAAAATAAGTATACCGACAAAAAACCAGCTTAGAACTCCTATTATTTCTATACCAAAAATATTTAATATGCCTACATTTCCTGGCTCTAATTTCCCAAGGCTGGATAAAAGAACTGCAAGTATTCCGTAAACTACTACTGTAAAAGTATCTTCATTAAATAAATCTTCAAATACTTTTTTCGGGCTAAATAAAACACCATAAAAGGCTTCTAAAAAACCGATTTTTGGTCCATCATTCGAAATATTGTAGTTTATATTTGGATTTTCTACATTCATTTTATAATCTCATGAATTAATTTTAATTTAGGTGACGGGTTTTGTCCAAAAATTATACCTGATAGTAATTTTTCTTTTACTTTATCTGCATCTTCTTTGCTTTTTGCATGAATCTCAAGCAAAGGCTCATCTTTTATAACTTTATTACCATGGTTTTTTAAAAGCACTATTCCAACTGAATGATCAATACTGTCTGACACTGACTTCCTTCCTGCGCCTAAATTAAAAACTGCTTCACCGACAGTTTGAGCATCTAATTTTTGTATATAGCCGTCTGACTTACTTTTTAAGACTTCAATATATCTTGCCTTTGGTAAATCAATATTTAAATTCCCACCCTGGGCTTTTACCATTTCTTCAAATTTTTTCAGTACACTTCCATTTAGAAATAAATGTTTTAGTTTTTCTTCTTTTGACTTTTCATCTGGATTTATAAGGTTTATTGTTTCCTTTGCCAGGTAAATTACAATTTCAGTCAAGTCGTCAATCTCTTTTCCTGAAAGAACTTCAATAACCTCTTTTATCTCAAGAGCATTTCCAATCTTGTGTCCAAGCGGTTCATTCATATCAGTAACAACAGCTTTAATATTTTTATTTAAATTTTTACCGATATTTACCATCTTATTTGCAAGTAATTTTGCATCTTTAATGGTTTTCATAAATGCACCTGAGCCAGCTTTTACATCGAGAATAATATTTTTCGATCCAACAGCAATTTTTTTACTCATAATAGATGAAGCAATTAAAGGAATGGAGTCTATTGTGTCTGTTACATCACGAATTGAATAAAGTTTTTTATCAGCCGGAGCCAGATCAGAACTGGTACTGCATACAGCTAATCCAATTTTTTTAACCTGTTCCTTTATTTCACTAATGGAAAGATTTGTTTTAAAGCCTGGTATTGACTCTAACTTATCAATAGTTCCACCTGTAATTCCAAGAGATCTGCCTGATAACTTTGGAATATTAATTCCATATGCAGCAATCAGCGGTACAAAAAGAAGCGTTATCTTATCTCCTATACCTCCTGTGCTGTGTTTATCTACGGTAGGTTCCAGCTCTTTCCAGTCCAGGATATTTCCTGATTTTGCCATTGCTAGTGTTAGTGCAGATGTTTCATCATCATCTAAACCATTTGCTTTTACTGCTTTTAGCCATTGAGTAATCTCATCTTGAGAAAAGTCATCTAAGTTTTTAATAAAGTAATTTATGTCTTCATCAGAAAGTTTTTGAGAGTCTTGTTTGGTTTGAATAAAGTTTTTAATTTGCATTTAAGGCTTCTTCTTTTATATCAAAGTTAGAATAAACTTCCTGTACATCATCGTGCTCTTCAATGATTTCAAGAAGTTTTACTATGTTTTTTGCACAGTCAGGATCAGTAATTTCAATGTGTTCTTTAGGATGGTATGAAAGCTGTGTTTCCACAGGCTTTATGTTTTTTGTAAGAATATTTTTTTGTACTTTTTCAAGCTCATCCGGCTTTGTGATTATGACGGTACATTCTTCATCAGAAAAATCAATATCTTCAGCTCCTGCTTCAATGACCAGTTCATAGATTTGATCCTGATTATCGAATGCTGATTTTGAGATTTTTATTTCACCTCTTTTTGCAAACATCCAGCTTACTGCGCCGCTTTCAGCCAGCTTGCCATGATACTTTGAAAAATAACTTCTGAGATCAGCCACGGTTCTATTTCTGTTATCAGTAGTGCATAAAACTAAAATTGCAGTACCACCCGGCCCGTATCCTTCGTAAATAACTTCTTCAATATGTGAGCTTACTGAATCTAATCCTGCACCTTTTTCAATAGCTCTTTGAATATTATTCTGGGGCATCAGGTTTGTCTTTGCTTTTTCAATTGCAAATCTTAGACGAAAGTTACTGGCAGGATCCGGCCCTGCCAGTCTGGCAGCTACCATAATTTCTTTTGAAATTTTTGAGAATACAGCTCCTCTTTTAGCATCAGTAACTGCCTTTTTACGTTTAATTTGTGCCCACTTAGAATGTCCTGACATATGAAATTTATTTTATAATGAACCAGTTTATCACTCTTACCTGCTATATTTTTAGTGTTACTAATGAAAGTCGATATCGTTAAATATAGATGGTTCTGGATTGGGTTTTCACTGGCTGTTTTAATTCCCGGATTTATTGCAATTGGAATGTGTTTTGTAAAATATGGGACACCAGTTAAACTTGGACTTGATTTTACAGGTGGAACAAAACTTGAATATAAGTTCTCTCAAAAACTTGAACTGGAAAAAGTAAGAAGGATCCTGGATAAACACAAACTTGGAGGAAGTAATATTCAGTTATCTAAAGTGGGTGAAGACGGATCACAGGTTTTAATTATCAGATCAAAGGCTATTAAAGAAAGAAAATCCACTCAGAAAAAATCCAGTCAAAAAGAAAGACTGGACAGAGATTTAATAACAACATTTGGTCAGTTTGAAATTTTATCTATAGATACTGTAAGCCCGATTATAGGACCGGAATTGCTTACTTCTGGTCTGCTTGCTTTAGTGTTTACACTGGTTGGTATTGTTTTATATATTAGTTACAGATTTAAAAGAGATTATGCGCTCTGTGCCATTATTGCACTGCTTCATGATGTATTTATTTTAATTGGTTTGTTTTCAATATTTAGTTTAATCTGGGGATTGGAAATTGACAGCTTGTTTATAACTGCTGTTCTGACTGTAATTGGTTTTTCAGTTCACGATACCATTGTAGTTTTCGACAGAATCAGGGAAAACTCAAAATATTTAAGTAAAAATAAAACCTTTGCTGAAATTGCAAATGAAAGTATAAATCAAACATTGGTTAGAAGTATTAATACCTCTCTTACTGTACTTTTAACACTTGGAACTTTATATCTTATTGGCGGTGAAACTACCAAGAACTTTGTCGGCGCCATGTTCTTAGGAATCGCATCAGGAACATATTCCAGTATTTTTGTGGCAAGTGCTCTTCTTGTCTGGTGGAGAGAGCTGAGTAAGAGAAAAAAAGTACAGCCGGTTAATCCTTCTAAGGTTGCAGCAATAAGATAATTGTTAATTTTTTTATAGTCTTTTATCTTCTTGAATTCTCTTCCATTAGCAAAAAAGCTTCCAGATCACACATTGCTCTGTAAAATGAGTCACCTTCGTGTGCTCCAAAGCTTCTTGTATAAGCAAGTCTGTGACTCATAACATCACTTCTTGCAGTCTGTAATCTGGTGTTACTTAAGCTCCCAAGTCTAGTTTCTTGAAGACTGGTGTGAAGATTTCGGAAAAAGCTTCTTTGCCCTTCAGTAAGGCGGCTGTTAAATGCCTGGTGGTCTACAATGGTTCTAAGATATGTTATTGCTCTAGTGTTTCTTTGTTCTGCCTGGGTAGTAGCAGTTAATATCTCATCGCTAAGCCCTCTGAGCTCTGCTATAAGTCGCTGATTAAACTCATTGGGTTGCAGCTTTCTATGTAATGCATCAGCAAGCCTTAAAATATTTCCTGATAGTTCTCTTCTTGTCTCTTCACTGATTTCATTACAGCGGTCCAGGGTAGATTCGATATTATGTAATTCGCGACATTCACCTTCTATGTTTTCTCCTGGGCATACATAACCATCTCTGCTTCCTGCAACCAGCAGACGTGTTCTGGCAAGCAGAATCCCGGCTCCTACTGCTCTTACAGTTGGTTGTCTTGGAGAAGCTGGTTGCGGCCTCTGAGCTGGTGATTGAGGAGGTGATGACTGGATTGGTGATTGAAGAGGCGATGACTGAGCTGATGGTTGAGGAGGTGATGACTGGACTGTCTGATTTTGATTTCGAGCTTGTTGCAGCGAACGGAGCAACTGATTAGCATCATTGGTTAATCTCTGCCTTATTGCCGGGTTCCGAATTTGATTAAAAGCACCTCTTCCATTTTGTACAGTTTGTATGTAATTTTCCAGGTCTGTTCTGTTTATAGTTATGGATGGTTGTCTGAGCCTTTGCCTGAATGTTTCCCTAATTGATCTATATAAACTTAATTCACTTTCAGGTATGTTGTGTTCATTTTCTAATAGTCTAAGTATTGCAGACTCAATGACTCTTCTTTGAG
>MFRN01000025.1 GCA_001784585.1 Candidatus Melainabacteria bacterium RIFCSPLOWO2_02_FULL_35_15 | reverse complement strand
AAACAAGGACTTAAAATGTTTGATGCCTGTCAAAGACTTTTTTCAGGCAGCCTTACGTTCGCTCATGCTAGGCAGTAACAAACTATGGACCCAATCGGATTCGAACCGACGACCTATTCCATGCCATGGAAGCGCTCTACCAACTGAGCTATGGGCCCGTATCAGAAAGATCAGAGAATCAGAATTCAAATTAACTTATTTATTATAGCTTGAGTTGCGCTTTTAAAATCTCTCCAGCGTTTTTAAAAGAAACTATTTACCTTGTAACTGCTTTTTGGTTCTTTTGTTAATCTTTTTAATACTTTCTACAATGGGTAAATTCTCGGGCATTTCACCGCCAAGTTCTTTAATAGTTTTTCTTACTTTTTGTCCAACCTCAAAATGAGTTTGATTTGCTTTTTCCTTGCCTTGTATATTTTCACGTCTTAGTTTGTCTTCTGTTTGAGTTGCTCTGAATAAATTTGCTGCAAGTTCTATACTACCCATATGATCTAATATTTGCTCATTCTTTTTAAGCTCTTTTCTCTTGTGAATATCTTTTGAACCTAATCCTCCATAAAGGCCTTTGTATCCATGATCTTGAAATACAGCATAGTCTAAAGATTTTATAACACCAGATTTTTTTGCAGTAAATGCAAGGAGCTTATTATGCTTTTTCATTTCACCTCTTAAAAATAATCTTTTCTCTTCTTCAGTCTTAAGTTCTTTGTATTTTTTAGTTTCAATGATTTCTTGCTTCCTTGTCTGAACTGCAAAATATGTTTGTCCAAGTGCTATTATTTCTTTTGAAGGATCTGCATTTTGAACAATGAGATAACAAGCATAGCGAGAAAGTGCTATTGATTCCAGTTCTCTTTCACTTCCAGAGCCTATTTGAACCATTTCGGTGATGTCACCGAAATGGTCAGAAATCTTTTGTTTACTATTTCTACAAGCTTCTTTTGCTTTCTCAATTACAGACAAAAAATTTCTATAGTCAGAATAACCAAGAGTCTTGGCTAATTCTCGGGCAAACCAATATTCTTGGCCATATCTATTAATATGCTTAATGGTTTCAAAGGTCGATTTATTTATCTTTTCTATATTTGACATAAGTTGATTTTATCTTGCTCTTGCTACTTAATCAAACTTGTAACCTACAGTTACATGCTTTAGGACCAATGATACTTTTGGTTACATGCAAGCGCTAAATCTTAACCTTTTGCCAAGGTCGGGAAATCTTAAATTATTTCCCCACTTTTAAAATCTCTCCAGCATTTTTAAATGTCAAGCCATTATTTGTAATTTGACTGATTAAGTGTTCTCTAAACCACCCACCTTCTTTTGAAAATATGTATCTTTGTACAAATGGTATTAAAGCCTTAATTACATTAAACCCTGGATCCAGCGCATGACCTACACCTTCCAGAGTTAACAGTGCACGAATAATTAATGCCAGCTCTACTGGAATTCTAAACGGATATTCATAAATAATATGAGCAAATTCTTCTATTATTTGTTTGAAGCTTGTGGTTATATCACCGTTATGCCCGAAACGTGCATCATAAACCGGCTGTAGTGCATGTACAATTTCATCTGCCCGATTAAAATCTTTATCTAATAGCTCCAGAGTAATAAAATCATTTATTATTGCTCTGTAGTCCCTGTTTATTAAATGAAGTATGGTGTTTACCAGGTTTATCTGTATTTCTTTTGTGACATAACCAACCATTCCAAAATCAAAAAATGCCAATCTCCCGTCTTCCATTATTCTTAAGTTTCCAGGATGTGGATCTGCATGGAAAAACCCGTCACCTAAAAGCTGCTTTAAATAAACATTGCAGCCTTCTCTTGTTATTTCTTTTAGATTAAATCCAGCCTGTTTGATTTTTTCTACTTCTGTTACTTTCCAGCCGTGTATGTGTTCGAGGGTTATTATATGTCTGGTGGTGAATTGCCAGTAAACTTTTGGTACATAAACCCTGTAATAACCTTTGAAGTTTTTTCGGAATAAATCACAGTGTTTTCCTTCTTTTATATAATCAATCTCTTCATTTATTACTCTTAAAAACTCATCCAGCAGACCGCAGTAGTCATTTCCTTTTGTGATATTCGGATACTTTGATATTTCTTTTGCAACTATTTTTAAGATAGAAACATCTTCTTCAATCTGCTCTTTTAAATTTGGTCTTTGAACTTTTATAATTACTTCTTTATTTGAATCTAAAAGTATTCCTTTATAAACCTGCCCAAGACTGGCTGAAGCCAGTGGTGTTGTGTCAAGTTCTGCAAAAATACTTGCCACCGGTCTGCCAAGCTCATTTCTAATAATTTCAAAAGCCAGATCGTTGTCAAACGGAGGAACTTCATCCTGTAATTTTGCCAGCTCTTTCATGTATACCAGAGGGATAAGGTCTGCCCTTGCAGCCATTATCTGCCCTAGTTTTATAAATGTAGTTCCGTGCAGAATAATCTGTTCCAGAAGCCACCGTGCCCGTTTTTTATCTCTTTCATTTTTTGAGATAAGTAACAGAGGATCAAATTTTGTGCAAAGATAAAACAAAAAACTTCTGTTTTCAAAACTTGTGTGATCCAGATAAATATAAAATGCTACACGAAGAGTAAATTTTGTAAAAGAACAAAGTCGTTTAAGTCCTTTAAATCCGAGCCTGGAATAAACTTCGGAAAATATAATATACAAACTTTTAATGATTTTAAAAAACATTTTTAAATTTTAATTAAATTCTTCCAAATCCGCCTTTTGGCTGCTCGTATCGAATTGATCCGTAAGGACAACCTACAGTACAAAGCCCGCATTCCAGACAGTTTTCATAACCTACTATAAGTTTGTTATTTACAGGTGACCATGCAAAGACATTTGCAGGACAGAATTTTGTACATTCTTTTCCTGTACAAATGGTACAAATATCCTGATTAACTTTTATGTGAGATTCTGTATCCGGACAGGATTTTATTAAAAATATTTTTTCTTCTATTGTTTTAACCACTGATTATTTCCTTTGTAAGACAGCATTATTAAAGTTATTTAACATATCAGGATTAGGATCATGAGGCAGTTCATGAATTGCCTTTACTAGATGTATATAGTGTGAAAGTGTGTTTGATGAGTAGTCATTTAATTCCTTTGCTTTTATTACTGTTTGTGCAGCAGCCTTACCTGATAAAACTGCTACTGCGGATACATCCCAGCTCAACATATCTGTTATTAAAGCTGCTCCACCGATTATAAGGCAACCGTTTGAAAAAAGTTTTAAGAATTTATCATTTTGATTTTTGAGAGTTAGAACCGGCAGCATATATGAACAATAATTTTTTGTAGTTCCGTTTGCTATCAGTGGTTTAATGCAGGAGTGTTCTTTAAGTCTCTCAAGGCATTCATTTGGATTGATGTTTCTGGAAATTAATTCAGAAAATAACATCCCGGCGCCAATTGAAATTGAATTGTGATTTGTATGAATGTAACCAATACCTGGCATATCCGGTATTCCCTGAGTAAACAATTTTGCAGAAATGCCATGAAATGGGGATAAATTAAATCTTTCTTCAATTGTTTCAGCTGACATGGATATATCTTCTTCAACGAATGAAAATATCTGATTTGATTTAAATTCACCTGCTCTTAGTCCTGAGCTTTTAGTTAGTACAGGGTTAACTCCTTCACCGATAATTACTACATTGGCAAAAAATTCTCCTGAATCTGTTTTAACACCTGAAATCTTTCCATCATTAATAATTAAATTTTTTACAGCAGTTTCAGTAATGACCTCTGCACCTGCTTTTTGAACCTCTTTAATCAACCATTGGTTAAATGGTTCTCTTAAAACTATGTAACTATTTTGTTTATTGTTTTGTACATTAAATGAAGTAAACGAATCTTCCTGCAGGATATATACCCTGTATTGATCTACAAATCGTTCAAATGGAGCCATAATTTTTCCACCTGAACTGTCAAAAAAATTTGTAAAAATTCCTTTCATATGCTCTTCACTGATAATGCCGCTATAGAAATTTTTAGATGCACCCTTTTTGGTTTTTTCCAATACAAGAGTTTTAATACCGTTGTCTGCCAGTACTTTTGCTGCTGACAAACCTGCCGGACCTGCTCCGACAATTATTACCTCATGCTTGTTTTTCATTTATTATGCTGCAGACAAGCTGCAGTGCTTTTAAACTGTAAAATGTGAGAAATCAATATAATGATACCTAAAAATGAAAAATTAGGTGTAAAAAGATAAAATAATACTAATGACTAAAATAACTCAAAAAGAATTTCTAACAAGTGAACAAGCCTCAAGGATCATAATAGGATGGCTTATATTTTTTATAGCTCTTATGGCATTATATTTTGGAGGTTGGGTTTTAAGCACGGTATTGCTTTTTGTTTTCTGGCATGTAAATACCGAGTTTATTAACATAGTCCGGCAAAAAGGGATCAATCCATCCAATAAGTGGATTAGATTTGTAAGTATACTCTTTATTCTTATATCATCACTGCCGGCAGTTGGCTTTTCAGAGAGCCTTCCAATAAGGCTTTTTATTTTTGTTTTTATCTTTGGCGTTATTGGTTGTTTTTTCAGATTAATATTTCGTGGAAATAAAAAAGGTCCGATTGCTACTATTCCTGATATTGGTGCATCAGTACTTGGTTTTATTTATACAGGATTGCTTCCAAGTTTTTTAATTCTTTTAAGGCATATGGGTTTTGTTTATGCAATTGTTGCAATTGTAAGTACTGCTTTTTGTGATGTAGGGGCATATTATGGCGGAAAGTTATTTGGAAAAACAGCGCTGAAACCTGAGATAAGCGCTAAAAAGACTTTTGAAGGAGCTATTAGTGGATTTATTACCAGTATGATTGCTGCAATAATTCTTGTTTATTTTAATAAGGATAGTTTCGGTAATAATTTATTTCATGGTGTAATGATTGGAATATTTGCCGGTATATTCAGTCAGTTTGGAGATTTATTTGAATCACTTTTAAAAAGAGACGCAGGATTAAAAGATTCAGGGAAGGTTTTGTTTTCTCATGGAGGAATTTTAGATCGAATTGACAGTTATATTTTTGTAGTGTGGGCAATTTATTTTTATATCGACTGGTTTGTTCTGCATAACTTTACTTTTTAATTATCTATATATTTTCTGTCGAATCTGGCAGTAAGATTATTTAAGTAAGGATTTAATCTTAACGCTCGTTCAAAAAATAAAAATCTGTTATCACCAATTTTACTTAGCATTTGTTCATCCGGTATGCATAAATCACTTTGTACAAATATTTGT
>MFRN01000024.1 GCA_001784585.1 Candidatus Melainabacteria bacterium RIFCSPLOWO2_02_FULL_35_15 | reverse complement strand
AGCAACAACTTGTTGTTCCAGTTTTTCTTTGTTACGCCATTTCAATTTTAAGAACTCTTTTTTAAGCCCTTTAGGGCTTCCAGGTTCTACTCAAACACCCTTCAATACTTGTAAAACCCCGGTATCAAAGCCTGAGTCTTTGCAGAATAAAGCCAACAAGGAATCTTGATCAATTCCAGCAGTACAACCACGTACAAGCTCTTCAATTTTATCAATTGGAATATCTTCAGCAATAAACGCAAGCTTTTTAAAATCAAGCTCGCCTTTTATTTTTAATGTCTCTTCAAATCCTACAATACTTGTTATTTTTTTTATTTCTTGAGCATAAGTTAAAATTCTGGGTCTGCCCAGTTGAAGCTTACCTAATGTAGAAATTATTTTAGCTGGCTCTAGCTCTGAGCCGATCTCTTGATTAATTGCAGTCATAATATCAAACGGAGTTAATCCTTTTCCTAAGGTCGAAATTAGTCCTAAATTTTCTATGTTAGGCTTTTTTTCTGTTTTTATTATTTGCTCCAAATACTGTTTTGCAAAATCAGAACCCACAGATTTTCTATGAAAAAAATAACATGGTTGCATAGTCTTTAAACAATCGGGGTGAATATTTTGAACCAAAACTTTATCAATTGCAGCTGATGTTCCATCTTGATTAATAACCATACCCTCGATCATATCTGTAGCTGGTGAATTAGTAGTTGCTATTGTTATTACCGGTAGCTTTTGAAGAGCTTCAAAGAAACCAAGAATTCTTGAATCCCCACTTGATGGTTTTGCAATTCTTTCTACTTCATCTACTAAAACTACACAACAACCAGTATTTTTAATATCGTCCAGGTAGGCACTTAAATTTGCTGCTTCACTACTCTTAATTACTATTAAAGGTAAAGCAAGCTCATTTGCTAAAACACTTGCAAACATTGATTTTCCTGTACCAGGTTCTCCAGAAAGTAATAGTCCTCTTGAAGCTTTTTTAGAAATAACCACAGCTGCTGCAAATTTTAGAGCATACTGCTTTAAATCATTCATCCCATAGTAATCTTTAAAAGATTTATAAGGAGGTAGGTCACTTTTGTATGCCCTATAAAGCAAGAATGCTTTCCCTTCAGGAGTAGATGGAACAGGCTTCAAGAAAAGCCCTTGAGTAACAGGTCTAGAATAAACAGTTGCTTTTAAAACTTGTCGCAACTTAGCTTTATTTGAATCAGTTAATGCTTTATCTAAGCTAACATTTCCCAGGTCTGAGAGGCTGACACTATTTCCATTTTGTACTCCAAGTAAATTTAGGATAGCAAGTTTATTGGATTGTGAACGTTCTAATAATTCTATTAAGCTAGCAATTTTTATATTTAACTCTAAAGAAGTCCCCCAGTTAACATCCTGGACAGGTTTTTCCTTTAAACATAATTCAATTGCACTATTAATTTTTTCTAAAGCTCGTGAAAGATTAGTTTGAAATGTTGCATCACCTGTAGATTGTTTTTTATCATTTAGCTGTTTCTTTAATGCAAAAAAAATCAATATTACTATTATACTTTTTAGATTTTTCAAATTGGAATACGCTTTCGATCTTTTTCATCGCTTTATAAGCAGCATTGACTTTTTTACCTGTAGAGTACTCATTACTAATAATGCTTCATTCTTTCATTGGAGAAAACCATACTTTTGGTAACAGAGACTGAGCTTTTTCACTAGCCTCACAACAAGCTTGTACAAACTCAGGCTCCAGATCATCTTCAGTAAATGGGATCCTTTCCTTTAAAAGGTTTGACAAGCCTATTTCCATAGCACCTATTTGAGCAAGCATATCAAGACTCAATCTCTGCACAAAGTTTTCATCTTCTAATAACTCATCAATTATTTTCTTAACTTCTTTATTTTCAACGTTCTCTTTGGCAGGAATGATACTTAGTATAAACAAAGGATTATTAGCTTTTAGCACTTTAAGAAGTAATTGTTCTACTTTAGGGTCATTCTTTTCTGCTAAGAGCATCAGAGCTGTTAAACGAAGTATACATAAATCATCCTTATCTTCAACAACAGAAATTAATACATTATTTAGTCCAGGAATATCTTGATCTACTAATTTACCACCAGCCCATATCCTAAGAAATAAATCTTGATTTTTATTCCTAAAGTACCCAAGTAATTCATTAGCACTCTTAGCTTCACCAATTTTATCAAGCACTTGACCTGCATTTAACTTCAATTGAACTTTATCTAAGGGAGTGTTGTTTGATTGGGATATTTGGAAAAGAACAGGTATTAATTCCTCCTCTCTTAGGTTCTGATGTTTTTTGCTTAAGGATTTAACATCATCCCATTGTGCAAATAAATTCCATCCCTTAGAGCAACTTCGTAGTTCGTGCAAAAATCTTTGTACATCAGGACTAATAATTATTGGTTGTAGAGGACTTGATTCATAACTGGTTGCTTCTATTGGCTCAGAGCAAGAAGTATTTATTTCTACTTTTCTGGATTCTATTTTTTCAATTGCTTCTTGAATTGATTTATAAACACGCGTGCTTCTTTCATTTTTTAATAAATAGGAAAGCTCATTAACAACATCTAAACTTGCTGTTTCACCAATTCCCCATGCTGCCCACCCTCTTATCCCTTCAACTTCATGTTTATCCTTGAGGCATTTCATAAAAGCAGGAATAACTTTTTTCCCATAATTAAGTGCTGAATAAACAATTCCTTGAACTCGAAAGTTAAAACCTCTATTTTTATTTAAAGCTGTCTCAATACTGTTTTCAAGACGTATTGGCCTACTTATATTATTAAAAGATGTAGTAAAAATGCTCATTTAGCCACTGATAAATTTCTTAAATAAATTAAATTGTTAAAGTAGTTTTATTCTAACACTTAAAGATTAAGAAGAAGAACTCAAGTAGTGCTTAAAATTTAGAAATCCACTTAAGTATTCACTTTTAAAGGGTTTGCCCATATTTTTTCTTAATTTTTCCTAAGGGTTTACCTTATTGACTATAAAAAAGAAAGGCTATAAGCTTTATTAATAACTTATGGATAAGCTAAACAAAGTTCTACCAATAGTCAAGCCTCCAGAGCCTTTTGAAAAAGAGCCTGAAGCAAGTGCAACAACATCTTTAACTAGTGAACAAACTGTTGGCAATAGTAATCTGCAAGCACCTGAAGTTTCAGAAATAGATACCTCATTAAAAGAAAGAATACTGGCCATCCAAGAAGCAAAAAAAAATCTTAGTATAGAGAGCCAAGCTGCAATGGATTTAGGCTCTTTGATAAGTGGCATACGTACCGCTATTGACTTAGGACAAATTACAAAATTTATAATTAACAATTTCCCTGACTTTAGTAAAGAAACCGTTCATGGGCAAGAATTAACTGATAATGCAATTCAATCGTTAGGACCATACTGGAATATTGATCTTCTATCACGCAATTCTACTGCAAAAGAAAAAGCAATCCAGAATATTACAGAAGGTTCATTGAAAAATCCTCAACAGATTACAAAAGAAGTAGAACTTGTATTAAGAGAGCTCATTGTCCATAGTAGAGATTTAACAGATGAAAACTTGAATGGAATAAGACTAACATTAAGAGGTCTTTTTTCAGCTTTAGAAGGACTTTACCAAAGAACTGATGTTGAAGTATTGCGTAGCATAAACAAAAGAGAGTATGGTTGGAACTACTATACTAAACCTCATACTGGTATTGCTAAAGCACTGGCTGATAATTTATTTAGTCCCCCAAAAATGACAAAAGAATTAGATGAGTATGTTGGAATTGCAAACCTAACCCAAGAAACTGGCTGGTATCGGGAAGATGTTCTTGGAGTGTTTGTTAGCTTACTTGAAAAATCACATAATTTCCCAACAATTGATGAAGAATCTAAAAGTTCTATGAGAAGAATATTGGTTAGAAATTGGAAATTCCCCGTTCAAGTATGTAAGATACCTGAAATTCAAAGGTCAAATGATTACCGTTTAAGTATGTATAGAGAAATTTTAGCAACTCTAGTAGAAGAAAATCCATTTGGCAGAAAATTAACTCCTGATGATTCTTTATTTTTAAGGACATCTATTGAAATGGTACCTGCCCATTTAAGGTTAAAAGCTTATGAACTAAGAAAAGAGTTAGTTGATGCCCTCAAAGATGAACTGGATGAACATAAACATCATCCTCATAATTATAGCCCGCGAGTTGATACTATAAAGTCTATCTTACAAGAGGCTACATCAATTCCACGAGAAGACTGGGACACTGAAGCAGCAAAACTTACAAAGATAAAAGAACAAAACGATCTTAAATTTGTTGAGTTTAAAAATTGGACTGGTACTCTATGTCAAATGTCAGAAGCTGATCTAAGAAAATGTTTTGACTCTTTAACACAAGAACGAATGGATAATGTAAGTTTATCAAACAAAGGTAATATATTAAAAACTTTAATTTCAGGTAATAAGTTTGATTCACAGGAAGATTTAAATTCTAAGCTTGATGCTGCTTTAAGGTTTATGAAGTTAGATTCTGAGGTTCAAGGAGAAAAACTCACTCAAAATAATGCAGAGATGGGTTTGTTCTTTTTTACATATTTAAACACCTTGCTTGAAAAGAAAGTTAAAGTTGGTAATGATAAACCAGTAGTGTTTAAAAATTATTTAAATCAAGAAAACAAAGATTCTCTTCTAGAAGTAAGTAAAAGAATCGCACATGATAAAACAAGCTTTAAACAGGCAAGAGACATTGAGTTTTTTACAAATCCGTCCACAGCTTCTGTTCCAGGACAAGCATTAGCACTACATCATAAGCTTACTTATTGTTTTAATGAAGAAGGATATGTTGATAATGTTGGTCTAAAAGATTTGGTTCTACCAAATGCAGTTGATATCCTTTCTAACACAGCTAAACAACGTGGCTTTATTCTTTCTGGACCACCAGAAGCAAATAAATTATTATTTGCAAAGGCTCTTGCTAACCAACTAGGGATTGGCTTATTTGAAATAAATAAGGATTCAGTGCATTCAAAAAAATCTGATTCTATAACAGGATTTGACGTTACTATTAAGTTACCTAATGGAAAAACTGGCACTATAGAAAACTTTGTAGATTTTGCAATGGCAAATAATCCTTGTGTTGTTTTCTTTGGTGATGCAGATAAGCTTTTAGTACCCAGAAAAGAAGATCAAGGAAGAGATAAATCAAAACCTCCTACACCAGAGGAGGAAAATCTTACTGGAGCTTTTTTGTCTAATTTAGATAAGCTTCATAATGAGGCTCCAAGAGTAATTCTAATCATGGCAACAGATAAACCACCCGCTGAAGAAATAGATACTGCTCTTTTGGATAAGAGTGGATATAGTGATGAGGCTAAACAAACATTATTTCGCTATGTTAGTTTCGGTGCAATTAGAGGTGGTAGAGTTGATCAAAAATCGTTTTTACTTCATAAGATACGGGAACAACCGATAAAAGCAAAAGACGAAGAAGTGGATCAAGCACGTCTAGATTATATGAAAGACAGAACATCAAGATTAGAAGAATCAGGTAAGAAGAAACTGATAGGTGATTTTGATTTTATTAAAATAACAAAAACTTCTGAAGGATTAACCCCAAAACAAATAAAGAAAGCTCTTGAAGAACTTACACCTTTTGAGTTGACCCAAGAAAATATAATTGCTGCGTTTGAACAAGTCAGAAAATCAACGAGTTAAATCTGTTATAGGTTGAACATTTTTAGTTGCATCGTTAAAATATACAGAAACAACCCATAAGCTTAGGGAATTAGAAACTCTTGGTTCAGAAGAATATCTTGCATACTTAAAAACAACCAGGCAAAGTAAAAGATTCTATAAATATTTGGTGATGCTGGATGAAAAAAATATTCCTTACATGTTAGAGGTAAACTCACTTCCGGGAATGACAGATATCAGCGATCTCCCTGCTCAGGCTGCCTGTGCCGGAATTAAGTACGACAAAGTAGTGGAAATAATTTTGAAGACAGCGAGATTACATAAGTAGATGTGCGACAGTCCCTTTAGGCGTCTCTATACAAACGTTCTTGCAGGATTCCTGAACTTTGTAATATTTGGCTGAAATAAAAGTGTAATTCTTCCTGTAGGGCCATTACGCTGCTTGGCTATAATCACTTCTGTTTCACCTTTATTCGGAGTTTCGGGATTATAGTATTCATCACGATAAATAAACATAACTATATCAGCGTCCTGCTCTATAGAACCGCTTTCACGTAAGTCTGAGAGCATGGGTCTTTTGTTTTGTCTGGCTTCAACTGCTCTTGAGAGCTGACTTATAGAAATTACCGGTACATCCAGCTCTCTTGCCAGTGCTTTTAACCCACGTGAAATATCTGATATTTCCTGAACCCGATTATCAGGTCTTTGTCCCTCCATGAGCTGGAGATAGTCTATGATGATGAGCCCAAGATCTCCAAGTTCTGCCTTTAATCTTCTGGCCTTTGCCTTGATTTCCATTACATTTAAAACAGCAGTATCGTCTATGTAAATTTGTGCATCACCAAGATCTCCAAATGCTATTCCTAGTTTTGTCCAGTCATCCTGTTGCAGCTGCCCAAAGCGCATTTTGTTTGCATCTACAGCAGCACGGCTGCAGACCATCCTCTGAATAATTTGTTCTTTTGACATTTCCATGCTGAACATGGCTACAATTTTTTTATGAACAACTCCTACATATTCTGCAATATTTAAACAGAGTGCGGTTTTTCCCATACTTGGCCTGGCTGCTATAACAATGAGATCAGATCTTTGCAGACCTGAAGTTAGTGCATTTAAGTCATAAAAGCCGGTATCTAAACCAAGAAGCTCTCCTTTGTTTTGTTCTCTTTGTTCCAGTCTTTCCCATGTAGAGTTAACGAGGTTGCTTATCGGGGTAAGGGTTTGGCTTGCCCTTTTTTGTCCTAAATTAAAAACTAATTGTTCCGATCTTTCAATGG
Source organism: Candidatus Melainabacteria bacterium RIFCSPLOWO2_02_FULL_35_15 (assembly GCA_001784585.1). Classification (GTDB taxonomy): domain Bacteria; phylum Cyanobacteriota; class Vampirovibrionia; order 2-02-FULL-35-15; family 2-02-FULL-35-15; genus 2-02-FULL-35-15. Next base: position 20,385 of record MFRN01000024.1, on the reverse strand, counting down.
CTTTTTCTGCCTGGGCTTCTTCATAGCCGATTTTTGCAATCTGATTTCCTGTGAAAATTATTTCCCTGAGAAGAAATTTTTCCATTACAATCTGAGCATATCTTTCAGCGTTTATTGCAAGAGGCGAGTGTGAAAGTAAAAGGCCAAGGTAATATCTTCCTCCGATTTCTTCAAGCTGATCTTTGTTTTGCAGGTATTCAGAAACTGTCAATGGATCAATAGCTTCATTTCTGTCGTAAAGCTTTAAAATTGCATCGTAAATAATTTGATGTGCCGGTCTGTAAAAATAATTTGAATTTGGCAAGAGCTCAATTATTTTATTCAGACAATCACTCTGGGCAAAAATTGCACCGAGAACTGCCTGCTCAGCTTCCTGAGACTGTGGCAATAATAAAAAATTATCATTGTTTGCATTGTAATTCACAGTATTTGCTGTTGGTTTTAAAATAATTTTTTTTGTAATTGTTTCTTCCGGATTTTGCATATTGTTGGTAATGCTTAACTTTAATTATATGATAGGGAAATTAAGGAGACAATTTGATGATACTAAAACAAAAACTGTCAAAAGGTTGTAAAATTGAATAGTTTGTAACAAAATCATGCAAATCATAGATGAAGCAAAAAACATAGTTTTAGTTGGTCTGATGGGTTCCGGCAAATCAGCAATAGGTCGTACAATTGCAAAAAAACTTGGCAGACGATTTATAGATACTGACAGATATATAGAAAGAAAAATAGGTAAAACTACAGCTGAAGTTTTTGAACAGGATGGGGAGAGTAAATTCAGAGCCTTTGAAAAGGAAGTGATAAAAAAAATATCCCAGTATATTGGAATTGTAATTGCAACAGGAGGAGGAGTCATAAAGGATCCTGAAAACTTTCATTATCTTAAAAAATCAGGCTGGATAATAGCTCTATATGCCTCACCAGCAACCCTTTATAAAAGAATTGAAGGTAAAAGGATAAGACCATTGTTGCTTAATGAAGAAGATCCTGTTAAAAAGCTGGAAGAAATATTTAATGAAAGAAAAACAATGTATACTCAGGCAGATTTTCAGATTGATACAGAAGGCAAGGAAATAGATCAAATCGCAGATGAAATCGTTAATTTGTTAAATGCAAGCAGTAGAATTAATTCATAAGAAATGAAAATAATGACTGAAAAAGCAATAAAAGTTAATCTAAAAGAAAAAAGTTATAACATCTTTATTAAGGAAAATATTTTAGCTTTAAGCGGGAATTATCTAAGCAAGCTTAAAATTGGTAAAAAAATATTACTGGTAACCCAGAATAAAATTCCTTCTGTATGGATTAAAAAAGTACATAAAAGCTTAGTTAAAAAAGGATTTAAAGTTTTTATTTTAGTACTGCAGTCGGGAGAAGAATATAAAAATTTAAGTTCATTGTTGAAAATAGTAAACTTTGCCATTAAAAACAAATTTGAAAGAAGCGATTCCTTCTGTGCAGTTGGCGGAGGGGTTGTAAGTGATTTAACCGGTTTTGCCGCTTCAGTATATTACAGGGGTATTAATTTTATTTGCATTCCTACTACTTTGCTTGGAATGGTTGATGCTGCCATCGGTGGTAAAACAGCCATTAACATAAAAGAAGGGAAAAATTTACTTGGTACTTTTTATCAGCCAAAGATTGTAATTATTGATCCAAAAACTCTTAAAACTTTGTCAAAAAAAGAATTTCTGGTTGGTATGGGGGAAGTAATAAAGTATGCTTTGCTTGAAAACACAGCAAAAGTAAAATTTTCAAAAAGCAGTTTTTTCCAGTTTTTAAAAAATAAAAGAGGAAGAATTCTAGGATTATATTCAAAAGAGCTGCTTCAAATAATTTATTACTCAGCGTTTGTTAAAGCGCAGGTAGTGAGTAAAGATGAAAGAGAATCAAGTCTGAGAGCCATACTAAATCTTGGACACACTTTTGCTCATGGTATTGAACAGGCGTTTAATTATAAAAAATACACTCATGGTGAAGCAGTTAGTATTGGTATATGTTTTGCAAGCACTTTGGCATTTAAACAAAATCTTATTTCAGAAGAGATTATGAATTCTGTAATAAGTTTAATTTCTGACTATGGCTTGCCTGTAAAGATTGAATGTCCTTTTAGTTTAAATAAGATTATAAAATCAATGCTTTTGGATAAAAAAAATAAAGATGGGAAATTTAAGTTTATTTTGCCGGCAGAAAAAATCGGGAAAGTTAAAATTGTAAGTGGTATTTTAGTTAAGGATGTAAAGCCATTGTTTCTGAGTTAGCTATAGCTTCTTTGACTTTTTTCATCGTCTCTTCATGACTCTGTGCAAACCAGACTGGGATGGGGGCCATAACTTTCTGACCGATTAATTTGTTATCTGTTAGTTTTACGAAATTAAAAAATGAAGCTGCACTTAAGACTTTTCGTACATGATTTAATTTGGTAGCAGCCCTGAATTGCTCATAAAAATAATTACATCCTTTAAAAGTTATTCCATCATAACTTGAATAGCCATAGCCACGACAGCCAAAAGGCCTTGCTTCGTACATATTACATTTATTATCCCCTAAATACGGGCAATCAAAAGTAAAACCTACAGGATAATATTTATTAAAAACCACCTCTCCTGCCATAAATGGCGGATCTTTTTTAAATTCATTTTTGTACAGATTTACTATTTTTACAGATTCAATGACAATCTTGTTTTTAAATTCTTCAGACTGCTTCTCAAACCAGTCCCGCATATAAAGATATTCAGTGTAAGTTAACTGAGGAAATGTTTTTTTACAACAGTCCTGACAGCCTGTTTCCATACAGGTCATTTTATTTAACCCGTATTCAAGCTCTATCTGATTAATAATTTCTTTTATCTGTTTATAGGCATCTTCCAGATGTTTAAATATTCCGTCTATATTGTCCGGCGACTTGTCCGGAAGATTTAAATTAACCATCTGGCAATAAAATCCTGAATCACCATCCGGTTTCCAGTTCAGTCTGTGTTTTAATAATTCAGATTCTGCCAGATCATCTTTTCCTTCAAGTCTGTAAATCCACGAATTTAATCTGTGTGCATCCGGATCTGTACAACCGTTCAATGTTTCTTTTGCTTTGTTTAAAAGATTTCGTTTGATATAGACTTCTGCTAAATATAGTTGCCAGTATGGAATAATTAAATTGTAACTTAATTTTCTAAACTGATTTTCAATTACTGAAACTGCTTCAGACTGACCGCATTGTAAAAGTTTTTCAAGTATTGGTGAAATTTCTCTTGCTATATTTTTATGATTCGGGAATTCTGTTTTTTCAAGTTCAGTATTACAGGCTGCACAAAATATAAAATAAAGTGCAATAAATGCTGCTTCTGATTCAGGTAAAATTATTTCACTTGTTTTGACAAAGTCCTTTACATTATTGGTCATCAGGTGATTGAGTGCCAGATAAAATAATGATTTTGAGTGTAAAGGATTTATTCTCAGGGCGCTTTTTAAATATTCCATGGATGTTGGAAAATCAGAATAATGATAATAAACCATTCCAAGAAATAAATTTTTGCTTAAATGATCATTTTTTAAATTACTCTCTACATACCGGATAAATCTTTCAAAATTCTCTTTACTGCTCCCTAATGTAAGAGATTTATATACAACATCATAATTTTTTATATCTTCCGGAAACAAATCCAGAAGCTTAAAACAAAGTTCTGTTAATTCTTTAATTTCTGACTGGAAGTATAGTTTTTCCAAAATCCAAAATTTATCCGGATTTTTATTTATCCAAAATTTGTTTTGTGAACTGTCATATTCTTTAATTTTGATTTTTTCTTTAATTTGAATAAGTAATGTCTCGGCTTGTGAAAGAGTTTCTTTCTTATGGCCTTTAGCTGCTGAATACAGCCACTTGACAATTTCACAGCAATTATTTGCAATTAACCATGCTTTATTTTCAAACGCAATTTCTGCCAGCAAAAGATAGCATTCCGGTTTGGCAGGAGCCGACTGGGCGGCAGACATAATTAAATCAAAAGAATATTTAAGATCTTTGTTTTTGACCTGTTCAGCCAGAAGAAGTTTTGGTTTTACAAAACCGTGTGGTTTCTTTTCTAATAACTGTCTTAAGTGCTTTTCTTTTTCTTCAGGATTATTTATATGCTCAATTTCACTTAGGATTTGCTCGTCATTCTTTTTTTTTAATCCAATTTTTTTTATATCTTCCAAGCCTGAAGATTTAACTCCTAATGTATTGAGTGATTCTTTCATTTTTTTATGTTGATTTTTTCCATATACAGTTATCCCCAGGATCTAAAATAAAAAAGCAGGGCTTCCCCTGAAACTAAAAAACCTGCATCTGGTGCAGGTTTTTTAAATCAAGCTGTTTGTTTGAAACTATAATTTTTGCAGTTCAGGCTTCCATTCATCGATAATAGCGCCTTCTACAGGGCATGCAGCCAGACAGGCTCCGCAGTCTATGCAGGTTTCATTATCTATATAAGTAGATGGAGTACCTTTGGCATTTGTCCATTTCTTATCTTTAATCCAGTGTATGCAATCAACCGGACATACTGGTATACAATCTCCCTTTGCTTCACAAACATCACTAACTATTGTATATGACATTTTCTTTCTCCTGTGTTCTGTCTTGGTTTGTTATCTTAATTTGCTAACGCTAACTTTAAAAGCATAAACTAAATCATGCTTTCTGCTTATTTGTTGAAAACTATTCTTAGTAAGTTGTTTTATTTCAGGTCTTACACATATATCATCTAACTAAACTGGCGCGTCAGTGGCAATGTATTATTTGCGACATCCGAGCATAAGCGAGGTGAGCAAAAATACATTGCCACGGTTAAACAGCCAGTTTTAAATATGCTAACTTTGCGCAAGTCCTGTATTTCATAGCAGGCTATAAACCATTTTTGTAATACAACTTCGAGTTCTAACTTGTCCCAGCTTGGATATAGGACACAAGAGCCACCTGAGTAATAACAGATCAGGTTGTTTTACTGGTAATTTAAGGAATGGTAATAACTATTATGGTATAAAAGTATCAAAAATATGCAGATATGAAACGGAAAAATTAAAAGAACATGAATACTTTAGAGATATGTTGATTTATATCTTATAAATATAAATAGGAAGTGGATAAGAGGAGTAAGAAATGAATCAAAGAAAAGGTAAAGTTGTCGGGATTGATTTAGGAACTACAAATTCTGTAGTTGCAGTAATGGAAGGTGGCAATGCAACTGTAATTCCTAATGCAGAGGGAAATAGAACTACTCCTTCTGTTGTAGGTTTTTTAAAAACAGGAGAAAGAGTGGTTGGTCAAATTGCAAAGAGACAAAGAGAACTAAATCCTGAAAAAACTGTTTCAAGTATTAAGCGTTTTATGGGACATACTTACGATGAAACCGAGCAAGAACGTAAATATGTTTCTTACAGGACAAAAAAAGGCAAGGATAATGCAGTCGTAGTGGAGGTTGACGGAAAGGAATATACGCCTCAGGAAGTTTCTGCAATGATTTTAAGGAAATTAAAAGAAGATGCAGAAAAATATATCGGTGAAAAAGTTACAAGTGCAGTAATAACTGTACCTGCTTATTTCAATGACAGTCAAAGACAGGCTACTAAAGATGCAGGTACCATTGCAGGGCTTGATGTACTGAGAATAATAAATGAACCTACTGCAGCAGCTCTGGCTTACGGGCTTGATAAAAAAAGCGATGAGACAATTCTTGTTTTTGATCTTGGTGGCGGAACTTTTGATGTAAGTATTCTTGAAGTTGGAGATGGTGTATTTGAAGTTAAAGCTACCAGCGGAGACTCCAGACTGGGCGGAGATGATTTTGATCAGAAAATAGTCAGCTGGGTTAGTGAAGAATTTAATAAGCTTGAAGGGATTGATTTAAAAAAAGACAGACAGGCGCTTCAAAGGTTAACTGAAGCAAGTGAAAAAGCAAAGATTGAACTTTCAACTCTTATGGAAACCACTATAAGTCTTCCATTTATTACAGCTGATCAAAATGGACCGAAGCACCTTGAGATGAAATTAAGCAGGGCAAAATTTGAAGATCTTTGTCATGATCTGTTTGAAAGAGTAAGAGGGCCTGTAAAGAGGGCTCTGGATGATTCAAAATTAAACACAGGCCAGATTGATGAGATAGTTTTAGTAGGTGGTTCTACCAGAATTCCTGCAGTTGTAAAATTAGTTAAGGAGCTGACCGGGAAAGAACCAAATCAAGGAGTGAATCCTGATGAAGTTGTAGCTGTAGGGGCAGCAATTCAGGCTGGTGTACTGGCTGGTGAAGTTAAAGATGTTGTTTTACTGGATGTTACACCGCTAAGTCTGGGTATTGAAACTCTTGGAGGAGTTTTTACAAAATTAATTGAAAGAAACACCACAATCCCGACCAGGAAATCAGAGATTTTCAGTACTGCTGACGACAACCAAACAAGAGTTGATATAAAGGTTTATCAGGGTGAAAGACCGATTGCGTCTGATAATAAATTATTAGGCGAATTTCATCTGGAAGGTATACCATCCGCACCAAGAGGGATTCCAAAAATTGAAGTTACATTTGATATTGATGCAAATGGTATTTTAAGTGTTGCAGCAAAAGATCAGACTACTTCAAAAGAGCAAAAAATTACCATTACAGCATCAACCAATTTAACCAAAGATGAAATAGACAAGATGGTTAAATCTGCTGAATCACATGCTACCGAGGATCAAAAACGAAAAGAAGAAGTAGAAGAAAGGAATAAAGCTGACAGCCTTGTTTACAGTGTTGAAAGACAATTATCCGAGCTAAAGGATAATATTCCTCAGACCGAAAAAGCAAAGGTTGAACAGTTATTAAGTGATCTGAGACAGGCTATAAAAGACAAGGCAGACATTAATAAAATAAAAAATCTGACTAAGGATTTACAGGAAGCTGCATATGCACTTGCTACAAAAACTGCTCAGTCAGAACACGAAAAAAGCCATCCCTCTCCCGGTACTGACCAGGAGCCTGTTGGGGCTAAGAAGGCATCAGGTTCCGATGATGATGTAATAGATGCAGAGTTTAAGCCCAGTAATTAAACTGCCTGATATGCTTGATTTGAAATGTTTAATTCGAATAGAGTCATACGGTATGGCTCTGCTTCTGGTTGTTTTTTTAATAACTTGTGAGCCGTCTTATGGTCAGGCAGAATTAACTTTGCCTAGTGAGTTTCAGAATCTTTCTGTAAATGCAAGGGCCCTAAATAAAAAAATTGATTTTACTTTAGATTCAAATACTATAAACACAAATCAAAATTTTGCCCTTGACAAGACAGGCTTTATATTACATCTGGTTCCTTCTCCAAAGATAAAAGACGAAAACACAAAATTAAAAATATTTTCAAATGATGGAATTGAAATTGAAACTTATAAATTTATTGATGATACAGTGTTTGCACTGGTTGATCCCCAGAAATCATATTTTATTTTTGAAGAGATAGTCCCAAAATGTGATGATCTTATTAAAGCGTTTAACCTTGAACAAGCGTCTGCAATTTGTCCTGATACGGAACTATTTAAACTATATGGAAATATAATGATAGATAAGGATACAAGTTTTAAGATCAATCTGCAGAAACCGGGAGATTTTTATTCTGCTACTTTAATATTACCTGAGAATACCCAGCTGGTTCCCGGCGATAGCTTCACCAATATACATGTTGATTTGGACAATGGAAGCAGCTTACCGCTTGGGTTTCAAAGGCCATCTGTAAATATTGCGAGCCTGCTTTCTGTAGGAAATTTATGTTTTATCGGAAAGAAAAAGAGTGCCAGCAAGTCTGAACTTGCTGAACTTACTAATTGTTCGTTTGTGAATAATAATGTTAACTCGATAATAACCTTTAAAAACTCTTTTAAAGATAAGGATATTTCAATGATTACTCCAAATATAGTCTTTTCATATACTCCCGGGAGGTTTAATTCTTTCCTGCATACTTATGTGTTTGAATTCTCTGAAGATATTAAATCCAAAAATATACCGGCTGAGATAAATGCTTCTTCTCCTCAAAAATATTTTTTTGAAAATAACGACTCCGGCTTTAGTATAAATCTGGGACAAATTTTAACTACTATGAAAAAAAACAGAAAAAATATGTTTAGTTTAACTAACCCGATTGAATTAAATAAAACATTAAATGATAATTCTTTCAGTGTGCCCCTGGATAAAACCGAAGCTATTATTACATTGACTTTAAGTAACATGAGTTTTGATACTTTTCTGAGTAATATTTCTTTAACTGCAAATGAAAATTTATCAAATGTGTACAATTTATCAATAAATAACAATATTATAATTAAAAACTTTTCCGATCCGGATTCTGAAATAAATAATAAGAAAAGATTTAAAACCGCGGCTTTTGACAGTCTTCTGATATCATCGTATCTGCCTGATAAACTTTCCAGTCTGACAGTAAGCAGAAATTATACTTTTGTTGAGCAGGTCCTTGCTCCAAGCGTTGATGATACAGGAAAACCCATAGAGGTGATAAATAATAAATCAAAAGCAGATTTGTCTTTATCAAAAGGTTTTTCTAATATTGATTTAACTGACAAAACCAGCCCTTTTTCATTGTTAACTGAAAAACCATCGGTTCTTTTGAAGAATAAATCATTTACCAAACAGGGAAGTATCACAGGATTTTTAAGTCCACCGGATTTTCGGCCTGTGCTTGAGGATGGATACAGAGCAACCATTAAGTTTTCTATGACGGTTGCTCTTGCAAATAGTGAAGCATTGAAAATTATTTATGCAGACTTAAAAACAAAAGACGAAACACCACTGGTTAATTTCTTTAGTTTTTCTTTTTTGCCGCTTGGTAAGTATGAAGTGGATCTAAAATTTGATTCTGATCGTACAAATTTATTTGAAAAAGCAGGGTTAATAAAATCCAGCAAGTAAATTGTAAGTACATCTGTGATAAGGTAAATACTCTTTTTGTGTGGTATTTTCTTAAAGGAGATTATTTAAGTAAGCTTAAAATATTCAAGTCTTTACTTTTAAGGCTGATAAAATTTAATTGCTATGAAAATAAACTGTTTAAAAAACCTTTCCACCCCTTGGGTATATTTTATACGGGACCCGGGCGGTCCAAACGATTTGTTTGCTAATGATTCATTTGTCGCTGATGGTGCAATTACTGGTGATTCAGCAGCAGGGTCAGGAGGAGGTGCTTACGGGCCTACATTTTCAGTGCAATACGCTCATGATGATATTCAAATATGGATTAAACGAATACGCTCTGAAAATATAACCTTTGATATAAAAGATGATGCAATAAAAGAAATACCCTTAGGATTGCTTAAAATTATAAGTGCCATTCCCGGTGAATTAAAAGAACAAAAAAAAACAGACTATAAACTTTATGTTAGATATGAAGACAAAATAGCTTTTATAGAAGCTATCCCGGATACAGATCAAGCTCGGGAAGAAAATGACTCACTCTTTCTTCTATTGATTTTTCCTGAACTCGACTCCTCTGGCTTACCTGAAGAAGTAAGCCTGGATAAGCCTCTTGACTGGTTTAACAAAGAAGAAAAGTATAGTGTTTATGAAAGTTATCCGGATCCAATTTATTATAGAGGACAAAGTGTAGAAGAAATTGTAAGTCAGTTTGCAAGGTTACCTTTAAAAGCAGAGTTAGTTGTGGATGAGTCTATAAAACAAGAAGGAGCAGCTTTAGAGCAAGCAAAAGAAACTGCCAGACGAAATGTCTTGCTCCAGGAAGAAATAGAAACACTGAAGGCTAGCTTAATGGATAGATCCAGAGTAGAAAAGTTTGAAAAACTTACAAATACTTTAAGCACTGTTTTATTAAAAATTGACAAAATAATTCAGGCACATATAAATTTTGTTGCATTTAGAGAGCCGTTTGAATCAATCGAAGGAAAACTGGAAGAGTTAAACCAGGTAGATATTGAAGAGAAAAGCATTTTACCGTATGCACAGGACAGATCTCCAATACTATCGCTACCCATTAAAGATAATGAGAGGAAATATTTAAACGCAAAATCAAACCTCCAGCAGTTAGTTGCAGGATTAAAAAATCTTACAGACGCTAATATAGGAAGAATCATACATCCTAAGAGAGACCCTGAGTTGAGTTCTGAAGTAGAATTTTTAATGAACAATAATGAATACCTGGCATATCCAGATCTGGGCCTACAATTATTATTTCCTGAGAATTTTGAAACAATTAGTCAAAAACAAACCGACCGGTTAACTCTGGACAGAAGAGTCAGACAGAATATAATGAAATTTGTCTGGGTGGTTGATTCTATTTATAAGGCTTCAGAGAAACTTGGAGTAAAGACATCAGCTGAAGTGGAAGCATTTGGGAGGGGTGATGGAGTTGACAGAGTTAAATTTAATATTTATAACATACGGGATGCTGTTGCAAATCATAAGGCTATGGAAGGTTTTTGGATAGATCTTAATGTTGCTCATAAAAAAATCCAGGCTCAGAAAGCTGTCTTAGCTAGGCTGGATAAGCTCAAGAGTTAAACAGCATTTGTGACAGCTTTTCCAGGTCTTTTGACAATTTTTTATAATTTTCAAAATTTAAAGTCTGGGCTCCGTCTGATAGAGCCCTTTCCGGATTAGGGTGTATTTCTATTATTAATCCATGGGCTCCGGCTACTATAGCTGCTTTAGCTAATGGAGCTACTAAATTCCATTTACCTGTAGCATGACTTGGATCAAAAATTACAGGAAGGTGTGAGAATTTTTTTATAACAGGAATAGCAGCAATATCTGCAGTATTCCTGGTATATTTGCTGTCAAAAGTTCTAATGCCGCGCTCACATAAGACTATCTGAGAATTTCCTTTGTCCATGATTCTTTCAGCAGCAAGCAGCCATTCGTCTATTGTGGCAGACAATCCTCTTTTTAAAAGAACTGGTTTATTTGTTCTGCCTATTTCATTTAAAAGAGAAAAATTTTGCATGTTTCTTGCGCCTATCTGAAGCATGTCTGAAAACTCATAAACCAAATCCAGATCTTTTGTATCCATAATCTCAGTTACTACAGCCAAACCTGTTTCTTTTCTGGCTGTGTCTAAAAATTTAAGTCCTAGTTTTCCCAGTCCTTCAAATGTCCTGGGACCGGTTCTGGGCTTAAAAGCACCACCACGAAGCATCTTTGCTCCGCATTCTTTAGCCACTCTTGCAATAGCTAAAAGCACTTCTTCACTTTCTATGCTGCATGGACCGGCAATAATTACAGGAGGATTTTCTCCTCCGATTTTTATGTTTTTTCCTACAGTTACTACAGTGTCACTGTGGTGGCTGTCTCTGCTTGCCAGTTTAAAAGGCACCTGTATTCTTTCAACTTTTCTTACACCTTCTAAAATTTCAAACTGTTCTGTAGAGTAGTTAGAGGTTTCACCTATAGCTGCAATAACAGTTTGAACAACACCGCGATTAATAATTGTTTTCATGCCAAGATCGACAACGTAGCTAATTACCTTATTTATCTTTTCTTCAGATGCTCCAGGCTCCATTATGATGATCATTTTTTATCCTCTTTTTCCCCAGCTTTCTTATATCTTCTCTTATTAGGACTGTTGCATAATAAATTATTACTTTATCTTTATCTGCGATTTGTAGAAAATGCTTGCTGAGAATTTGATTTTTCAAGCTGCTGATCTGGGTTTCTCAGCAAGTGCTTCTAAGCATTGTGTATGAAATAGTCCATCATAAATTCCACCAGGAGAGTGTTCTATAGCCTCTCCTTTTGACCAGTACAGTAAATTGCCTATTTCTGCTCTGCTAGCTGTGTCTTCCAACTCAGACACCTCCCATAATTTAAGGTTATCTGGATTTTCTGCTATGTCAGTAACTAAGGAAGCCTGGTTAGTTTTTTGATCGGGTATATCTGCCTGGAATGCTTCACCGTAAAAGCTAAATGTACTTTCTTTTCTATCTAAATCTTTTGTTAATATCTGAATCTTTATACTGTTTATATCACCTTCATACACCTGCCTTACATCACTCAGGGTTATTCTTAACACAATCAGTTTGTTTTTTCCATTTACATTAACAGGTTGAGAATAAGAATGCTCCTTATCGCTTATAGTTTGCACATATTGATTATCACCCTCCATAATTAACTTAATCCCTAACAATCCTTGTTTAACAACAGATTGAAGAGTGTCATATTTCATACGCAGTTCTTTTGTAAGATATTTCTCCAACTCCTTGTCCTTTAAAAGATTACTTAATATTACTTTGGATGCCAAAATCATTTCAGAAGTAGGAGTATTATTTTCAGGTACAGCTCCTGTATTATGAATGCTGTCTGCTGAATTTTTATTTGTAATATCTGAGGCAGATCTTAAAAGTGATTCTAAAAACGGCAGTGCTCCAAAAAATAATGTAGAAGGAATTAAAAATTTATTACTACTAAAGAGGGAATTACTACTACTGCCTGTTACAATTTTTTTTACCCACAGAAATAAATTAGTAAGGGAACCTAATGAAGTGCCTGTACGAAGAAGATTTTTTGTAGCCATTACACCAAGATGCTTGTTTGTCGGTAGTTTACCTTTCTCATATTTGTTTATAGTGTCATCAGAATACCAGGAAGCAGTAAAAACATTGCTTCTTCTGGGAATACTTACTCCTCCAACTGTCGCTGGCTTAGTCATTGTTTTATTTTTATTACCTTGCTCTTTCCATTTTCGTACAAATCGATTACATCAATGACTTAATTTTATTCCTAAAGTAATCAAATAAATCAGTATTACAAAATTATACTTCTTCAAGATCGATTGAATTTTTATTAGGTTTACCTGTAAAATGCATCGATTTAAAAAAGTTTAATAATTTTTTAAACTTGTACTGATAATTTCTTTAGAAAATTTCCACAACCAAGAAGAGGAACTTTATCATTGAGAATTACTTTAACTGGTATCTGTGATATTAAAACTGATAATCTTCCTTTATGTGTAAATGCCTGCATAAATGCACCTTCTTTTAATTTTTCTAATATTTTTGGTGCAATGCCACCGCCTACATAAATTCCACCGGTAGCAAGTGCTGTTAAAGCAAGGTTTCCAACTTCAGCACCATAGATTGAAACAAAAAGGTCAAGCGCTTTTTCACATGCAATATCTTTTTTTGACATTCCAATATCCGAAATTACAGCGCTTGGATCTTCTTTTTTAAATCTTTCAAGAAGCCACTGAGGAGTATTTTGATAAGTAGTATCTTTGAAAAAATTATAAACATTTAAAAGTCCAGGACCTGAAAGAATCCTTTCATAACTAATTCTTCCATATTTGTTTATGAGATAATTTAAAAGATCAATTTCAATTTTATTTCTGGGCGCAAAATCAGTATGGCCGCCTTCGGATGGTGACGGTGTGTATTTTTCACCATCCCAAAAAATAATGGACTCTCCAAGTCCGGTTCCAGCACTGATTAGGGCAAGATTTCCGTTTTTTTGAGGTATACCTTTGTTTAAAATAAAAACATCTTTTTCTTCCAGAATTTGAATCCCGTAAGCTGCAGCTTCCAGATCATTTAATAAACATACACAGTCAGGTGAAAGATTTAAAAATTCAGCAATTTTTCTGGAATCTACAAGCCATGAAAGATTTGTGGCATCACACAGTCCATCTTTTACAGGACCAGCTACTCCAAAACAAGCGTGAGTGATTTTAAATGTATGCTTTAAATCTTCATTGATAACTTTATCGATAATGGTTCTTAAGCTGTCATAGTTATTGTTAATAAAATTTTTTTCATAAAGTGTTTTGAATCTGCCATTCTGCGGTTCTAAAACAGCTATGTTTGTTTTAGTGCCACCTATATCACTGACCAGGAACATATAACCTCCCAAATTATTTGATATTATACAATTATCAAAGGTTTTTTTTAAATAAGCTCTTTATTCGCCTGCTTTCTTTTATTTGGATCTAAAATTGCTTTTCTTAATCTAATTGCTTTTGGTGTAACTTCCAGAAGTTCATCATTATTAATATATTCAAGTCCTTCTTCCAGTGACATTTCAATGGGTGGTGGTAATGTTTCCAAAACTTCTGCACCGGCTGATCTTATATTGGTCAGTTTTTTTGTTTTGCAGATATTTATTTCCAGATCCTGCGGTTTATTATTTTCACCTACGATCATTCCCTGATACACTTTTGTCCCCGGATGAATAAAAAAATGTCCTCTGTCAAGAGTGTTTAAAATGGCATATGCTGTACTGATACCTGTTTCAAATGCAATTAAAACACCATCTCTTATTTTATTGATCTGACCGGCATAAGGGCGGTACTCGTAGAATGAATGGTTCATCATACCCTGTCCCTTGGTCTGTCTTATAAACTCTCCCCTGTAACCGATTAAACCTCTTGTAGGTATTTCAAATTCAAGCACTGAGACATTTCCATCTGAGTGCATATTTTTAAGTTCACCTTTTCTTTTTCCCATGGCTTCTATGCATGACCCGACAAATTCGTCCGGCACATCCAGAACCAGGATTTCAAATGGTTCATGTGTTTCATTGTTTATTGTTTTAAAAATTACCTCTGGTTTGCTTACCTGAAATTCATAACCTTCCCGTCTCATGGTTTCTATTAAAATGCCAAGGTGCAGCTCGCCGCGACCGCTGACAAGTAATGCATCAGAGGAACCGTCCTGGCAGGGCGGTTCTACACGTAATGCAACATTAGATTCTAATTCCTTAAACAATCTTTCTCTTATCTGGCGTGAGGTAACAAATTTTCCTTCCTGACCGGCAAACGGACTGTCATTTACGGAAAAAGTCATCTGCATAGTCGGTTCATCTACTTTTATTAAAGCCAGTGCCTGGGGGTTTTCTGCACAGGCAATAGTTTCTCCTATATTTGCATCAGGCAAACCAGTCATGGCAATAATCATTCCGGCACTTGCAGATTCAATCTCTACTTTTTTTAAATTTTCAAAACTATACAGCTTATAAACTTTTTCTTTGCTTACTGAGCCATCAGACTTTATTAGTGAGACCTGTTGCCCGGGTTTTATGGTACCGTTATGAATTCTTCCTATAAGAATCCGGCCAAGATAATCACTGTAATCAATACTTGTAACCTGAAACTGGAATGGTTTATTTGGATCTCCAAGTGGCGGAGGGACATGATGAACAATAGTGTCCAGAAGAGGTTTTATATCTTTTGCCTCATCTGATAAATTTAATTTTGCAATTCCTTTTAATCCGCTTGCATAAACAATTTGGAATTCTGCCTGATTTTCATCAGCTCCCAGCTCAATGAATAAATCCAGTACCTGATCGATTACTTTATTTATGTCAATATTCTGTCTGTCGATTTTATTAATAACCAGAATAGGTCTAAGTCCTTTTTCCAGAGCTTTTCTTAAAACAAATCTGGTCTGTGGCTTTGTACCTTCGAATGCATCTACGATTAACAGGCATCCGCCAACCATACCCAAAACCCGTTCTACTTCACCGCCAAAATCAGCATGTCCGGGAGTATCAACTATATTTATTAAATAATCTCCAAAATTAACAGCAGTATTTTTTGCAAGTATTGTTATTCCACGTTCACGCTCAAGCTCATGTGAATCCATTACACATTCCATAACTGCCTGATTAGTACGAAAAGCGCCTGTAAATTTTAAAATCGAATCCACAAGAGTTGTTTTTCCATGATCCACATGCGCAATTATGGCTACATTTCTGATTTGTGATGAGTTCATTTTTATAATGCTGCAGACAAGCTACAGCTTCCGTCTGTCGATTTCTTTCACAGGATTAGATATTTAAATATGATAACGTTTATTTCAAGGTTTTTTTACCTGCTTTTGCACTCTTGTCAAAGGCTTGCGCCAGATCATTTTTATCCATATTTTTATACATGAGCGATAAATTTTTCATTACTGCAGTAATATTCGGATGATCTTTCCCGAGAGTTTTTTCAAGTATTGCCACTGATCTTTTAAATAATGGTTCTGCCTGGGAATATTTACCTTCAGTACTATAAAGCTCTGCCAGGTTATTTAGAGATATTGCAACATCAGGATGTTCTTTACCGAATGCTTTCTCACGTATTAGTAAAGCTCTCCTGAACAGTGACTCAGCCTCATTGGATTTTCCCTGAACTCTGTAAATTATGCCAAGATTACTTAATGAAATAGCTACTTCAGGATGTTCTTTACCCAGAATTTTTTCTCTGATTTTAAGTGCTCTTTTATTCAGTGTTTCAGCTTCCTGCAGCTTTCCGATTACTCTGTACAGTACTGCTAAATTGTTCAGGTCACCAGCTACATTTATATGATTTTTACCGAGGGCTTTTTCATCTATTGAAAGTGCCTGCTTATAAAAAGACTCTGCCTGTGTGTAGTTTCCTTTTGCACGGTAAATCTCTCCAAGATTATTTAACGAAGAAGCAACTTTCGGATGATTGTTACTGTAAATATGCTTTGCGACAGTCAGGGCTTCATCAGCAAATTTGAATGCCTCATCAAGCCTCCCCTGCTTATATGAAATTACAACATTGCTGCTTAAGGTATTCCAGTATTTTTCTTCAGCTTCACTGGCTTTTATTACTTTTTGGTTTTTACAACCGGTTAAACAAAATAAACTTAAAACTATTGCCAGTAAAATTGCTGGGTTATTTGTTGATTTCATTATTATTTAATCTCCTTCATTATTTACCAATAATTATACAGTAAATCTCAAATGGGTATGTAAACCTTTTATGAGTGCCATGTATTCTTCAATTGCAGTTTTAATTTTTTTACTTTTAATATTGCCTTTTAAATGTTTAAATTGTTTCATATTTAAATTTTTAAGATCCAGTTCGGGTAATGATGAAAATTTTTTACCTTTGCGGGTAGAAATATATAAAGTATCAAGAAGAGCTTTTTCAGGGGAAGCAATCAAATATTTAGATTTACTGTTACTCCATTTAATACCTTCTCTCATCATGCGTGGAGTTAAATGAATAAACTCAAAGGATCCGATTGAACTTTTTAATTTTCTATGATGTCCGGTAAAACTTCTCTTAAAAATATATTACTTTTCATTGTTTCTAATAAGTATCTGAATTGCCGTTTTCGTCAACTCAGATACTTATTATAATATTACTCTAATTATGGGATTGGTATTGCTTTAACATTATTGAACGTTAACAGGGTACAGTACAAATATGAGAAACATAAGCATACAGTTAGATGATGAACTGTTTATAAAACAAGTAAAATTGGAAAATATATTAAGGAGGAATCATGAAAGTTACTTATAATCCAGTGCTGGATATCTTAAGAGTTTTTTTAAATGAGTCATCTGTAATAGAAGAGAGCGATGAACAAAAACCAGGAATAATTATTGACTATGATAAGGACGGTAACATAATTGCTTTTGAGATACTGGATGCTTCAAAGCGTGTCTCTAATCCAAATTTAATGCAGTACGAAATCGCAAAGAGTGCTTAGAATGGTTACTTTAAATCAGATATTTAAAAAAGCTGTGTGATTTACAGTTAACTCATTTTTAATCTTGAGGCAGAAGCACGATTAATCGTGCTTCTACTTAACCTCCTCATAACCCTTATCTGATTTACTACCCCAAATCTTAGGTGAGCTCTCACACTTGTTTTGCGCTATAAAAAAGGAGAAAAAATGACAGGTACGGAAATTTCAAACATAAAAGATCCAAATTCTATTTCTCCTGTCGATAGCACTCAGGATCTGTTAGATAAGAGTAATTCAAATAAAAACTTAGCTCAGATACTTTTAAAAGAAAGTACAAATTACCTGAATGACTCACAGGCAAAAGCCGAAAAAGCCCGCGAATATATAAAAGTCAGTGATGATTTAAAAAGTAAAGCCACAGCAGTCAGGGCAAAAGCTGACAGGCTAAGAAGCGAAAAGTTAAGCAAAGAAGAAAAAGCAAAAGCCATTAAAGAAATAATAAGCATGCTTCCTGATGATTTAAAGCTGCTTATTCCGTCAAACGCATCCCCGGAAGTTTTAGATAAAATCGCAGACGAGCTGGAATCAAGAGCAAAAGATTTCAGAAGAAAAGCAGATGATCTATTAAGAGACTCAGAACAATCCGACAGCCTGGCAAAACAGTTAAAAGAACATGCCGGATTAGTTAACAAAAAAGATTTAACCATTTCTGATCTGCATTTAAAATCAGCTTCTGCACACAGCCAGGGACTGCTTCTGGTTTTAAAAAAACTAGGAATAGCCAAGCTGGATGCTGAGTACAAACAGCAGGTTGCATACAGTCAGGGAAAAAGTCAGTAGGAGGGAGAAGAAGATGGAAGGTGTAAATCAAAATAATAACGATGCAGCAGTAAGAAGGGCAGAGCTTCAAAGGCAGTTAGACAGCTTGCCTCCTACAGCTAGTGACCAGGAAAGACAAGCTCTTCAGGTAAGGCTAGATGCATTGGGAAGTGGTAGAGATGCAATCAATAACAATCAGGCTGTGCAACAGGGACAGCAAGGGAGAGAAAACAGGTCTACTGGAAATGCAGCTCTTGATAATGCACTGGCAATACTAAGTAGCTTATTAGGATTATTCTCAGGATCTGCAGATCCACACAGTAGAGTCTTAAATTCACAAATGGGATTAGATGGTGCTACTGAAGCTACTCAAGAAGCAATAAGTGCCCCATTAGAAACTGAACCAAAAAGAAGTGGGGCTATTTTAAAAGGCAGTGCATTAAAGGCTATGTTTACTACTCAGCTCAGTGAAAATAAAGAGAGACTGGTAGCAGATATGAAACGGACAGATTCTCAAGCAAGACATGCTAACCCTGCGACCTAATCACTTGACTTGTAAAAAGTAAGATTTAATTTAATGGGTTCAATTTAATCTATATAACAACTATATTTTATTGCTATTATCTGGGAGCTACGGCTTCCCCAATTTTGGCAAAGTTATCATTAATTTGGATTGCTTGTTTAGCATCCTCTTTGGCAGTAGAAATACCAGTAATTGTAGAAGCTATTGCGCTTGAAACACTAGCAATTTCTGCAATAATACCTGGTGCTGGCCTACCACTAGCTGCAGCTTCAGTACTAATTCGTTCGAGTTGGGTGCGACGATTATGTAAGCCTTCTAATCTATTGATACCATTAGTAGCATTAGTAAGAGCATTGCCTAATAACATAATTCTCCTTTATTTAAATCATTAATCATACAATTATATAAAGCAAAGTAAACAAAAAAATTGACAGGTCATTTGTTTATATTAATAAAAGGTTAAAATTTCCATAGAGACAAAAAAATACCTGCTTTAAGAAATTCTTCTTAAAGCAGGTATTCATAAGTGTTAGAACTGTATTAATTATCTGGGTTGTACTGCAGTAGCTATTTGTGAAAGGTTATCGTCTGTCTTTAATTTACGTGTTATATCGTCCTTTGCAACATTAAGTGCTGTAACCTGTTTAGCCTTCTCAGCACTACCTCTCATGACACCCATAGTATCTCCTAATTGATTTGCTTGTTGTGTCATATTATTGGCATTATCTATGGCATTTATGGCACCTGCTGCAACATTAAATGGATCTCCACCACCACCTACTGGCCCTACTGCTATTAATATCATCATATATTACTACTCCTTTAGTTTATTTTTTAATTGTGGAGAATAGCATATCAAATCTGGGTTAACCCTACATTATGGACTTGATGTTATTTTTACACAGCAGCATGATTAGATAAAAAAATCTAAGATTTCTTAACTTCAAATTAAATATTAAATTATAGTATTTGAAATTAAATCACATAAGTAAATGGAGGAATTTAAATGGTTGAAGAATTAAATAGACTTGGCTCTGACTCGCCTGAATTAACAAGATCAAGCTTGGACACTACCATAAGAGAATTGCAGCAAACAATTCAAGAAAACACAAGGTCACTCACTGCAATAAAAAATTTATTGACTAACAGTCGGGATAGTTTAATTAATTTTATCCCGAGTTTAATGACTACAGGGTTGCAACCAGGTACGGACGATAATAATAGTTATTTGTCGACATCTTTGGCAAGTAACAGTAACACAAATAATACCTTCCCTAATTTAACGGCTTCTCTTAGCAATACAGTTAATAATGCAGTAGCTTCTCTTTGGAATGTATTCCTTCCAAAAAGAGAAGTAGCAAAGACACAACAAGGTAACACGCCTAATACTGATAACGAAAATCCCGGTAATGAAAGCAACGGAGGAATTATTTCAACAATATTAAATTTTTCAATAATTGACCGAACGTTAAATTATTTTAATACCTGGGAAAAAAACATGTGGGCTAACGAAGATGTACAGGCGCAGGCTCGAAGAGATGAAGAAAGAAGAGACGAGGAAAGAAGAATCGAAGAAGAGCACAGGCAAGAAGAGCTTGCACAA
>MFRN01000023.1 GCA_001784585.1 Candidatus Melainabacteria bacterium RIFCSPLOWO2_02_FULL_35_15 | reverse complement strand
TTGTGTTCATTTTCTAATAGTCTAAGTATTGCAGACTCAATGACTCTTCTTTGAGACTCACTGATTCTAATTGCAGGTTCCTCAAGCGAACAAAATTGTACTGTATCGGTTTCAGGTGGATCTTGAGTTCCATTAGACCCGGGCCCGGGTGTTTTTTCTTTTTGCCGGAATAAAACAATTGCAGCCTGGAATATTTTACCTATATTTATATCTAGGATGTACATTGATTCCCCTTTTTTAGGTTATATAGACTAGTGTTTAAGGTTATGTTAACGTAAGGGCTTATTAGGTAGCTTTTCTTTAAGCTTTGTCTACTTACTTGTTGGCTTTAATGAGAGATAAGAATGTTTTTGCTCAAATTTCTTTTTTATCTTAGGAAGCATTTTTTCTGCTTCTTCTTCACCTGATTTAATAGCTTTGGCAAGGCTTTTGGGATCTAAATCTAAAATGCCTATGCTTCCTAAATTTGGACTGATAACAATATCTGCTCTGTCTAAAATATGTTCTGATTGTGCTTTTAGTCCAAGGCTAATTACTCTGGTTATAACTCCTTCAAAAGATCTGAAATCTCTTAGACTCCTTTGTTCCAGCTTTGCATCTACGTCTATCGCTATTACCAGGTCTGAGCCCATTTTTTTTGCTTCATCTACAGGAATATTTTTTAAAATACCACCATCTACAAGAAGCTGATCGTTAATTGGTATTGGCTGCCTGAGAGTAGGAATTGCAGTGCTGGCCTGAACAGCCAGTCCGACATCTCCTGATTTAATTACTACCGGTAAACCTGTAATCAAGTCTACAGCAATTATATGCAAAGGGATATTAAGTTCAATTGAACCATCATTTTTTGCAATGGCCTGATCTACAAAGTAGTGCAATCTATGATCATTATATAAGCCTGCATAAAAAGGTTTACCTAAAAGTGTACGGGCTACTTTATTCAAATTTATAAATAAAGCTCTAAAAATTGAAAAGTTTGTTTTATAAACTTTTTGCATTGCACCGGATAAAACATACTTTTCAATTTCGTCCGGACTGACTCCGCCTGAATAAAGTGCTGCTATGAAAGCCCCGGCACTTGTACCTACCAGATAATCAACAGGAATATTTTCTCTTTCAAGTACTCTAAGCACACCAATATGTGCTGCTCCACGCGCCCCCCCGCCACTAAGCGCTAAACCAATTTTTGGACGTATAACAGGAGTACTCCCGGCAAAAACAGTAATTGGTGACGAGCAATTAGCAATGAGCAGGAAAATAATAAAAATATTAAATTTCTTCATCCCTCAATAAAACCATTTTCTTTTAACCATCTTAAAATTTTATCTGCACTTCCTTCCGGTGTTTCTTTATTCGTTTCAACTATTATTTCAGGACTGTGAGGTTCTTCGTATGGATCTGATATTCCGGTAAACTGCGGGATTTCGCCTGCCCTTGCTTTTTTATAAAGTCCTTTTACGTCCCTTTGTTCTGCTACTTCAAGCGGGCATTTTGCATAGACTTCAATAAAATTTTCATGCATTTCTCTCACTTCATCTCTTATACTCCTGTATGGAGAAATGGCAGCAGTGATTACAATTACTCCGTTTCTTGAAAGCAAACTTGCTACATAACCTATTCTTCTTATATTTGTATCCCTGTCTTCTTTGCTAAAACCTAATCCTTTACTAAGGTGTGTTCTTACTATGTCTCCATCAAGAATTTCGATTTTTAATCCAAGATCTTTAATTTTTTTTTCTAAAATGTTAGCTATTGTGGATTTTCCTGCTCCTGAAAGGCCGGTGAACCATAATGTAAAACCTGTCTGAATTCTTGTGCTTATTATTCCGGATGTCATTTTTTTCTCTTCTTCGCTTGATTTTATCATTAACCTTTCATTTCTTCTTTTATAGATACTGATACCAGCGCAGGCCTGATTACTTTTTTGTTTAGCATATATCCTTTTTTTAAAACCTGTACTACTGTCTGTTCAGGGAGTTCATTTGTTGGAATTTGATGGAGCGGTTCATGATGGAATGGATTAAAAGGGATACCTGTTTCTTCAATAGTTTCTAATCCAATATCTTTCAGGCACTTTAATAACATTTCAAATACCAGGGTAAAATCTTCAATAATCTTTTCAGCTTTTGAGTCAGGCTTTACTGAGGCCCTTGCATAATCAAAAGTATCCAGTGCAGGCAGTAAAACCTCAAGTGTTTTTTGAGCTGCATATTTATAAAGTTCTTCTTTTTCCTGTGAGGCTCTTTTCTGGAGGTTTTGGTAATCAGCCATTAGCCTGATGTACTGATTTTCTAAGTTACTTAGCTTTTCCTTGATCCCCTGAATATCTTCAGTTGATTGAGAAATAGTTTTGCTTACGGTACTATCTGCAATTTGTTCTTCCTGTTTTACTTCCGGGGATATCTCTACAGCTTCTGTATTTTCTGTCATGTTCTCATTCCTTTTTTCATCATTTTTTTTATTCATGAGTATGTCCTTAGTGATTTACCTAAATTTTAACTTATTTTAGTACTATCCTGTGTATATCCAAAACCTTTTCATAACCTTTATATAGGATTCTGTAGGCTATGAGTCAACTGCTTGAAAGTGCATAGACGAGGTATATTATGAAGACAAATACACATGAAGAAATATCATTTACTAACTGCCATGCTGGAATCTATTTAAGCAAGTCAGAAGGTGCTGTGGCTGTAGACTTTAAATCATCAGAGATGGTTCTGTATTTAAATACATCTTTATATCAGGCTCTTGCCTGGCTTTTATATTCTGCAAGTGAAACCAAGGAAGTAATGGACTATGTTAACTGGGCTATTAATCCAAAGTCAGCAAATAAAAATACTTTAATAGAACTTCACGGGCCGGAGCATGTAGCTTGCTTAATTTGTTCGCCAAATCATGAAAGGGTACAGCTTAATCTTGAAATTGGAGTATCAATTGATCTTAAATTCTCTGACTTTAAAGGTTTAATAGAATTAATACTTGAAGCC
Source organism: Candidatus Melainabacteria bacterium RIFCSPLOWO2_02_FULL_35_15 (assembly GCA_001784585.1). Lineage (GTDB taxonomy): Bacteria > Cyanobacteriota > Vampirovibrionia > 2-02-FULL-35-15 > 2-02-FULL-35-15 > 2-02-FULL-35-15. The sequence goes on along the minus strand of MFRN01000023.1, from coordinate 29,371 downwards.
CAAAGTGATCTTGAATGGAGAAGGCAATTATTACAATGGGCTATTGTAAATGATATTGGTGATAACCATAAAGATTCAAAAGACAAAAAGGCTATATAAATTCCTTAACACACTAAATATTATTCCTGTTGTATAATCTTTTTAATACTATAATGTTTACAATTTATATCTTATCTGACTCTAGTGGGGAAACCGCAGAGCTGGTTGCTAAATCGGCACTTAGTCAGTTTGGGCTGGATAAAGCTGCTCTTTGCCGTCTGCCAAAGATTCGCTCTGCAGACCAGATAAAAAAGTTATTTTTAAGCCTTATTAAACCGCCGGGGATCATAGTTTATACACTGGTTTTACCTGAAACCAGGGAAGCTTTAATAGAACAGGCTAAAAAACATTCTATTCCGGTTCATGATGTCTTAGGAGATCTGGTAAATAAGTTTGAAAATATTTTTCATTCAGTACCTTTACATGAACCCGGCTTAAGATTACAAATTGATCGGACTTACTTTAACAGAATGGAAGCTATTCATTATGCTATTCAGTATGATGATGGTCAGAATATAAATGGAATCGATAGCGCAGATGTAGTGTTAGCAGGGGTTTCGGGTACAGGTAAAACACCCGCATGTATGTGTTTAGCCCAGCACTATGGTTTAAAGGCTGCAAATGTTCCGATAATTTTAGGAGTTAATCCGCAAAAAAAAATATTTCAAATTAACCCGCAGAAAATAATAGGTTTAATTTGTGATCCGTTAATACTTCAGTCATTCAGGACTACAAGAGCAAGTTCTGCAGGATATAGCGCTGATTATTTTGAACTTGAAAATATTACAGAAGAAATCGAATCTTCAAAAAAAATATTCCGTGAATTAAAATGTGAAGTTGTAAATATGACAAACAGGGCGGTAGAAGATATTGCAGTAGAGATAATTTCAAAGCTGGAGATAGTGAGAAGATAATTATAGTATTGCTCTTGCTACCAGTTCACTTATGTCCTGTACTTTTGGCGGTTCTGTGCTCTTATCCAGTGTCCGGGCAGTTTCCAGCATTATGGTACAGAAAGGGCATGCAGTAGCAGCAGCTTTTGCACCAGAGTCTTTGATTTCGTTTAATCGCATTACATTGATTTGTTTCCCCGGGGCTTCATACCAGAGCTGTGCACCGCCGCCGCCGCAGCAGGTTCCTCTTTCACGTGAGTTTTTCATTTCTGTATATTTTAAGCCTGGAATTTTATTTAAAATATTTCTAGGAGTGTCGTATTGTCCGTTGTGGCGACCTAAGTAACAGGAATCATGATAAGTAATTTCTTCGGAAATTTCCTTTGTCATGTTAAGTTTACCGGCTTTAATCAGGTCCCATAAAATTTCCGTGTGATGGATAATCTCTACATCTTTTAAACCAAATTCAGGATATTCATTTTTAAAAGTATTAAAACAATGTGGGCAATGGGTAATTATTTTTTTTATATTTTTGCTTTTGAATACTTCAATATTTTCAATTGCCAGTTCCTGGAAAAGCCCTTCATCACCGGCTCTACGAGCTGTGTCACCAGTACATTTTTCTTTTTTACCTAAGATAACAAATTTAACGGAAGCTTTCTTAAGTAGTTTAACCATTGTCTTTGAAATATTTTGATTTCTGCTGTCATAAGCACCGGCACAACCAATCCAGTATAGATATTCAAATTCACCAGTGGCATCGATCATTGGGACATCTAAGCCTTCTGTCCATTTTTCTCTGTCTTCAGGCGGTTGTCCCCATGGATTTGATCTGGAGCGAATATTTTTCAGGGTGTTTAATAAATTATTCGGGGCTTTGTTTTCATGTATTAAAGTTCTTCGCAGATCTATTATTTTCGACAATTGATTAATGCCAACCGGACAACTTTCCACACAAGCATTACAGGAGGTGCATGACCAGAGGGTTTCTGGGGATATCAGGTCTGAAACGACAGATTTCTGTAATGGCTTGCCGTACATAATTTGTTTTAAATCCAGAATTACCTGCTTTGGTGACAGCGGTTTTTCAGAGTTTGTAGCAGGGCAAACTTCGTGACATCTGCCGCATGCAGTGCAGGCATCAAGATCCATTAAATCTTTCCATGAAAAATCTTCTATTCCTGATACACTCTGTGCAAAATCTTCAGGAGGATTTTCCATTTCCAGAATTTCCACAAGATTAAACGGAGTAGTTAATTTACCTTTTGGTTCTGAATCAGCAAAAAACAAATTTACCGGAGCGATAAATATATGATTAAACTTTGTAAAAGGAATAAGTGCTATAAAAGAAAATGTCTGAAGAGAATGAAGCCACCACAGAGTCAGATGAATAGATTTTTGCATATCATATGATAAACCCTGAAAACCACCTGCAATGAGTGCTCCAAGAGGTGCATATGGTTCAATTTGATTTGTAGCAGATTGTCTGAGCCCTTCGATTAAAAATCCGATTATTACAAATAATGCCAGATAAACCAGTTGAAACCAGTCATTTTGATAATTATCAAGTCTTTTCGGTTTTTGAATGTATCTTATGTAAGTAAAAATTAAAAGTCCAAAAAGCATTAAAATTCCTGATAAATCCATTGCAAGTGAATATACTTTATAAAACAGTCCACGAAAGAAATAAACAGGCATTTTATCCTGCACAGTTAAAATATCAGTTCCTATCCACAGGGCAAAAAATCCAAAAAAAACCAATCCGTGTGCAAGGCGTAAAACTTTATACTTTTCCCAGCCCTTGTGGAAAAAGCTTTTTTCAAACATGTTCTTAAGACGGTTAGGAATATTATTAAAATTATTTTTCAGCTTGCCACGTGACCAGTTTTTAATCTTTAAATAAAAACCATAAATAAAGAACAAAACAGAAATATAAAATAACGTATAAAAGATTTCTCTATAATGAGGGAAATCATGAATGTTCCACCACAGTCCGCGGGTTTCCATAAGAGGCTATTCTAACAATTGATAATTGACAATGAATGAAAGATAAAGACAATCCTTAGCCTGGGATATTGTTTACAGTACGAGTATTCTTAACTCTTTCCTCGAAGATTTTTGCTTTCACATTATCACCGGTTTTTTTATAAACCTCTGCAATGTTTTCCAGAACTACTGAAAGATCCGGATGATTTTTTCCAAGTTTTCCCTCAAGTATTGTTAGTGTATTCTGAAAAATCGGTTCTGCCTGTACATATTTTCCTTCCAGAAAATAAAGTGCACCAAGATCATTTAGTGTTTTTGCATAATTTAAATCATTTTTTCCTGTACTTTTTTCTCTTATTACAAGTAATTTTTTATACGCTGCTTCAGCATTTAAAAATTTACCTTCATTTTTATATAATTCAGCCAGGTTACCCACAAGTGCTATTAAGCTGCGGTCATCTTTTTTAGGACTTTTTTCTAATACTTTTAAAGCAGTTTCATAGGTGTTCTGAGCATCAGTAAGCCTGTTTTTAGCAAAATAAACACTGGCCAGATTATTTAAAGTTAATGCTACTTCAGGATTTTCTCTACCAAGTAGTTTTTCCCTGATTGCAAGAGCTTTTTTATAATGCCATTCTGCATCGCCATATCTTTTATCAAGCCTGTACAATTCACCCAGATTATTTAAAGAGGTTGCTGCTTTTAAACTATCATCACCAAATATTTTCTTTGCAAATTTCAGGGAATCTTTTCCCAGCTTTATAGCTTCTTTTAACTGTCCTTGTTTGTACAGAGCAAGCATTTTATAATTTAAGTTTTGCCAGTTTGATTCCTGTTCTTTAATTTGTTCAGGATTCATGGCACATTGCAGGCATGGTTTTTTTGCACAGCCGGTGAATGAAAAAATAATAATTACCAATGTTAGAAAAGCATTTTTAATTGATAATTTCATATTTATAATTATCAGTTGTCAGTTGTTAATTGTCAATCTCTTTTTCTTTAAAAACATCACATTTTCCAATAGCTCTGTCAGCTTCAAAGACTACATCTGGTCTTAAATTGAAGATACATCTTACTCCGGGCTGATAAGGTTTTTGTGGCGAGAAAAATCGGCATTTGCTACACAAGTCATAACGTGCTGTAGTAGTAGCTTTTCTGTGCCACGGATCAGAAGTTACTTCTGAATCTATATCTTCATTGAGATTTGACATAACTTTTTTAGGTTCTTAAAAGGATATATTAGCATTATAGGGTTATTGGCAGGTACCCCGTATACTAGACAAGTAGCCTAGCTAGCTTTTCTTTTATTACGATTTGCATGATAAGTCTCAAGTTTTTTTACTAAGGAGCTTAATTTACTGGCATTTTTATTTATGTGATTAATATACTCTTTTGGAGACATATTTTTTGTCTCCTCATAGTTTTTGCTTCTTATTTTATGAAGCTCATCTAATTTTTCTTTCTTTTTCATATTTCTTTCTGAGTATTATTTACCCAGAAACTGATTTGGTGAAACTATCTCTATCATACCGTATCCTTCTTTAAAGTTAATATTGTGAACACCTTTAATAGTTGAAGCTTCAGATATAACAAGGTTTGATATTACAAGTAAATAATTATCCTCTGATGAAAGGCTAAAAAAATCATTGGTGATTTTATGATTGTCTCTTTCGCTCTCAAGAACATGATTCCAAACAGAGGTATCAATATAAAGTTTTAATGTTTTACTCATTTGTAGTTAATTATGATGTTCATGTAACTCGTCAAGCGACCCAAGATCTATTTTTAATCCTGGACCCATCGTCGAGCTGACATAAACTGATCTTATATATGTGCCTTTTGCACTGGCTGGTCTTATTTTGTTTATGCTGTCCATTACAGCAGAAAAATTAGCTAAAAGCTTATTTTCATCAAATGAAAGCTTACCAATTGGTGCATGAACTATTCCACTGTCTTTTTCAGCACGAAAACTAACCTTTCCTGCTTTAAGTTCACCAATTGCTTTTTTAAGATCTGCTGAAACTGTTCCGTCTTTTGGGTTTGGCATGAGACCTTTCGGGCCAAGGATTTTACCAAGCTTTGCCATCTGACCCATCATGTCAGGCGTAGCAACTAATTTCTCAAAATCCAGAAAACCACTTTCTATTTTTGCTATTAAATCTTCAGAACCTACGATATCTGCTCCGGCTGCTTCTGCTTCTTTTACTTTTTCACCCTTTGCAATTACTGCAATTTTTATTTTCTTTCCTGTTCCGCCTGGCAGCACTACAGAGCTTCTGACCTGCTGATCGCTCTGCTTAGCATCAATTCCAAGCCTTATGGCTAATTCCACTGTCTCATCAAACTTTCTTTTTACCTTACTGGAGATCTCTTTTATTTTTACTATGGCCTCTTTTGGTTTATATAATTTCGTTTCTCCCAAAAGTTCATTGATTTGTTTTTTCTTTTTTGTAACTACCTGCATTGCATTTTGTGGTTCAAACGATTTAAGGTAATTCACGAATTACCTTTACATCTCCCACCCTCCTTCATTTAGGCAAACATATTGATTTGCCCCTACAATTAACCTTCTACTGTTACTCCCATTTGTCTGGCTGTACCCATAATAGTTTTCATTGCACCATCTAAATCAGTAGCATTTAAATCTGGCATTTTATCCTTTGCAATTTCTTCTACCTGCTTCATAGTCATTTTTCCAACCTTTTCCCGATTTGGAACTCCTGAACCCTTTTCAATTTTGATTTTCTTTTTAATCATATCTGAAGCAGGCGGAGTTTTTGTAATAAAATCAAATGATCTGTCTTCATAGACACTTATAACTACTGGGATAATTTGCCCAGCTTTATCTTTAGTCTTCTCATTATATTCTTTACAAAAAGCCATTATGTTTAAGCCATGTTGACCAAGTGCCGGTCCAATTGGCGGAGCTGGATTTGCTTTTCCTGCTTCAATTTGAAGTTTAATTTGTGTACGTAATTTCTTTTTCTTTTTTGCTGGTGCTGCCATTTTTTAATTCCTTCATGTTTAGCTTAAATAATTTAGCATATTTAAAGTGTAAATATCATGTAATAACGTCATCTCTGGATGCTGCCAGTGCCCCCATAGCTAAAAAACACTTAAAGGCAACTCGAAAATCTCTATGTATAAACCTTACCTGATTATCACTCATCCTTTTTACTCCGGGAATTAATTCACATGCATCTGCATGATTTGGCAATGAAAACTCTACTTCAAGTGTATAAGGTGGTTTAATTTTCAAGACCTTCCACTTATTTTTTTCTTTTATAGCTTTTGTGGAAACGGATTTTAAATTTTTTAAAACCTCTTCAAATGAATAAGACATAACCGAATATCTGCTTAAACTTTTTTTTGTCTCCACTGTAAAAATTTGATCTCCAAGTAATTTTTTTGCTTCATTACAGGTTTCTTTATCCCCGGAAACAAAAACAACAGGTACATTAAAAACTCCTGCCAGTGCTGCATTTAAACCAGTTTCACCGACAGGTTTTTTATTCAACCTTACTCTTTTTATAATTCTTGGTTTGTATGTATGACTGAGTGTAGATTTTGAGCCTGCCATTCCATGATAGCCAGTGAAAAAACAGCCACTAAATCCTTTCTCTACTCCAGACACCATAGAATATGGTCTCTGCCAGCCTGTTACTATTTTTGCTTCTGGAATAAGCGATGAATCCAAATTCCTGGAATGATTATGTGAATCATTTATTACAATTTCCCTTACTCCTGCTTCTTTTAAACCCTCTACAACTGCGTTTAGTTCTTTGGACCACCTGATTACGGTATCTTTATAATATTTCCCTTCAGGATAGATCTGATCGGTATGAGCTACACCGTTTACACCTTCTAAATCTGCTGAGATTAATATTTTCATTTTTGTAACTGTAGCAATGGTTTATAATATTCAATCATTCTTTTTAAGCCATCTTCCAGTGATACTTCCGGTTCCCACTTTAAGATTTGCTTTGCTCTGCTTATATCAGGTCTTCTTCTTTTTGGATCTGCTTCAGGTAATGGTTTGAAAACAATTTCGCTGTTTGAATTTGTAAGTTTTTTAATAATTTTTGCCAGATCTAAAATAGTGTATTCAATTGGGTTACCAAGGTTTATTGGCTCATAAAAATCTGTATTCATTAAACGAACAACCCCTTCAATTAAATCAGTTACATACTGAAAACTTCTTGTTTGTTTCCCATCACCGTAGACAGTGATGGGTTTACTCGTAAGAGCCTGGCTTATAAAGTTTGAAATTACTCTTCCATCTTCAGGACGCATTCTGGGACCGTAGGTATTAAAAATCCGGATAATTCTGGTGTCGATCTTATGAAATCTATGATATGCCATGGTAGTAGCTTCACTAAAACGTTTTGCTTCGTCATATACAGATCTTTCAGAAATCGGATCTACATTCCCTACGTAAGTCTCTTTTTGAGGGTGTTCCAGAGGATCGCCATAAACTTCAGAAGTGCTGGCAAGGAAAAACTTTGCCTTTTTTGCTTTTGCAATACCAAGAGCATTTATCGTGCCACTTGAGCCGGCTTTTAAAATTTGAATAGGTAATTTTTTAAAATCAACTGGTGAAGCCGGGCTTGCAAAGTGCATAACCCAGTCTACTCTTCCTTCTATTTCAATATACTTACAAATATTTTGCTCTATAAAAGTCAGATTTTTATGCAGAGTTAAGTTCTCAGATTTTCCTGTAATCAAATTATCGATAACTACTACTTCGTGATCAAGCCAAAGAAATTTCTCTACTAAATGTGAGCCTATAAATCCTGCTCCGCCTGTAACTACGATTCGCATAATGACTATTTTAGCTGTTTTTAAGTAAGCCTGTAAAGGGTATCATTAAGAGTTAGAATAAATTCAAGTCTTCATGCATATAGAAAATAAAGTAAGAGAAGTTTCCCCAAATCAAATAATTTATATCCCACCAAATTCAGTTCAATACATTGAAAACAGTGGTACTGAAGAACTATATAACGCGACATAAATGCTAACGCATATTATGTCGCTATTTTATGGCGGATCTTCATTGGCGTTCGGGTTGTCGAAGGACAACCCTCACTTGTAAAATTACTTAGGTCGCTGCGTATAGGCTGAAAGAAGCGCAAGCTTGTCTTGCGCTATAAAAAAAAGGAAAAGCAGAAGGATTTAGTTACTTCTTCTTAAACGGATGCTTATGTCTCCATTGAGCCGGCGTTTCTAAAATCAAATTTTGCCTTTTCCAGATTCCAAGCATGTTTTCTCTGGCGTAAATTTGTGCTTTTTTAAGTCTGGAAATATATTTTATGTTTGGCGGGAAATCATATAAGATAGCATAGCCATTTTTAAGCAGTTCTTCGTTTATAAATGATCTATGCACAAACACATATCCTAATATTCTCCCATAAACATCATTTTTTTGTACATCAGTTTCAATACAAACATTTTTACTTAAAAGAAGCATTGATAAAAAGTCCTTCCCTCTTATGCCATAAATATTCTGATCATGTTCAAAAGCATCAATGCCCAGAAGGCGGATTTTCCCACCATTTCCCAATAGAATAGTGTCCCCATCAAATATTTTGGTTACCACATATTGTTTGCTTTCTATTGAACAGTTATTTGTATAAAATTCCCTTGTCGCATTCGCTCCTTGCAATGACAAATTGTTATAATCTAAGATCAAGAAAGAAAATAAAACCAAGAGAATGAAAAATACTTTTTTAACAATTCTTTTAATTTTAAGCATTTTCTTTTTTGCCCGTCAGGCTGTTTCCATTATTATGACAGATAAGGATAAAATTCTTATTGACGGAATGTCATCTGCCAATCAGGATATAAATAAATCTGTTCCTGTAAATGTAACGGTTATGATCGTTGATCCAAAAGCTGAGTTAGGCAAAAAACTTTTCTTTGATCCGATTTTATCTAAAACAGGTACGGTTAGCTGTGCAAGCTGTCATAAACCGGATCATGGCTTTAGTGATGATAAGCCGGTTTCAGAAGGTATAAATGGTCAAAAAGGAGACAGAAATACACCTACGGTTTTTAATACAGCAAATCTAAAATTCCTTTTCTGGGATGGCAGGGCTCAGAGCCTGGAAGAGCAGGCACTTGGACCCATTAAAAATCCAAAAGAAATGGGTGAAACCATAGCCGGGGTTTTGACAAAATTAAATAATAATCCACAGTATGTAAAAGAATTTGCAGCTGCATTTGGTAAAACACCTGTTTCCACTTCTCATCTTATCCGTGCAATAGCAGCATATGAGAGAACACTGATTTCCAAGGATTCAGACTACGACAGGTTTATAACAGGAGATAAAAAAGCTCTCTCAGAAAGTGCAAAACGTGGAATGGATCTTTTCTTTGGTAAAGCAATGTGCATAGCCTGTCATAAAGGATCTGATTTTACCGATGGAGATTTTCATAATATTGGTTTACCAATTACTGATGATGTCGGCAGATCAGCCATTTCAATTACAGGAAAAGACACCAGAAAATTTAAAACACCTACGCTTCGTGAAGTAGCAAACACTGCCCCGTATTTTCACAAGGGACAGTTTGAAACACTTGAAGCAGTAATTGCTTTTTATAATGCAGGTGGTGGAGAAGATGGATACAAAGATCCGCTTAAGAAACCGCTGAATTTAAATGAACAAGAGCAGAAGGATCTATTGGCATTTTTAAAGTCGCTTAGTGGGAGACAGAAAATAGCTGTGCCTTAATTTGGTAATTATAATTGATGTTTAATTAGATGCAGGATAGTGTATAATATTAGTGACTATGTTGAATCTATTGGAAATTAAGAAATTATCTAAAAATATTGGAATTGCTGCTCTAAATATTATCAGGGAAAGTATTGAAATCGAAATTCTTGATAGTTTATCTAAAAGTGCTCTCTCTGATAGAGTCATTTTTTATGGTGGTACAGCAATTCGACTAGCTTATAATGGACCAAGATTTTCCGAAGATTTGGATTTTGTATTTAAAAAACAATATATAAAAGATGCCATGGAGCTGGAAAATATACTAAAAAATGTTTCTAAAAATAATGAAGGGATAATCATTGAAGAAGTATTTGAAGAAAGAAACACATTATTTGGACTGATTCATATTTCAAATTCTTTACTAAAGCATCCCATAAGAATAAAGGTAGAAATATCAAAGAAATCTCACAGGCAAAAATCAGAATATTTAATGTTAAGCTCTCCATGCAATATTTTAAATCCCATAATTAAAACCAGTACCATAGAAAGCCTGATTGACAATAAGTTAACAGCCATTAAACATAGAAACGAACCCAGGGATTGGTTTGATTTGTGGTTCATGAATAATAAGAATAACTCAAGCCATAAACCTAAAAAAGAGTTTCCTTTTAATAAGAGAGAGTTTGAAAATGAGCTTAAACGCTGGCTTCCAAAAGGTTTCTGGAGAATGATTCCTGGAATTATTGTTTATTATGAAAAAAAATAATTATCATACATTTAGAAAAAAGCTTGAAAGTCTTGGAAAAACTTACTTTACTATTCAGGAATTAAAAAAGTTTTATAATAATAAAAAATCAAGCCTTAAAAATCTCCTTTCCAGATGGTCAAAAGAAGAACTTATATTTCCTCTAAGTAATGGGTGTTATTGTTTTGATATTGAGAAATTAGACTATTTAAATCATGCCTGTAGTCTTATAAAGCCTTCTTATATTTCATTTGAATATGCACTGAATTATTATGGAATAATTGAACAAATATCCCAGGTTATAACTTTAGCAACTACTAAAAGACATAAATTTATTTATTCTGGGCCATATATATATGAATACACAAAGATAAAAAAAGAATTGTTTTTTGGCTCTGAGAAGATTGACAAATATTACATGGCTTTACCAGAAAAAGCATTACTGGATACTGTATATTTACTGTCAAGGAATAAGAGATTGGTAGATTTAGGCAACATAAACTCTAAAAAAATAAACAAAGATAGACTTTATAAATTTGCCAAACAGTTTCCAGGATATGTTTTGGATAAGTTAAAAGCCCTGAAAATAGCTGTGCCTTAATCTGGTATTCCATCATATATCCCCGCGTTTAGTTTACACACCCAATAGCGGTTATAATAGATGTTTGTATGTCACAAAACAATAAACTAGCTATAGTAGCCGGCAACGGTGAATTACCACCTCTTCTTGCAAAATCTGCCCGCAAGCAGGGTTTTACCACATGTGCACTGGCAGTTACTGACGAAGCAAAAAGCAGGCTTGAAGACCTTTGTGATAAGACTTATAAGTTTTCACCTGGTCAGCTTTCAAAGATGCTTGAGCTTATAAAATCTGAAATGATTCATCAGGTGGTTTTTATAGGAAAAGTTCCAAAACTTGATTTACTGAAAAATATTTACAAACTGGACTGGCTGGCAATTAAAACTTTAAGTAAGCTTTTAAACCTGAATGATGATTCTATTCATAACAGTATTGTTAATTTGTTAAAAAAACATAATGTTGAGATTCTTCCTCAGACTAAATTTTTAAAACATTTGTTTTTAGAAAAAGAAATTTTAAGCAAGAGAAAGCCAACCATTGAAGAAAGAGTAGATATCGAGTATGGTTTTGAACTAGCAAAGAAAATTGCAAGCCTTGATATCGGACAAACAGTAGTGGTTAAAAATAAAATGATTTTAGCTATTGAAGCAATAGAAGGAACAGATGAAGCTATTAAGAGAGGGTGTAAGTTGGCAAAAGGTGAAGTGGTAGTGATAAAAGTCTCAAAACCTGCTCAGGATGAGCGTTTTGATATACCTGCGATTGGTGAAAAGACTATTCAGGCTTTAGCAAACAATGGTGGCGGTATTTTAGCATTTGAAGCAAATAAAACAATTGTCACTGATAGAGAGCAATTAATTAATCTTGCAGACAAATTAAATATTTGTCTGGTGGCCATCTGATATGTTATTACCTCATCAGGGCTAAAGCTCTTTTTTGCAATGACATATCAACATTTCAATATAAAATTAACCGGGCCATCGGCTGTAGATTCAATATCCATCATTGCACCAAATTTTCCACTTGCGATTTTTATATTTTGTTTTTTACAGTTTTCTATGAACTGATTATATAAACCTTCTGCAATATCCGGTTTAGCTGACTTTGTAAAAGACGGTCTTCTGCCTGATTCATTTAAATCTGCAGGTAGAGTAAAGTTTGAGATAGCCATAATTTCTCCGCCAGTATCAAGCAATGAGAGATTCATTTTATCTTCTTTATCAGCAAAGATCCTAAGATTAATAATTTTGTTTATTGACCACTGAATTTTTTCCGGGCTGTCATTTTCTTCAAATCCAATGTATAAAAGAAGTCCATTGCATATTTCACCAATACTCTGGTTTTTGACAGATACTTTTGCATGTTTTACTCGCTGAATTAGTGTAATCATCAAGTAGCATTATATTATAATTAACCTGTGAAAAACTCATTAAAATTAGCTATTGAGCTCATTAAATCTAATAAACCGATAATAATTCCTACTGATACTGTCTATGGCTTAGTCTGTAGATATGATTCAAAATCTGCTGTTGAAAAAATCTACAAATTAAAAAAAAGAGACAGAAAAAAACCTTTGATTTTGCTTGGCTACAATTGGCAGGCATTGAGAAAATTTGTTATAGGGAATGATTACAACCATTCCCTACAAATGTGGATTAGACAATGGCCTGGACCTTTAACATTGGTTCTGTCAGCATCTAAAAAGACTCCAGAATACTTAAATGAAGGTTTTAAAACAATTGGAATTAGGGTACCAAATAACAAATTTCTATTAACATTATTAAAACATTGTCCGAAAAAGGTTTTAGCAAGTACAAGTGCAAATATTTCTGGTAAAAGTGACAAAAAGCTTCCAAGAGAACTAATTAAAAAAGTTAAGCTGTTTGTAAAAGCAAGAAAAGGTGAAATGTCTTTAAAGCCATCCAGAGTAATTGAAATAAAAAATAACTCTACAAAGATTCTGCGTTAGTTAAATAATCCATCCCCCACCTAATAAAATCTGATCGGTTTCATCATAAAATACACATGCTTGCCCGGGAGTAACCGCTAACTGAGGTTCATGGAAGATTACTTTTACTTTGTTATTATCAAGCATAGAAACCATTGCTGGATAGGTTTTGGAATTATAGCGGATTTTTGCTCTGATTTGTTTCGGTGTCATTGCGAGGAGGGCAGAGCCCGACAAAGCAATCTCATTCTGTGACACATTAGGAGATTGCTTCGCCCGCCTTTGGCGTGGCTTCGTCGCTTTGCTCCTCGCAATGACGTGGGAAGGTACAATCCAATTCACATTTTTTGCAATTAGTTCACATCCTTCCAGCTCATCCTTTGTGCCAGCATAAATAATATTATTTTCCACATCCAGATCAATTACGTATAAAGGTTCACTGTATGCAATACCAATGCCTTTTCTCTGCCCAATCGTATAGTTATGTGTGCCTTGATGAATGCCAAGAATATTTCCTGTTTTATTTTCAATAATATAACCTTCTTTTGATTCCAGGTATTTTCCTAAGAAGCCCTGAGTGCCTTCTTTGTCTGATATAAAACAAATATCCTGACTTTCTTCTTTATCAGCTACTACAAGATTTCTTTCTTTTGCAATTTCTCTTACTTCTTCTTTTATTAGATCTCCAAGCGGAAACACAGTCCTGGAAAGTACTTCCTGGTTTAGTCCCCAGAGCATAAATGTCTGATCTTTTTTTAAATCTTTCGGGCGGACAATTTTATAAAGAGGCTTGTTGTAGCAAGTCTCTACAGTTAATTTTGCATAATGTCCTGTAGCAATATGTGTACAATTTAATTCATCAAATGCATACTGCATAAGTAACCCCCATTTAATAGTGTTATTGCAGGCAATACAGGGAATAGGCGTAGAGCCCGCTTGATATGAATTAATAAACGGATCGACAATTTCTTGTTTAAAAAATACTCTTAAATCTTTTGAGATATGATTAACCCCTATTTGTTCACAGACTTTTAGAGCATTTATCATTCCATTATCACAACAGCGCCCTGAGCCTTTAATCAGCCATCCTGTTAAACCAATGGTTTCATATCCTTTTTCTTTTAAAATTAATGCACTGGTGCTGCTGTCCACACCCCCACTCATACACACAGCAATTTTGCTGCCTTTCGGCGGCCAGTAGTTTTTATATGTATGTGATGTTTCCAGGGTTGTCGGCATGGTTTATATTGTAGCGCAGGACAAAAACTACGCTAATCTTACCTTCTGCCTAATAACTACTAACGCAATTATGAATAAGACAATATTTGGAAACCATGCTGCAAAAAGCGGAGTAAGTTTGCCTGCCTCAGCCAGTGAATTACATACAGACTGACTCATATAAAACTGGAAAATTATAAAGGCAAGAATTATATAATTCCAGCCTGAATGTGATCTCCTGGGAAGTATACCCAAAGGCGCACCAATTAATGCAATTAAAAGACATGCAATCGGTTTTGCAAACTTGCCATGAAATGTGACTCTGGCTTCATTATAATCATCTGTATGGATAGTTGATTTTTTTTGCAGATTAATAAATTTCCGTAGTCTTATAAAATTCATTTCACCAGGCTTACTGATTTCTCTGATTAGCTTTGCTGGCGTAGAACCACTTGGAATAAAAAACTCATCAAAGCTTGAAACCCTGCTTAGAGAATTATCAGTTGAAATAGAATGGTTTGTTCCTTTGTATAACCTCCATCCACCTTTTTTCGGTAACCAGCGGGCTTGTTTTGCAGTATGAATCTGGGTTAAACCATCTCTTGTAAAATCCAGAATGACAATGTTTTTTAAAAGATCTTTATCTGCATTGTAATACGCCGCATAAAAAATTCTTCTTAATTTTTTACTACTGCTCTTTTCAAGATAAGTAAAGTTTTTCTGACTGTTTGGAAAAGGATTTTTATAAATAGAATATACTTCCAGTTTTCGCGCAAGTGGAGAAGAAACCGGAACTATTAGTTCACCAAGAGCAAACGAAACCAGTGAGGTAAACAAACCAAATATAAAAACAGGTCTTAGAATCTTTATTAAACTTATCCCGCTTGTTCTCATTGCGATTATTTCAGAGTCATTATTTAACCTGCTGAAAACAAGGAAAGATGACCAGAGGACTCCGATAGGAATGGTAATAACTATAATCTCAGGCATATGTAAGCCCAGAATAGTTACGGCTGTTGTAAGTGGCGCATCTGATGTAGTTATTAATTTAAAAACCTGTCTAAGCTGATCTGCGCTGAGCCAAATACCGGTTATTATGGCTGAACCTGAAATAAACGGAAGCCAGAACTCATTAATAATGTATTTATCTAAAATATTTAATCTGAAATTAATCAAGCTTAAAATCCTCCCCCAGATAGTATTTTAGAGCGATTGGATCTTTTGCAATTTCTTTTGCCAGTCCGCTTAAAAGTATTTTTCCGTCCTGAATAATATACGCTCTGTTAGTTATTGCCAGTGTGGCTCGTGGATTGTGATCAGTAAGCAAAATTCCTATGTTTCTTAATCTGGTTAAATTTGAAATTATTTTTTGAATCTCCTGAATGGCAATTGGATCTATTCCGGTAAATGGTTCATCCAGCAGGATAAATTTTGGATCACATGCTAAGACTCTGGCTATTTCCACTCTGCGCCTTTCACCGCCGCTTAAACTAATTGCAATGTGATCTTTCAAATCCAAAAGATCAAATTCTGTCAACAGCTCTTCCAGTTTCTCTTTTTCTTTTTTCTGATCCCTGCTTTCCGATACATCCCAAATCAGTCTCAAATTATCAGCTACACTTAAATGCCTGAACACAGACGGCTCCTGTGTAAGATAACCAATTCCTGCTTTTGCTCTTTCATGAACCGGAAAGTTTGTAATATTTTTTTCAAATAAATAAATCTCACCATGCCCAGGTTTTATAAGTCCTACAACCATATCAAACGAAGTAGTCTTGCCTGCTCCATTAGGACCCAAAAGACCGACTATTTCCCCGGGCTTTACTTCAATAGAAATATTATTTACAATTGTCTTCCCGTTAAATGATTTGGTCAGGTTTTTTGCTTTAAGTGTCATGCGTTATAACCATATTAATTTAACATGTATCGTAAATTTGGTATTATATTGCCATGTCTCAAACACAAACAATTCCAAAATCAATACAAAAGGAAAACCTAAGTATGTCATCAAACAATTTGTTAAAAGGTAAAAAAGGTATTATCATCGGCGTAGCAAATAAATGGAGTATAGCTTGGGCAGTTGCAAAGGCCTGCATGAGAGAAGGTGCTGAAATTGGTTTTACTTATCAGGGTGAAAGAGTTTTACGGAATCTGGGAAAACTTTTTAAAGAAGAAAATCTGGATCCATTTTCAGTAAATTTGGATGTAACAAAAGATGAAGAATTATCTTCTTGTGGTGAAACTATTAAAAAACAATACGGTCAGATAGATTTCTTTTTACATGCTGTAGCATTTGCAAAGCGTGAAGAACTAGGCGGAGAGTTTGTAAACACTTCACGGGACGGTTATCATCTCGCTCAGGATGTAAGCAGTTATTCTTTAATAGCACTGTCTAAAGTATTTAAACCGCTTATGGAAGAAAAAGGCGGAAGTATAGTAGCGCTGAGTTATTTAGGGAGCGAAAGAGTAGTAAAAAACTATAACGTAATGGGTGTAGCAAAAGCTGCTCTTGAAAGTACAGCCAGATACTTAGCTTATGACATGGGTCCAAAAAATATTCGTGTAAATGTAGTTTCTCCAGGACCTATTAAAACTCTCTCTGCCAGCGGTATTGATGATTTTAGTAAAATGCTTGAGCATTTTAGATCTGTAGCACCACTAAAGAAAAATGTTTCAGCAGAAGAAGTAGCTGATACATGTGTATTTTTATTCAGTGATTTATCCCGTGCAATAACCGGTGAATTAATCTATGTAGACTGTGGTTATAATACACTGGCTATGTAGGTTAACTCTTCACCACTGCTCCATAATAAAGCTTTGCTACAGTATTGATTACTTTTTCTCTGTTCCATTCTCTGTTATTAAAAAACCACTCTACTGCAATAGTTTCTACCATGCCGGCTATAGCCATCGAGGTAATTTCAGGATCTAAATTTCTGGCATTCCCGAATTCTATTCCTTTTAAAATATGTTCTTTAATTCTGTCTACAAGACGTGCTCTTACTTTGTCATGCTGATTTTTAAAATCCGGATCAGTCGCTGAAAGCTCATGGCAGATTTTTAAAACATCTGCATATGCTTTAAAGCTGTCAAAAAATCCGCCGATAGTAGCTTTAATCGGTGCCAGTGCTCCAAGTCCAAGACATGGTTTTTCAACACCTTCTGACTGTCCAAGCTGATAAAGCTTGTCATCGACTTCAGCCAGAATGGTATGCAATGCCTGTCTTTTATCTGCAAAATAAAGATAAAAAGTGCCATAGCCAACTCCTGCTTTTGTAGATATTTCTTCAGCCGTAGCTTTTGCAAAACCATATTCAGCAAAGACCGCTCTTGCAGCTTCTAAAATTTTTTGCCTTGTTCTCTGGGCTTTTGCGGATTTCGGCCGTTGGGGTAAATTTGTTTCTTGCATTTTTTATAATGCCACCAAACAAGTTGGTGGCTTCCGTCGGTCAATCTCTTTCACCGGATCGGATTCACCGAACAAATCTGATGAATCCTATAATTAAAAAAGCGTAGGAAATTTCTCTACAATATTAACCTTTTTAGCCTCACAATATAAGTATTTATAAAAATTGTAATGCGATATAATCTTAATCTCATGAGTACATTATCCCGATTATTATTCTTTGGGAAAAAATACTGGTTTTTATTTTCAATTGCATTTGTTTCAATGGTTTTTGGAGGATTTATCTCTCTGCTTCCTTCATGGCTTGTAAAGATTGCAATTGACGGCTTAAACATGCCAAACCAGCAGGGAAGAATTTTTCTTCTGCCAAAACAGCTTAAAACTCTTATTGGTTCACCAAGTATGAGTATTCATGCGACAGAACTACTTGGTTTAATTCCGGTTTTAATTGTAGTTGCTTATTTTATTGACGGGATTTTAAGATTCTCGTACCAGTTTTGTATACGATATGTAGGCGTTGCAACTGTAAGAGATATTAGAAATAAATTGCATGAACATCTTCAGAAATTATCTTTATCGCAGGTTACAAAAGAAATGAGTGGTACTTATGTTTCAAGAGTTACAAATGATCTTGTTGCAGTTCAATCCTGGGTTGCAGAAACCATTACTACGATCTTTAATGACTCAAGCAAAGCTGTTTTTCTTTTTGCATGGCTGCTTTCTGTAAACTGGTATTTAACACTTATTGCAGGAATAGTTATTCCGCTTTTTGTTATTCCAATTATAAATCTGGCTAAAAGACTAAGAAAGCTAAGCAGACGAGGACAGGAAAATATCGGAGATATTTCTGCATATGTTCAGGAAAGCTTACAAAATTTGAAACTATCTCAGGCATATAATCTGGAACCAGTAAGAGATAAACAATTTCAAAACATAAATTCCAAACTTTTTTCAACTCTTAAAAAAACAGTAACAATTGAAGCAATGATTTCACCTATTACAGCACTTGTCGGAGCATGCGGGGTAGCTTTTGTTTTCTGGTGCGGAATGAAAAGTGTAATCCTTCATCAAATTACACTTGGAGATTTTTCTTCTTATTTTTTAACCACTGTTCTTTTATACGAACCCATTAAACGTATAAGCCGCGTATGGTCTACACTTCAGCAAGCTCTGGGAGCATCTGAAAGAGTATTTGAAATTTTGGATCAAAAACCGGCTCTTAAAGAACCAAAGGTAATTTCACATGTAAAAAGACTGAAAGGACAAATTATTTTCAAAAATGTTTGTTTTGCTTATTCTGACGGAAGAGAAATTTTAAAAAATATAAATTTGGAAATAAATCCTGGTGAAAAGGTCGCATTAATTGGACCATCCGGGGTGGGAAAAACTACTCTTGTAAGTTTAATTCCGCGCTTTTATGATTCACAAAACGGAAATATTGAAATTGATGGCATTGATATTAAAACAATAGATATTCATTCTCTAAGGTCTCAGATAGCTTTAGTTACACAGGAACAGGTACTTTTTAATTGTTCAGTAAAAGAAAATATCGTTTTTGGAAAACCAAATGCTACTGAAGCTGAAATTCTGGAAGCAGCAAAAAAAGCCCATGTGCTTGAATTTATAGAGAAGTTTTATGAAGGTTTTGAAACTATTGTGGGTGAAAACGGTACAAAACTTTCAGGCGGACAGAGACAGAGAATAGCACTTGCAAGAGCATTTTTAAAAGATGCTCCTATACTAATTCTGGATGAGCCTACAAGCCATCTGGATCATGAGTCAGAAGGATATATTCAGGAAGCCATTAACGAACTGGTACAAAACAGAACTGTAATTATCATTGCTCATAAACAGTCTACTATTAATGATGCAGATAAAGTTATTGCTGTTGAGAATGGGGAAATCATAGAGACGCGCCTAACTACATCTCTACGATAACGGTTTATGCTTCCTAAAATCCCCGAACATGTAAACCAAACCACCAATAACGCTGGTGATAAGTAAAATTATTAACCAGCAAACACTAAATGCCAGACCTTGTTCATTGTTTATATTCACCCTGCTTAAAAAATAAATATATGCACCTTCTCTTATGCCGAGCCCGTTTAAGCTGGGGATCATAAAGCCTGCAATTGTAGTTAAAGGATAAAAGACTAAATAATAACTGAACGGGATTTTAATTCCTAAAGCCATTGCAATAAAAAAATGACATGAAAGTACAAATATTTGGAGTAATAATGAAAGTATAAGTACTCTTGTCATGAGCTTTAAATCATGCCAGTAAATAACAACAGGTTCAATAACCTTTTTATAAATCCAGTTTGAATGTCCAAAAAACAAGTTACTTATCTGTGGTAAAAAAGGAATTAAAAAAATTGTTATTATAGAACCAATATGAGTAAACAAAATCAGCTGTTGGGGAACCTGCCAGGCAGACTGGTTTATAATTCCTGTACTTTGCAGAATAAATGCCAGAGAAGCTGCCCAGAACAATACGATCATTCCTGTATAACGCTCATAAATAATACATGCTGCTGCTTTAGCCAGTGAAATATGAGAGCCTTGTCTTAAATAGTATCCTCTTAAAGCATCACCGCCAAAAGTAGTAGGTAAGAAATTATTAAAAAAAGCACCTACAAAGTTTAATTGTAATAATTGAAAAAAATTTTTATTGAAGCCAAGAGCATGAGATGAAAAATAAAATCTTACAGCAGCAATTAAAACAGTTATCATATAACTGAGATAAGCCAGGATAAAATAAACCGGATTAACTTTTATTAAATACTTAAATGCTGTATGTAAATCAACTTTTCCGAACTTTATTAAACATACAAAAGCTATTAAGCTAATTAAAATCCTAAATGTGTTTTTAAGTTTTTGTTTTTTTTTTGTTTTATGATCTGTTAAATCTTTGACTTGTGTATTCATTTGTCTTAAACATGCTTTTCAACAGCCGAAGACAACGTGGATTTTGGTACTGCACCTACGACTTGTTCCACGGGCTGTCCGTTTTTAAAAACCATTAAGCTTGGAATACCGCTAATTCTGTAAGATTGGGCTGTTTTGGGATTCTCATCAGTGTTAAGCTTTAATACTTTTAATCTTCCTTTATATTCATTTGCAATCTCATCAACTACAGGAGCTACTGCTCTGCACGGGCCACACCAGGGCGCCCAGAAGTCTACTAAAACCGGTATTGGAGATTTCAGGACCTCTGTCTCAAAAGTTACGTCTGTTACATCACCTACATTTGACATTTATTTAACAAAGTCCTTTCATGTCTAACTTAAGAATCTCTCACCTGTTAAACTTCTAATTGATGTAGGTTTTATTATAGCAATCATAATGCCATGTACCAATTTATAAGAGGAATAATTACAGAAAAAATAACAGAACCGGTTGGTTCTGAGAAAGTTATCCTGGATGTCAGTGGAATTGGCTATGAGATACACACAAGTTTATCCACGCTTGAGCTTATGGGTAGAAAAGGTGAAACCACAACAGTCTATACAACTTTAGTTCACAAAGAAGAGCAAATGACATTATATGGTTTCTCAGGCCTAACTGAAAAAGAATTATTTAATTTACTTTTCAGCGTTTCAGGAATAGGGCCAAAGACTGCCCTGACTCTTTTAAATAATCTGACTGTAAGTGAAATTACTTATGCAATTTTAAACGAAGATGTAACTCACCTGAAAAAGTCACAGGGCATTGGTGAAAAAACTGCAAGCAGGATTATTCTGGAATTAAAAGAGAAAATAAAAAACTGGAAATATTTACCGATAGCATATTCCAATAATCTAAAGAGTAACGGATCAACAAATCAAAATGCAGAACAACCGTCATTAAATGATGCCAGATCAGTTTTACAGTCATTAGGTTATTCAAATCAGGAAATCAATCAGGCAATTTCACAAATTCAGCCAAGTGGAAACCACAAAGACAGCGAGACAATTGTACATTCTGCATTAAAGTGGCTGGCAAGCGTTAAAAAATAGGTTAAATCCCTTTTACAATTCCCTTTACGATTTTTTCCTGAACTTTCCTTTTTGTAATATATTCTCCTTCTTCCGGATGTATTAAAAACCCACATTCTATTAAAATTCCACGGTAAAAATCAGGTTTTGTTACAGCAAAATCTCTTTTAAACATTCCATACTTTTTCAGTTTTGTTTCTTTGGAAATACTTTCTAACAGTGACTTGACAAGTGGCTTTATGGAATCATGTGTGTAATAAATGCTTATACCTTTGTGTTTCAGAGGATTTTCATTATCAGGCAGAGCATTGTGGTGAATTGAAATAAAAATGTTACATTTTTTCTTTTTTGCAAAATTTACCCTCTGTTTTAATGAGACAAATTTATCGATTGATCGTGTCAGGTAAACTTTGATCTTTTGGGCGTTTCGTGAAACGCCCCTACGGCATAATTTTTTGTACAACATTTTTGCAATCTGCAAATTGAAATGTTTTTCAGGAATGCCTTTTGGTGAATGGGTCCCGTGTTCTTTTCCACCGTGACCAGGATCAATAATAATGGTAGGGGCGTTGCATGCAACGCCCCTACGTGTTGTTTGTCGTTTGTGATTCGCTGTTTGTAACTTGGGATACAAATGGCAGATCACAAGCCTGGATAATATTTTTTTCTTTTTATTTACAATTTGAATTAATTTAACAATATTTTTTTTATTTGGCAATTTTACCGTCTGTGCAAAATTTCCATTTGGGAAGATTTTTACCCGCCGTAGAGACGTTGCGCGTAACATCTCTACGGAAACAAACAATTTCGCTTTTGGATTACACCACCCGTAAATAAATGTCTTATTAAAATTTGAAATCCAATTATTTGGCGGATAAACCCAGATTAAATTTTTGTTTTTCATTGTCATTACTCTTTGTCTTAACTCTTTTGTCATTATATGAGATAATTTACATCAAGCGACGGAGTTCTTTCGCTTTCACATCTTAAAGGCTTTGTCTGATTCATTCGGCAAGCTTTCTTGGGAATAAAGGATTCATCCGATTTATTCGGTGAATCCGATCAAACGAAAGGTAGCAATAGAGAAAAAGTTTAGCTTGTCTAAACTTAATAAAAGGAAGCGCAAACTTGTTTTGCGCTATTATAAAAAACATGTTAAAAGACTTGGCAAAAGTTATTCTTACAGCAAAAGCAGCAGTTGATGTTATTAAAGAAAAGCTGGAATCAAAAGCATGTGATCTGGTAATTCAGGTAAATAATTTCAGAGACAAAGTACAAAACAAACCCCTGGATGAAACTATTCAATCCAAATTAAAAGAAAAAGCAAAAGAAGAACTTTTCCAGCTAATCAACGAAATAACTCACAGAGCACAAATAAATGAATTACAAATAAAAGGTTTCATAAAAGACAAACTTACTGAACTAACAAATAACTCATTGCTTGACTCCATGGAGTTAAACGATATTAGAGCTGAAATAGCTACTTTGCGGGCTGAGGTTGCTGATTTAAAAGCCCAGATGTCACTACAAAAGCGATAAAACTTTGATTGAAACAGCAGAAAAATATAACTCAATACGTCTGATTTATTCTTGTTTAAGAGATAAAAGATTCAGACAAATTTTCAGTGTGGTTTTTAAACTAATAAAACAAATTAAAAAACACAAATCTAATGCTCCACAATATATTAAAAATGCTTTTATTGAACTTGGTCCTACATTTATAAAAATCGGACAGTTCTTATCCAGCAGAACTGATTTACTTCCCAAAGAGTATATTGAAGCACTTACTGAACTGCAGGATTCTTTACCACTATTACCTTTTGAGGATATAAAGAAAACTATTGAATTTGAATTAAGAAAACCAGTTGATAAAGTTTTTAAATCAATTAATCCTGAGTCTATAGCATCTGCAAGTATCGGACAGGTACATAAAGCAGAACTTTTAAATGGACTTTCAGTAATAGTTAAAGTACAAAGACCAGACTTAAATACAGTTTTTTACAGAGATCTTTCAATCCTAAGATATCTTGCAGTTTACTTTGAACGGTACACAAAGCTGGGCAAGGGCAGGGAGTGGATACAAATTATAGATGAAATCGAAAAAACTCTTTTTGAAGAAATTGATTTTATACAGGAAGGTAAAAATGCAGATCACTTAAGAAAAAACTTAAAATATGAAGAAAGAATATATATACCAAGAATTTTCTGGCAATATACCACTAAAAAGCTTATTGTCATTGAATTTGTGCCAGGTGTAAAAATTACTGATCTTGAATCATTAAAACAAAAAAATCTAAATCCAAAAGAACTTGCAGTTACTCTGGTTAATGCTTACTTTAAACAATTTTTTGAAGATGGTTTTTACCATGCAGATCCTCATCCGGGAAATATTGTGGTAAAAGATGACATGACAATTGTTTTTTATGACTTTGGAATGGTTGGAAGAATAAATAAAAGCATTAGAAATGAGCTGGCAAGCATTTTATTAAGCATAGTAAAAAATGATACTGATACACTTTTAAGTTCACTGAAAAATTTGAAATTAATACAATCAGGCGCTGATATCGGGCCAATTAAAAAAATAATTGAGCAGGCTGTTTATGATTATTATGACGGCGGCAAATTAACAAATTTAAATTTAAATGGGCTGGAAGAAGATATAAACAATATAATCAAAGAAAAGCCTTTTGTTTTGCCAGGCAAGTTTACTTATACTTTCAGGATGACTGGTGCTCTGGAAGGTGTTTGCAGAACGCTGGATCCTGATTTTAGCCTGATTAATGCAGCAAAACCATTTCTTCAAAACTGGTTAAAAAGTAATTTAATTCAGTCAGGATCAAAGTGGGATTATTTAAAGACAGTTTTTCCAAAGCAAAACAAGTTAGTTGAAAAAATAAAAATATATTCAGAGGTAATAAAAGATATTCCCAGGTATGTGACAAATATTGAACATTCACGTGCAGAAACTCTGAAATGCAGTGCCCCGTATGATAAAAAGCAACAAGAAATTATAGATTTACGAACAAACGAAATTGACTGTCTTAAGAAAGAAGTTACAGGAACTAATTCAAAATTAAAGATTGCTTATACGGTTATATTTTTACTTTGCTTTACTTTACTTGGTGAAAATTTAATACAAAATAAGAATTACATAATTAACATTTTTGGATTTATACTGCTAAGCTCTTCTTTAATTGGTTCAATTGGCATTGTAGGATGGTCCATTATCAATAAAAAGATGATAGAATAATTTTATGGAAAACAATCAAATAAGCTTTAATAACAAAACTACAGTAGACATAAATCACATAGTTTTAGTTGGTTATGTTGGCAAAGATCCTGAAATGAGATATTTTGACTCTGGAACAGTAGTAACCAGATTAACGCTTGCAGTAAACCGCCCGGTAAAAGATAGACAGACAGACTGGTTTGACATTGAAATCTGGGGAAAATCTGCTGAGATAGCCGGCGAGTATGTAAAAAAGGGTTCTTTAATTGGAATTGAAGGTAAAGTCAGATGGGACAGCTGGAATAGTAAAGAAACCGGTGAACTAAACATAAAGCCCATGGTAATAGCTGACAATATAAGACTACTTGGAAGCAAAAAGGATAATAACCCGGAAGTTGTGCCACAACAAGCTGCAATAATCTAATTTATGTTTAAATCTTACGCAGTTCTTGGCGCTGGCTTAATGGGAAAGGCAACAGCTTATGATCTGTTACAGCAAAATGATACAACTGAAGTTATATTAGCTGATAACAGTTCGGAGGAATTAAAAAAAGCAGCAGAATTTTTAAACAGCAGTAAATTAGAAACAAGGGTCTTTGACGCAAAAAATAAACCTGAAATAGAAAATCTTTTTCAAAATGTTGATGCTGCAGTAGCAGCTATACATTACAGATTTAATGTTCTGTTTACAAAAGCTGCTATTAAAACAAAAACACATCTATGTGATCTGGGTGGAAATAATTCAATAGTAGATGAGCAGTTAAAACTGTCACAAGAGGCCGAAGCTGCAGGCATATCAGTTATTCCAGACTGCGGACTGGCACCAGGAATGGTAGCAATACTTGTCAGGTGGGGAATTGAAAAGTTTCCCTGGGCAGATACTGTAAACATCAGAGTAGGTGGTCTGCCGCAAAATCCAAAAAACAAACTAAAATATGAGAAATTATTTTCAGTCGGCGGATTAATAAATGAATATGCAGAGCCGGTACGTGTTTTACGAAACGGAAAGATAGAAACCATTGAACCATTAACAGAGACTGAAGATATACAATTTCCCGGATTTAAAAATTTAGAAGCATTCACTACATCAGGCGGGACATCCACATTAATTGAAACATATAAAAATCAATTAAAAAATCTTGATTATAAAACCATCAGATATTCCGGACATTGTAACGAAATTAAAGAACTACAAAGAAATGGTCTGTTTACCTGTGAATATTTTGAAAAAGACCTCTCTCTTTGTACTGAAGATATAACTCTTGTAAAAATTGTTTTTAAGGGTACTGGTCAAAAAAAAGAAATAACAATTGCAGATAAAACAAAACCACCATTTACATCCATGATGAGAATGACTGCATTCCCTGCTTCTATAATTTCTCAAATGCAGGCAAGAGAACAGATTAAAAATAAAGGCGTTTTACCTCAGGAGAAATGTGTGCCTGTAGATCTATTTATTAGTGAGCTGGAAAAAAGAGAGATTATAATTAGAGGAATAAACTATTAATTATAAACGAAGATAATCTCGTATGAAGTTTCTGGTTGCTCTATAATTTCCTCCATATTGAAGTTTTTCTGCAGTTACTGCTACCTGTTGAGCCCCAATATCACCTGTTTGCCCCTGTGTTTCTAAAAATCGCAATCCCTTAAAAGCCCGCTTTGAAATTGGAATATATTTTTTTCTTGCTGTTGATGCAGCTACTGAACCTATATCTGTACTCATAAAAACATCCTTTCTTTAATAAATCCTTATACTTCATATATATCAAAATTTAAACTCCTTAATCAAGGGGATTTCCGTGAAGTTACATTAAATAAAATTCATTTTAACAAAATTCTCTTAACTTCTTAACCATCTGTCCTGTTCTACAAACTCATTCCAGAGTTCTTTAACAATCCCCTTTGAACTTGTTTTATTTTTATCCAGGATTAAAACAGTTTCTACATTATATGGTTTTTCTGACATGCGTGGAGTGCTTACACGATAACGTTTATAAGGCTTTGACACCATAGATAATTTCCCATTACCAGCCATAATATCCAAAACATCTTTTAAATCCATGTGACCATCTGTACTGTAACTAAGTAAAATATAATCAGAGTCAACAGTTTTAACTAGCTTCTCTAATGAATTCGTTGCTTTGTTTTTATAATTATAAGCAGATCTTCTTTCAGTTTTCCAGTCCGTTCTTATAGCACTTTTATTTTTTTTCTTTCCATCTACCAGGATCGATTTATTAATCTCTGGCTTATCCCAAAGAGCTATTGTATTTAAAATGTGATAATTGCTTCCATAGGGATGCTGATTATACGGCGGATCTAAATATGTAATATTTACCTTCTTGTTCAATGTCTCTGCAAGAATCTGTGAGTCAGTTTGATAAACCTGGTTCTTTAATTTATTATCAAATAAAATCGGCGGAATTAGTTTTACATCACTTAAAATACGATAAAGCGCAGTGCCTGTTTTTCCACCCCAGCCGTTATGAAATCCTTTAAATACACCGCTTGTATTACTGACATAGCTTACACTATATATAAAAGATGATAGTAAAATTGATTTTTCACTTAAGCTGATTTTCTCTGTTTTTTCCCATTCAAATATTTTTTCCCGCATAGCATCTATTTTCATGCCGTTTTTATGTGTAAAAAACATTCTTTCTCTTTTGATATCCGGGTTTTTATCATCCCAGGGACAATAATTTTCACTTATATAACCGTGTACACCTTCTAAAGAATTTAAACATGCATAAACTCTTTCAAGCCCGCCAAGTTCCTCAAACAAAGGATATTTATTTTGTTCTATATAGGCATGATTATAAAAAAAAGAGTACGGCTCCCAGTCATTTGCAATAATTCTGAATCCGTTTTTTTTTGCAAGACGGGAGACAACACCGCTTCCTGAGAAGAAATCTACAAATAAACCTTCTGTAATTTCTGTTTTTAAAATTGCCTCAAAAATTAACGGTAACAATTTTCTCTTATTTCCAATATAAGGAAATAACTGATTAAATAAATATTCCTGTGTGCGGACTGCAGCGTGATCACGAGCTTTATATTTTATATTAGAAGTCAGAGGACAGAAGGCAGAGGTTAGAAG
The DNA here is from genome assembly GCA_001784585.1 of Candidatus Melainabacteria bacterium RIFCSPLOWO2_02_FULL_35_15. Taxonomy (GTDB): domain Bacteria; phylum Cyanobacteriota; class Vampirovibrionia; order 2-02-FULL-35-15; family 2-02-FULL-35-15; genus 2-02-FULL-35-15. The sequence continues at coordinate 1,537 of MFRN01000023.1, read as the reverse complement.
GGTTAATTGTTCATATTCAAGATTTTTTTTTCTGTTTTCCATTATCTGTTTTCTGATTTCTGCAACACTCTTTTTGGTCCATGAATCGGATCTTCTATGACTATCGTATGATCACGTTTGTGGCCTACACTGACAATTGCAACAGGAGTTTCAAGTAATTGTTGAATTCTGTCTAAATATTTCTGGGCGTTTTGTGGAAGATCATTTCTTGATCGACAGTTATTTATAGATACTTTCCAACCTGGAACTGTTTCATAAATCGGTTTAACTCTTTTAAATATTCCTGCAGCAAGCGGAAGATCGTAATATTTTTCACCCGTAACACTGTCTTCATAAGCTATACAAATATTTATTTCATTTAAATTGTCCAGAACATCCAGCTTTGTAAGTGCCAGACAATCAAGCCCGTTAACACGGACTGCATATCTTAAAAGCACTATATCCAGCCAGCCCACACGACGCGGTCGACCAGTAGTCGTACCAAACTCTGCCCATGCAGTTCCCTGTGATCTAAGCTCATCTGCTTCCCGCCCGAAAACTTCTGTAGGAAAGGGCCCCTCACCTACCCTTGTAGTAAAAGATTTACTCACACCAATCACTCTGTCAATAGCAGTAGGTCCAATTCCAGCTCCAATACATGCACCGCCAGCTACAGGGTTTGAACTGGTTACATAAGGATAAGTACCGTGATCCAGATCCAGAAGCGTTCCCTGCGCACCTTCAAACAGAATGTTTTTTTTGTTTTTTATAGCCCCAAAAATCAATGCTGAAGTATCTGTAACAAACGGTTTAAGTTTCTCACCATAAATTTTATATTCATCAAAGATTTTTTTTGGATCAAGCGGCGGAAGAGAATATAATCTTTCCATAATTACATTTTTTCTCGGGACAAGCCAGTTAATTTTTTCTTCTAACTCTTTTGGATCAATCAAATCAGAAATTCTTACACCAAAACGATCTGCTTTATCTGCATATGTCGGTCCTATGCCGCGTCCTGTAGTTCCGATTTTTCTCGTGCCACGGCCTCTGTCTTCTGCCTGATCAAGCGCCAGATGATAAGGCATCGTAACATGTGCCTGTGTACTGACTTTTAAGCCTGAGACATTGATTCCACGGTTTTTTAATTCTTCAAATTCTTCAATTATTATTTTTGGATCTATAACTGTTCCTGGTCCTACTACTGAAACTTTGTTTGGATACAAAATACCGGAAGGAATTAAATGAAATTTATAAGTTTCTCCGTCTACTACTACTGTATGTCCTGCATTGCTGCCACCCTGGTAGCGGACTATATAATCTGCGTTTCTAGAGAGGAGATCTGTAATCTTGGCCTTGCCTTCATCTCCCCACTGAGCACCGACTACAATAACATTAGCCATAAGTTAATTTTCTTCTTTTCCTCAGCCATCTAATATATCACGCCTATGAGCAATGGATTTCAAACAAGTACAAAACAAAAAATAATATAACCAATCCTTAATAATTATCAATTATTTAATCATTTCTTTATCAACTTTTTTCTTAACCCTCCTTTGTA
>MFRN01000022.1:5401-5543 GCA_001784585.1 Candidatus Melainabacteria bacterium RIFCSPLOWO2_02_FULL_35_15 | reverse complement strand
CTGCACAACTTGAAGATGTAAGAGTTCATCCAAAGAAAGTAGATGACTATGTTCACATCTTAGGTGAAAAACCAATAATAGAAATTAAAAAACTTGCATCCAGATTAAAAGGAAAAAGACTATTGAATATAAATGCTACTGC
>MFRN01000022.1:4969-5329 GCA_001784585.1 Candidatus Melainabacteria bacterium RIFCSPLOWO2_02_FULL_35_15 | reverse complement strand
CTGGCAAGTAATACGTGCCCCTCAAAAATACTATGCTATTACAAAAGCTTTCCATAACTTATTACAAGGGAAAAACATGGAAATAGCTGAAGAAGATATCCAATATTATTTTCAAGTTCAAAAAGACGCAGCTAAAAGTTTTGCAGAGAGTTTTGATTATGTTATTGTCCATGATCCACAACCATTATGTTTAATAGATTCTGTAAACATACCAGTTAAACACTGGATTTGGAGATGTCATATTGATACCTCTACGCCAAACCATTTATTATGGGATAAACTCTGTCCATTTATGGCAAAGTACGAATCTGTTATTTTTACAATGAAAGATTTTGTTTATGAAGCTGCTAAGTGTACCTT
>MFRN01000022.1:4243-4922 GCA_001784585.1 Candidatus Melainabacteria bacterium RIFCSPLOWO2_02_FULL_35_15 | reverse complement strand
AAAATGTAGATATGTCTCAAGTCGAAGTTAATAATGTTCTAAAGTCATACAATGTTGATCCTGATAGACCGCTTATTGTTCAGGTTTCAAGATTTGATCCATGGAAAGATCCTCTAGGTGTAATTGAAGTTTACAGAAACATTCAGCATGGACAAGTTTCAAAAGGGATAAAAGGATTACAATTAGCATTAATTGGGAGTATTGCTCATGATGATCCAGAAGGCTGGTTAGTTTATGACCGTGTTATGAGAAGAGCTGGAGAAGATTTTGATATTCATGTTTATAGTAATTTTCATAATGTGGGTGATGTTGCAGTTAATGCATTTCAACAAGGAGCTGATGTAGTGTTACAAAAATCTCTAAAAGAAGGTTTTGGGCTTACAGTAACAGAGGCTATGTGGAACAGAAAACCAGTAGTAGGTGGAAATGTAGGTGGTATAAGGCTTCAAATAGATAATGGTAAAACAGGTTTTTTAGTAAACAATATTCAAGAAGCAACAGAAAAAACTTTACTACTTCTACAGAAGCCAGATATGGCTAAAGAAATGGGAGAAAGAGGCAGAGAAAAAGTAAAAAACAATTTTCTCTGTATCCATGAGTTAGAAAAGCTTTTAAACCTTTTAATAAAGTTGGAGAAATAAATGAATATAACTCTTAGATTAATAGTTTCACTTGTTGT
>MFRN01000022.1:4083-4208 GCA_001784585.1 Candidatus Melainabacteria bacterium RIFCSPLOWO2_02_FULL_35_15 | reverse complement strand
TGGTAGTAAATGAGGAAAAGGATAAACAGTATGAAGAGTTAGATAGGCGTTCTTTACTTCTTGCAGAAAGTTTGCAGGAGGTTATTGAACCACAACTAGATAGAAAAAACTACAGTGACTTAAAA
>MFRN01000022.1:3877-4042 GCA_001784585.1 Candidatus Melainabacteria bacterium RIFCSPLOWO2_02_FULL_35_15 | reverse complement strand
TGTATCTGTTCATGGTGCAGATGGAATGATTATTGCAATTACCTCTAGCCTGGAATCAGCAACAGAACAAGTAACAAATATAGCAAGCGAATCATTAGTAAAAGGAGTTGATGTTGGAAAAACCTTTCAGATAGATTCAAAAGAAATTCATCTGTATTCAAAGCC
>MFRN01000022.1:0-3631 GCA_001784585.1 Candidatus Melainabacteria bacterium RIFCSPLOWO2_02_FULL_35_15 | reverse complement strand
TAAACTATTTGCACCAATTGCAAAAGAAGCAACAAGACTTGCAAAAACACTTTCACAAGCAAAAACAGCAGCACAAGAAGAAGCAAAACTTAGACAAACAACTGAGTCACTATGGACACCTGATAGACTAAAAGAATTTATTAAATCAAAGCTAGAAGGTAAATCAATTTTTATGCTGTCAAATCGAGAGCCATATATGCACGTGCACCGAGGACAAAAAATTGAGGTTATTGTACCAGCTGGTGGTTTAGTAACAGCCTTAGATCCAGTGCTTAGATTTTGTAGTGGTACCTGGATTGCTCATGGAGCTGGTGATGCTGACTTGGAAATGGTAGATGAGAGAGGAAGGATAATGGTTCCTCCTGAAGAACCTTCCTACTCATTAAGAAGGGTTTTCATTTCTAAAGAAGAAGAAGATGGCTATTACTATGGATTTGCAAATGAAGGACTTTGGCCTTTATGTCATATTGCTCACACAAGACCAATTTTTAGATCTGAAGATTGGTTTTACTACAAGAATGTAAATCAAAAGTTTGCAGAGGTTGCATTAGAAGAACTAAAAAACATACATAACCCTTGCTTACTAATTCACGATTATCATTTTGCTTTATTAGCTAAGATGATTAAAGAAAAAAGACCAGATGCCAAGATTGCACTTTTTTGGCATATCCCTTGGCCTAATCCTGAGGTTTTTGGCATCTGTCCATGGCAAAAAGAATTGCTTGATGGAATGCTCGGTGCTGATCTGATCGGATTTCAAACACAATATCATTGTAATAATTTCCTGGATACTGTTGATAGAGTACTGGAATCACGAATATCATGGGAAAAGTTTTCAGTAACTAAAGAAGAACACACTACCCTTATTAAACCTTTCCCGATTAGCATAGCTCCTGCTGATGAACAATTCGTTGAGAGAACTAAAGAAAAAGAGGTCTCACCACTTGAAGAACTAAGAATTAAAACCAAGTTTCTAGGTATTGGTGTTGATAGGCTAGATTACACAAAAGGCATTATTGAACGGTTACGATCAATTGAAAGATTCCTAGAAAAATATACTTCTTATCAAGGAGAGTTTACATTTGTTCAGATTGGAGCACCTTCAAGAATACATATAAAACGCTACCATGACTTCTTAGCTGAGGTTGAAGCAGAAGTAGAAAGAATAAACTGGAAGTTTAAAACTAAGGGATGGAGACCAATTATTTATCTAAAAAAACATCATAGCCATGAAGAAATACTACCGTTTTATAAAAAAGCTGATTTTTGTATGGTGACTTCACTACATGATGGAATGAATCTTGTTGCAAAAGAGTTTGTTTCATCACGAGATGATAGTAATGGAGCTTTAATATTGAGTTGTTTTGCAGGTGCATCTAAAGAATTACAAGATGCATTAATTGTAAATCCTTATGACATTGAACAAGGAGCAGATGCTATCTATCATGCATTAAACATGGCCCCTGAAGAAAAAACATCTAGGATGGAAAGAATGAGAAAAATAGTAAAGGAACACAATATTTATAAGTGGACTGCCGATCTTGTAACAGAACTTACTAAGATTGGATCAGAGTATGAATCTACTATTAAAACTGTGTAATATTTCTACTCTCTGGATTTTCATGAAGCAAATAGAAAAATTAATAAAATTGATTGAAATTAATCTTAAGGAAAAGAAAAAAATATTTCTTTTCTTTGACTATGATGGTGTACTTGTTCCAATACAAAACAATCCTGATAGAGCTTATTTGCCTAGGACTACAAAAGATGGATTAATAAGACTCATAAAAAACAAATCATTCAAAGTTGCTTTGGTAAGCGGAAGAACTCTTAATACTCTAAAGAGATTAACCAAGCTTAATAACAAAGAAGTTATATTTATTGGAAGCCACGGTTTTGAACTGCTTTACAAAGGAAAGACAAGCTTCTTTTCTAAACAAAATATTTCAACAATTAATAAAATACGACCAAAAGCTCTGAAAGTAGCCAAGTCTGTGGCTAAGGGCTTCCTAGAATACAAGCCTTATACATTTACTTATCACATTAGAGATACAAAAAAATCTAACCTTGTTGAAAAACTAAGTAAGGTAATGAAAAAATTCTTAAAGGAAAACAAATTACACAATAAATTAAAAATACTTAAAGGCAAGAACATAGTAGAAGTCTTGCCACAAGAAGTTAGCAAGGGACATGCAGTAGAAAAAATCATTAAACAATTTCCTAATTACTCTTATATTTATTTTGGAGATGATGTAACTGATATTTCTGCATTAAAAGTTGTAAAAAGATACAAAGGGGTATCAATTTCATTAAATCCAGAATTATCTTACAAAGCGGACTTTACCTTAAATTCAAAAAAGATGTTAGCTGCTTTAGATACTTTAAGTTAAAATGAATATTTCTAAATATAATATTACTTTAAGTAGCTAGGTTGATATGATGTTCATAAGTAATAAATTAAGGATCATAGTTTTGCTTATACTAACAATAAGTGGTGTAGTACTTACTCCTCTTAGCAGATATACATTACAACCAGCAAGGTCTGTAGCTCTAGAAGTAGGTCCTAGAGAAGAGGAACTACTTGAGAAACAAACGACTACTGACAATTTATCAAGACTTGTAAGCATTCACTCGATAACTGGTAAGCAAGAACTCTCATTCAATTTTTTTATAAGTAATTTTGTTGAGAGCGCTCTTAGTAAAAATATATTTTCATTCCCTATTACAAAAGTGGAGGAAATTATAGATCCTAAGACAAAACAAGTTCCATACCTCCTTGCACCTGATAGCTTAGAGAAAAAGAAAGTTACTCAAATTGAAGGAATTAACATAAAAAGTTTTCCTAGCTTAAAAGAGGATGAATCAGGGCTCAAAAGGATTACAGACAAAGTTGATGGAAATGCTTTACTTTGGCTTCCTTATCCATATATCATTGCAGGAAACTTTCACAAAGAAATGTACCCTCATGACACCTCAGCAGTACTTTGGGCTTTACTTGAACTAGTAAAAGAAGATGAGTTAAAAAATCAATTAAAAAATTTAGAACTAGCAAAAAACCAATTAGAAAATTTTTATTTCCAAGTTAAAATCTTTGGATTTCCATTAAACGGGAATAGAGGATATTATTTAGAAAGAAGTCAAACTAATATAATCCCAACAAATGTGCTTCAGTACTTTAACTTAACCAATGACAAAGTATTTTTGAAAGAAGTTGGCTTACCTCTAGCTGAGAGTATATTTAACTATTGGACAAATAAACAAGCTGAGATCGATACACCTTATGGGATTGGTTATAGATGGATTTCTCATGGTAATGGTCCTTGTGAAGAAGTAATTGAAAGTCATGAGGCGCATAATTATTATTATTTTAAAGTTTTACAGACATTAGTGGTGGAGTTTAGCAACAAGCCTGATATTGAACGTTCAAATTATGCAAGAGGATTTGACTATAAAAGAGTTATAGAAGAAATTAACACTGAAGAAATAAAAGAATATAACAAAACACATAAGTTAATCAAGCAAAAAATTGATGATAGTAATAGTTCAATTGAAGCTTTCCTTTTAACTCCAGATGCAAGCAAGTTTAATGTACATGAACCTATAATTAAAGTAAAAGATAAATATTATAGAT
>MFRN01000021.1 GCA_001784585.1 Candidatus Melainabacteria bacterium RIFCSPLOWO2_02_FULL_35_15 | reverse complement strand
TGGACAAATTAAGTTTTGTCCGCTTGGGCAAAGTATCATTCCTGAATCATCACACATAATTACTCCGCCTGTTGTCGAAGATGTAGAAGTTGAAGAAGTAGAAGTTATACAAGATCCTCTTCCTCCGTAACAGCTTAGTCCTGTGCTGCAACCTGCTTCATTAGAAAAATTAATACAACACGGGGCCTGACCGGAGGGACATGAATATGATTGGCCGGAGGGACAAATTGGTTGTCCAGTAGAACACATGGCTGTACCGGAAGTAGTTCCAGAGGTAGAGTTTGCATTACAACCAATCGGGAAGCATGTACATGTATCAGGATCCATGCTTATACAGTTTGGGCCACAGATGTCACTTCCACAAATTGCATTTGAGTGTAATGGTACAAAATACTGAAAAAACAAAACTATTAGAATAATTAAGATATTTACAGATGCTCTTAAAAGTTTTCTTAATTCTTTTTTATTTCTAATTGTCATGATTCACTTTTTCCTAATAATTAAAAAGAGAAGTTGCAAGCATAATTGATATTAGTTAAGTTATCTTTAACAAAAGGAGTGTATATTGATAAAAATATATAAAAGTCACAAAAAGAATTTTCAGGCCGGGTATCAACAACAACTGCTTCTCTACTTTGTATTAAATAAGAACATCATGGAAACTACAGAAACAATATGTAATTTAGAATCAGTTAATTCAACATTTGAGAAAATTAAATATTATTTACATCTTCCAGCTCATATAAAAGGAACAGCGGCAGCACTTGATAATGTTCCTTTAAGAGAAGCTGTCGATTATGGCCCTGATTCCCCGGCACATGTTGTAGACGGCTCTATTACAGCTATCCACGGAAGGGTTAATATCCCTGATATTAATGTAATCAGCAAACTCTATGAAGTAATAAATGAGCCTTTACTTCTGCTTATTAATTAATTCTTAAATAATCAGGGCATACCATGATACGCCTTTGTAAGTTTTATTTTTTCTTAACACAGTTATAAACAACATCATATATATATTCTTACAACTCTTTAAAAAAGAGCATAGAAATTAATGCTTACTTCAAAGAAGGATAAATAAAAATGACACGACCAAATACATACAGCCAAACAGTAAACGGGATGCTGAACAAGCTAAAGATGCTTAATGTGGTTACAGACAACATAGCAAATATTGGTACATCCGGTTACAAAAGAGAAATTCCGGAAACTGTAAATTTTAAATCTGTAATGAATGAAGTAGCTCTTCGCGACGGATCGCAGGGTCCTCTTAAGAGAACAGGCAATCAGCTTGATATTGCAATAGAAGGAAATGCATTTATTCTTGTCGAATCAAAAGATGGGCCAATACCCACAAGAAACGGAAAACTTGGTTTTAATGACAAAGGTTCACTGGTTATACCGGATGGACATGAAGTAATTATTGTAGAAAAAACAGATAAGCCAATTAGCTTAACAAAACAATACGATATCCGAATTAACGAGAATGGAGAAATTTTTGCTGGTGGAGAAAGATATGGAAGAATAGCTATGAAAATTATGGATAACAAACCTGTAAAACTACACCAGGGATTCATCGAAGGATCAAATGTAAACCTGATGAGTGAAATGGTTGCATTATTACTTACATTCCGCTCTTTTGAAGCCAGTGAAAAAGCTCTTGGGATGGAAGCTTCGGTGGATAAAGAATTAGTGGAAAAATATGGAAGAAATGTCTAAGGAGAAAATTTATGCTTAACAAGACAGGCTATCAAACAGTAAAAGCAACAGAAGGAAACACTGAAGCTTTATCCAGAATTGTTGAAAACATTTCAAACATGAAATCAGTCGGTTATAAAAAAAATCAGACTACATTCATGGAAACTCTGAACGGTGAGATTGCCAAACATGAAACAAAAGATTTTTCTCAGGGACCTTTAAGAAAAACCGGAGAAGAATTTGATCTTGCTCTGGATGGCCCGGGATTTTTTGAAATAGAATTACCAAGCGGACAAAGAGCATATTCGAGAGCAGGACATTTTAGGTTAAGCGGTGAGGGTGAGCTGGTAACTGCTGATGAAGGATATCGTGTTATCCCGCTTGTAGAAGATGTTGGCAGACCAGTGATTGAAGTTAATAAGGATCAAAAGAATACACTTGGTTTAAATATAGAAGTAACCACGCCAAAACTTATAATCCCGCCTGATCTTATCCCTGAGGTAACAGAAGACGGAACAGTCAACGGAATTAATCCGGAAAGCGGTGAAAAAAGGAAAATAGGAAGAATTAATGTTCTGGCATTCAATAATCCACAAGGACTGGAATCAATAGGAAAAGGATTTTACTTACCTACAAAATTATCCGGTCAGGTGCAGGAAATTGAATACGGTCCAAACAATCCTACCAAGGTAAAACAAGGTTACTTAGAATATGGAAATGTTGACATTGCACAGGAAATGGTAGACATGGCTCAAATTAAAAACCTGGTTTCAGCTCAGTTTAAAGTTTTGAAAGTTATAGACAAGCTTTATGAACAGGTCAATTACACAATAAGCAGGTCTGCATAAAAAAGGAAGAAAAAATGCTAAAAGAATTTCTGCAAAATATAACCGGGCCAGTTTCAAACATTGCATTTACTTATCCTTCCGGCATCAGAGCTGGCGGACCTGCTGTTGGACCAAAAGGAATTTTTAATAAATTATTGAATGTGCTTTCAAACGGGGCATATAACGGAGGAGGATCTAATTTCTTAGGTGGTTATACTACAATGCTTCCACAGGGACAAAATCTTAATCCGGCAGTACAGGCATATACAAACAGTCTTTCTGGCGGACAAGGTTTCTCTGGAACTGTTAATCAACAATCCTCTGGCAGAGAGGCTTTTAGCCCAGGAGCTGTCATTAACACTTTGCAGGCACCTCCATCACCGCAAACTTATTCTTATTCACAGTTAGGACAGCTGGCTACAGGAATTAACCCGCTTCAGGGTTTTGCAAATTCTCAGACGACCGGTATAACTCCTGGAGCAATTCCCGGAGCAGTAACAGGAAGTTTTGGTACAGGTAGTTTAATGCCAGGACAGATGCAAGGGGCATATGGCTTCCCTGGCGGATTTAGCATGCCTGGGACTGGTGGTCTTGGAAAATGGTCAATGTTTCTTATGCCTTTAATTGGTTTATTGGGATTTGTAAAATCACTCTTTGGTTTAAGAGGGGCAGGTGCTATGCAACCGGTTCAGATAGATAAGGAAGCACTTGATTACAAAATCTCATTAGAAAAATTTGGGAAGGAAGAGCATACTGATGGCAGCTTTGATGACAGTTACTGGTGGGATGATGAAGGAAGTGGAAGTGATTTTGATCCAGAAGGGCTGGAGATGTAATAAGGAGAAAAGATATGTTTAACACAGAAGGATTTCAAACACTAAAAGGGTTAACTGATGCATTGATGCAGCGTCAGGAGCTTCTTTCTAATAACCTGGCAAATATTGAGACAAAAAATTATGTCAGGCAGGACATTGACTTTAGCAGGGTCTTAAGTGGATTACAAAATAAGCTTGTGCCGCAAGATGAAGGAAACGAATCTATATTATCTACCGCAAGATACAGAGATTATTCCGGGCAAATGACACTTGAATCTGAGATGTCAAAACTCTATGATAATCATTTGCGATATACGTTAATGGTTAAATCAATTTCACATCATTTTGAGCATATGAAAAAAGCATTAGAGGTTAGAGCCAGTTAATAGGAGGAGCCAATGACATTTTTTGATTTATTAAATACAGCATCAAACGGTCTTGAAGCACAAAGAGAGAGAATGGAAATTGTCTCAAAGAACATAGCTAATTCATCTACACCTGGCTATAAGAGACAAATACCGGTATTCACTCAAAGAGCAGCAGATCCATTTTCTATTATCATGGCGCGACAGCTTGGAATAAAAGAAGAAAATTTAATGAACTTTCTTTCCGGGAATCAGGTCGGAAGGGGTATTGCACTAAGTCAGGTTATAGAAGATCAAACCCCCGGAGCGAAGGTCCATATTCCAGGACATCCCAATGCAGATGCCAATGGAGACGTAGAGCTGTCAAATGTTGATACTTTAATTGAAATGGTTGAAATGATGTATGCAGTAAGAAACTACAAAGCAAATTTATCAATTGTTGAAATGGCAAAAGCAGCAGCTAAGGAAACTTTAAGTATAGGCAAACCAGGTGGGTAAGCAGAAGAGACGCCCCACTGGGGCGTCTGTACAAAAAGATGGGTATAAATAATATTGATTTAACAGGAATAAGTTCTGCACTGGAAAGAGTAGCAGAAATATCAAAGCGAATTTCTGAACTTCCTTCTTTTTCAAGTGTTATAAAAGATCTGGAACCTCATATAGAACAAATTTCAAAAGAAAATAATTTAGATCCGAAACTTGTAAAAGCAGTGATAGAGCAGGAGTCAGGGTTTAACCCAAATGCTGTTTCTGGCTCTGGTGCACTAGGACTAATGCAGCTTATGCCAGGGACAGCACAGGCAATGGGTGTTAAGAATCCGTTAAATCCCCTTGAAAATATAAGGGGTGGTACTAAATATTTATCTTCTTTACTAAACCGTTACCAAGGTAATGTAATTTTGGCTCTGTCGGCATACAATGCCGGGCCAGGAAATGTAGAAAAATTTAAAGGTGTTCCGCCATTTGCAGAAACAAAAAACTATGTAAATAGGATTATGAACAAACTAATTTAGGCCCAAATAAACATAAAGGAAATAAAAAAATGAAAAACTTTGCACCGCAAAATTTTAAAAGTATGATCCCGGGAATTCCGGAGATCCCTCAGATACCTACATTAAAAGGTGTAGTCAGCACTGGAGGAGGACAATTCAAAGATGTTCTGACCAGTATGTTAGGCAATGTAAATAACATGATGAATAAATCGGAACAATTAACTGAAGCTGCAGTAACTACAGGAAAGGTTAACCTGCATGAAGTAATGATTGCTATGGCAGAAGAAGAAATAGCCCTTGGTTTAACTACCCAGGTAGCAGGGAAGTTTATAAGTACAGTAGAAAAACTGACACAAATGCAGGTGTAGGAACATGCCATGGCATGTCCTCGAAAGAGGAAAATAAAAAATATAATTAGGAACAAAAATGGCAACAGAACAGACACAATTAAATCCTCAAAATGTCCAGAATGCAATGGCAAATCTTGGACAAAACAAAAGAATGGTTTTAATTGGTGCTGGTGTTATAATTGTTATTTTAACACTTATTATTGTAATCTTTGCATGGACACACAGTCAGGATAAAGGAACCCAGATTGAACTTGTAAAAAAGATTGATCAGGGAAGAGCATTTGAAATAATTTCAAAACTAAAATTAAGCAATATTGAAGGGAGAATATCTGACAGTGATTTGCCGGGGAAAGTAAATGTTCAGGTTTTTCAGAAGGATTTTGACGGAGCTGCTCTTACACTTGCAAGAAGTGACTTATTACAGGAAGATGGTTTTAATTTATTTGATAAAAGCGACTGGGCTGCTTCAGACTATGATAAAAGAATAAAGATGATGAGAGCAGTTAACGGAGATCTCTCACGAATTATCAGCAGAATGACCGGCATTAAATGGGCTACAGTCCGTGTAAATATTCCTGAACCGCAGTTATTCAGCCAGTATCAGGCACCCACTACTGCCACAGTACAGATAGAACTTCCTGACGAGAATTTAAAGCTTGCCAGGGCACAGGTAAGAAGCATTATAAATTTGTTAGTCGGATATGTTCCTAATTTACAAAAAAACAATATCTCTGTTATTGATACCAATGGCGAAACATATTCTTCAGTAGAGACAGAAGAAGTTGCAGCAAGCGAACTTGTAGAAGAATCTGAAAAAGTAAACAAAATAATACAAAAAAGAATTGAAGAATATTTACAGCCATTACTTGGTTATAACGGATACATAGTAAGAGTAAGTTCTGAAATAAGCAGAAGGAAAATTGAAGAATCGGCTACTACATTTGCTGATGGAGTAGTTGGTCAGGAACAAATTGGCGATGAAAGATTAGGTGGAGCAGCTTCAGATGGGCATACTATTGGACCAGCAGTACCTGGTTTAGAAGGCAATAAAAATTATGCAAGAACAAACAGGGTAACACAAAGATATCCAAGCTTCAAACAAAAAACTATAAGCACACCACCGGGAAGAATTTCAAAAATTACTGTCGCAGTTGCATTAAACAGTGATTTACTTCCAAAGATTTCAGTCAAGCAGTTACGTGAGGGCATAGCTGCAATTACAAGCCCGGCCACAACAGTTGATGATATAAAAATTACAGTAGCAGAATTTGCTACAGGAAAACCTCCTTCCGCTAAGCCAGTAAAATCTTTTGCTATGCCAAGTTTTGCTGACTATCTAAATCAGGTTATTAACTTCTTTAAAGGTATGCCGCGCTGGGCAGGAATTGCAATCGCTGTCATAGGTTTTCTGATGGTTATTAATTCATTCAGAGGTGCAGTAAGGCCACCTGAATCTCCTACCAGCACAGTGTCCCAGATAAATCAATCAATGCAAAAACAGTTTCAAAAACCAGAAGGACAAATATCACAGACACCAGAAGCCTCACCGGCAGAACTGACTGCACAGCAACCGGATTTAACAGGTATTCTAACTGGACTTAAAGAAGCTGCTATTGAAAAACCAGAATTTTTAGCAAGCAAACTTCAAATCTGGCTTGAAGAAGGTTCACAGGCTGGAAGGATTTAAGCGAATAATGGTTTGTGTTTTTCAATTGGCCTCTAAAAAACTATTAATGCCTTACCCTGCTTGACAAAGCGTTGCTAAAATGAATATTGAATATGAAAAACTTGGAAAAGAAATTCAAAACAGCTTGTCAAATTTGCTTACAAGTTATCTTCCAAAACATCTTTTAGACAAGGCAGAAGAAAAAAAAACTGTAAAAATTATAAGTATTGCATGCGGGAAGTTTATTGAAGCAGAGTGTTTATTTGATTATTTTTCTTCTTGCAAAGGGTTAGTTAAACTGTATGGAATTGAAAGTGATGAAAAATTGCTGGACTTTGCAAAAAACAGACTTTTAGTAACTAATAAAAAAGATAATATTTTCTTAAAATCCGGTGATGCTGCAAAATTTAAAAACTACGAAGAGTGGATAAAAGACGGATTATTTGATTTGATTATTGTCCGGCATCCTGAAATTACATTTAATACAGATGTATTTATGAAAATATTTTCTAACTTTGATAAATTATTAGACAAGGATGGATATGTTTTTATTACTACACACTATGAAAATGAAAAAAGGGCATTAAAATTTCTTTTTAACAGTTTGAAATTAAACATAATCTGCGAAATAGAAAATATAAATGCAGCTTCTTTAAAAAAAGGTGATGAAATAGTATTTGCTGATAGGTTTTTACTGGTAGCTAATTTAATAAAATAGCCTATTACCTGAAATGTGTAAATGCGTTTTCATGTTGACTATTCTGTGATATCCTGAACCAAAGCTAGAAAAACTATGTATTAACGGGGGAGATATGACTAAAGTTATGGACAGACAAGAAGCATTAGAAAGAGTTAAAAAGGTAGTTTGTTCACAGTTAAGTGTGGAATCATCTGAAGTAACAGAATCAGCAAGTTTTACCGCAGACTTAGGTGCTGACTCACTTGATACAGTTGAGTTAGTAATGGCATTCGAAGAGGAATTTGGGGTTGAAATCCCTGATGAAGAAGCAGAAAAAATTACTACAGTCGGGCAGGCTGTTGATCACATTGTTTCGCATTCATAAATGCTAATAAAAGGAATTCTTTGTAGGGGCGTTTTGTAAAATGCCCCTACTTTGCTATATTGTATAAGTTATAGCAGCTTGTCTGGAGCGAAACAACAATGAAGGACTGCATGATAGCGTTAATTGAACAGAGGATTTGTCCCATTCATTGGGCAAATCCGAACGAGCGAACAGAATTGATCGCGGGACGCTTCAGCTTGTCTGAAGCGAAATAAAAATGAAAAAGCGGGTAGTTATAACCGGAATGGGATTAATCTGCTCTTTAGGCGAGAGTAAAGAACAACTCTGGGAAAATCTTATAAACGGAAAGTCAGGAATATCCAAAATGGATTTTTTCCCTGATGCAAAAACATCAAAAGATATTTGTCGTGTAGGTGCTGTGTGTAATGATTTTAAGCCTGAAGATTTTCTTGAACTAAAAGTTATAAGAAGAACAGACAGATTTATTCAGCTTGCTTTAAGTGCTTCTATTAATGCCGTTAAAGATGCAAAGTTAGATGTTATAAATTATCCAAATCCGGAACGTATCGGAGTAGTTGTAGGAAGTGCTGCCGGGGGCATACTTACAATAATTGAACAACACAATATATTAAGAGAAAAAGGTCCCGGCAGAGTCAGCCCATTTACCATCCCCTCAATGATTGCAAACATGCCAGCCGGTTATATTTCTATTTACCACAATGCAAAAGGACCATTAAGTTGTACTGTTACAGCATGTGCTACAAGCACAAGCTGTATTGGGGATGCATTCAGGGTTATTCAAGCCGGTAATGCCGATGTAATGTTTGCAGGAGGCTGTGAAGCGCCGCTTACAGGTGTAAGTATTGCTGCATTTGGTGCTGCAAGGACTCTGTCAACTCATTTTAACAATGAGCCGGAAAAATCTTCAAGACCTTTTGACAGAGACAGAGATGGTTTTGTAATGGGTGAAGGAGCCGGGATTTTAATTCTTGAAGAGCTGGAACATGCCAGAGCACGTGGTGCAAATATTTATTGTGAGCTAGCTGGTTTTGGTGCTTCATCGGATGCATCTGATATTGTTTCGCCATCACCGGATGGAGATGGCGCAGCAAGAGCTATTAAACTTGCATTAGAAGATGCAAATGTTCAGGGAGAAGAGGTTGATTATATAAATGCACATGCGACCAGTACTATTGTCGGGGATGTAGTCGAAGTAGTAGCTATAAAAAGAGTTTTCGGAGACAGGGTTAAAAAAGGTCTTTTACCTGTAAGCTCTACAAAATCAATGCATGGACATTTGCTTGGTGCCACCGGTGCAATAGAAGCAATCTCATGTATTATGGCACTTCAAACAAATATTTTGCCACCGACGATAAATCTGGATAATCCTGATCCACAATGTGATTTAGATTTTATTGCTCATAAATCCCGTAAAGTAAAAGATTTAAATGTAATAATTTCAAATTCATTTGGCTTTGGCGGACATAATGCGTGCCTGGTGTTTAGGAAACTGTAATTAATTGCAGACTTTCCAAATTGTTAAATTAACATTAATTTCTTATAAACTTTTTAAAATCTCATTTTAGTATATAGATAATTTATGATTGATCCACTAAGAAAAGCTGCTAAGTCACTGTATGATCGTGCAAGCAACTTGCTTGATAAAAGGAGCACAAACTTAAGGGTTAACTCAATTGAATGTCGACTGGCATCTTTGGCAGAAAAAGTTAAAAAAGATATACCAAAGCAGGCTATACAGAATTCATCACTTCGAATACTTGAAACAGAACCTAAAAAATTTAATTACCGGGTAGAAGATCAAATAGATGTAAGAGCAGGGTTTGATCCGGAATATTTTCAAGAAGGTCAAAGTGTTAAAGAGGCGGTAAATGCATTTTTTAAACTTTCAAATAAATTATCCGTTCAAGGTGAAAGTAATATTAGAAAAGGATTTAATGCTCTTGATGTATATGTGAAAGAGGTGCTAATACCTGCCTTGTTAAATTTTGTCCAGTCAGGCAGTAAGAAAACAGATGACCTGGCTGGTGTTTTACAGCCTCTGTCAACTCCTTTGAAAAAATCTGAAATTAAACATATTTTAGATGAAATTGTAAATAATGATTATTACCAGAATCTCCGAAGAGAGCTAAAAAGTCCTTATATTGTTAGAAGCTTAAATTGTATGGTTTTTAGTAAAAGTGGTTTTGTGTTAGTACCAAAAGCAGGACAAGCTATAAATAAAAAGATAGAAGAAAACCATTTAGAGCCAATAGAATATACCCAATTCCTAATTCCTGGAATATTAGTAGGTAATCAATCTTACGAAATTGATGGACAGCCTTTAGAAAAATATTTTTATCTTCCATTAAGTAGAGATCAGGGCAGAAGCTGTCATAACCCTATGACTGGAGAAACTACAGTTAATATGCTTAGTGATTATTGCAGCTATTTTTCAGTGACATCAGCCAGAGCTTTATTACAACAGGGAGGTTATAGATTTGATTTTAATCGTAATTTGGTTGAAAGATTGAAAAAGGACTATGATCAGGAGTTTATATTTTATTCCCAGGTTTGCAGTACAGCACTGGAAGAATTTCAGCATGGGCTGGACTGTTTATTAACTTATCAGGATGATTCCAAGAGGCTTGCTGAAAGGCTGGCTTGTTAAAGATGACAGTTTGTTTTATAAACTTCGTGATGAAGCTCCATATAAACTTCAAAAAAGAATCGGCACAGATGTCACTATTCTGGAAATTGACAGGACTGAAATAGAAAGAATTATTCAAGAATTATCCGGAGATATTGCTACACTCTTTACATTTAAAGATCCAAAACTGGCACTTTGGCAGGTGACAAAAGATCTGGCTTTTGTTCATGATGAACAGAGATTACTCCCGTTAACTATAGTATTAAATCTGTGGGGAGAATCTCTGAATATTTTTAAAATATCATCTCCGCATAAGATTATTTCCCAGGAGTTAATACTTAAGCATGAGCTTGAAAAGAAAATACTTGACAAAATAGACAAAGGAGAAGATGTTATAGCCCCACTCCAGGACAGTCTTCAGAAAGAATTTAAGCACAGGCTTGGAAAATTATACGTTAAGCTATGAGCTGATTATTCGGTTAATTTTTTTTGCAGTTTAAAACATACGGCTTATAATAGTCTCATGCAGCTTTTAACCAAACCAAATTTAGATAAACTTTCAGGTAAAAGAATTACAACAGAAGAAGCAATTAATCTTTATTTAAATACTGATTGCTTAGAGCTTGGTGATCTGGCAGATCAGATAAGGAAAAAACATCATCCGGATGCAGAGCCTGTTACATTTGTAATAGACAGGAATATAAACTATACAAATGCCTGTACTACAGCATGTCGTTTTTGTGCATTTGCATTTTGGCCGGGAGATAAAAGAACTTATATAAACTCGTACGAAATTATTCATGAGAAAACAAAAGAGCTTGTGGAACTTGGTGGTACACAGCTTTTATTACAGGGTGGACATAACCCGGAATTAAAAATCGAGTATTATGAAGATCTTCTTAAACGATTAAAAACAGATTTCTCGGATATTACTCTTCATGCACTTTCACCTTCTGAAGTGGATCATGTTTGCAATGTGTCAAAACTTGATATTGAAACTGTTTTAAGAAGATTAATTAATGCAGGATTAGATTCTATTCCCGGAGGTGGTGCAGAAATATTAGTCGACAGAGTAAGGGACATTATTTCTCCACTGAAAATAAAATCAGACAGATGGCTTGAAGTCATGGAAGTAGCTCACAGACTAGGTCTGAAAACTACAGCGACAATGATGTTTGGTCATGTGGAAACTTTTGAAGAAAGACTTGAACATATGGAAAAAATAAGACAACTTCAGGAAAAGTATTGCGGGTTTACAGCATTTATTCCATGGACTTTTCAAAAAGAAAATAATTCCCTCGGTAGAGATATTGCGTGCAATGTCTCTACGAGCATTGATTATTTACGCACACTTGCTGTCTCCAGAATTTATTTAGACAATGTAATTAATTTTCAGTCTTCATGGGTAACTCAGGGAATAAAAATTGGACAGATAGCACTAGCTTTTGGTGCAAACGATATGGGCGGTACTATGCTTGAAGAAAATGTAGTCTCTGCAGCAGGCACATCATGTCCTACCTCTATGAAAGAAATAATTCATGCTATTCACAAAACAGGCAGAGATGCAGCACAGAGAGATACGCAATACAATATTATTAAAGTGATTTCACGGAATTAGCTTGTACAGAATTAACCTTGTTAATTTTATATTACTAATTGTAATGGAGATTTATTTATCATAGAATGTTTTAAGCTTGTGTAAAGGAATTATATATGGTTGTTTTAAGAACTTTACCTGTCACTGTACAGAAGCCGGTAATAAGATTTACAGGCGATTTAACTACTATGGTAAACAGTCTGCTTGCGCGCAATATGGCTGAGGCAGCAGCTTCTCTTATTATTAATGCACTTGAGGAAGGAAAGGATGTTTCATCGTCTTTGGGCGATAACACTCTTTGGTCACTTGCAGCAACAAATAACAGTAATGAAGCATTTGTAATAGCTAATGATTTGATTTTAAAATACTGTGAAAGAAAGATAAAATTAAATGATACTATTGCTCAAAAAATTGTCATTAACCTTAGGGATGCAGAGCCATTATTATCCTTAAAATTACTGTCTACATTACTGGATAATGATTACTCTATAAACACAGATACCATAGAGGTTTCAATAGTCAAATTAAGAGACAATTACCTGGAAGAAACAGCAGACTTAACATTAAGTGCAAAATTAAATGCAAAAAGAAGACATGTTGTTTACAATATAAATTCTGAAACAATTGAAATTACTCTTAATAGGATGCTGAGAGAGAATCCTCAGAAAGCAATCTATTTACTAAAACAATTGCACGCCCTGGATCATCAATTTAGCAGAGGATATATACAAAGATGCGTAGTAAGACTTAGTAAGGCTGGTTTCAACCATGAGTCCAGTGAACTTCTTGAGGAAATGCTTGATAAAAGTTTTAGTTTAAAAACAATTGAAATTGCTGTAATAAAAACAAGAAAGCAAAATCCAGAATTATCTGCCAGGATTTTAATAAAAGCTCTTGACCTTGGTAATAAAGAGAAGGGCTATATTCACAAGCCTGTGGTAGAAAATACAGTTGTTATACTTAGAGAAAAAAATCCTGCGTTAGCTTTATTGCTAATACGAAAAGCTGTGGAAACCAGTAAAGAAACATATGATTTTAATCCTGAAACAATTAATATTACTCTTGAGCATATGTTAACTGATGATAAAATAAATGACGCTGTTGAAAGCATAAATTTCTTTCTGGATAATAATATTTTTATTGATGAAATTCTTTCAGGAAATAACCCATAAGATCCTGCTTTCAAATTGATGATTTTTTTATGCCCTCTAAAAAAACAAAAATGCGGCTTGATACTCTGCTCCTTGAAAAGCAGTTGTTTCCTTCCCGTGAGCAAGCTCGCTCAGCCATTATTCAGGGAGCGATTTTAATAGACAAGGAAAAAATTACCAAACCAGGAACATTTGTAGATTTAAAAAGTAATATTACAGTTCTCTTTACTACAAACCCATATGTAGGCCGTGGCGGAATAAAACTGGAAGGTGCACTTGGTTATTTTGAAATAAGTGTAATGGATAAGATATGTCTGGATATCGGTACTTCAATAGGCGGGTTTACTGATTGTCTTTTAAAGCGCGGTGCAAAAAAAGTTTACGCAGTAGATGTAGGTTACGGACAGTTTGACTGGGGACTGAGAAAAGATCCAAGAGTAGTTTTATTTGAAAGAACAAATATCAGATATTTAATGCCTGAAAAAGTTTATAAAAAAGATGATTCAAAAGCTACTGTTTGTACAGTTGATCTGTCATTTATTTCATTGTCAAAAGTTTTTAAACCAGTAATTGATCTTGTAGAAACAGGCAGTGAAACACATATTTTGACTTTATTTAAACCACAGTTTGAAGCTCTGAAAAGTGAAGTTGGTAAAAAGGGCATTATTAAGGATAAATCCATTCATGAAGCATTGCTCTTGGGTTATGCTGAGAATATTTCAAACCTTGGACTGTTTGTGAGAGGAGTTACTTATTCACCAATTACAGGTTCTGCTGGTAATATAGAATTCTGGTTTGATCTTACTTTTAATGAAGAGGATGCAGAGCATGTTACCGAAGAGACTATTCGCCATGTAATAGAGGAGGCTCATGCAAAGTTCAGCAGAAGCAGCGTTTAAAAAAGAAATGAAACAAAAAATCGGAATAATTTACAATGCAAGCCGCCAGGAAAATCTGGAGATAGTTGAAAAGCTTGAAAAATTTTTGCATGAAAAGGGAATCAGTACCTGGCGCGGACGTACTGGAAATGAAAAAAGAGACTGGGAATTTTTGTCAGAGCCTCTTGATTTTTCAATTGTTCTTGGTGGAGATGGAACTCTTTTAGGAACCAGCAGAATCCTTGCTCCAAAAGGGATTCCAATGTTTGGAATAAATACCGGGCATCTTGGTTTTTTAAGTGAAGGCAGAGGTGGGAATATTTTAGAGCTGGTTGAAAAGGTTTTAAAGAAAGAGTACAGGATTGAAGACCGTGCAATGTTGTGTGGATATATTTTAAGTTCTGATCACCTGCAAAATGAGCAGGGACCTTTATTTGCTTTAAATGACATTATAGTTAGCAGGGGTACAAGTCATAGAATGATCCATATGACATTAAATGTAGATGAAAAACCTGTTGCTGATTATATAGCTGATGGACTTATAATTTCTACTCCTACAGGATCCACTGCCTATGCACTTTCTGCAGGTGGTGCAGTTATGGATCCTGAGATAAGAGGGGTTGAAATAGTCCCGATTTGTGCACATAGCTTAACCAGCAGGCCGCACATTGTAGCAGACAGCAGGATAATTACAATTACATTTAACCGGCCGCACGATGGTACAATACTTCAGCTTGATGGACAGGAGAATCTCTCTGTTCAAAAAGGAGATAAAATCAGAATCAGTCGTGCAGCCCATACTGCAAAATTAATCAGATTACTTGGAGATGAAAGTGACTTTTACTGGACTGTCAGACAAAAATTTCACTGGGGAATACTGGCAAAATAAAAAATGCAAAAACTTGATAACTTAAACATAAAAGCATTTTTACCAATCCTGACCCCACGCCAACTAAGGGAAGAATTCTCAATTGATAGGCAGCAAGCAAATACTGTACTTAAATCCAGGCAAATAATCACCAATATTTTAAATAGCCGTGACAAAAGACTCTTACTAATTGCTGGGCCTTGTTCAATTCACGATACAGAAGCAGCTTATGAGTATGCAGTTAAGTTAAACAAGCTTTCAGAGAAAGTAAGAGCAACAACATTTATTGCCATGAGAGTTTATTTTGAAAAACCAAGGACTACAATTGGTTGGAAAGGACTCATTAATGATCCAGCACTTGACGGGTCCAATGACATGAATAAAGGTTTAATAAGAGCCAGGAAATTACTCTTAGCTATAAACAAATTAGGACTTCCAGTAGCAACAGAATTTTTAGAACCAATTATTCCACAATACCTTGCAGATTTAGTTAGTTGGGTTGCAATTGGTGCACGAACTATTGAATCGCAAACCCATAGAGAAATGGCAAGCGGGCTTTCAATGCCAGTTGGTTTTAAAAATGGTACAGATGGTGATTTACAAATTGCAATTAATGCAATTATTTCTGCACGTAACCCGCAAAGTTTTCTCGGGATTAATCTTAATGGAGAGCCTTCAGTTATACATACTGATGGCAATAAATTAGGACACATAGTTCTACGCGGTGGACAAGGGAGACCCAACTACTATGAAGAAGATCTCAAGAAGACAAATCATTTACTAAGACAACATGATTTACCTGCAGCAATTATGATTGATTGTTCTCATGAAAATTCAGATAAGGATCACAAGAAACAATCAGTAGTTTTTAACTATGTGCTTAAAAGAAGGCTACATGGGAAATACAATATTAAAGGCATTATGCTTGAGAGTAACTTGAGTCCGGGAAATCAAGTCATAAGCAGAAGAAAGAAAGAGCTTTTTTATGGAGTTTCAATAACTGACAAGTGTATTGGATGGAAGACAACTGAAAAGCTAATTTTATCTGCTCATAAAGCAATGCTTATAGCATTAAGTAAGTAATACCAAATGTGATAAATAATCGGACACAAATGGAAACAAAATGAGAATTTTAGTTTTGTTAACTTGTTGTAGGCCCTAAAGCTCAATCCTCTAGGGAATTAGACCGTTTTGTTCATCTCGTTTTTAAAGTTGCGTGAAAGTGACTTTTACTGGACTGTCAGACAAAAATTTCACTGGGGAACTACGCTATAAAATAGCAGCCTCTTTGTCTCTGCCGTTAGATTGTGTACTCTGGAACCTGTTTGAATTTGATTTTGAAGAGGAAATATGTTTTTGTCCATTTCGGATTATGGACAGAGCATTTGTCAGGTCTTGATCCAGACTGGTTAAGATACTTTCAGCATAATTATCAGCACCGACTCTGGTGCTTTCTGATTCTTCATATGCTTTATTTCTCATTTCTTCAGATTCTTTGAGTGCTCTAAGTCTTATTTCTTCAGCTTCCTGCAAGATTGATCTTTTTATTTTCTCTGCTTCCTGTTCAATCTTCTTTAGAATTTCTGAATCTTTTACCATCTTGTCTACTTTGTACTGGGTATTTTCCATTAATTCGTCAGATTGTTTCTGGGCTTCTTTTAAAACTTTTTCTGCTTTGGATTGGGCTTGACTGATTATTTCTTCTTTTTGACTTAATATGGAAGTAGCATCTTTAATTTCCTGCGGGAGTTTTGACATAACAAGTTCAAGCTGATCATAAAATTTTTCAATGTTTACTAACTTATAAGAACTCCATGGAACTGATGGTGATTCTTCTACCACTAATCCTAAGCGATCAATTAATTTATATATGCTCATTCTTCTTCTCTTTCAACGCTCAAAATATTCTTCCATTAAGAATATTTTTTGCTTATTTATTTTCCATCCCTTAATTATTACAGTATCTGACGAATAATTATACACTTTTGGGTTTATTTTTTTAAAGGCATTTTTTGGTATAGATACTTAAAAACCACATTAGGCACTAATTCCTTTACTTCCCCCCCGAGATTAACCAGTTCTTTAACCCTGCTCGACCTGATAAATGAATATTTAGGGTTCGTCATAATAAATAAGGTTTCAAGTCCATTTGAAAGAAAGTAATTAATTTGAGACATTTCCAATTCATATTCAAAATCGGACGGGGCCCTTAACCCACGAACAATTACATTTGCATTTCTTGATTTTGCGTATTTTACAGTCAGTCCACTAAAACTTTCTACAGATACATTTTTTATATTTTCAATAGCTTCTTTTACAAGCCTTAATCTGTCCTCAAGCGGGATAAATTCTTCTTTTGACTGATTATTTAATACTGCTACAATAACCTCATCAAATAACTTTGCTATTCTTTTAATTACATCTACATGACCATTCGTAATAGGATCAAAACTACCTGGGTAAAGTACTTTCATGCCTTTTAATATATCATAAAATCTTATACAGCTTCTTGCTTAGATTCGTCACCGTTAACTATATTGTGCATAACCCCTAGCTGTTCGGCAAGCATTCTCGTAAAGAATACCTGTGTGTTATTCATGTTTGCTGTTAAGTCTTTTAATTGATCTTTTACAGGAGTTCCATTACTAAGCTGGCTTACCTTATTTAATTCATCTACAAGTTCAGCAAATGATTTAATGGCTTCAGATGCTTTTTTCTCAAGCTTAGGTAAATTACTTGTAAGATCGCTTATATAAGATTTTTGTATTTGCTCAAATGAAGTAGTCACTGGAAGCCTCCTTGTCTAATGCGGTTAAAGGGAATATAAAGGTAAAGAGTTAACCCTAAGTTAAAAGATCACATTAATTTTTTTTAATATTGGAAAAAAAATAAAGGCAGGTTCAAAACCTGCCTTTATTTTGATTTTATTTAACTATTTAACTACTTCTTAATAGTCTCCCATGCCCATTCCGCCACCTGGTCAAGTATCCCAAATATTGGGTGTTTGAAGGGAGGCGTTTAGTTTACATACCCGTTCAAATTATAAACACTGTTTATAATATAAGCTATGGCACGACGTAGCGATCATACAAAAGATGAACTTAAAGATATAATTCTTTCTGCCAGTAGAAAGATTATAGAAAAAGAAGGATTTCAAAATCTTAGTGCTAGAAAAATTGCAAAAGATATCAAATACACACCCGGGACTCTTTATAATTTTTTTAAAAATCTAGACGAATTAATTTTACAAATTAATGCTCAAACATTAGATTTATTATATGAAGAACTCTTAAAGATGACTTCAAATATAAGTAATAAAGAACAAGTAATAGATAATATTTGTAAGTGTTATATAGATTTTAGTTTTAAACACTTTAATTTTTGGAGTATGTTATATGAGCATCATTTCCCAAGACCACAAGGAGAAAAATTACCTAAATGGTATCAGGATAAAATAGACAGAATATTTGAGCTTATTGAAAAATCATTATTGCCATTTACTAAGAACCACAAAAAAGAAAGTGAACATTTATCCAGGGTTCTCTGGGCCTCTCTTCATGGCATATGCATTCTTTCTTTAACCAGAAAACTTGACACTGCAAGCGCAGGATCAGCACATACACTAGCTAACTCATTTGCTAAGATTTTTACTAATGGTATCAAATCTAAATAGTCTTAATTGAATTAAACAATGTTTAATAACTGACAAGCTCATTCCAATCCTCACAATTTAAACCTTAATTCTTTAGAATTTTCTAAATTTGATTAAATTTTATTGATTTTAGAGAGCAAATATAAAATTTTCCTAATATTACCTTCTCTTAATTGAACACTGTATAATTATGTGGTATAAATAAATTAAACAATGTTCAGAATAAAAGAGGAGAACAATAATGAAAAATATAGTATCAACCCTAAGTAAAACAATTGTTAGTTTGTTAGTTATTATTTCAATTCTTTTAAACAGTCCTGTTTATGCAGAAGAAATAAGACTTAACTCCGGAACAACCATTTCAGTTGTTTCACTTGATAACAATAGATTTGAAATATCAAAAAATGTTTATTCTAAAGGAAGATTGTTGTTTGGCAAAGGAACTGTGGGCAGCAGAAATGTTGGTCATGTCGTAGATGCAACTGGGAACTATCATTACTTTGTAGCATCGCAAGCCCCTACTAAGAAATCCAGTGCAAGAATTGGAAAACATGGACCAAAAGTTGTACCATTAATAGGTGCAGTAGCAGCTACAGCAGTTGCAGTCCCTATTGTGGGATTTTTAGCAGTAGTTCAAGGTTCAACAAACAATAGCATAGATAGCAGCATTTTAATTCCATTTATACCAGCAGCTTTCTTCGTAGGAAAAGCATTTGAAGAAGATTAATAAAAGGAGAAATCATGAAAAATAAATTACAAGTCATAATAATTATTCTTGTCTTAATTTTTGGTCTAAATGTTCAGGTTAGTTATGCAAAGCACAAAAATAATAGTAGTAATGTTACTCTAGGAGTATTAGGTGCTGTTTTAGGGACTTATGCAGCCGTTGATTCAACTGATAATAGCATTCTGGATGATTCAAATCCACGCGCAGACAGATTTATATATAGCCAAATTTCAGCAGGTTCAAGTGAAGTAGAAATTAATAACTTATTCTTAAGTAGTTTAAATCCGCTTGAAGAGCATTATGAAGTTAATTACATTGACTCAAGTGGTATGAAAAAGTGCTTTAGGGTCGAAGAAAGCGGAATAATAAGATCCATTTATAAAAAATTGCCATGTCCATAAAACATTTACTAATCTTATACCTATTAACTGTTTCAATCCTAGTTTCTTTCTTGTCAGTTGAAGCTTCAAATAATTATGTCAAAGTTAATACAACCTTGCCTTTAATAAAAGAATGTAAACATCCTAATATCTTAAAAAAGAGGATTGCTAAAAAGCTAAGCAAGTGGGTTATTGAAATACTGGAACAATCAGATACTAAGGCTGCTATAGTTTCAAGACCTGGAATAAGATTTGTAAGAGTGCTTGATAAAACAAAGATGGGACATACAGGCATTATTCTCCGGGATCCTGAACTTGATCAATGGATGGTGTATAACTTGTTTTCAAATCCAAAAACGAAGCATAGATTCTTTGAAATAAAGAGAACTTCTGTTTATGATTTTTTTTATACACAACCTGATCTGAAATTAAATGCTTTGATATTAATCCCTAATAACAATATTCAAAAAAATCTGATATTAGGTTTTGTATCTGGGAAATATAAAGATTTAGTAAAATCACAAAAATACAACTTAATTTCACCAATAGAAAATTTGAATAGTACCAATTGTGTTGAATGGGTTATATTAAATGTGTTTGCTGCAAAGAAAAATATATATAATGCCAATAAGCTACTAGAAATCATTAATAATGAAATAATTATAGAACCATTAAGGTTAACGGTTTACAGAAAACTACTTCTTAAACTTATGCCTCATGTCTTTTGGGATGAGCTTCCTAAAAATGGATATGTTAAAACAATAATGGTTCGTGATTTATACAATTCAAACTTATTTACAAAAAAGATTTTTTATCGCAGCCAATGAAACAATATCAGAAACTAAATCAAGCACTAAAGCTTTCTTTCTTAAGAGGGAACTTAGATTTCTGCAGTTCTAGCAATAATGTTAAAGAGATACAACAAAAGAAACTGTTTTCTATCCTTCAACGTAATGAAGACTCTGTTTATGGCAAAAAATATAATTTCAAGAAAATAAAAACAATTAAAGATTTTCAAACATTTGTACCATTAACAATTTATGAAGATTATAAAGATTACATAGATAGAATTATAAATGGGGAACAAAATATATTAACCAACGAGCCAGTTATTATTTTGGAGCCAACTAGTGGATCAGTAACTCCTACCAAATTAATACCATACACAAAATCTTTGTTTCAAGAATTTAGAAATGGGATTTCTGCTTGGTTTTATGATTTATTTGAAAATAAACCTGGGATAAGTAATGGGAGTTTTTATTGGTCAATAACTCCCGCTACCTCTCAAAATATTAGAACTAAGAATGGAATTCTTATTGGCTTTGGAGATGATAGATCTTATTTTACTTGCGAGCAACAAGAAATTATTTCTAAATTAAGTTCTGTTCCTTTTGATGTTGCTAAGATACATAATATTGAGGAATTTAAAGATCTAACACTAATAACCTTACTTAATGACAAAAATTTAGCTTTTATCTCTATTTGGAATCCAACATTCTTATTGTTATTACTTAGACCGTTATTAAATAATCCAGATTTGGTTATAAGAAAAATTAAAGATAAAACTAGATCTAAAGAACTAGAGAATATTTTTTTTGACCTGCAGAAAAAAAATTATTTAAAGAGGATTTGGACAAAACTCTCATTGATAAGTATGTGGGTCGATGGGAATGCTGCAATGTCTATTAGAGAGGTGGAAGAACTTTTTCCTGAAGTTGAGATTCAAGGTAAAGGACTTATTGCAACCGAAGGATTTATTTCTTTTCCGCTTGTAGAACGTGAGGGGGCTGCATTGTCAATAAACTCTCATTTTTTTGAATTTAAGGAAAGAGATAAAAAAAATAACCTTAAGTTAGCTCATGAACTAGAGTTGGGGAAACAGTATGAAGTAATTTTAACTAATAGTGGAGGGTTATATAGATACAACTTACAAGATATAGTCAAAGTTGTAGGTTTTAAGAATCAGTGCCCACTTTTGAGGTTTGTGGGTAGGAGCAGTAAAGTATCAGATCTTTTTGGGGAGAAGTTAAACGAATCTAATGTTGAACAAGTTATAAAGACAGTGTTCAAACAGTATTTGTTGAACCCTTCTTTTTATATGATTGCTCCAGAGTATATAAAAGACCAGAATTCTTACTCATATACGCTTTTTTTGGAGTTGGGCAAACATCAAAATACAATTTTAGTTAAAGTCGCAAAAGTTTTGGATGAAAGATTGCAAGAAAATTATCACTATAAGTATTGTAGAAAGCTTGGTCAATTAGGACCAATTAAGATTTTTCTAATCGACATAAATAATATTAAGAGAGCCTCAGATATTTATCTGGAAAAAACCAAAGGGAAACAAATCGGTAGCGTTAAATCTACGGTACTTTGCAATAAAACAGGTTGGCTTAGGAATTTTAAAGGAGATTTTGTTATATAAATAGTTTCGTACAAACTTTTTAATTTAGTAAGTGTTAAACTCTTTTTTGGAGGAGAAACATCATGTCAAAAAACTCAAATCAATTTTTACAAACCATCTTATGGTTTGTTGCAATATACCATATCATCCTAGGATGTATAGGTATTTTTGCAAAGGATCTAACTGTAGTCCTTGCAAGAACTTTTTTTAATTTTAACTTGATACTAACTGATCAGATAAGTTGGGTTTTAAATCCCTTTTCTGCTTACCTTTTGATCTTTGGCGTGTTCATGGCTTTAGCTGCAACAAATCCAAGCAAGTATAAAACTATCATTTATATTGGGATAGCTTTATGTGCTATTAGGATTGCTCAAAGAATTTTCTTCTTTTGCTCATCACCAGAAGGGTTAATAAATAATGTTGACCCATTTAAAAATATGATTGTATTGGCAGTTGTTGTAGTTATTGGCATATCAATGCTTCTACAAGTTAGAAGGTGTAATTGAGGAATTTATTTGATTGAACTAATAGCAAAGAATATGCACCATAGAGGTATAAAGATAGGGGGGATAATTTGCTTCAAATGAAGATTCTACTTATATCTCCTAGTGGCATAATGTATAGAAAAAAAGGTGGAATATTTCCTACCTTACTTAGATATGCTCCGCTTACATTAACAACCTTGGCAGCATTAGTCCCGAAAGAATTAGAAGCTGAAATTGAGATAGTTGATGAGGGAGTTTGTGTATTAGACGAAAATATAGAAGCTGATTTAATAGGGATAAGTGCAATTACCGGTACTGCAGTTAGGGCATATGCATTAGCTAATCATTTCAGAAAAAGAGGTGCTACTGTGGTTTTAGGTGGTGTGCATCCTACACTTATGCCCCAGGAAGCAATGCATCATGCAGATGCTGTAATAACTGGGTTAGCTTATGAGACATGGCCTCAGCTTCTTAGAGATTTTAAAAACGGAGAATTAAAAAAATTATATACTCAACCTGAAAATATTAATTTATCTAACTTGCCTATACCTAGAAGAGATCTTCTTAAGAGATTTTCTTATATATCTTATGGCGCAGTTCAAGCAACCTTTGGGTGTCCGTATAAATGTGATTTTTGTGCAGTTACAGCAACATCTAAAAATTATCTTCATAGGCCTATAACTGATGTAATTAATGAAATTGAAGCACTAGGTAGTCATCTTATTATTTTTGTTGATCCAAGTCCAATTGAAGATAAAAAATATATAAAGGAACTATGGAGAGCCATGATCCCATTAAAGAAAATATGGAGTGGTTTAGCTACAGTAAAAATAGCAGATGATGAAGAGTTAATGGACTTGGCAGTTAAGAGTGGTTGCAAAGGATTGCTAATAGGTTTTGAAACAGTTTCTAATGAAGGAACACAAATTATAAATAAAAGTTTTAACAATGTTAGTAATTACAAAGAAATAGTTAAAAAACTTCATGACAGAGGTATTACAATTAATGGAACTTTTATGTTCGGGATGGACCATGACGATAAGGACTCTTTTAAGAGGACAGTTGATTTTGTTAATGAGGTAAAAATCGATCTCCCACGATACTCTATTTATACTCCTTTCCCAGGTACACCATTATTTAAAAGATTAGAAAAAGAGGGCAGAATTCTAACAAAGAATTGGACACTATATGATGCACAACATGTTGTATATAAGCCACTAAAAATGACATCAGAGGAATTAAGGGAAGGCCAACTTTGGGCATGGAAACAAACTTATAGCATAAAATCTATTATTCACAGGATTTTAGGCTCAGGAGTACCACCTTACGTTCCATTGATCACAAATATTGGATATAGGTACTATGCAAAAAAACTAAAGGATTTTCCAATAAGTAAAATGGAGGAAATTCAGTTTAAATGGAATCCAAATCATGACTCAGATGAGTACATTCTTAAAGAGGAAATTGCTTAAATATGAGATTAACTCTTATACAGCCAAGTATTGGGAAAATTAAGGGAGGGAAATATGTTGACTCATGGCAAATGCAGCCTTTAGCTATAGCAGTTATTGCAGGGTTAACTCCAGAAGATGTCGAAATTAAATTTTATGATGATAGGTTAGATGAAATCCCTTATGATGAACAGACCAATTTAGTAGCAATTCCCATAGAAACATACACAGCTCAAAGGGCCTACAATATTTCTAAGGAATTTAGAAAAAGAAGAGTCCCTGTTGTAATGGGTGGCATACATGCATCCTTAATTCCTGAAGAAGCAGCTAAGCATACAGATTCTGTAATTATAGGTGATGCAGAAGATACTTGGGGAACAGTAATGGAAGACGCAAGAAAAGGCACTTTACAAAAGACTTATAGATCAAAAGCGACTACAGGAATGCTTGAACATGTGAAACCTAAAAGAGATTTATTTGCTAAAAAAAAGTATATTGCTCTTGAAATGGTTGAGACCGGTAGAGGTTGTCCTTTTTATTGTGAATTTTGTGCTATTGCAGGTTCATTTAAAGGAAATTATAGAAACAAAGAAATAAAAAATATTGTTGCCGATATTGAGAGTTTAAAGGGAGATCTTATTTATTTTGTTGATGATAACTTTGTTTCAAGAATCAACAGAACTAAAGAGCTGTGCAAGGCAATTGCTCCACTTAAGAAAAAGTGGTTTAGCCATGGAAGCATAAATATGACTAATCACAGAGAACTTTTAAGGCTTATGGAAAAAAGTGGTTGTGCAAATATTTTAATTGGTTTTGAATCTCTTAATCCCAAAAATTTAGAAGCTATGGGAAAAAGCTGGACTGTTGTAAAGAGGAATTATTCAGAATCGATTAGTATGCTCAGAGATCATGGAATTACTATTTATGCAACATTTGTCTTTGGATATGATTATGATACTTTAGAAGACTTTGACAGAACTTTAGACTTTGCTATTGAACAAAAACTTGCTCTTGCTGCTTTTAATCATCTAGTACCATACCCTGGAACGGCACTTTATAATAGACTAATGAGCGAAGGAAGGCTAATTACTCCAAACTGGTGGATTAAACCCGATTACAAGTTTGGTGAAGTAGCTTTTAGACCTAAAAATTTTTCAGCTGAGATCCTTGCAGAAAAATGTTTTGAGTGTAGAACTAAATTTTACAATTCTGGCTCTATCTTTAAGCGAATGATTGATTTTAAGGCTAATTGCAAAAATATTAATCAATCTTTAATTTATTTTTCTGCTAACTTTACCTCATACTATGGAGTACGACAAAGACAATACTGGCCTATTGGAGATGTCATTAGCAAAGAAGAGCTAGCTACAACTGAAGCTCTCAATGAACTTGGCTGTCAGGACTAATAAAATGGTAAAGTGCATTGTTAAAATTGCAAGTAAAGAAGATGACTATATATTAAGGGAAGGTCTAAAAACTAATCAAATTGAAGGTTCAATCTCTGTTAGTTTTGAAACTGAGCCAAGTTTTTTTAATGCAGTACAAGTTCAAGGAAAGAAATGTCAAATAGTTGTAATAAAAACAGAAGAAGAAGGTGAACTTATTGCATTTGGTGTAAGAGCTATAAAACCAGTTTTTGTAAATGGTGAGATTGTAAATATTGGATATTTAAGTAGTTTAAGAGTAACTTCAAAATTTAGAAAAAATATTTATCTTGCAAAAGGTTATAAATTTCTTCGAAAACTGGATCAAGACAATTGTGCTCCCTTTTATCTAACAACAATTGTTGAAGATAATTTAGAAGCAAGAAAAGTCCTCGAAAGTGGAAAAGCTGGACTTCCAACTTATACTCCTTATGGTAATTTGCTGACATACTTGGTAAAGC
The DNA here is from genome assembly GCA_001784585.1 of Candidatus Melainabacteria bacterium RIFCSPLOWO2_02_FULL_35_15. GTDB lineage: Bacteria > Cyanobacteriota > Vampirovibrionia > 2-02-FULL-35-15 > 2-02-FULL-35-15 > 2-02-FULL-35-15. The sequence continues at coordinate 10,718 of MFRN01000021.1, read as the reverse complement.
TGGATAGAATAAAACAAAGCAAAATATATAAGATCAAAAAAGGCACCGACTTTCCACTGGAATCTGTAATCAACTTTTTGCATGAAGAAGGACAAAAAAAACAATTTTATCCATATTATAAAGTATCAGATTTTGGTACTGGTTTTCTTAAAGGATTAAAACAAGAAGATTTTTACATTGCAGTAAATAACAAAGAAGAAATTGTCGGAATTTTTGCAAAGTGGGATCAAAGAGCATTCAAACAAGTGCATTTGACAGATTGTAATCAATTTAAAATATCTGGCTTGCTTAAATTTTCCCCAAAAGCTAAGAGGATTAATTTTTTTTATGTTTCTCTTTTTACTATTAAGGATAATGAGCCAAAAATATTAGAAGATATGTTGTTGACTTTATCTCTGGATGAAGTGGATAAAGGTTTTGACTATTTTGCTATAGGACTTGAAGAATTTGATCCTTTAAATGAAGCACTTAATCATTTTTCTTCAATCAAGTATAAATCAAAGATTTATATTGTTTCTTTTAGTAATATAGCTAATGAAATAGAATTTTTAAAGAAGAGAGTCCCTTATCTTGAATTAGGAGCTTTGTGAAATGGGTGGGCTAAAACAACTTACTGGCGAAGTAAGAAAAATTAGCTGCTTAACTTGCTCTGAAATTGAGATTATGTACTCTATTATGCAAAAATACTACTATAATACAAAAATTGAAAGCTTTAAAAATGACTTACAAGAAAAAAAAGATGTGATTCTATTGAAAGAATTAATTAGTGGTGAAATTAAAGGTTTTTCAACAATTGGATTATTAAAGCAAGTTATTGATAAGAAGCTTATTATGGCCTTATTTTCTGGGGATACAATTATTGAAAAGGAATGCTGGGGAAGTAATAAGCTGCCTAAGTTCTGGTTTAGGTATGTTTTTTGTTTAATTGATCAAGTCCCCCAGGCAGAATTGTACTGGTTTTTAATAACAAAAGGTTATAAAACATATAAGTTTTTACCTCTCTTTTTTCATGAGTTTTATCCACAATATGGTAAGAATTTTCCAGAAAAAGAAAAAAGGATATTAGACAGTCTTGCAATTCTAAAATTTCGGGATCACTATGATCTACAAAGAGGAGTTATAAGCTTTAAGCAGGAAAAGGATTATTTAAAAGAAGGAATTGCTGATATAGATGAAAAAAAAATGCAAGATGTTCACATTAAATATTTTGTAGAAAAAAATCCTAATTGGGCTAAAGGAAATGAGCTTGCTTGCATAACAAAGCTTACAAGAGAAAATATTAAATCAGTGGCTCATAAAATTGCCGAATAAAATAAAGGCAGGTTCAAAACCTGCCTTTATTTTGATTTTATTTAACTATTTAACTACTTCTTAATAGTCTCCCATGCCCATTCCGCCACCTGGCATTGCTGGCATAGCTTCTTTCTTTTCCGGAAGCTCTACCACAAGTGCTTCTGTGGTCAGGAACATAGAACCAATTGAAGCAGCATTCTGAATTGCTGATCTGGTAACCTTTGCAGGGTCAATAACACCCGCTTTGCGAAGGTCTTCAAATTTGATTGTTTCAGCATTAAATCCAGTGACTTGATCGTTGTAGCTTAAAACCTTCTCTACAACTACTTCACCGGATAAACCTGCATTTTCAGCAATTTGTTTAAGTGGTGATGAAAATGCTCTGGCAACAAGTTCTATACCTGTTCTTATGTCACCATGATATTTTTCAGCTTCTTTAAACAATCCCTTGCTGACAAGAAGCAGCGTTAAACCACCGCCAGGTACTGTACCTTCTTCTACTGCAGCTTTAGTAGCATTTAAGGCATCTTCAAGCTTAAGTTTTCTGTCTTTCAGCTCAGTTTCAGTTGCTGCACCTACTTTTAGTACTGCAACTCCGCCTGAAAGTTTTGCTTTTCTTTCCTGAAGCTTTTCTTTGTCATAGTCGCTGTCAGTATCAGCAATCTGCTTGTCAATTTGAGCAATGCGCTTTTTAACTTCTGCTTTTGTCGCATCGCCTGCAACTATCGTAGTCTTGTCTTTATTAACGACAACCTTTCTTGCTTTGCCAAGCATTTCAACAGTTACATTTTCAAGCTTCATACCTATTTCTTCAGAAATAAGCTGGCCACCTGTAAGAACAGCTATATCTTCTAACATAGCTTTTCTTCTGTCACCAAACCCTGGAGCTTTTACTGCACAGCATTTTAAAACTTGACGTAAGTTATTTACTACAAGTGTTGCAAGCGCTTCTCCTTCTACATCTTCAGATATAACTACCAGTGGTTTCCCGGCTCTTGCTACTTTTTCAAGAAGCGGGATCATATCTGCAAGAAGATTAATTTTCTTATCTACACAGAGTAGATAAGGTTCTTCAAGAACTGATTCCATTCTTTCCTGATCATTTACAAAGTAAGGAGAAATGTAGCCTTTATCAAACTGCATTCCTTCCACTACTTCTAACTCGGTATCAACCAGTTTCTTTGATTCTTCTACAGTTATTACACCGTCTTTGCCGACCTTTTCCATTGCCTGTGCAATCATTTTGCCAACTTCAGGATCATTGCCTGCAGCTATTGTAGCTATCTGAGCAATTGACTGATTTTCTTTAACAGGCTGTGAAATCTTTTTGATTTCTTCTACAGATATTTTTGTAGCTAAATCAATTCCTCTTTTTAACTGCATCGGGTTTGCTCCTGCAGCTACATTTTTCAATCCTTCTTTAATAATGGACTGAGCAAGCATACATGCAGTAGTAGTTCCATCACCAGCTACATCATTTGTTTTACTGGCAACTTCCCTGACTAACTGTGCTCCTGCATTTTCAAGAGGACACTTTAATTCAATTTCTTTTGCTATGGTTACACCGTCATTAACAATCTGCGGAGCACCAAATTTCTTCTCAAGAACCACATTTCGTCCGGCAGGACCAATTGTGACCTTTACTGTATCAACCACTGCATCTACGCCTCTCTCCAGTGCTCTGCGTGCTTCTTCATCATATACTATTTGCTTTGCCATAACTTTATCATCTCCTTTTTTTTATTTGTTATTTAACTATTGCCAGAATATCTCTTTCAGAAAGAATTAAATATTCTTCCCCCTCTAACTTAACTTCAGTGCCGCTGTACTTTGCAAAAAGCACATGGTCACTTTCTTTGACATCCATTGGTTTTCTTTGTCCCTTGTCATCAACTGCTCCAGGACCGACAGCTATTACTTTTCCTTCCTGTGGTTTTTCTTTTGTAGTATCGGGAAGAAGAATCCCTCCTCTGGTTTTTTCTTCTGGTTCTAATTTTTGAACTATGACTTTATCGCTTAATGGTTTTAAAGTTTTTTTCGTTGCAGTAGTCATTATAATTACTCCTTTCATTTTTTTCTGGCCGATTTTATTGATTCCTCTACTCTAGCTCAAACCAAATCAAGATAGATTAAGGCTCTCAAAATGACCAGTACTTAATTATCACTGAGAAGACAGATATTTTAGAATTTATTTAGAAAAATTTTAGTTTTTAATTTTAAAATTGAATTACGTGTTGACATCACTTCTTGTAAATACTTTCAAGATTATAGATAACTCCCCCATAAACAGTAGGTCTGATATTCTTAAGATTATTTTGAAGTGCAAATATCCTAAGTGGTGAGGTCAGATATATAAATGGAAGCTGCTTGTATGCTATTTCCTGGTACCTGTCATAAAGTTTTTTTCTGGTGTTGAAATCAACTACTTTTGTGGCATCATTAAAAATTCTGTCTATTTCAATTTCCCAGTCTCTTGGTTTGTGTGGAGATTGATCAAACATATGAAGCCTTCCATTTAATTTCCATACATTTGCTCCTTCATTTGGCTCAAAAAATCCTCCTGTAAATCCTATGATTATTGCTTCCCAGTCGCCGGAATCTGATCTTCCTATTAATGTATTAAAATCAATTGGTCTTAAGTTTACCTTTATCCCAAGCTTTTTTAAATCATCCTGAATAATTACCCCTATTGATTGCCTGGTTGTATTTTCAGCATTTGTAAGAATAGTAAATTCCACCTTTTTGTTTTTACTGTCAGTTAATTCACCATTCTCATTCCATTTAAACCCGCCCTTTATTAATAATTTTCTTGAAAGTTTAAAATCTTGCGGATAACCATCTGCAATTTTTTTATTTAAATAAATTGAAGGCAATGACTCTGCTGTAAATAAAGGTTTGCCCACACCGCCTAAAACATTGTCTACAATTGCCATTCGATCTATTGCATGAGAAACTGCCTGTCTGAAATAAAGATTATTAAACCATTCTGCTGTAGAAATGCGGTTAACTGTGTTTCTACTAAGATTAAATACCAGAAATTCTGTGCCCGATGAAGGTCCGAGATTTACAGTATAAAAGTTTTTCTTTTTCTCAAGTTTTTTTACAAGTCCGACATCTTCACCCCTTATCGAGGCTACATCTATTTCACCGGCTAAAAATTTAAACAGTTCCAGGGTGGAATCCTGAACAATTGTATAAATAATACTATTCAGATATGGGAGCTTTTCATTTTTTGTGTTTATAACAAAGTAGTCCGGGTTTCTTGTAAATTCAATTCTTTCTCCCTGAACATAGCGGAGTAATTTATAAGGTCCGCTACTTACAAAATCACCTGGCTTTGTATTTGTACTCCAGAAACTTAAAAAAACTTTTTTTAGATCTTTCTTTGGAGTATTTTTAAACAGAGGCTCAAATATATGTTTTGGTGCGATTTGATATCCGATCTGTCTTAAAAAGGGTGCAAACACTACATGTGTCATAAATTCTACAGTAGTATCGTCAATTTTTTTAACTGTGGGATACTTTCCGTCAATAAGGCATAAAGACTGAAATCCACTGGACTCAAGCCCGCTAAAAACAATTTCATTCCAGGTAAAAACCACATCATCGCTTGTTATTGAAACACCATCTGACCATTTAATTCCTTTTCTAAGTTTTACAATAATTGTTTTCCCTTCATCTTTTAATTCATAGCTTTTTGCAAGGTGCGGAACTACTTCTCCGGTGTCCGGATTATCCTCAAATAAACCATCAAACATTAATCTCCCAAGTGTGCTGCTTGTATTATCAGCAGAAGCCCATGGGTTAAAGGTTTTTGGCCCGGAGCCAAAGACAGAGAGATTTAATGTCCCGCCAAATTTTCCAGGAAGATCAAAAACCTGCTTATATTCTGTATTGTTAATAATTACAGTTTTTGGTTTTTGCAGAGGCATGCCATGACATGCTTCTAGTACAGTTAAATATAGACAAATTAATAAAATCAGATGACAGGTAAAATTTTTCCTATCCTCTGTCACCTAAAACCTTACTGTGGTATTACAAGCTTTTGTCCGATAGAAAGCATGCCGGCTCTTTTCATATTATTGGCTTTCATTATTTTGTTTATATTATCAGGGGAAGGATTTGAATAATATTTATTTGCAATAATCCACAGGGAATCACCGTTTGTAACAATATGAAATTTAACCGGTTCAATTTTGGGAGGTTCGTTTATTACTACAGGGTTAGGTTTTTTTCTGGAGAACAGATTACTAAAATATTTTGAAATTACGTTTTCTTTGGCAGTTATTTTATCTTTTAATTGTTTGCTTACTTCCTTATCAATATTTTTATCCGTCATTATATTTGCTGACTTTTGAAAAACAATTTGTGTATCACTTTTTGTTCTTATTTCATGGACATTAACCTGAAAATAAATAAGCCAGACTAATGATGTTATAGCTACACCACTTAAAAACCAGCTTAAATTTGTAAGGAAATTGTTTTTATTATTTGCAAGGCTTAGATATTCTTCTTTATTTTGAGGCCAAAAGTTTTCAACATTTATAGCTTCTGATTTAACTTCATTATTTTGTTCCAGGATTGAAGGTTCGTCTGAATAAATAGTATCCAGAAGTTCAAATTCTTCCCTGGTATATAAATTATTCTTTGGATAGAAGTAGCTATTTGTCTGAATTGTTTCTTTTGTTTTAGACTTGCTTAGTAATCCTTTTAATCGTTTCTGCCTGAATTTACTAATGTTGGTTGTTACTTCTACCATCTATTGTGTCTCCCAAACCTAGATATTGTACACGTACTTTCTAACTCTTTTATATTTATACAGGTAAATTAAGCGTTAACTACTTAAACTTCAAAGACAAATTAAAACACCTTTTATGTTCCTAATGCAACCTAAACAATCATTTTTTTAGACTTTTTCATGATTTGTTATGCAATTTTCTTAAATTTAAATTGATTTGTTAATAAATGTACCAATTTGGTAATAATGAAATCTTAAGGAATAAATGTTACTGCCTAGCATGAGCAAACGTAAGGCTGTCTGAAAAAAGTCTTTGACAGGCATCAAACATTCTAAGACCATGTTTTTTAGCTGTATCAATTATTGACATTAGTATGGCGTATCTCTGAGCTCCAGTTTCACTTCTAAAACATCCTGATACTTTTCTATGTATTTTTGCTTTTCTTATTGCTCTTTCTGAACCGTTATTATGATAAGGAATATCAGAATCTCTCATGAAAGTTAAGATTTTATCGTTACTGCCTAGCTATGTTACTAAGTCTCATCTGACTAACTTACAAAGAAAGGTTTTGCCTGGTTTATCCAGCAAAACCTGGAAAATGATACAAAAGGCAGACTGCGAGCACTTTGCAAAGCCCGACAAGCGAGGTACGAAGCAAGGAGGGCGGTAGGCAAAAACATTTTATCTCTGTGCTTTTTTAGTCTGTTTTGAATTTTGATTGCTTCTTTTGTTGTTAATGGAACTTTTGTTAATTTATTTAATCTCCAATTGAAAGCAAAGAATGGTTAATTCCAATAAAAGAAAATTATAAATCTCTTGAGAAAGAATATTTGAGGTTCGAACTTGATGAAACGCTGTCTGAGACTGAGAAAGAAGTGGCTTTGATACCGCTTCATTCCACATGGCGGACAGGGAGGGATTCGAACCCTCGGTACCCTTTTGGGGCACACAGACTTTCCAGGTCTGCTTCTTAAACCACTCGAACACCTGTCCTTTTTTATTTGGAAACATTTAGGTTATTGAAGGTCGTATAAATTATAACTTATCTGATAATTGCTATACGATATCATTTATACATGGCAGTTTATAACCCAAAACGCTATACTTGGATTACTAAATTTTACTACTACATGGTTATATGGCTTTTATTTGCTCCGGTTTATTACTTGTTTTATCGTTTGAAAGTTTATGGAAAAGAAAATATTCCAAAAGATGGAAAGCCGTTTATTGTAATGCCAAATCATCTTTCAAATAATGATCCGCCAATTATTTCACTTTCATTTAATATTCCAATTGCTTATATGGCAAAAAAAGAACTCTTTGAAACCCCATTTATCGGATGGGCTATTACAATGCTTGGAGCTTTTTTAGTAGACAGGGAAAAGGTTTCAAAAACTACCATCAGAGGAGCTAAAGAGGTTTTAAGTAAAGGCTGGTGTCTGGGAATGTTTCTGGAAGGTACAAGAAGTAAAATACCAGGTTTACTAAATAAACCAAATGTAGGACCTGCTTACATTTCAAATTTAACCGGTGTTCCGGTTTTACCAGTAGGAATTACCGGATCAAATAAAAAAGGCGGACCTGTTACTGTAAAAATAGGAAAATTATTTTATCCGGAGCGTGATCTGGAAAAAGCTCGCTGGCACTGTGCAGAAAAATTAGCTGAGTTAACTGGACTGAAAGTGCTACCTTTGTAGGGAAAAGTCGCGACTTTTTTCTACAGTTTTATTAATTTTGCATACTTAGGATCTAAAAGTTTTTTTCCATTATTTTCAAAATCAATGTTTAAAAGCTGTTTAGCCCCTTCTCCGAAGATCTGCTCAATTATTCCTGTTCCAAATTTTTCATGTGTAACCTTGTCTCCTATATTAAAAATGGATTTATAATTTTTAACTTCTTTCATTTTTTCTTCTGTATTTAATTTTCTGATTACAGTTACATTTTGAACTCCATCTATGTCTATCAGTTCATCTGATTCGTAATCCGAGATTTTTCTTTTTATGCCTTTTTTTGATACGTAGCGTTTGTCATTTTTAACTTTTTCATCCAGCCCCCCATAAAACCCGCTTAAACACTCTTTTGGAGCTTCACTTATAAATCTGCTGCTTGGTGAAAATTCACTGGATCCGAATAATCTTCTTTCCCGTGCAAAGGTAAAATAAAGTTTTTCCTTGGCACGGGTTACACCTACATACATTAATCTTCTTTCTTCTTCGATTTCACTGTCGCCCGGCGAATTAATGGATTTGCTGTGAGGAAATATTCCTTCTTCAAGTCCGCAAATAAAAGCTACAGGATATTCCAGCCCTTTTGCCAGATGAAGCGTCATAAGAGTAATTTTATTTGTGGTTTGTTTTAAATTATCAAGATCTGTGTAAAGAGAAATCTGGGTTAAAAAATCTCCCAATATTGATTCTTGAGGCAATTCATAAATTGCCTTTACTGCATTTGCTTCAAACTCATTTGCCACAGAATAAAGCTCCTGAACGTTTGCCAGTCTTTCTTCCGATTCAAGGGTACCCTCTTTTTCAAGCTCGTCCCAATAACCGGATTTTTTTAAAAGTGAATCTAATAAATCACTTAGTGACAGCGACTTTGAAGCTTTTCTACAGTATTCTATTAATTCTACAAAGTTTTGCACTGAAATTATAGTTTTTTCTGATAAGCCGGTAACATCAGAAATCTCAAGAAGCGTTTTATATAAAGTAAAATTATTTTTATTTGCATATTCATCAATCTTTATAAGTGTAGTAGCGCCAAGTCCTCTCTTAGGAATATTGATTATTCTTTTTAAGGAAATAGAATCACTTGGATTGTAAATTACTTTTAAATAGGCAATGATATCTTTTATTTCTCTCCTCTCATAAAATCTAAATCCGCCTACGATCTGATAGGGAATATTTTTTTTAATAAGTGCCTCTTCAATAGCTCTGCTTTGAGCATTTGTACGGTAGAGAATACCGATATCGCTGTATTTAAAATCCAGTTTTAAAAGCCTTGCCATTTCTTTTGTAATGTATTGAGCTTCTTCGATTTCATCTTCTGCTTCAAAACAAATCACTTTATCCCCTTCTTCTTTCGTGGGTAATAAAGTCTTTTCAATTCTTTCTTTATTATTTTTAATTATTGCATCAGCAACATGCAATATTGTTTTAGTGGAGCGGTAATTTTTTTCCAGTTTGATTAATGTATTTTCAGGGAAATCATTTTGGAATCCAAGGATAATTCTAAAATCAGCTCCTCGCCAGGAATAAATACTTTGATCTACATCGCCTACGACAGTTATTCCTCTTTCTTTCCAAATGCCCTTCCTGTCTGTATTTAAACGTTCTGTTTTTGATATGCCTTCTGAAATTAACCTTACTAATTCATACTGAATTAAGTTTGTATCCTGAAACTCATCTACAAGAACATGTTTAAATCTTTTGTGGTAATAAGATCTGATTTTTTCGTTTTGTTCTAAAAGTTTTACTGTATATAAAAGCAAATCATCAAAATCAAGTGCATTGTTTTTAGCCAATTCTTTCTGATAGAGATCAAATATTTCTGAGACTTTAATTTCACGGTGATTTTTTGCATTGTCGCCAAATAATTTTGCATCATACCCTTGTGATTTTAATGAGCTAATGTGTGCTTTTATATTTTTTGGTACATATGCTTTTTCATCCAAGTCCAGAGCTTTGGTGCATTGTTTGATCAAATTTGTACTATCCGACTCATCATAAATTACAAAATTATTTGCCCATCTCTCGCCGGTTGGTAAAGAAAGTTTAGGTATGTCATGACGCAATATTCTTCCGCAAATATTATGAAAAGTCCCTATCCAGATTAAATCTGAGACATCTTTTGACAACAGTTTCCATAATCTTTCTTTCATTTCACAAGCAGCTTTATTTGTAAATGTTACTGCTAGAATACTTTCTGGCATATAACCATTAGAAATCAGGTATGCAATTCTATGTGTTAAAACCCTTGTTTTACCTGAGCCGGCGCCTGCAATAATAAGAAGCGGCCCGTCACCATGAGTAACTGAATGAATCTGACTTTCATTCAAACCTGAGGTGATGGTATCATTGGAGAGCAAATTATTCGAATAAAATTTTTGAGTCATTTTTTTGAAATAAGGAGATAAGAAGATTTACAGTTCAGAAAAAAAGAGTGGGGGTGCCGGGCAATTAACAATGCCTACTATAGATACTTTAGTTGAAGAGTTGAAATTAATACAGAACATAGGCACCAGAAAAATTGCAATAATCGGAACCAGGAACTTATCACTTATGCATCAGCAGCTTGTTGAAATCCTCTCTTATGCACTGGTAGTAAGCGGAAACATTATTATAACAAGTGGTGGAGCCAGCGGTGTTAACTCTGCAGTAATAAAAGGCTCCTGTCGTGCAGATCAAAACAAACTTGAAGTAATTCTTCCCCAGACAATAGGACAACAGCCTACAGAAGTTCAAAATGCATTAATTGGAATTAAAGGTGTACAGGAACATCCTGAAAGACAAAATATGACCCTTGCAGATGCAAGCAGAATATGTAACAGAGAAATAATTGAAATGGCACATCAATTAATATGTTTTTTATATCACGACAGTAATACACTCAAAGAAGCTATAGAATATGCTCATATGCAGCATAAAATAGTGACAAAATTTTATTTGGATTAATCGTGTAGGAGCGTTT
>MFRN01000020.1 GCA_001784585.1 Candidatus Melainabacteria bacterium RIFCSPLOWO2_02_FULL_35_15 | reverse complement strand
AAGGTCATATTTACATACCGGATTTAGCTCCTGCTGCATGATTTAGTGCTATTTAGACTAAATAGCTTATTTAATTAGGTTTTAATGATAGTTAGGTAGGATTTGTGGTAGGATAAAAAGTAGGAAAAGAGGTAAGACAATGTCTATAAAAATCTCAATATCATTAGACGATGAGCTTGTCAAAATAGTAAAAAAAGAAGCTGCTAGATCCGGCCGGGCTGTAAGTGAAATATTTGCAGATGCAATAAGGGCATACAGAAAAGAAAAACGAAGGCAGGCTTATATTAATATTGCAAAGTCTAAGAAAAAAGTTGAATTATTTGAAGAAGCTCAATTTGAAACGATTAGAAAACTAAAATAAATGGATAAAAATCCTTTAAAAGGAGAGATCTGGCTAGTTAATTTTGAACCTGCTCGTGAAGGCGAGCTGGGAAAACAAAAAAGGCCATCGATAATTTTTCAAGCAAATGATGCAAGTGAAATTATTGACACAATTACATTAATTCCTTTATCTTCAGATACAGATCAATATAATGAAATTCATATCCTTTTAAAACCATCTAAACTAAATGGATTAACAAAACTAAGCGCTGCAATTTGTTCTCATATTTACACTGTAAACAAAAAACGATTGATAAAAAATATTGGTAGACTTAATAATCAAGAGCTAGAAAGTATATCAAGAGGAGTCATTTTACATTTAGATATTGACTTAGATTAAAATTGGGCATTAGAGACAAAGTGAGCCGCTCAGCAGAGCTTAATTAGGTATTAAATAAAGCAATCTTTAGAGTTTTTAACCTCTTTTTAATATGTTTAAACTAATATCAAAAGTGGAATAGTGGGAATGTGGTATTAAATACAAAATATCTAGTATAATATAGGAGATGACAAAAATGGCTGAAAAATGGGAATTCGCTGGTGAAGTTGGTGCTCCTGACTCAAAGAATCGTGTTGTGCTTACTCCTGCATTCTCTAATGGTGAGCATGTAGATGGATTTAATGTTTTTCTAAATGATTCTGGTGAAATTAAACTAGAACCTGTCGTAAAAATCTCAGCTAAAGAAGCCTGGTTATATAAAAATCCAAAGGCATTAAAAATGGTACAAGAAGGTATTAAAGATACCATAGAGGGACGGGTAGGTCCTCTTAGCAGAAAAAGGCTTAAATCAAAATGAGTTTTAATCTCATTTATACTGATAGGGCAAACAAAGACTATTTTGAACTAGAAGATAATCCAAGCAAAAAAACTGTGTTAAAGCAGGTTAAAAAAGCACTTGAGTATCTTGAAATTAATCCAAGACATCCATCATTAAATACTCATAAGCATACAGGAATGAGTAATATGTTGGGGAAAGAAGTTTTTGAAGCTTATGCTCAAAACAATACACCAGGAGCATATAGAATATTCTTTTACTACTCTGGCAAAAATAAGATTACTGTTCTTGCTATTACCCCACATCCATAAATTTTATTATTGATTACTGTTTTTTAGCGAAGAAATAAATAAAACTAAGTCAAGGTGGGATTTGAACTCTAACTCCACGAGTTTGAACCAGTTCATTGTGGATAAACTGAGATCTGCATTAGGAATTTGACGTAAGTATTTTTGGTTAAGATAAACTATCGGGCTGGCGGGGAACCAAGAATTAATTTCTAAAATTTAGTTGCTACATCCACGTAAAATAAACTATCGGGCCTCAGGTACAAAGTGAGCCGCTCAGCTACGCTGAGCGAGCCTCGCCCTGAAAGGGCGGGAACTAAATTAATGGAGCATAAGGGTCATATTTACATACCAGACTTGGCTCCTGCTGCATGATTTGACAGTACCCCATAGTGCTCTTCACTATTGTTTATCCCTACTCACAGGGACAGATTTGGTTTATCATGGGTTGAGAAGCTCTTTAAAGTACAATCTCCTCCCCCTAGTTAAGGAAGTTCGAACTTGTATTATCAAAGAAAAGCCTTATATTTTTAGGAAGGCGGCTTGATTGCACAGCATAAAATTTTATTCATTCAGAAAAACAATTAAAACATACCCACAAATTCTACACACATAATCATCTGCTCTAGTTTTGTTACTCATAACAATCTTTAAACATTAAAAAGTACCAGAAAACATATCATTAACTTAGACACCCTGACATAAAGCAAGTGTCCTCTATATAATTATGTTAATTTATTAGCTAAAAGATGCGAAAGAAAAACACGACATATAGTTTAACCCATGTAGGTCTTGTTCTATTATTAAGTTTTCTGTTTCAATTTATTCCATTTGTTTTTTTACCTCAAACATATGCTGGAACTGACTTGAACCAGACAAAGCTAGTTGAGAGTAAAAAATTTGATGATGCATCACTACCTATAATAAGCATTGATGCTCCTTTAACTTCAATTGCATATAGCACAAGAAAAATATTTGTTTATGGCAGTGCAGATGGTACAGGTTCAAAAATCTTAGAAGTTTTAATTAATGGACAACCTGCAGAACTTATCCAACTTGGTAATGAATCTTCAGAAAAATTTAATTTCTTTGGAGATGTTGAATTTAAGAGTGATGGAAAGTTCACAATTACAGTTAATGCAAGGGATAAAGCAGGTAATACTTCAGACACAAATTTAGAAGTTATTATAGATACAGTTTTCCCTCGCCTTAGTCCAGCTATAGAAAAATTCGGTGACCAACTTAAAGTTACAGGACTTGCAGACGGAACAGGTTCAAATATTTTAGCAATCTACGTAAATGAAGAAACTATTCAGCCAATTTTCCAGGAAAAAACAGAGTTTTCAATTTTTGTAGGTGAAAGTGAAGTCCCAATAGTTATATCAGTAGTTGACTTTGCAGGAAACCAAAGTATTTTAATTATTAGAGATCCTTTTGCAGTGGATCTTGCACCACCACATATCAGAGTATTAACCCCAAGTGATGGACAAAGTTTTGAAGAAAGTCCTAAAATTGAAGTCAAGTTAGAGGTAACCGATGATTTTTCAGTGAAAGAAGTATCTGTTAATGGTGTAATTCTAACAGAATCAGATAATGGCATCTTCTCTGGTAATTTTATTTTAAATCCAGGAGTAAATTTAATTTCAATCAAAGCAGTTGATATAAATGATAATGAGGCCACAGAAAAAATAGAAGTTTCTTATTTCCCTAAAGTAGGAGAAATACCAGTGAGTGAAGCAGGACTACCAGAAGAGAAAGCATATATTGTATTGCCACCACCTACAAGAGATTTAAGCGACATAATATTTGAAGAATTTCTTAAAATCTTAGAACAATATTTAACTGATATAGCTTCATTAGGTTCTATAGAAATAGCAAACCCTCCTATTATTTCTAAAGGACCTGATGCTAGTGTTGAAGCACCTAAGTTTAAAGAGTTTGATATTTTTGAAGAAACTTCAGAAGGATTATTGGTAATACCTAAAGGTTTTGCTTTTGCATCTGACGTTAATTTTTCAACAGATCCTGGTAAAATTGAACTTTCAGAAGAAAAAGGTAATCAAAATGTTACTCTTCTTGTCGACAGCAGAGGTAAAACATTTGCAATTGGCTTTGCTCTTTTCCAAGAACCTCAAAGTAATAGTTCTGCAAGGATTAAAAAGTATAGATATCAAACAACAGACGGGCAGTCTCTTGATTTAACAACCACTTTAACTATTCCAACAGATGCTGTTGAAGGTGATGCTAAAGTAACCATTATAAGAGGAAATAATTCCTTAGCTACTATTCCTTTAAAAATAGGTTCCTCAAAAGATGTAAAAGTTAGAAACAAAATTGTTGCTAAGCCAGAAATCAGCAATAAGATAAATGCAATAGTTGAAAAGTCTGGTAAACAATTAAAATTAAGAATCAAGGGTAAAAACTTTGTTGGAAGAACTGCAATTATAGATGGTAAGTTAGAAAAATTAGTATCAAAAGCAAATTTTTTTACAAATGTTACATTTATACCTGATGAAGGAATAAAAATTAAAAAGTTCAAGCTTGTAAATAGTGAAACAATTATTTTAACAGCAGAGCTAAGTGAAAACATTACACCAGGCATAAAATTATTTAATGTCATCACTCCCAAAGGTGCAGATATTGGTGCAATCATTTTCCCTAGTCCAATAACTGATGGACAACTAGAAACCACTGCTACACCTGAGAGCCTTCTTATAGAGGATACTAATCTTGAATAATAATTAATTTATCCTCTGCCCACTAGTACATGAACTCAAAAAACTCCCCGTAGGACAATTTGAAACTTTAACTTTCAGTTTGTCCACATCATTAATTAGCAATCTAGGAACCGGCGGGATTTGAACTATAATTCCAAAGGTTTGAACCGGTTTATTGTGGATAAACTAAGATATGCTTAGAAATTTGACGTAAATAATTTTGGTTAAGATAAACGTCGGGCCTCAGGTACAAAGTGAGCCGCTCAGCTACGCTGAGCGAGCCTCGCCCTGAAAGGGCGGGAACTAAATTAATGGAGCATAAAGGTCATATTTACATACCGGATTTAGCTCCTGCTGCATGATATAACTGTACCCCCTAGTGCTCATCTCACAGGGAAAGAGTAGCCAAAGCAAATTAAAACAATTCTTTTTCTAAAATTTTAATATCATATAATGCAACTGGATTTCCATTTACAAGTGCTTTTTTATACCAGTCATAAGCTTTATTTAAATCTTTTTTGACAAAATCTCCAAAATAATACATTCTTGCAATATTAATCTGTGAAGAAATATAGCCATCATCTGCTGCCTTCTTAAAAAGATTAAATGCCTTTTCTAAGTTTCTTTCTACTTCATATCCTTCAGCATAAATATGACCTAAGGTATTTAATGCACATAATCTATCCAACTTGTTTTTATTTTCAGTTGCGAGTTTATAATATTTTGCAGCTAACATTACATCTTGTTCTACTTTGTTCCCATATAAATAAGAATTAGCAATTACTAACTGTGCAGTACTATTGCCATCATCTGCTAATTTTTTAAAATAGTTTATAAAAGCTTCTTTATACTCTTTACTTGTTTCAATACTGTTAATGTTCTCAGTAGTTTCATATTGTTTATCTTTATATAATCTAAAATAAACACTATTAGGTTGTTTATAATTATAACGGAAAGTAAATTCAATTGAAATATTATTTCCATGTTGAAGAGGTGGACCATCATTTATATGTAATGAGTCAAGAGCAAAGATTGATTCTTTTGTCACCTCTTCATTTGCATTATTAAAAATGATTGATTTGTTTTTTATATTACCTGCAGAATCGACAATGAATAAAAATACTGTGGATGAGGAAAATGTTTGCTTTCCGGCAACTTTCCAAAAATCCTTTACTGGATTCTGAATATTATTTACAAACCAGTCCTGGAGATTATTGTATTCTTCAACAGTTGAGAAATAAGACGATTTAATTCTTACATGAGGTATTTCCGTATAATTTAATTCTATTATTGTTTTATTGATATTTTTATAATCTTTTTCATTATTAGCATCTTCACTTTTTACAAATGGAGGATACACTAGGCTAAAAATTAAAATTAAAATTAAAATTAAAATTGTTCTCATAATAAAGATAAATTTAATTTTATCATTTACAAAGCAGCGATCAATTGTTATAATTAGTCAGATTTCAAAATGAGTAGATATAATGTCTTTTTATTAAAATAAACTAGAGGAGAAATGGATATGCCTAAACAAATTCTATATGTACTTTTAATTTATCTATTAATTGTTAATTTAACACCGGCTAATGCAACTGAAGTAACAGGGACCATTGAATTAGACAAGGAGGTTGTTAATGCAGGGATTAATAAAGATGGGATTTTACATATATTAGTTGCCCCAGATATTGAAACAAGTTTCGCTTCGAATGAATTGTTAATTTTAAATCCAAAAAATAATAAAATAAAATCCAGAGACTTGTCACAATTAGCATTTTCTATTGTATTTAGTAAAAATAAGAACATAGGGTATATAGTTGGTGAGCAAAATATTTCTATTATTAAAGGGGAGAAAAATAAACCAAAAAAAAGAATAAGTGTTGAGATTGAATCTGCTAATTCAGTTGTACTCGATGAAAAAAACATGCAGCTTTTTGTCCCTGATGGATTCAACGGTCTTTTAGTTTTTAATAGTAAAAATTTAAAACTTATAAAAAAGGGTGTTTTAGATCACTTTCTTGCTATTTTTGCTTAGCTTTACAGTAGAAGTAATTTTACTAGTTGCACATTTAATTGACTTAATTATTATTGTTGAACGATTAGGTTGAGTAAATATTAAATCCTCCGAAGTCCCCAGTTCATCAGATTTTGAAAAACTAACTGGCAATGTCACAACTTCTTTAGTTTTTGTATCTGTAACCTGAATCAATCCCAATATAAAACCATTTGCAGCCACGAGTCGAGTTTCTCCTTTTAGTCTTCCTGGTTTTCCTAATTTAGTAAAAGCTTTGCCAATGTAAGCGCCTTCTTTAACTTTTGAAATTTTGTTCAACAAAGATGGTGTCTTTGATGAACAGATCTTGCTTACTGAACTATTACCTGACATGCCACCCATACTGCTGATAGATCTGACCGAGTGGCGAAGCTTACCTAGTAAACAACCCCCAACTAAAAGTTGGGGGCTTTGGAACACTCTCGCACTGAAGTGCTCGCGTCAATCTCCCCCACTCTCAACCGTTATATCCCCGTCTATATTTTCTCCCTCTTGACTTTCAATATATTCTCGTATCATTTCATCAGTTATATTTCCTGTCGACACTGCCAAATATCCTCTCGACCAGAAATGTCTCCCCCAAAATATCTTCCTCAGGTTTGGCATTATGCTGAATATTTTGTATGAGCTTTTTCCTTTTATCTTTTTCATAATGTCGCTTACAGATACATGTGGTGGATATGATACAAATAAATGCACATGATCTGCTGCTACTTTTCCTGATACTATTTCTACATCTATTTCTCTACAGATTTGCCTTATCAAATCCCTGACTGCTGTTGCTACCACTCCTGTCAATATTTTCTTCCTATACTTCGGTATAAATACCAGATGTATCTTCAAATCATACTTAGAATGCGCTGTCGTTCGATAATGCTGCATTCCTTTATTTTACTAGCTTCGAAGTCTAACTTAAGTCTCCATCTAAAAGATGGGGGGTTTTCACCCATTCCCCGAACTGGATACTAAAAAGAGCTGATGAATTAAAAGGAACAGAAATCCAGCCAAGAGATGTTTTAGCTAATATTGCTACATCACATCGTGTAGATGAATTTGAACTGGCAGACTGTTTTGTCGGGAAGGACACTGAACAAGCTAAAAACTTTTGGGAACTGGAAAAACAATTTCCAAATGGAAATATATCAGGATTAGTAGCTGAAGATATAAATCTAACCGAAGAACTTTACTCAGCTGGGATTTCTTCTGGTGCTAAAAGAATTTTTGAAAAAGCAATAGAGCTTGCAAGTCAAAATCCTGATTTTGGTTTAAATTACAATGATTTTAACTATTATCTAGCTCTTGCTTATCTTGAACTTTATCCAAATGACTCTTTCCTTCAACAAACAGGCTTGAAAAAAGAGGTTCTAAAAGATCAATATAAGAAATTTCGAACTTATAAATTCGGAGCAGAGCATTTAGCTAGAAATATTGATTTCTTTTCATATCGGGAAATAGTTGAAATAGCTATAAACAGAACCTTTGAATCTAAAAAAAGTGCAAGTATAAAATTAGAAGATGTAATTGTAGAATCACAAGATGTATTAAGTTATATCTTGGGAGATGTCTATGGAGTAAGAAACAGAAGTGATAGAACTATATGCCCTTCATATGTAAGTGATGATGAAGAAAACAGCATTTACGAAGAAACTCTTCCTCCTATAGGAAAGGAAGAGTGCAAAATTTTAATTCTAAAATGCTCTTCCAGAGAAAACCATATACACTTTACTCTTGAAAAAGTCAAAAAGGATGAAAAAGTCAGAAAAATATATAATTCAGCATATAAGTTTGGTGAAAGTATTCCCTATGGTGGACACAGTAGTTTAAGAGATGAAGCAGTATGCTTAGCACATGGTTATTTGGATGCTTTACCTGACGATCCTAAGTTGAAAGAATTAAAAATTACCCACGACGGAATTAATTCACAAATATGGAAAAAAGTTAATGATGGGAAATACAGACGTATATATCCTTCAGGTCCTCCTTGGAATCCTTGGGGAGAAGCAATGGCTTAATTATTTATGCAGCCTTCAAGTGTAGGTCAAGATTCACAAGGTGGGAACTAGGCCTCCAAATTCATTTTTAGAGTTAAAAGTAAGGTAAAATAACAATAGAAAAATG
>MFRN01000019.1 GCA_001784585.1 Candidatus Melainabacteria bacterium RIFCSPLOWO2_02_FULL_35_15 | reverse complement strand
CCCTCCTTTGTAGTAGTAGAAGGCCTTGAAAAGGGCTTTTGAATATCTTTAGAAATTTATTTAAGATAAGGAATTTAAATGATACCAATACCAGCAGAAATTATAAAGAAAACTGCTTTTGAGTTCTTAAAAAGATCTCCAGGAGTAGTGCAAAGATTTTCTCCTCAAGCTTCTAATGCTTTAGACAAGTTAATGACTCTTTTTAATCCTGAGATGACAAAAATTGCATCTGAAACTGCTAGTGCAACATTAACTGCAGGAAATTCTGCAGCTGTAGCAGCTGCAAGACAGCTCCGGCTAGATCCAAAACACATACAAGATTGCTTAAGTGGGCTGTACGGTCATGTAAGCTCTGAAGACTGGAACCAATTAAATGAATTGTTTGGACTAATGAAAGGGCATGAAAACGCATTAGAAATATTAGGTGATGATGGTTTAAAAGTTATTAATGGATATTTCAGCAGATTAAAAAAAGACCCATTAGCAATTCTTGATAATGTATTAGGAGAAACAGGCTCAGCTCTTACTCAAGATCCTGAAAAAATAGTTTTAGACAACTTGCTTGGAATAATTAAAGCAAAAGTTGAAAATCCAAATGGTCACATACATAACTTACAAAAAGCTTTAGATTTTGTTGGATATAAGTTTAATGTTACTGATTATATAGCAGACAAGGTTTTAACATCAGATTTTGAAAATTGTTTAAGAGCTTGTATTAAAGGAGAAGAGCCTGCTCCAGGCTTGTTAAAAGGCTTTTGGCAAAAGCAGGCATTTAATCACTGTCGAAAACTTATGAATTATCTGGGTGAGAATCCTGATAAAATTCTTGCAAAAGGACCACAAGCTGCTTACTGGATGAGATATACTTCAGGACCTATAATGCTTTTTTTAAATAGGATACCAATAATTGGCAAATTACTTTGTTTTGCTTTCCCGTTTGCGACTGATATAGTTGGTGCTACTGGTGAAGAAGCTGTCAGGAAGAGATTGGAAACAATTGCAGCTGTAATAGCAAAAAATAAAACAAGTAAACAAGAGGTACCTCCTGTTGCTTCTGGCTCAGCTCCTGCAGGCTGAGAGGATAAAACCATGAAAATAAAATTTATACTTTTTGAATTCTTATCAAAGTTTCAGTATTTGTTTAGTTTTATTTAGTTTTTGGCAAAATCAAGTTTTTAATTCACGCTCACGAACCTTAAATAAATTTTATGATCCGATGTAACCCTGGGTTACATTTTAAGAAAACTACTCATTGATTTTATAGGATCTGTGATACTGTTGCTGATAGGTTTGTGTTTTATTCAAAGAGGTTATAAAATAGCTGATCAAATAGGTGAAGTATGAATCATGATTTACAAGGTTTTGTCTTTTTCTTATTTCTTGTTTTAATCATAGTTGGAGGATTTTCTTACTTGGATTACTCTATGACTAAGACGAGAAAAGAAAATTTGGAAAAGAAAGCTAAGCCACCACAACATTCCTAATCATTAAGTTTGTTTCTCATTTGTTCTCTTATTGCTAATTTGTGTTAAATATCTTTAAGCAAAGTTATAAATAATAATCAAAAACAGTATATCGTAGATAGTCTTGATTAGTAAAACTGTATTTTGTGGCATGAAATATTCCAGAGGAAGTTAGTAAAAGTGGAAAGAAAAGAATTTAAAAAAAATTTAGAAAAAGATATCAAATCTGTTATTTTAAATAAAATTCTTGAACTACAGGCAAGCTCTCTGGATACAAAAGAACAGATCAGCACTCTTGTTAATTTCACTCAGTCACTTTTTGAAATAGAAAGTATTGCAATATATGCAAACTTTGCAAATGAACAAATAAATTTAATAAACTCAAGATCCGGAACAAAGCAATTTGCTTTTTTAGGACATGTACTTGAAAGTATTGCAGGTCAGGTTAATGTAAAAGATTCAAGGTTTTATAACAGCCTGATCCCTGTTTCTGAACTGGATATAAAAAATCTTACAGGTGCAGATTTAAATACATTTGTTTATCCCATTGTATCCCCTTATGCAAAACAAATTTTCGGAGTAATGTTAATCAGTAATCCAAAAAAAATTAATTTACCGGAAGAAAGAAATGCTCTTTTATTTGTTCTGAATTACATAATAAAAATAATTGAAGAGTCAGATCTTTCCCGGCAGGTTGAAGCAAAAGATGAAAGACTCTTGCTTTTATCCAGACTTTCCAGCTCATTAAGAGGAATATTAAAACCAGAAAAGGCGGTTGACATTGTTTTAAGAGGCATTCACAATTTTTTAACTCTTGACGATATTTACTTTACAAAATGGTTTCCTAAAGAAAAAAGACTGGAAATTGTTCAGGAAATTGTAGGCGAAGAAAAACACTCATTAAAAGGATTTACGCACAAAGTCAGTAATAATAATCCAATAATAAGACTCTTATATAAAAACCAGTACATGACGCTTAGAAATAAAAATATAAAACGAATAAGCAAATTGTTTCTGTATAATATAAAACCATCTTTATTTTTTATATTACCTGTTATTATTCGAAACGAACTCCTTGGAGCAATTATCTGTGTCAGAACCAGCAGCTCTACTGATGCCACAACTGAGGATTTAAGAATTACCCAGGATATTGCAGGACACCTTGCAGTTATACTAAATCAGGCAAATCTTTATGAAGAAAGTCTTTCAACAGCCCAGAGAGAATTTTTATTAAATTCAATTACTACAATGATCCGCGATACCTTGGAAGTAGATGGTGTCCTTGAAAAAACAGCCAGGGAGGTAGGACAGGTATTCGGGGTGAATGTGTGCGGTGCATTTTTAAGAAAAGATGATGATTCTGGTTTTATAGCAAAATCTATCTGGGGTACAAAAGATGAATTTTCAAAAAAATTAGCACGACTAAAACTTGATTATAACCTTCCCAAATCACAAAAAACCTTAATTCCCGATCCAATTACGCAGAGCATTACTATATCAAATTACATACCGGAGAGCTCAGAAGAGTTAAGTAAAATTGATTGTAAATCCTACCTTGCATGTTCATTAAATAAAGGAAATAAAACAGTCGGGATTTTAGTTTTGGCCCAGTTTGATCAGCCGAGAAACTGGACAAGTTCGGAGGTTCAGCTACTTGATTCAATTACTGATCAGGTAGAAATGGCATTGTCACAGGCTGAGTTATATCAGCATGTTCAGCAGACAGAAAGGCAAATAAATCTTTTACATCAGGTAAGCTCTGCTATCAGGGACAGCTTAAATATATCTACTGTTATGGCACGAGCTGCACAGGACTTAGGTGAAATACTGGGCTCAAGCAGGTGTTTTATAAGAAGGCTAAAAAGCATTAAGCCGCTTTTAGTACTGGCGACAGAACAGGAGTATATAAGTAACAAAGAACAAAATTTAAACAAAGCTGCTGATTTGATCCTGGAATTTGAGCAGGAATGGCTGGAGTCACTAAAAGATTTACCGGAGGTGGATCGTGCTAATTCAATTCTTCATATACCGGACATACAGGAAAAATATATAAATGCAAAAGAGCCCTTAAAATCAATTCTTAAAATAATCCGGTTAAAAAGCTTTTTAGCTGTGCCGCTTGTAGCACGCGGTCAGGTTATAGGTTCTCTTTGTATACATCAATGTAACAGAAACAGAAAATTTCTGGATAAGGAAATTGAGTTTGCAAAGAGAGTAGCATCTGAAGCCTCAGTAGCAGTATTAAATGCCGATCTATTTGCAAAGGTAGAACATCAGGCACAAAGAGACAGTCTTACAAACATTTATAACCATGCATATTTCCAGACTGCGCTCCACCATGAAGTCGAGCGTGCAAAAAGAACTGAATCCGATTTATCTGTAATTATGCTTGATCTGGATTACTTAAAATCAATAAATGATAAATTCGGTCATAGTGCAGGTGATGAGGCTATTGTACTTATAAGCGGAAAGCTTCAACAATGTTTAAGACAGATGGATATAGTAGCCAGATATGGCGGAGATGAGTTTGCAGTACTTCTTCCTGAAACAAATATTGAGGCTGCAGAACTAATTGCAAAGAGAATTTTAGATACATTAAACAGAACGATTCATTCTCAATGGGGCCCGCTCAGTGCAAGTATCGGTATAAGCGGAACCCCTCATGAAATAAGAAATAAAGAACAAATATTAAAAGCTGCCGATGATGCACTCTACATATCAAAAAAAGAAGGAAGAAACAGAGTTACTTCATCCAGAAAGTTAGATGAATTAGGACCCATAGACAAAAAGCCTACCAGCAGAGAATAAATCAGCTATAATCTATCATCTAATGTTTAATCTCTCTGACACTATTTGCGCTATCTGTACTCCAAAAGGTACTGGAGCCATTGCTGCTATTCGTATATCAGGCTCTGACAGCTGGAACATTGCAAGAAAGATTTTCTTTCCGTCTTCCTCCTTTAACCATATGCACGCCATACATGGCCATATCAAAGACAATGAAAAAATAATCGACGAAGTTGTTCTTTTGCCTTATAAATCTCCTAAGAGTTTTACGCTGGAAGATACTATTGAAATCTTTTGTCATGGCGGACTTCAGGTTACCTCACAGATTCTGGATATATGTTTAAAAGCTGGTGCAAGGCAGGCAAAAAATGGAGAATTTACATTCCGTGCTTTCATAAACGGCAGAATTGATTTGACAGAAGCTGAAGCTATAAATGAATTAATCAGTGCTGATAATGAAAAAGCTGTTTATGTAGCATCTGAAATTTTATCCGGCTCTTTAAAAAAGAAAATTATACAATTCAGGGAAAAACTTTTTGAGCTGATTACACAAATCGAAAGTTCAATAGAATTTCCAATGGATGTACCTGATACAGGCAGGGACAAGATAGTTTTAAATTTACAAAACATAAAAAATGAAATAAATAATCTGATTGAAAGTTCCAAAGAAGGACAAATACTGCGGGATGGAATTAAAATCTCAATAATCGGACCGCCAAATGCCGGAAAATCCAGCCTTTTAAACCAGCTGTTAGAAAGTGACAGAGCAATTGTTTCAGAAGAACCCGGCACGACCAGAGACACCATAGAAGAAAAAATAATAATTGACGGCTGGCCTATTGTCTTAATAGACACTGCAGGAATAAGAGAAAAAAAATCGATCAGCAATTCTGAAAAAACAGGCATCGAAAGAAGTAAGCAGGCTATTCAAAAATCAGATATTGTTTTAGCGATATTTGACATTGTTAATGACGATCATAAAAACAGGACATTTACTGCCTTTTTAGAAAATAAATCCAGAATAATCATTGGAAATAAAATTGATTTGCTTAATGGAAAATTAATTGATAAAAACAAATATGATGTTTTAATCTCTGCAAAGAATGGCACGAACATTGATAAGCTAAAAAAAATAATTCTTGAAAAAATAGATTTCCCGCCTTCCCCTTCCTGCCTCTTGTCTCCTATCCATATAAACCAGCGACAAAAAGAGTTATTAATTCAATGTAATTTTGCGCTCGAAAATTCTATTAGCCTTGCCAATAAAAGCCTGTCCGAAGATTTGATTTCAGACGAATTAAAAAATGCTGTTTCAAAGCTGGATGAAATTTCAGGAAGAGCTGTCAGTGATGCTGTAATTCAAAATATCTTTGCAAAATTTTGTATAGGGAAATGACAACTATTTGCTAAGCAACCCACGCTTAAAGTTATTTAAAATTGATTTTGCGGTTTCTTTAGAATCAAATTTTAATTTCCCCTTTTTATAAGCAGTTTTAAGCCTTGCCAGCTCTTTCTTGGTTGCAAAGCTATATTCAGGCTCCTGCTTTTTCAGGATTGATTCTTGCTTTAATTTTTTTTGCATTCTTTTTTATAGCTTCAGACAAGCCTGCTTTAGTTCCAAAATCAAGAAGAAAAACTTTACCACACTTAAAATTATCTGATTTATTCGTTACTGCCTAAGTTTTTAAGCAAAAAATGATGTTTTTAGGTTAAGGAATAGAAAGTGCAGATTATGAGGGTCATTCACTTTCTAAACTTTATGAGATTTCTGAAGCATTAGGCGCAAAGTTAGTAATTGATTTTATCCCCGCAAGAAATATAAGAAAATCAGCTTAATTTTCAAGCCGTCTTCAGTGGTATATTTACATTA
>MFRN01000018.1:223-23557 GCA_001784585.1 Candidatus Melainabacteria bacterium RIFCSPLOWO2_02_FULL_35_15 | reverse complement strand
ATTGTTTTAGGTAATTTCAGCTCGTCCTGTGTTTGTCTTAAATCCTTAATAAAGTTAGACAGCTCGCGTGAAGTGTCTTTTGCTGTTTGTCCTATTTCCAGAATATCTTTTGCTAAACCTTGTTCATCAAGCAGCTTGGCTGCCTGGGAAGTAATCACTTTTAACGATGAGGTGGTAGATTTAAAATCCTGCTGTACCTGCTCATCTCCGATAATTTTATTGAAGTTTTCACCTACTTCTACAACACTTTTAGAAAGCGCATTTGAACTGGCAGCTAATTGTTCAAGTTTCTCACTGGTCGTGCTTAACAACACACTGGCATTATCTACCAGTTTATTTACACTGTGAACGACAGCTCTTACATCCTGAATGGTAGAAATAAGCATTTCAACATCTTCATCTTTTAAGAGCTTGTTTATTTTGGTTATGGCTTCTTTAAATGCTTCCGAAGATTCAATATTAGCTTTTAAAAAGCGCTCGAAACGCAACGGCTCCTGTGTTATAAAAATCTGTTTGAAATTGTTATCAGGTGAGAGCCTGTTGATTAGAGGGCTTATTTCAACATACTGCTCACCAATAAAACCTGTTGGTACAATGCTGACTTTAGATAAAGGTCCAAGGGGCACATCTTTTTTTGTTATTGTTAAAGTAACCTCTACATGGTTTCTGCCTTCTTTTAATTTCTGCTGCTTGTAAGCTAACCCCTGCTGAAGATGAATCCGGGAAATATCTTTAAGGCTTTCAAGTTTACTTTTAAGAGTCTTTACCTCATCTGAATCTTTTAAGGTTGTAATTTTATCTTCTATTTTTTTCGCTTCATCAGCTTCTTTACTGCTAAGTTCCAGAAACTCATTTTTAGTGGTCTGATTAATTGTACGGGGTTGATTAATCAAACCCCTGCCAAGAAGGACAGGTTTAATATCCTCCACTACACCCACCCTGAGCCCGCTCCATCTGACAATAGAGCCTTCTTCAAGACCGCTTACATCTTCAAAATAAACTTTTACCTTTTGAAGATTATAAAGCTTATGCCCTTTTAACCAGAATAAACTAAAAATTAATATCGATAAACCTAATATGGTTACTAATGAAACTTTTGCTAAGTCTTCTTGTTTTGACATAGAGCTACTTTCTAATTCTAATTTTCGTTGGTGAAACAATTACCAGAGATCGGTCTGCTTTTATTTTATCTATATTTTTTAGAAATCTATATAATAACTTACAAATCTTTGTAGAAGTAGCCGGGTAAGAAGCGAGGAGAGCGGTAGGCAATAACAATCGTAAGAGTTTTAGAACTTCTCCGGATGATCTTGGCATGCATTCATCCAATAAAAATTTCATAATTAAAAGCCAAGTTCAATTTCTTGTGTAGCAAGGTGCGCACCATATTCAATGGCAGAATTTATATCTTCTTCTTTAAGCTGTGGATATTCTTTTAATATTTGTTTTTTATTTTGACCACCGGCAAGCATTTGCAGGATTATATATACTGGTATTCTAGTGCCTTTAATACAGGCTTTTCCGTGAAAAATATTTGAATCTGAAGTTATTCCACTAGAATTATTCTTTTTCATAATGCTACTAAATATACCATACAATTTTGCTTCGGTATCTGGCAAATAATACCATTTCTTACTTAGTGATAAAATTATCTGGTTATGAAAACAAATGAAATAATTCCTCCACATGGTAATAGTTTAATTAACTGTTTTGCTCAGAATCCGGCAGAGGTTTTGAAAGAAGCAAGAGAATTTACTTCTGTAATCGTTTCAAAAAGAGTCCTCTGTGATTTAGAAATGCTTGCTATAGGGGCATTTAGCCCGCTTAACGGATTTACTGGTAAAAAAGACTATGAATCAATTATTGAAAGCATGCGATTGTCAAATGGTCTAATCTGGCCTATTCCAATTACACTTCAGGTAAATAAAGAAACCTACGAAAAAGTAAAAAACCAAAATAAAATTGCTCTAAAAGATGAATCAGATGAAATAGTAGCAGTTTTAAATTTGAAAGAAATATATCAACCTGATTTAAAAAAAGAAGCCGAATTGGTTTTTAAAACTTTAGATACTAATCATCCTGCTGTTAAATATCTTTTTGAAGCAGGAGAATATTACCTGGCTGGAGATGTGAAAGTTTTAAAAAGCACTTATGATGAGTTTCCTGAATATAATCTGGGTTGTACAAAGACCAGAGAAATATTTTCAGAAAAAGGTTGGAAACAAATCGTAGCATTCCAAACCAGAAATCCTGTTCACAGAGCACATGAATATTTGCTTAGAGTTGCTCTTGAAACAGTAGATGGCTTAATGCTTCATCCGACTATGGGAGAAACAAAAGGAGATGACATTCCTGCAAATATAAGAATGAAGTGTTATAAAGAAATCCTAGAAAAATATTTTCCAAAAAATAGAACACTGCTCTGTATAATGCCAGCCAGTATGAGATATGCAGGACCCAGAGAAGCAGTTCTTCATGCCATAATCAGAAGAAATTACGGCTGCACCCATTTTATAGTAGGAAGAGATCATGCTGGTGTAGGGAATTACTACGGAACATATGATGCCCAGAAAATCTTTAGCGAGTTTAAATCAAATGAGCTTGGGATTACATTATTGTTTTTTGAACACAGTTTTTACTGTAAAGCCTGTGATGAAATGGCATCTTATAAAACCTGTCCACATGATGCTTCTAGCCACATGATATTAAGTGGTACAAAAGTTCGTGAGATGCTACGAAATGGTGAAATGCCGCCAGTAGAATTTACAAGACCGGAGATAGCAAAGATATTGATAGATAGTATGAGACAAAAAATACCCACATGAATATCCTCGAAGAAATAATTGCTCATAAAAAAATTGAAATTGAAAAATCTAAAGAAAAGTTACCGTTTGATAAATTAAGAAAAACAATTCATATAGATACCATTAACAGCATCTCTTTTAGTAAGACATTAAAAGATAAAATTGACCAAAAACAAATTGCCCTCATTGCTGAAGTAAAAAAAGCCTCACCATCAAAGGGCATAATAAAAAAAGATTTTAATCCTGTTGAAATAGCGAAAGCATATAAAGCCGGCGGGGCAGTATGTTTGTCAGTGCTTACTGATGAAAAGTATTTCCAGGGAAATTTGAGCCATATAAAAGAAATAAAATCAGTACAGGCAATTCATGAATTGCCTGTGCTGCGAAAAGATTTTATTATCGATCCGTATCAGATATATGAATCGATTTATTATAATGCCGATTGTATTTTATTAATTGTTGGGGCGTTGAATAAAAATCAATTAAAATATTTATTTGAATTGTCACGTGAAAATGGAATTGATGCGTTGATTGAGGTGCGCGATGAAAAAGAACTGGAAATCGCATTAAACATAAATCCACAAATTATCGGTATGAATAATCGAGATTTAAAAACATTTGAAACAAATTTAAACACAACCAAAGATCTTGTCACAAAATACAAGTGTAATTTAGAAAATAAAATCATTGTCAGTGAGTCAGGAATATTTACAAATAATGATATTAAGTCATTAATGGAATGCGGTGTTTATGCATTTTTGGTAGGGGAGAGTTTAATAAGGGAACAGGATATCGAAGGGGCAACAAAGAGATTAATTGCGCCTACAAACGCATAATTTTCAAAATCCCAATGCTTATAAAATACAGCATAATTAATATACCACTCACAATCCCCATATTAAAAGGATCCGGAGTAGGTGTAAGAAGTGCACCTGAAATCACACTCGATAAAAGTACATATCTCCAGTTTTTTAAAAGTATTTGAGAGTTAACAATTCCGGTATTTGCCAAAGCAAGAATTATAATCGGTAAAAGAAACGTACAACCGCATATTGCCATAATCATAAGTGTAAATGAAACAAAACTCTCAATGCTAATATTTGTAGAAATTATATCTTTCCCGAATCCAAATAAAAAATTTAACATGGAAGGCACTGCAAAAAAATAAGCAAAAATCATCCCGGTAAAAAATAAAAATGGCGCAGCCATTAAAATCGGGACTGCAATATTTTTTTCTTTTTTTGTTAACCCTGGCAGAATGAAACTTCCTAGCTGCCACACAATAACCGGTGCAGCAAGGACAATTCCGGCAAATAACGCTGTTCGTAAACTTGTAAAAAAGAATTCCCCGGGTCTGATTTGTAGAAATACAGTCCCGGGCGGAGCTATGCCAGTTAATAATTTTACTATTTCTCTGCTAAATGAAAATCCGATAAATATTGTAATGCATAATACGATAAGTGAAATTATTATTTTATTTCTTAAGTCATTCAGATGTACAGACAAAGGCATAAAAGTTTCAATGTCAGATTCATTAACATCTTTTCTCTGATAGAGGTCAAGTTGTTTTGTGGAGATGGGGTTCATAAACTACCTTAATACCACCAGATCATCCCTGTGTATAACAGTATCTCCATAAGTATAACCTAATGCTTTTTCTATATCAGCGCTTTTTAAACCAATTATTTTTTCAAGCTCTGCCCTCCCGTAATTTGTAATTCCTTTTGCAAAGGGACTGTTTAAGTCAACAAGACAAATATCTACTCCCGAACCTCTTTCAAAATTTCCTGCGACCTTCTTAATCCCGGCAGGTAAAAGACTTTTACCGTTATCTAAAATAGCTTTTTGTGCACCTGAATCTACATAAATTTTTCCTGCAGCAATTAACGTATGAGCTATCCAGCTTTTTCGTTTTTCTATCTTATCGGACCCAGGGAGAAAAGTAGTGCCTAAGTTTTGAGATTCAGAAGTACTCAGATTTAAGAGATTAAGTATTTTTTCTGGTTTACCTCCATAAAGAATATGTGTCTTTATTCCCACAGAAGTTGCCAGTTTTGCAGCCTGAATTTTTGATATCATACCACCCATACTAAACTCACTGCCTGCCCCTTGCGCCATCTTTTCAATCTGCGGAGTAATTTTTTCTACCAGATTTATAAGTTTTGCATTTTTGTTTTCTTTCGGATTAGTGTCATAAAGACCTTCTGCATCGGTCAGTATTATTAATCTGTCGGCAGATATCAAATCACTTACCATTGCACTTAACATGTCATTATCACCAAACCTGATTTCTTCACTGGCTACAGCATCATTTTCATTTATTACCGGAAGGATATCCATATTTAACATTTCTAAAATTGTTTCCCTGGCATTTATGTAAATTTCCCTTTGTACAAATCCTTCACGGGTTAAAAGTATCTGTGCAATTGGAATACCATGTTTTGAAAAATAGCTTTCATATGTCTGCATTAAAAGAGCTTGTCCTACCGCTGCTGCAACCTGCTTTTCTAAAATGGTTTTTGGTTTCTTTGAAAGAGATAACCTCTTTATCCCAAGTGCAACTGCTCCTGAAGTAACTAAAACAACTTTATGTCCTGACTCTTTTAACTTTGAAATTACATTTGTAAGGTTTTCAACAACATTGATATTTATAGCACTGTTACTATCTGAAGAACTTAGAGTAGCTGTACCGACTTTTATTACAATTTTTTCAAGGTCTTTTGGCATATTACCTTTATAATATACTTTATTTTCGCTTAAGCCACGGTTATAATAAAAGCAATTAACAGATTAAACAGATGGGGAAATAAATGCGGTTACTAAAAATTGTGCCAAGAGAAGAGCCTGTTACAGAAAGAAGATTCTACAAAACTTTAAAAGAAGTACGGGATTGGACAGTAGCTGGATTTGTAGTGGCTTCAAGTGGACTTGTAATACCATGGGCTTATAAAGGTTTAACTGAAAGTAATAATCCAGCGAACAATCCCACACCAATAGTAAAAGAGCTTGGAGCAGAAAATAAACTACTGGAAAGAATTAAAAAACCCGAAGAAAATCAAAATTTAACAAAAAAGAATGAATCGATAAAATAGACTGGGGTACAATAGTTAAAGTAAAAGTTTATGAAAGTTCAAGATGTAATAGAAACTAATGCTTGCTTCTTACATGAAGAGGATACTATTTTACATGCTTCAAAATTTATGAAAGAAGAAAGAATTAGAAACCTTCCTGTAGTTGATCAAAATAAAAAACTGGTTGGGTTAATTACCCTTAGAGAAATTATTGAAACCATGTTTCACAATCCAGATCAAATTTTAGTCAGATCAGCCATGTTAAAACAGGAGCAGGTAGTCTCTGTAACACAAGATATTGATTTAACACAGGCTATTAAAATCATGATGGAAAATAAGTTTGGCTGTTTACCTGTAATTGATACTAAAGGAATTTTAATTGGAATAATTTCAGAAGCTAACCTGTTAAAAGTTTTACAAAAATATGCTTCACTGCCTTTAAAGAGTTAGTTTATCTGCCTGCATTTTGCAAAGTAACAATTCTAAGCTTTTTAACACCTACACCAGCAGCTGCATCCAGAACAGCCACTACATATTTTTGTCTGGATTCTTCATCTGCCCTTACTGCTACCGGGATTTCTTTTGAACCCATTTTTTCAAACTCTCTTTTCATAGCATCACTTACAAGCCCTTGTATTCTTTCGATCTGAGTTTTGTCATCTGAAACTCTTACACCATTAACTGCAATAATACCTTCTTTACTAACTTCTACAGTAATCGTTTTATTCTGCTGTTCTGCTTTTCCATGCTGTGCTACAGGCGGTTCGACTTTCAGGGAGCTTTGGTTTATCAAAGGTGCAATTAAAATCATTATAATAAGAAGCACAAGAAAAACATCTGTAAGCGGAGTGATGTTTATTTCACTAAAGGTTTGTCTTCCGCCTGATCCGCTGCTAAACGCCATATCAATTCCTATCTTCTATAACCAGCCTGGGAAGCACCACTGGGCATTCTGTTTGAAAAACTTAAAAACAATAATTTTAAAAGCTGAAAATCTTCTTCAAACCTTCTGACTGTATTGTTATAGTAGTTATTCATAATTACAGCCACAATAGCTACAATTAAGCCGTATCCGGTAGCAATTAATGCTTTTGCAATACCGATAACTACTTCCTGTGTCTGTCCGCCGGCTTCGCCTAAAACCTGCAGTGTTACTATAACTCCGACAACTGTGCCAAATAAACCAAGAAAAGGTGCTGTAGCACCAATAGTTCCGAGTATTGAAAGATATTTTTCTAATTTCCTGCT
Organism: Candidatus Melainabacteria bacterium RIFCSPLOWO2_02_FULL_35_15; assembly: GCA_001784585.1. Lineage (GTDB taxonomy): Bacteria > Cyanobacteriota > Vampirovibrionia > 2-02-FULL-35-15 > 2-02-FULL-35-15 > 2-02-FULL-35-15. The sequence continues at coordinate 16,434 of MFRN01000018.1, read as the reverse complement.
GACAATATTTACAGTAATATCAAATGCTCTTGAAAAATCTTCCTTTTCAACAGTAATTAACCGTATACCTTCTTCAGCAATTTCTCCGACTACTCCTCCAAGCTGGTTTGAAAGTGACTGAGCACCGTCTAAATTTCCTTTTTCAAATTCTCTTTGAAGTCTTTGAATAAAAGTAGCTACATCTCTTTTATTCCTGGCATAGTATAAAGAACGCTCTATAACTACAGCAATTGTAAGGATAGAACAAATTGTAATTGGCCAAAAAGCAAACCAATCCTGAACCATAAAAGCAAAAAAATATTCAATAAACTTATTCCCGTGTACCGTTGCTGTATCCATATTTATTATCCTTCCTCCAAAACTTTAACATATTTTCAAAATTGTCTGTAAGAGCCGCTTGCTCCAAACACATTATAGTCAAATGTAAATTCTATATCTACAGCATTTGGAGCTCCCTCAGGTAAACGTGCAAATGGTGCTGCGTTTTGAATAGCAAGAAGAGCTGCCTGATCAGACGGTTGAAAACCGCTGCCTTTTTTAATTATCAAATTTGAAAGTTCTCCGCCTCTGTTGATTTTAAATGTAACTATAACTCTTTTTGATTCATTACCTCTCGGAGGTCTCCAGGCACGTTTAATTCGGCGCTGTAATTCATTCATATATGGACCAAAGTCAACATCTTTTTTGGCAGCAATGCTTGGCGGTGCACCAGGTCTAGCATTTGGTGGCGGATTTCCCACTGCTCCTAAACCACCGGTACCCGGGACTCCAGGAACTCTTGGAATAATGGAATTAACAGCACCTGCAGTGTTGCTGGATTCATCAGGAGATGATTCAGGGGCCGGAGCAGATGGTCCTGGTGAATCCTGAGTAGGTGTTGTCTGTATATTTTGAATCGGGGCAGGCTGTGCCTGAATTAATGCAGGACGCTCAGCTATCCTGGGAACCGGTCTGGGAACTGGTTTTGGTTCTTGCGGCTGTACAATTGGTTTTGGTGGAGTAGCAACCATCATTTGAACTACCTTTGGAATGGCAAGCGGAGGACTTGCAGGCTTTGCTGGGGTAACAGGAGTTACCGGTCTGTTTGGAATATGTTTTCCCTGATCAATTGACTGTACCGATGAGCGTCTTTTGGTTTCAGGCGGTGGTGGCTTTTTAGATTCAATCTGAGGAAGAATAAATTCAATTTCTGTTATTTGCTCTTTATTTTTTGTAGGAATAACAAAAAATAAACTGGTTAAAAATAAAAGTATAAAAATAATTGAATGGAGAATATATGAGCCTGCTGTAGATTCTGAGAAACGGAAGTTTGTAGAATCTGTGCTGATTATTTTATAATCAAATTGTTGCTGATTTTTTTGGGCATCCAGATAAGCATCGACCATACTGTATATTACAAAGCTGATAATTGTCAGAATCAGCAGATATGAAAATGATCCTCCAAATTTAATTGTATTCATTAAAAACTCAGCTGCTGGTGAAGGATGAAAATCAAATTTAAAAATAAATCCTAAAAGAAATCTGCATATAATTAAGATTACAAGTGCAAACTCAAGTGTCGAAGCAGGGTTAAATGAACCGTAAAGCATTGAAAAACTGATAAATGTTGCAGTCAAAAATACTATTCCTTTTTCAGTTTTACCATTATAAAGCTGACCAATTCCAGGAACAATAGAATAAAAGGCAACAATCATAGGATCTGTCTCTTTACTTTTTGGTTTTTGCTCAAACAATATACTTGTCATTTTTCAGTCAATCTCGATCTTTACGGGAGAGCCTTGAGGTAAAACAGAAGTCGGGAACTCTTTTGCATCCTGTGAATTATGAAATATTGCACCCAGTACATTTGTTTTTGTTTGTTTGTATAAGGTTTTTCCAATTTTTGCAGAAACTCCAACTGCTTGGCCGGATACATTTGAAGTTAAATTTGATTTTGCAATAACCTGCCGACTTTCACCATCAGGATTTTGGATAGTACTAAAGTAAATTATATATTTGTCTCCTTCTTTACTTAACTTACCTATAAATCTTGTACCCTTCTTTAATTCCTTACCATCTGGTAACTTCTGCTCAAATAAAGAAATAGCATAAATCTGCTCAGGAGGGTTATTTAAATCAATCTGATACTGTAAAACAGCAGAAACAGATCCTTTTTTCAGATATTGAGTATAACCATAAGTAAAGATCCCAAAAACCAGAATTAAAACCAGCGCCATTCTCAATTTATTTTTTGTAATTTTCATAATTTATCCGATGATCTGATAAATAAATTCAATTTCTACCAGTGCATTTAAAGGCAGCTCAGCAATACCTAATGCAGATCTGACATGCTTTCCGTTTTCTCCAAATACTTTCACGAGTAAATCAGAGGCTCCATTTATTACTTTTGACTGGTCAGTAAAGCCAGGACTGCTGTTAACAAATCCTGTAACCTTCACGACTCTTTTTACTTTAGACAAACTTCCTAAAGTATTTTTTAGGACACTTAGGGAATTTAATGTGGCTAATTTGCTGGCTTCATATCCAGTTTCAATTGTATTATTTTTTTCACCCATCTTTCCCGTATAAACTACTTTTCCGTTTTCCATTGGCAGGGTACCTGATGTATATAAAAGGTTTGAGACAATAAGAGCAGGAATATAACTGGCAACTGGCTTTGGAACCTCAGGCAGGGATAGCCCCATCTCTTTCAGTTTCATTTCTGGATCTTTTTCCAACTCTAGCATATATATCCTCCTGTTTTTTACTCTAACAGTTTACATCATTTTTTAAGTTAGGGCTAATCCCATACTAAAAATCACGCTAACACTATTTTTACCGATTATCTTCTATAAGCTTTTTAATTTTTTCAGGATAAAAAGCTATTTGACGACAAAGCCCGCCTCAGGCTGGCAAAGGCAAACCATAAGCAATTATGGCACGCAAAGTTACAGGCCCATTTCGCATTTTGAAATGGGCAGCTGAACTACCGAATCAAAATGAATATATTAACCAACAAATTTAAGTTTGTATTTGGGCTAATTAGTGCTTTTTTGATTATCTTTAATCCACCATGTTTTGCATTTACTGCTGTAAATGATGATGACTACGATTCATTGATTGTAAAAACAAAAAGAGCAAGCAGACTAATGTACAAATATACTGGTCATGGATATAAAAAAATAAAAGACAGTACTTACTTAATCCCGTTAAGTAAAAATGATACGGCCAAAACAAAGGAACAAAAAATAGCTGCATTAAGGCAAAGCGGGATATTTGATCTGGTTGAGCCGGATTATAAACTGGTTTTAGATCAGGAAGAAACTGAAAGAATTTATACACAGATTGTCAGGCACGCTGAAAATGACAATAACCTGACAGATGCAGGAGATATAATTTCTTTCGATCTGCCAAAAGAAGTTACGCCAAATGATAAGGACTTTGCTGCACAGTATTACTTAAAAGAGGTAAATGCACCGCAAGCATGGGGGATTACTGTTGGAAGTGCTTTATTGGTAGGAGTGCTTGATACCGGTGTAGATGTAAATCACCCTGATTTGAATGGCAAAGTATCAAGTGGTACAGATACAAATGATGTGGATCTAAATGATAGTATTGGACATGGTACAGAAGTCAGCGGCATTATTGCTGCAAATACAAACAATCATCAGGGAATTGCAGGAGTATCCTGGAATACAAAAGTTTTATCTTTAAAAATCACAGATGACTTAGGTCAGGCAAGGGTATCAAACGTAGTCAGTGCACTGGATCAGGCATATCAAAAGGGTGCCAGGATTGTACACATAAGCTTAAGTACAAATCAGTTTTCTCAAACCTTGAAAGATGCAATTAAACAAGCACATGACAGAGGCATTTTAATTATTTCAACTGCAGGAAATTCCGGTATTGAAGAACTAAGGTATCCTGCTGCATTTGATGGAGTAATCGGGGTCGGTGCAGTAGATGAAACAAAGCAAAAAGAGTTTTACAGCACCACCGGAGAACATGTAAGCCTGGTCGCACCCGGGACATCAATTTATACCACTTCAATAAATTTTACCTATGACAAAGTAACTGGTACATCATTCGCAGCGCCACAGGTATCAGGTGCTGCAGCATTAGTATGGTCTATAGCACCAAAACTGACTAATGATGAGGTAAGAAATATTTTAAGCAGCTCAGCTGATGACCTGGGAGTTCCCGGTAAAGATCAACAATATGGCTATGGACTTTTAAATATTGAAAAGGCTGTGGAGATGGCAAAGGCTTTTAAATAATCTTTTACCGTCTACTCCGCCTAAAACACTTTCACAAACCCGTTCCGGATGCGGCATCATGCCCAGGACAGTTCCTTTTGCATTTATGATTCCTGCAATGTTTTGAACTGAGCCATTTGGATTACTTTCTTCGGTTATATTTCCATTTTTGTCACAATATTGAAAAACAATTTGACTCTTATCAATATTTTTTGAAACATAGCGACCGTCGCCATGAGCAATAGGGACTTTTATAACTTCACCTTCTTTATATAAGCTGGTAAAAGGAGTTTTATTATTTACTACTTTCAGGTATACTTCATCACAAATAAAACTTCTGGATTTATTTGCAGTAAGTGCTCCGGAAAGTAATCCCATTTCACATAAAATCTGAAAACCATTACAAATGCCTATTACAAGTCCGCCTTTATTTGCAAAGTTAATTATTGGATTTACAATTTTTGAAAATCTGGCAATAGCACCTGATCTTAAATAATCACCGTAACTAAACCCGCCGGGAAGAATCACACAATCTATCCCAGGCAATAAAGAAGATTCGTCATGAAACGTCTCTACCACATCCTGCTTTAAAACATCCTTTAAAACATAGACACAGTCCTTATCACAGTTTGAGCCCGGGAAGGTGATAACAGAGAATTTCACAGATTAATTCTAACATTGAATCAAAAAGAATCATCTAAAAGAAAATCAGTTATGTGAATATGTTCAATCCCTTCATAACTGCCACCAGATAGTTCATCCATTGAAATCAATATCTTTCTAAAATTATCATTTATAAGAAGTAACGACTCGAATTCTCTTTTTCTTGTTTGCTCACTTTGCATAAGGTAAGTAACCTGTAAGTATATTTTTTTGCCGCTTTTTTCAGCGACAAAATCTATTTCTAAATTATTTTTCAAGCAACCGACTTTTACTTCATAACCTAATCTTCTTAAGTGAATGTACACTAAATTTTCCAGTATTTTGCTTATGTCAACCTGCCTGTATCCGATCAAACAATGCCTGATTCCTAAATCGTTAAAATAATATTTTTCATTTATTTGAAAAACTTTTTTCCCGGAAATTCCAAGTCTCTTTACTTGAAAAATGAAAAATGCAGAATCTAAATATGAAAGATGATTCATGATTATCACTGGAGAAAGAGAGATCTTTTGTGACTTTAAATATTCAGATATTTTGTTTGCAGAAAATAAAGACCCTGTATTTTCAGCAAGAAATTGTACAAGCCTGTTTAAAAAATCAATATTTCTGATTTGATGTCGACCGACTACATCCTTGAGCAAAATACTGTTATAAATACTTTTCAAATAACCATAAACTATTTCATTATCATCTTCCAAATGTATTAAATAGGGTAGTCCGCCATACCGAATATATCTTTCAAAAGATATTTTATTGTTTTTTAAATTATGAAACTGTAAAAACTCAGAATAAGAAAGTGGATACACTTCAAATTCTATATATCTCCCACTTAATACAGTAGCTATTTCAGACGACAACATCTTTGCATTACTGCCAGAGCAGTAAATATCATATTCACCTTTTGCTTTAAGATCTCTTAATGCTTTTTCAAAATCATCTATGTCTTGAATTTCATCAATAAAAATATATTTCTTAGACTTTACTTCTCTAAAGCAATCTTTTATATATTTCATAAGATCTACATAAGTTTTAATACTGTCAAACTCATATAACTCTTTATTAATATATAGAATCTTCTTTTGAGGGATACCCCTCCCTTTTAAATAGTCAATTACCTGTAAAAGCAGATAACTTTTACCCACCCTTCTTTGTCCTACAATTACCTTGATTAAATCCTTATCTATAAAAGGTTTTATTTTTTCCAGGTAAAGATTTCGTTTTTTATAAGTTTGAACCATGCTTCAAATATACCCCGATTTCTATTAAATTTGAAGTATACTTAAAATTTGTAAAGTTTGCATATTTCCAAGAATTTGCTACAATATCTCTCATGCTAAGTAAATCCACCATCTTTACACGCCCATGGAAAGGAATCATTGATTGCTATCGTACTTACTTACCGGTAACTGATAAAACACCCATCATTACTCTTAATGAAGGAAACACGCCATTAATTTTTGCACCACATATAACCAAGCTTTGTAATATACCAGGTTTTGCTGTTTACCTGAAAGTAGAAGGAGCCAATCCTACAGGAAGCTTTAAGGATCGCGGAATGACAGTAGCAGTAAGTAAAGCAATTGAGGAAAAATCAAAAGCAATAATCTGTGCAAGTACCGGAAATACCAGTGCAAGCGCTGCGGCTTATGCAGCTCGTGCCAGAGCAAATGGTTATAAAATGGATTGTTTTGTTTTAGTACCGAAAGGATATGTAGCACTTGGGAAGCTGTCACAGGCAATGATTTACGGAGCAAAGGTAATTCAGGTAGCAGGAAATTTCGATGAGGCCTTAAGACTTGTAAGAGAAATTGCAGAAAAATATCCTGTTACATTAGTAAACTCAGTAAATCCGTATAGAATCGAAGGACAAAAAACAGGAGCATTTGAAGTTTGTGAGCAGCTTGGAAGAACTCCGGACATTTTATCTATTCCTGTAGGAAATGCAGGAAATATAACTGCTTACTGGAAAGGATTCTGTGAATATATAAAAAACGATAACAGACCGAAAATGATTGGATTTGAAGCCAGCGGTGCAGCGCCAATTGTTCAAAATAAAATTATTGAAAAACCAGAAACTATTGCTACAGCTATAAGAATAGGTAATCCGGCCAGCTGGAAGCAGGCAGTAAGTGCAGCACAAGAATCAGGTGGATTTATAGATATGGTTACTGATGAAGAAATAATTAATGCTTATAAACTCTTGCACCAAAGTGAAGGAATAGCATGTGAACCGGCTAGTGCAGCATCAGTAGCAGGTCTTATAAAATCTGCAAAAGCAAATAAAATTTTACCGGAATCTACAGTAGTATGTGTTTTAACAGGAAATGGTTTAAAAGATCCCGACAGCGCAATTAAATATTCTGAACAGGAAAAAATAGAAGTAAAACCAGACTTAAAAGAGATTGCAAAAATGTTAACACTTTAGATTTCTTTAGCAAGGTTTTTAAAATACCTGGAAAGCTGGATTTCATCTTGTATTTGATCTGGAATATCTGATATTATAAAGTTCTGGTTTCCAATTTTTGCGAGATAGTAATTAACCCTTTTAGACTCAGCATATTCTTTTAATTCCAGCTCTGATATTACTAAAAAAATATCACTAAGAGTGTTTAGTTCGTCACGTGTAAGACCAAGAGATTTAAATGCTTCATATTGTTTGTCTTGAAAAATATTTAATATGATAGTAGCGTTTTCTCTAACCAAGTACAGTCCGGCTTTAAACTCACCGAGGTAAGGATTATGCTCAATTTCTTTAATTTTTCTTTTCGCTGATTCTAGTAATTTCTCTCTTGCTTTAGCAATTTTTTCCCGAGATATCTGTAGAGGCGGAATCTCAGAAGATGATCCTATTCTTTTATATGCATTTTTATTGGCATTATCTTCTTCTTTCCACAGCAGGTTTTGTTTACTTATGTGAGGTAAGGTTAAATATGATAAATTCGGTGCATAAAGAGGAATCCTGGGGAAACTGGACTTTGCTGCCTCCTCTACACAATCTTCAATTATTAGCCCTGCTGCTAATTCAAAACCTTTATTACACACGTGTGGTCTTAGCTGCTTTGCACTGTGATAAAGAGCCAGTGCAGTTTCTCTCAAAAGAAATACTACAGGTTTGGTTTGTATCATGGTAATTGTAGATTTTATAATAAAAGACTGATTTTTACAACGTTCTTAGTTTCTCTGCGGCACTACTACCTGCAAAGACTGATCAAGTAAAACCGGTACCTGTGTTCCACTTTGAATAATTAATTCCTTGCCTTTAGATGCAAGGGCCCCAAGAGTACCAAGTCCTCCGCCAATTGCTGCACCAGACCATGCACCTTTTCCTGGCATACCTCCGGCAATAGCTCCAATAGCAGTTCCAAGTGCTGCTCCAAGACCTGCACCCACAGCAGCTTTTCCAACACCTTTTGCTAATCTTGACCCGCCTGTTTCAGCCTGCAGCTTAAACTGTGTAGTGTCTACCGAAGCGCTGAGTGGGTACCTCTGGCCATCAGGAGTTTGAATTGAAGTAAACCTGATTTCCAGAACTCCGCCTGAACCTGCCATAAATCTTGCTGCAGGAATTGAATTGACAACCTGACCAATTATCTGACTACCTGGAGGTATAACAACATCAGAACCAACTACCAAAGGGCTTGAAACACTTGCAGTAACAATGTCTCCAACCCGATTTATGCCGGAACTTAAAGTACTAATCAAAGTAGCATCAAATCTGGAGCCTGCTGGTGCCACTACGACTCTTCCTCTTAACGGGCGATTTGGAGTACCAACCCCACGACTTCCCTGAAGAGCCTGATCATATGAATCATTCAGCTCCTGAGGATCCTGATATCCTCCTTGAGCAAAGACATATATATTAAATGAGAGCAGTGTACTTAAAAATAAAATTGATAACTTAATTAATGTTTTCATAGTTTTTTCCTCTTTTTTCTCCTAATGTATGATTATATTATATTTTTATATCCCAAAAAGACAACCCCGTGTCTCTTTACATATTTTTAATAAACCAAGCAGATCAACCGGTTCATTTTCCCCGGCCACAATTATCATGTATAAACTTTCCGTATTGTTTAATTTTGAAATCATCATCAATCCTTCTTCATTTAAAAGAGAATAAGTATGAAATTCGTCAGAAAATAAGCTTGAACTTATTGATTGCAAAAGAGAATCGGATTTAAGTATCGTTTGTACCTGCTCTAAGTAATTTTTATCTGCCGTATTATTATGTTCCTTTATAATCTGGTTATCTTTTAAAAAATAAATGACATTAACACCTGCAATGTCTTTAATTTTTGCAATAATTTCATCAATCATTTTTACTTTGACTCTTTTTTATTTTTTTTCTTTTTTGTTGCTTCTTTTTTCTCATCCGGGGATTTATTATCCTGTGATTTTTCAGATCCTTTAATGTCTTTATCTTCTGCTTTTTTAGAAGCACTTTCAATCATTTTAATTTGTAAGATATCTACCCAGGGTTCATCTAAAGCAGCGCTAAATACCTGACCATAAATTTCCAGCAAATCTCCTTCTTCCAGCTCTCTTATAATTTTGTCTTCTTTTGCTTCTTTTACCGGATAAGCTAGTTTTAATTCTGAAAGTGGTATTTTACTGTCAGTTCTGAAAATGCAAAGTGAAATGTAATCTTTGGATGCTCTCATGGCAGGCTTATAATCCAGCGCCAGGGTAGTAAAAGAACTGAACTTTCCTCTAAACTTTATTTTTTTATTCAGGTAATCCTGTGGTTTTTCAAGAAGAGTTCCTATTAGAACAGGCTGAAAATCAGATTCATTAACAGGTTCTTTTTTTTCTTTTGTTGCTTCTTCTTTGTCTGATTTATCTTCAGCAGTTTTTTTGGCTCTGACAATTAAATCCTGACTGCAAAGTGAAGGTAACAATGTGTAAGAAAAAATAAATACCAAACAAGCAATTAAAAAAGATCTTTTTATCTTTGTTTTCTTACTTCTTGTTAAAATCATGCTTTTTAGTCTCTTTCATGGTTTCAAAAATATCAATTAGCTTGTTACAAATATGCCTTGCTATCTGGACTTTTGATTGTCGTTGTAAAATTTCTTTACTGCCGTCTCTGGTTAATATAGTAACTGCGTTTTCGTCCGAGCCAAAACCAATATCGGGAATTGTTATATCATTTGCAATTATCATATCTATTTTTTTCTTTTGTAGTTTTTCTATTGCATTTTTTTCAATATTTTCGGATTCTGCTGAAAACCCAATGATTACTTGTTTCTCACGTTTTGTACGTCCCAGGATTTCCAGAATGTCAGGATTTCTGGTTAACTCAATGGTAATATCCTCATTTTTCTTTTTAATTTTTTGCTTCGATGTAGTAATAGGTCTGAAGTCACTTACTGCTGCAGCCATAATCAATGCATCTGCTCTGTCAAACTCAGATTCAATTACTTCCTGCAATTCCTGTGCAGATTCTACTTCTATGACCTGATACTTACGATCTGCAGGGACTGTGGAAACTAACACTACTTCTGCTCCCATACTGTTTGCTGTATCAGCTAAAGCAAGTCCCATTTTCCCTGAACTTTTATTTCCAATAAACCTTACAGGATCAATTACTTCACGTGTACCACCTGCTGTAACGATAATTTTTTTCCCGAGTAACGGTTTGGTTTCAGAATCTCCGTATAAGATAGTTTTAATTATTTTTTCGTTTGATGCTATATGTCCAACTCCTGAATAACCGCAGGCTAAATCTCCATCTTCCGGAGGAATTATTTTATATCCTAATTTAGTAACCAGAGTTTCGATATTTTTCTGAGTAGTAAAATGCTCCCACATGTTTGTATTCATAGCTGGCGCAATATAAACAGGGACATGCGTGGCAAGTAAAATACTTGTAATTAATTCATCGCATATTCCACACGCCGCCTTTGCAATAATATCTGCAGTAGCAGGTGCCAGTAAAACCAAATCAGCATTGTCAGCCAGTTCTATGTGTACAGGTTTATTTTGAATTTCCGGAGAAAACATATCACAGTAAACATGATTTGAAGATAGAATTTTTAGCGGAAGCTCGCTTACAAAATGTTTGGCTCCGCTTGTTAAAACCACTGTAACATTATGTCCAAGTTTTTTTAGCTCACTTATAAGATCATACATTCTATAGGCTGCTATTCCAGCACTAATACCCAGGATTATATTTTTTGATTGGCCTGACATTTATCTACTGTTTACAAGAAGCATTCCGTCTTTTTGAGCAGCAATTTCCTGAAGGGCCTGAATTACAGGATTAGTAGTTCCTTCAAGTTCTTTTGTTTCTTCTTTAATTTGTTTTGCCAGCTGAGCTACTTTTAAAACCGAGTCATATCTGTTCTCTGATTCTTCCAGTAAATCACTTAATAATTTATTTATTGCCATCTTTTTTATTTGAAAACATTTAAGCTTAAATGTTTTCTCTCCTTTCCGGTGCTCAGAAAATTGTTCACCACAATTTTTTTCGCTTATATGTATCCCTGTCATTTTACATTAGTTATTCTACAACGTTCAGCACGGATAATACCAAGTACATTGTCAACAGCTTCTTTCAGATCATCATTTACTACCAGGTAATGGAAAAGCTTTGTTTCATTCATCTCTTCTTTGGCTTTTTTAAGCCTGATTTTAACTTTTTCCACTGATTCAGTTTGTCTTTTAATCAGTCTTTCTTCCAGAGCTTCAAATGATGGCGGTGCCAGAAAAATAAGAATCGAGTCCGGACATTTTTCCCTGATTTGCTTTGCACCCTGAATTTCTATTTCCAGAATTACATCTTTACTGCATGACAGATAATTATTTATATTAAATTTAGGAGAGCCGTAAAAATCCCCCGCAAATTCAGCCCACTCAAGAAATTGACCTGAATCAATCATTTCCTGAAATTCTTTTTTTGTTTTAAAAAAATAATTTACCCCTTCTTTCTCACCTTCTCTTATTTTTCTTGTAGTAGCAGAAACAGAGAGATATATATTGTCAACATTTTTAAGAACCTGCCCGACTACTGTCCCTTTCCCAACACCGGATGGACCACTAATTACAAAGATTCTCCCTCTATTTGTCATAAAATGAGTGTACAATATTTATCATACATTTTGTTGACTCATTAAAATTATAATTATGAAGAAATTTGTATTATTGTTTGGTTTGTTGTTAATTATTACAGGGTTTATATTTTCCTTTGTAGATGCTCCTTTCAAGTATCTCTTTCAGGCTAATGCTAATTTAACCGGCGGAAAAGTAGCTAAAGCAATTAAATTACTTGAAGAAGGTTATAAAAAATACCCGGACAATTGTAAAATCACATTTGCTCTGGCTAAAGCATATGAACAGGCTGGAGAAATAGAACTTGCCAATAAAACAATATTTTCACAGAAAACAATTAATGCTCTGAAGTGCGATATGAATTTCAGGAATTTTTTAGTAGATCTTTCAGATGCAAATCATAATATCGGAAATAAACGGTTTGCAAAGTTTTTTGCTACACAGTATCTGGCATGTCAGGGAAATCCCGAACCATCACAACAAACTGTAAAAAACTTACTCAGAGTAGGACAAATACTGCCGGAAGAATCTGTTGATCTCTGGGAAAAAGGATTTAATATTGCTCATGCGATAAATCAGTCAGAATTAAAAGAAAGTTTAAAAGCATTGTTACTGCCAAAATATTTTCAGACAGCTGAAAATCTTACAGAGCAAAAAAAATACAAAGATGCTCTGGAAACTTTAGACAGAGCCAGGGCGCTTGGAAAATCTGCCGAGATAAATTATGAGCAGGCAAAGTTATATCTTAAAATCGGGAAGACTGATCAGGCACAGAAATTATTCGAAGATGCCATCCAGATTGAATCTGAAAATGATAACTATAAGATTTCCTATGCCAATGCATTAAAAGAGCTTGCCTTAAATACACATGACAAAGTAAAGAAAGATGAATATTTTGAAAAGATTAAATTATTGCTGGCGGGAGATGATGATCCGGTAAAAGCCGGTTTACTTAAAAAAATTATTAATTTAAACGCCAGGTATAAAATTACTGACAGCAATTTGAAATTAAAAGCTATTGGAGACTATTTATATCCGTCTCTTACGTTTAAAATCGATCCTGTTTCAGATACTGAAATAAAAAAATATAAAGTTATATTTCTAAATAACGAGAAAAAAGAGCTTGATGAATATGAAGCTCCTCTGGTACAGAGTGAATTAAACCAGATTATAGAAGTTACCTGCAAAAACCCGGTTACACATGATAATTTTGTTAATGCAAAACTTTTTGTAAATGATGAGTTTGTAAGAGAGTATAAGATTCAGCAATGAAACACGAAATTATCGGGCATGATATGCAAACAGCAGTTGTAGAACTCGATACAAATGAATTTGTTCAGGCTGAAGCAGGCAGTATGTTTTTTATAGAAGGTAATGTGGATATGGATCTTAGAATGCCTGGCGGATGGGTAGGCGGATTAAAAAGAATGTTTCTTGGAGAATCATTTATGCTGCCTGTTTTTAAATCAAAATCTGCCGGAGCTAAAATAGCATTTGCTCCTCCGTATCCGGGGAAAATAGTTGAACTTGAAGTAAGTCCTGATAAAATCTGGCAGGCACAAAAAAACAGTTTTTTGTTTGCTTATGGAAATATTTCTATAAATATTAGTTTTATCAGAAAGTTTAAGGTTGGATTTTTTGGCGGTGAAGGTTTTGTCCTGGAAAGGTTTTTAGGAAATGGAAAGGTTTTTATAAATTGCGGCGGACTGGCTATTGAAAAAACTTTGGCCCCAGGTGAAACTATTCAGGCAGATACCGGATGCATAGCAGCTTTTGAAGATTCAGTAATATACGATGTGAAAAGAATTAAAAGCATTAAAACAGCTCTCTTTGGTGGAGAAGGTTTGTTTTTATCTACACTTACCGGTCCCGGGAAAGTTATTCTACAGTCTATGCCGTGGAGTAAATTCCAAAATGTAATGCTTGGCGGAAATGGAAGTAAGGGATTATTGGGAGATGCAGGGAAGATACTGGGCGGAGATTAATATAGAGACATTTCATAAAACATCTCTACGCTTGCCGAATCAAACAGCTTCCATCATATATCCCCGCGTTTAGTTTACACACCCAATCAAACATGTTATAAATAAACTTATGTCTTCTCAGCTCACGCAAATTGCAATTTTTACAATAGTGGGTTTTGTGCTCGGTGCTACTCTTTTAATTCTCTCTGCCACGATTCAAAGAATTTTTGAGATTTGTAATCCTACAAAAGTTAAAACAGAATCATATGAATGTGGAATGAAGATTTTTCACGATACTAAGATTCAGTTTGATATTAAATATTATTTATTTGCATTAATGTTTATAGTTTTTGACGTAGAGTTTGTTTTTCTTGTACCGTGGGCTGTAATTTTTGATGTTTCCTGTAATAAACTTTTTCTTATAATTGAAGCATTTATTTTTGTTTTTATCTTAGTCCTTGGCTTGTATTATGCCTGGCAAAAAGGTGTCTTGGAGTTTGATTAAAGCTATGACAGAGCCACTTATAAAATTACCCAGTAAACCAGTTCCTGAAGATTTAAAAGGAAATGTTATTATAACTGCTCTTGGTGGATTTTTAGATCTCATTTATAACTGGGCTAGATCAAATTCAGTCTGGCCTCTTACCTTTGGAACTTCATGCTGTGCCATTGAGATGATGTCTACAGGTATGAGTAAGTTTGATATTTCCAGATTTGGTTCTGAGGTTTTTAGAGCTACACCCAGACAAGCTGATTTAATAATTACTGCAGGGACCATAACCAGAAAAATGGCCCCGGCATTAATCAGACTTTATGAGCAAATGCCGGAGCCAAAATATGTAATTGCAATGGGAGCATGTACTGTTACAGGCGGAATGTTTCATGATTCTTACTGTGTTGTGCAGGGTGTTGACAGAATAATTCCTGTAGATGTTTATGTTCCCGGCTGCCCTCCAAGACCAGAAGGTTTACTGCACGGACTTATGATACTGCAAAGAAAAATCAGAAATGAATCTCTTGCCTCAAGAAAACTGTATGCAAAAGATCATCATCCGGTAGTTTACGTAGATGAACTTACTGGTTTACCAGCTCCGTTTAAGGAAGAATCAAAGGTATAGCTATGCCATCAGATGAATCCGGAAAGTTTTTAGAAAGTAAAGGAATAAGCTTCACTCCGCTTGGAAATGATGCTAGTGGTGTAGAGATGATTGAGCTTGAAGTAAAAGATTTAGTGAATGCCTGTAAGTTTTTAAAAGAATCAGGATTTGATTTTTTAGTATTAATTACATCTATAGACACAAAAAAAGGATTTCAGTCAATTTACACTATGCACTCCACAAAGAGTAAAAAATCGTTGAGAATTAAAGTTACTGCAGGAAAAGATAATCCAAAAATACCATCTGTCAGCCATATTTGGGTTACAGCAGACTGGTATGAGCGTGAAGCATATGACATGATGGGAATTACGTATACGGATCATCCGAATTTAAAGAGAATTTTAAATCCGGAAAACTGGGAAGGACATCCGCTTAGAAAAGATTACATACCACCAGCCGACTCATTAAACGGGCCGCATCCGCTTACAGAGACTGATTTTGCAGAAAAGACATTAACAGGAGTTTGATACTCTGTATTACAAAGAAATTTTCTACTCTTTGTTTTTTATTTCAATTGTAAAAGGACTGGAAGTAATTCCTCTTAGCGTTGCCAGTGTAATTACACCGCGGGTTAAACCTTTAATATTTTTCTGTAATTTAAACTTTACTATAAGATTTTTACCGTCTTTAGAGATATACTTTACCTTCGGTGTAATGTTTAAATTGCTTGGAAATATTGTTATAGATGCTGGCTTTATAAAACCACTCCCTTTTAAGTTTAATGTAATAGTTCTACCTTCTTTATTCACAAAGACTTTTTTAATAACTGGCTCCAGGAGACTTTTTCCTTTGCCAACACTAGTACTTATAGATTTTGGAGAATTGATTATTTCAATGGTCCCTATTAGTAAACTACCATCAGATAAATTTAATTTAAGCTTCATCGTGCCTGTGGATACATCAGCAGGTAGTTTTAAATTTAGAATTAATTTGTTTAAATTCTCCCGGATATCTGTCAAAGAAAAAGGTACATCTGTATAAATTTTCTTTTTACTATCTTCTAAACTAACTGAAGTTATATCAAGATTTGAGTAAGCTGTCGGGATTTCAATCTCAAAAGTCGGGTTTGATCCGACATATGCAACACCAACTTTATTAGTAACAGGAAAACCATCAGCTGTTAGTGGAAGTTGGACAGGAGG
>MFRN01000018.1:0-210 GCA_001784585.1 Candidatus Melainabacteria bacterium RIFCSPLOWO2_02_FULL_35_15 | reverse complement strand
GAATAAGTTACATCAACATTTACACCTTGTTGCTGATCGGCCCCCAAGATAGGTTCAGATTTTGTTTGAGAGCCTGATGAGCTGCTGGAACTTGATGTGGATGAATCAACCATAGTAATAGGCAGTCCACCGCCAGGATTACCACCGCCACCACCGGGATTGCCACCACCACCACCGGGATTGCCACCACCACCACCACCGGGATTGCCA
>MFRN01000017.1 GCA_001784585.1 Candidatus Melainabacteria bacterium RIFCSPLOWO2_02_FULL_35_15 | reverse complement strand
AATCTTTTGATTTATAGCTCTTGTATCTGTTAGTTTCATACTAACCTCCTTGTTTTTTAGTTTCACAATTGTATCAGATTTCAAGTGTGTTTGGCGGCTTAGAAATATTCATTTTAACGTAAAGTATTTAGGATAGCTAACATATTTTTTGGATCAAGGACAAAATCTGCTTTGTAAGATAATTTTGGATTTAATGAAACAGATATCCCTTTATATTTTTTTACAATCTTTAAAGCAGAAATATCAGTTACATCATCTCCAAAGTAGATTGGCAAATAATTGAGGTAAAGTTTAATAATCTTCTCTATTGCTTTCCCCTTGCTAACTTCTTGTGGCAAGACTTCTATTATGTTCTTGCCTTTAAGTACGCTTAATTTATTGTGTAATTTGTTTTCCTTTAAGAATTTCTTCATTGCCTTATTTAGTCTTTCAACAAGATCAACTTTTTTTGTATCTCTAATATGATAAGTGAATGTATATGGCTTGTGTTCCAGGAAACCTTTAGCTACAGACTTAGATACTTTCAGGGCTTTTGGTCGTATTTTATTAATTGTTGAAATGTTTTGTTTGGAAAAGAAGCTTGCCTTTCCTTTGTACAGAAGTTCAAAGCCATGACTTCCAATAAAAACAACTTTTTTATTATTAAATTTAGTTAGCCTTTTAAGAGTACTAAGGGTTCTTCCACTTACCAATGCAACTTTAAATAATTTGTTTTTTATGAGCCTTATCAATCCATCTTTTGTAGTTCCAGGCAAATAAGCTGTATCAGGATTGTTTTGCATAGGAACAAGGACTCCGTCATAATCAAAGAAAAAAAATATCTTTTTCTTTTTTTTAAGATTAATTTCAATTAATCTTATTAATTTTTCAATTTGCTCCATGAGCAATCCAGGTACCACCACAAAATCTAAGAACTGGATCCAGAGCAGTTACTAAACCACCAGCTGGTACAATAACTTCAATTTTTTGTCCACGGTGCACATGCATATATGGCTCCCGATTTGACAGCATAAAAATTGATTTGCCTTCTAGTTTTGATTTAATATATTCTTTTAGTCTTTCAGGCGTCCATAGTGACTCGGTTGTTTGTCTAAGTTTTGCTTCTTCCTGTGCTGCTGTTTTTGCTTGTGAAAGTGTTTTTGCAAGTCTAGTAGCTTCTTTTGCAATAGGTGCAAATAGTTTACCTCTAGGGAGCGTTGGTTCTTGAGTTATATCGCCAGTTCTCATTTTCTTCAACCATGTGGCTGTTTGTGTAATTGGTCCAAGAATGCCCCACCTTATTAAAAAAAGTGTCACAAGTGATATTAAAATTACTATAACCAACATTCTTAAAAATGTTTGCTTCCAGATATTAATTAGCTTTTCATGTATGTATGCAGTCTTATGAAAGATAGTTAATATACCTTGTATTTTTTCTTGTTTTAAAATAGGTTTTGAAAATTGATGAATTTCTTTTGAGTCTATATGTAATATTTTGCCGACCTCAATTCCTTTTGCTAGTGATTCAGTTGCTACAGCTGTTATTGATTCTCTTGCAGACTCCAAGTTGTTTGTAATTGCAACAATAGTTCCATCTCCAATGTGAACAGATATTCCAAGAAGCCTCTCTCTATTACCAAATTTATTTGCCAATCTCTGTAGTTCTTGATAATTTTTTCTCTCTAGTGCATAATCCTAGGCATATGGCCCTATTTCATAACAATACTTTTTAAAAGGCCACAAATTACAAGTAACATTCATCAGTAAAGGCAGAAAGAGGACTTAACTGATGACAAAGCATATTGTAAAACTCAATCCCAAAGAAAAGAAGTTTTTAAAATCTATTCTACTTGCTGGCAAACACCCAGCAAGAGTTATTATGAGAACACAAATCTTGCTCAAGGCAAATAGAGGTCTTACAGATAAAGATATTGCAGAACATGTTGAATGTCATGAAAGAACTGCACGTGATATTAGGAAGAAATTTTGTACAAGTGGACTTGAAAAAACAATTTATGATGTTCCTCATACTTGGAGTCGAAAGACATTTACAGATGAAGTCAATTCACGTATTGTAGCTATTGCATGTACCGATCCGCCAAAAGGAGCTTCACACTGGAGATTAGAATTACTCTGCCAAGAAGCGATTAAACAGAAAATAGTGAAAACTGTAAGTAAACAGCAGATGAGTCTAATTCTAAGAGGGCATAACTTAAAGCCCTGGCGAAAAAAAAATGTGGTGCGTTCCAAAGTTAACTAAAGAGTTTAAAAGTAGAATGGAGGCTATACTTAAACTTTATAAAAAGCCCTATGATAAAAATAATCTTGTTATTTGCTTAGATGAAAAGCCTTACCAACTTTTAGGAGATACCAGAAAATCAACCTTACCAAAACCTGGGAAAATTGCAAAACAAGATTATGAATACAAAAGAAATGGGACTTGTTGTATATTTCTTGCCATTGAACCAAAAGCAGGTAAAAGATTTACGTTTGTAAGAAAGCGAAGAACAAGAATTGATTTTGCAATGGTTGTTAAAAGAATCCTGGAATATTATCCTTCTGCTAAAAAATTTAGATTTGTAGTTGATAATCTGAATACACACAATGAAAAGTCTCTTATTAAAGCATTTGGAGAAAAAGAAGCTAAAGAAATGATGAAACGGATAGAGTTTTACTTTACTCCAAAACATGCAAGTTGGCTTAATATGGCAGAGACTGAAATCAGTGTTCTTTCGAGACAGTGCTTAAGCCAAAGAATGTCTTCTTTAAAACTTGCAAGAATTAAAATTAGTTCATGGCAACGAAGAAGGAATCGTCTAAAAATCCGTATTAATTGGACATTCTCTAAAAAAGATGCTAAAAATGTTTTCCCGAAACTTTACAACACAGGAAACTAATTCATGGATGCTGCACTAGGTGTGGTTCAACAAGCTCTTGTATGCTTTCTAGTAAAAGAGAAGCACGTCTATCAAGCTCTTCATACTGCTTAGCTTTTTCCTCACTCACTACAAAATAAGTTGAAAGTAATGTAATTGATGTAATTATTACAATAAGTGAAACTATTAATCTTACAGTTATGTTCATTTTTTATTTATCCAGCCTTATTAAAAGATTTAAAAGTTTTTCTAACTCATGGATACAAAGAAAATTATTTTTTACTTTTTCTCTGCCTCTTTCTCCTATTTCTTTATCTATATAATCGTAAGCTGTAACAAGGAATTGCTTCTATACCAACCTTTCAAATTCTTCTCTTGACAAATTAATTTCTTTTAAAATCTTTAAAACCAGAATTGGTGACAAATCTCTTCCCGGATGATGTGGGATCACAGTACACCTTTCATCATTGTGTCTATAAAAAGCATGACTGCCTTTTTGTCTGACCTTATTAAAACCTAACTTAAACAAAACTTTTTCTAAATCTTTCGATTTAACTACAGGAAGTTTGCTCAAACTGCAACCTCTAATTCATCTGTGCCAACAAATTCATTTAATATAACAGGCTCACCTTCTTCTATACACAGGCTAATTGCTTCTTTAAGATTTTGTTTTAGCTCATCAATTGTTTCACCTTGTGAATGCGCGCCAGCCATTCCAGGAACATAGCCTACATACAAACCTGCTTCAGGATCTTTTTGAATTAATATTGTGAACTTAAGGTTTTTCATTTGTACTTATTATACCCTTGATTTATTAAATAATTCTTAACCTTAATAGCTCCATCTATTAAGCAGCTTCTGGAGTCTTGGTATATTGATATACCTAATTTAGCCAAAGCTGCATAATTTATTTTATTTCAACCATTATCTAAATTAAGCATAGATTTCCTCCCTATCCATACTTAATTTGATCAAATATCTCTAAAAAAGTAAATTCTTTTTCCTTAAATTGAATTTATTCTTAGCAATTAACCGACAGTTATACTGGATGAGGGCTTTTTATTTAATGGCAGACAGACCAATAGAATACAAATAATTTTTTGTGTGGGTGTAAGACCATAATAGTTAAGTAAATAATTTATATTTGACAACTTGTTCTTATACTATCTATAATAATCAACATTATATGAAAAGAATTATTTATATTTTCTTATTAATATTACTTTGTAGCATTAACTATGCAGAAGCAAAGAAACTTATTATACCGGATGGATTACAGGTTCCCATTAGCTTTGATCAAACATTAAAAGTCAACAATATTAGTAGAAACACAAATGTTGATGTATCTGTTAACAAAGATATTTTTGTTGAGGGGGTGAAAGTATTTAGTTCTCGGAATAAAGGGTATGCAAAAATAGAATTTAAAAAAGGTAGTTTTTTAAAAAGAACTTTAACCGATGGTTTATTAGGAGATCCAAAAATAATAATTAATGAGGTCATTATTTATGACGACTTCAAGAATCCTCACAAATTTTTACTAAGCAAAAGTAGTAAGAAAATTAAAGCCTTAAAGAAGAGACAAAGTGCATACAGAATATATGCTGATTTGGATAGCTTACCTTATACCGCTATTTTCAATGCTGTACAACCTCTCGACATGCAAATCAGCAATGAATTAAATGTTATTGGTCAAAATAAAATTTTATATGGGTTTCATGTAGGACCTGGTGAAATTGATATTAAAGAATAAATTTAGCTTACTTTAATTTTGCCTTCAAATTTCTAATCCAGATTTACCCAGACACTTTTAATCTGTGTATAAAGATCCAGTGCATCTTTTCCACACTCGCGGCCATATCCGCTTTGCTTACAGCCGCCAAATGGTGAAGCAACATCAAAAGCACTATAACAATTTATCCAGACAGTGCCGGCTTTCAGGACATTAGCTACTCTATGTGCTTTTTTAATATCTTTTGTCCATATACCTGCTCCTAGCCCATAAACAGTATCATTGGCTTGTGTAACAACCTCATCAATATCGGTAAAAGGTATTGCACAAATTACCGGGCCAAAAATTTCTTCCCTGGCAACTCTCATTTTATTTGTGGCATTTGTAAAAAGTGTAGGCTCAACAAAATATCCTTTTTGTAAGTTAGGATCGTTAACTTTACTTCCTCCACAAACTGCTTTTGCTCCTTCTTTTTTCCCGATTTCAAGATATTCAAGAACCTTTTTAAATTGATCATGGCTTACAACAGGCCCCATGTCAGTTTCCAGATCCAGACCAGTCCCAACCTTTATTTTATTGATTATAGATGCAAGCTTGCTTGTAAGTTCTTCATATACTGGTTTTTCTACAAAGAGCCTTGAACCAGCACAGCATACCTGTCCCTGGTTAAAAAATACAGCATTAAAAGCACCTTGTGCTGCTGCATCAATATCACCGTCTTTAAAAACAATATTTGGCGACTTACCACCAAGCTCCAGTGAAACTCTTTTTAAATTGAAAGCTGAAGCTTTAACAATTTCCCGTCCTGTTGATGTCTCACCGGTAAATGCAACCTTATCTACATCCATATGGGCTGCCAGAGCAGCACCACTGGTAGGTCCAAAACCAGGACAAATATTTATAACTCCTTCCGGGAAGCCAGCTTCCATTATGAGTTCCCCTAGTCTAAGTGCTGTAAGAGGTGTTTGTTCAGCAGGTTTTAATACAACACAACAACCACATGCAATTGCTGCTGCAATTTTCCATGCTGCCATAATTAATGGAAAATTCCAGGGGATAATCTGACCAACTACACCAACTGGCTCCCGAAGTGTATAGTTAAAATAATTTCCACATGAAACAGAGATTGTTTCGCCATGTATTTTTGTAGCCCAGCCAGCATAATATCTGATATGTTCAACCGTAAAGGGAACATCTAAAGCTCTTGCTTCTTTGATGGCTTTACCATTGTTTAGTGATTCAAGCTCAGCAAACTCTTCACCATGTTTTTCTATCAAATCAGCAAGTTTAAACAAAAGCTGTTGTCTTTGATAAGGGGTTACTTTTTTCCAGCACCCTTCAAATGCAGTTCTTGCAGCATTAACAGCACGGTTAATATCTTCTTTGTCTGCTTCGTATACCTTAACAATTAATTCTTCAGTTGCCGGATTTATAGTGTCAAATGTTTTACCGGATAAACTTTCAACAAATTCACCGTTGATTAACATTTTTTTCGGTGCGCTGGATAAAAATTTAATTACTTCCGGACAGAGCTTTTGTTGTTTTGTTACCATAATTTTCTCCTTATTCTTTTCTATAACCTAAAGCATATTCAGCTTGTATAAGTGTATGCATTTCATGGGTCAGTCCATATATTAAAGCACTCCTTGCATTGCGAAAATGTCTTTCAATATTAAATTCATTGTTATAGCCATATGCGCCTAGTATTTGCAGAGTATCGTTAGCTGATTCAAAGGCACTTTTACAGTTAATCCATTTAGCCAGGAAGGTTTCCCTGCTATTTGTTCTGCTTTTATTTTTAAGCCAACCGATATTATAAATAAGGAGTCTGCCTATATCCCTGGCTGCTGCCATCTTTGCGATCATCTGCTGGACAAGCTGATGTTTACCAATTTTTTTTCCAAATGTTTCCCGTTCATTTGCATACTTTATGCTTGTCTCTAAGCAATTTTCTATCATTCCAACTGATCCGCAGGCAATTGTATATAGTCCATTGTCCAAAGCACTCATTGCAATTTTAAGACCATCTCCTTCTTTTCCTAAGAGGTTTTCCCTGGGCACTTTTACATCCTGAAGTGAAATACTCCCTGTATTTCCTGCTCTTATACCAAGTTTTCCACCAATTGTGTTTGTTACAACTCCCGGGAATCCTCTCTCTACAATAAAAGCAGATATATTGTTTGATTTTTTATCATTGGTTTTTGCAAATATAAGAAAATTATCAGCAACATCAGCAAGTGTTATCCAGGTTTTTTCCCCGTTTAATATATAGTAATCACTTTCTAGTTCTGCTCTTGTCTGAATATTTTCAATATCAGATCCGGCGTTTGGTTCTGCCATTGCAAAAGCAGCTGTTTTTTCGCCTTTTACCTGCGGCACTAAATATTTTCTTTTTTGCTCCTCTGTACCCCATTTAAGAATGGTAAGCGAATTAAGTGCTAAATGAACAGTTAATGCAAAGCGAATAGAAGTATCTATTTTTTCAAACTCAATACAAACAAGACCCAGGGAAATATAATCCAGATTCTGTCCGCAATATTCATGTGGAATACAAATGCCCAGAAAACCCAGCTCACCCATTTTTTTTATAACAATTTTGTCTATATCACCATTGTTTTCATATTGTCTTATAGCTGCATAAAATTCATTTTTAGCAAAATCTCTGGCTGATTTTGCAACTAATAACTGTTCTTCTGTTAATTCAAAATCCATATTTAAATATTTTTTATTTTTACCTGCTGCGACACAATTTTTTAATAAAATCAGATAAAATCTTACTGGATAAATAGTTTACTAGGAAACGATGCAAATAGCAGGCAAAAGCAAACCATGGTATTTATAAAACAATTTTTGATAGAAGATCATAAGAAACTGCATAAGATTCTGAAAGAATACCAGGAGTATAAAGGTGCTGATTTTGAAAAAGCAAAAAATTTATTTTCTGCCTTTAAGAAAAGACTCGAAAGACATATAATGTGGGAAGAAGAAATAATCTCTCCAGTTATCGAAAGCAGTAAGAATAAATCATCTAAACCTCAGCTTGGGACCAGGGAAGAACATAAGCGTATCAGGGTATTATTACAGCAGATAGAAGAAGAGTTATTAAAAAAAACAACACAAACAGATCTCCTGGAAAAAAAATTAAATAAGATACTAACAACACATAATGAAAAAGAGGAGTATATTCTTTATCCCTGGGTCGATAGTGTACTAGGCAAATCAGAGTCAGTAGAAGTTATTGAAAAAATGAAAAGCTATAATGCTCAATTATAACGATTTAGCTAAAAATCCATCTTTAGATTGAGTATCTCATTACAAAGACTGATGTACAGCAGTATATCTAATTAATATTATTAATTAGATATGGAGGAAAATTATGAAAGAATCACATAAAGCTCTGATTTTGTCAACTATTTCTTTTGCAGTTGCTTTTGCTGTATGGGGAATGATTTCACCTCTTGCAAAAACCTTTCAGGCTAATTTTTTACTTACTGAAAAACAAACATGGTCAATAATTGCAATCCCGGTACTTCTTGGTTCAATTTTAAGAATACCGATCGGGATGCTGGCTGACAAATATGGCGGGCGTGTTATTTTTGGTATATTACTTTTATTCATATCACTTCCGGCTTACATGTTAAGCTTTGCTGATTCATATTCAGATTTTGCGCTGTGGGGATTGTTACTTGGTATGGCTGGAACTTCTTTTTCCGTAGGGATTGCTTTTGCTTCCAAGTGGTTTCCTCCAAAGGATCAGGGTCTTGCACTTGGGATTTTTGGCATGGGTAATATCGGGCAAAGTGTAGCGTTGTTTATGATTCCGACCCTGGCTGCTATTTTGACCTGGCAAAGATCATATCAACTCTTTGCATTGGTAGCTCTTGTCTGGGGAGTTATATTCTTACTCTTTGCCAGAGATGCAGAAGTCAAAGCAAAGCCAAAAAGTTTTGGTGAAATGTTTAAAATACTTTATGAGCAACCTTTATCCTGGCTTCTTGGTCTTTTTTATTTTGTAACATTTGGCGGATTTGTTGCTCTTAGTATTGGATTGCCAAAACTTTTACAGGAAATATTTCATCTGACAGCTCAGGATGCAGGCTTTCGCGTAGCTGGTTTTGTTGCTCTGGCTACCCTAGTACGACCACTTGGCGGATTCTTAGGCGATAAAGTAGGTGGGGCTAAGGTATTAATGTATGTCTTTTTATTTACCGGCCTTTTAGCTCTGGGAATGAGTTTTGAGCATATAGTACCTTTTACAATTGGTGCTTTAGGTGTTGCAGCATGCGTTGGTTTAGGCAATGGAGCTGTATTTAAGCTTGTACCTGAATATTTCCCAAAAGACACAGGAACTGTAACAGGTTTAGTAGGTGCAATGGGAGGGCTTGGAGGATTCTTTCCCCCATTAGTATTAGGTTATATTAAAACTTATACAGGGCAGTATGATTTAGGCTTTTTACTTCTTTCAATATTCTGCCTTACGTGTATGTTTTTAAACTTTATTGTTTTCTTTAAAGTACTAAAGCAAAAAACAGCTTAAATATTCTGAATCCTTTTAACTACATCTTTGCAATAATCTTTACCAGTGTTTGAATCATTCCTATAAAAGTAGCAAACCAGGCTAATAAAGCCACATAAATAAAATATTCCGGAATGACATACAAAAATGTTAAGTTAGTTGACTTGGCAAGCTGAAAGGTACATGTGGTATACATCCCAAAAGGGAAGACCATTCCCCAGAACTGGGGATCATAGCTCATTGGAAATTTTTTGTAAAAGTGGCGCCAGATATTTAATATGACAAGAAGTGGTATCCACCATGTACAAGTAGCCCAGAAAAATAAAGTAAATCCTTTAAGAAAAGGAAGAAGACTATTTAAGAACTCCCAGGAGTCAGCCTGCTCAATTAAAATTGCACCTGCAAGGGTAGTAATAGCAATTGCACCCATATTTATCCAGTACAAAGGTGAAAGAGCTTTAGGAGTTAGACTAAAAAAAGTAAACCTGTAGAAAATCAGGGAAATAATAATAATATAAAGCATGCAGCCAATTAAAAAAGTTATAAGAGATATAAACAATAAATAAATCTTGTAGTCCGGGAAAAATGGA
Source organism: Candidatus Melainabacteria bacterium RIFCSPLOWO2_02_FULL_35_15 (assembly GCA_001784585.1). Lineage (GTDB taxonomy): Bacteria > Cyanobacteriota > Vampirovibrionia > 2-02-FULL-35-15 > 2-02-FULL-35-15 > 2-02-FULL-35-15. The sequence continues at coordinate 15,348 of MFRN01000017.1, read as the reverse complement.
GCCAGTCTGCTACCCAGGACTGCCAGAGACTCAGTAGCAACAATTGTAATCAACCAGCCGCCTGTGAGTCCCCCTTGAATATCTGGTTTTGTTTCACGAATGGTTACTGCAGTAAGAAATGTATAGGTCAAAATGAACCATAGAAATACAGAAAGAAACCAGAGTCCAAGTCCTATTAAATAATTTTGTGAAATAATTACAAACTGGCAGCCAAGCACACTGGTCCCTGCAACTACTGTAAAAAAACCAGGTCCTCTAATGTGATCTACTAAGTCACGGATAAAATAAGAACGATAAAAGATCATGCGAATAATTGCAAGAAACCATAAAACTACATAGGCAACCTTATTAATCTGAAAAAGCAGCTCTGCCACCCAGAACATTTTAAGAAAGTGGGTAGCTATTGAAACAATTCCTGTTGCCATAACAAGAGCAAAATAGCCAGGATATAAATTACTAATGGCCTGATCAATTACATTTTCAGTGGTTTCTTTTGACATTGTTTCCTTACACAGTTAAAAATATCTTGTTAATTCCCAGTAAAAGTAGCTGCCTCTTTTACTTCCTTTATAGATTTCTTTTATAACACTTTGTCCGATTGAATGCCCAAAGTAAAAAGTAAAATTGGTTTTGGGATTAATTGCATAGTCAACACTCAGATCTAAAAAATTAGCCAGATTATTATTTCCGCCGGAAGGTGTCCCGCTATAGCCAAATATATTTTTCCTAAATGCTCCTCCGCCTGCATACCAAAGGTCATTTGCACTAGCAAGATTTAAAATATGAAAATCCATCCTTGTGGTTATTTTTTTATGAGGTTTTAGTGTTAATTGAAGGAAGTAATCTCTTAAATTCATCATATTAAAAAACGGGAATCTTGCATATTGTCTTGGAGTAGGCAATATCTGAAAGAATGTTCTGTGTGATCCGTTAGCAGGATTATTGTCTCCTGAGCTTTGTGTTGTACCAATACGAAACCAGGGTTCAAATGGTATTTGAGGTGGTTTAAATCCTAATTCTGTATCCCAGGCATATGCAAAGTGATCTACCAACCCCCACTTGCCAAGCTGTATTGCACCCCAACCCAATAAATCAAAAGGTCCCAGCTTACGAATGTAATGACTGCCAATTGTATGAATAAACAGATCCTTATTATCTAATAATCTTACCGGAAGAGATCTGTTATCTACTTTTACCAGGCCCTTTTCTGTTCTGGCATCATTGTAATAAATATAGAAAAGTCGTCCTTCCTGAGTCATAGCTTCATTTTTCTTTGTAATTCCTGAATAAAGAATCCTTACATCATGAAGATCCCTCCATCCCTGAAGATCAAATGATCCCTGAGTTGGAAATGCCCCAAACACTGTGGCATTAAGAGTAGACTTGTCTAGTTTAGCTTCAAAGCCATCAAAGCTCCTGCCTATATGAGTAAATCCAAAAGGACCAATTAACCTTTCACCAATTCTGGTTTTTTTAAGTGCATCAAGTGTGGGATCTCCTGTTAAAACTTCCAGTCCGTCAGAAAACTCAAAACGACCCAGTTTAACAGAACCCAACTCTTTTATTTTTTGCTTTAAATATGCCTGCTTTAAAAAAATACTTGCAAAGTTTCCACTGTTAAATGCTCTATAGTTTGCTCCAAGTCCGAATAGTCCCTGCGGTGGAGGCGCTGCTGCATTATCAGGAAGCCCGATTAAAAACGGAACAGCAAATTCAATAAAACCCTGTGTATTTTTGTTTTCATATAAACCATTAAGCCTTAAGAGATTTCCATTAAAGGTATAGTTATTACCTCCTGGGGAAACGCTTTTTCCCGGTTCAAACCAATCCCAAAATTCGATTCTGCTGCGTATAGAACCGCCAAGCATAAAGGTTCCATAATCTGGCTGTTCGTTATTAGGTTCTTCTATACCTTTTACTTCATTAAATGACATGAAACATAAAACTATTATTAAAAAAACAATTTTATATTTATTCATTTGCTATTTTTCCAACTGTACTATTTAAGTTTTGTCCGGAGATGAAAATATCAGATTGTATTTTATTCATTGCATTTAGTGCTTGTTTAATTTCATCTTCACTAAGGTGCTTAATAATTTCAGAATGCAGTATTTTTTCCTCTTTATCTTCATGTTTTAACAAAGTAGACATAAGATCATCTTCATCTTTTTCAGTATTCTTATCACCCTTTTGAAGCTTTTCATGTAGTATCTTTAAATAGTCTACTAACTGGCAATGTTCTTCTTTAGCAGTATCTACAACTTTTAAATAGTAACCCCCCAGCTTTTTTTCAAGCACCGGAAATAAAATTCTCTCTTCCCAAAGTATATGAGAGTGGAGTATATTAGCAAACTTTTGAAAAGTTTTTTTTGCATCAATCTGATTATTTTCTTTTGAATTATAATATGCATTAAAAAGATCATTAAGTTTATTATGATCTTTCTTAAATTTTGTCCTGTGACGCCCTTTATACACCTTTACCTCTGTCAGTTTTTGTTATTCTTTTTTTATTTCTTTTAAAACAGCATCAATATGAATTTTCACTAGCCACTGGGCAAAGCCATAAAATAAAAGCCCTACACAAAGAAATGCAAATATAACATGAAAAATATTTTTCTTGAGATTTGCAAAAAATAATTTTAAAGGATGACCATTTTCTCCGTTTGTTGGCAGGGTACCATCTAAAAATTCTTCTGCATCCTTTATCCCGTCTTTATCAACATCAATCGCGTCGCCTAATTCCTTGGCAAAATCCTGCGGGTGAGTTTTCAGTTCTAAGAATTTCTTTTTACCCAGAGTATGTATAATTTCATCTCCGAACTCATTTAAAATAGGACTGTCTACTTTCTGATTAGGTTCAAATGCAGCTCTTGCTTTCATTAATCTTTCCATTTCTTCCTTATTTAATGAGCCGATTTGTCCTGCACCATTTCCTTCAGGACCATCACCATGGCTATGACATAAAGCACAATTAATAGCTCTGCCTGAAACTTTTCTTGAGTACTCATAAAATTCAGGATAAGCATAAGCCTGAAGTAAAGAAGTAAAGAAACAAAGAAGTAAAGAAGTACAAATATATCTTTGCATCCTCATTATTAATATCCCCCCTTTACAAGGTTAAAAATTGCTTCACCAAATATAGTCATAATTACAAAATACAAAAATGCAATACTTGCTACAAATCGTAGTACTTTTCTGTCAGTTCCCCCAAATACTCTTGGGACAAGAAATAAAACAATCATTACTACACCGGAGATAACCAGAATAATCCAAAAAGGAAGCATTTCCATTGGATAATAAATAAAATAGAAATACCACTCTGGTTTAATTCCTTCCGGAGTTGATCCTAACGGATTATATGGCTCCATTAGCGGATAAGCAAAAAATGAGTCAAAAGGAATAGTAATAGCAAGTACAAATAAAATAAAAAATGTTATTGCCCAAAGACTAAAATCTTTTACAACAAAATCCGGGAAAAATTTTTCTTTTCTAAAAAATTTATCATCAGTACCCTGACTCATTCCATGAAGTTGTATCGATAAGAGATGAAGTCCTAAAATTGCAAATATAGCAAGAGGAAGTATAACGACATGAATAGCATAAAACCTGCTCAGTGTTTCTTGTCCGATACTTGCTCCCCCTTGTATAATCTCAATCAATTTATTCGGCAGCTCGGACAGCTTACCTGGTAAATATGGTCCAACTGCACCAATAAACTGGAGCCCTACCTTTGTAGCATTTACTGATAGCTGGTGCCATGGAAGCAGGTAACCAGTAAATCCAAATGTAAAAGTAATAAACAAAAGCAATAACCCGCTCCACCAGGTTATTTCTCTTGGTTTTTCAAATGCTTTCATTGCAAAAGTAGTTAAAAAATGTAAGATAGCAGTTAATATCATTGCTGATGAAGCCCAGACATGCATATTCCTTATTACATAACCACCAGGGACTTTTTCAGTTATAAATTTTACAGAATCATAAGCTTCTGTAACTGTCGGCTGATAGTAAAAAAGTAAAAGTAATCCGGTTATAACCTGAATAGTAAAAAATAGTAACGTTAAGCCACCTAAATAATATGCCCATGACATTTTATGTACCGGCACTTCTTTTTTCATTAACATTGATTCAAGATCCATTTTCTCAAGAGGGAATCTTGCTCTAAGAAAATCAGCAATCATAGTTAAACGCTTCATGTATTTTCGCCTTTTACTATATAAACTTTATATTCATTTAACTTAGTTGTATCAATATTTGTGACGATTTGAGTGTTTGAATCCATTAATATGTACTTAATTTGTGGCAGTGGCTTTGGTGCCGGACCATCTATTACATTTCCTGTTTTAATATCAAAATGTGAAATATGACAGGGGCAAAGCAGTTTGCCATCTTTTACTTTATTAATTATAGTACAGCCAAGATGAGTACATTTTGCAGAATACAGGACCGGTAAACCATTGTTTCCTTTAAATGCAAGTGCAGGTTTCATTTGGTAGTCAGTAAAATACATACCTTCATCTGTTTTTAGATCTTTCAGATCAGCAACATAAATAAAATCTTTAGTCAGCCTTTCACTTTCAAGTTCTTTTTGTTTAATGGCTGCTTTCATTTTTTCCAGTTTATTGTTAAGCAATTCTTCTTTCTCTTTTTTTGTTAATTCAGCTCCTCTAAAAAACGGAATGACTTTGTCAGCTATTCCGGTTACAAGTAAAATAAGTCCGCCTGTAATTCCAATCAATGCCTTAAGAAAATATCTCCTGGATTCAGCTTCAGCCTGGGCAACAATCACCGCTTCTTCCTGTTTACGTGAATTCCAGACTACAATTTGTGGAAGCCTGAACAAATATTCAAGCGGAAGTGCAAAGATATGAACTAATCTCGAGAATGGGATTAAAAGAATAATTAACCATGCATTAGCAATATGAAGTTTAACAATAAGTGGCATGCTGGTGACATATGTTATATCTGGCCTAAATAAAAAAATACTTTGTATATACGGTGCAAGGGTATGTGTTGACCAGGATGCACCCCATCTGAATAAAGTACTGGTTAAAATACCAAGCAAAATTTGTATAGTAAGTAATGAAAGGACTACTAAATCCATATTAGATGTAACTGCCTGGATTCTTGCATTGCGTAAGCGTCTGATAAATAAAATAACCAGTCCGCATAATGCAAAGAGTGCAAAAGTCAATCCGATAGCTTCAAAGGTATAAAGGATCCTGACATTTGAAACCAGTGCATGCAAAAAAGACGGCATTGTAAAAGCAACTATATGCCCAAGCAGTATAACTATTATTCCAATATGCCACGGTACAGAACCCCAAAGTAATTTTTCTTTTTCTAAAAACTGGGAAGACAAGGAAGATATGCTGTACTTATCCGAATTAAATCTGTAAATGACACCAACTATTAAGGAAAATAATGCAATATATGGCAAACCAACAAACAGAAAGTAATCATGCATAATTTATTCTCCTTAAGTCAGTAAGATTGTTTTCAGTAAATTTTCTTATATATTCCATAAGAGATTTATATGGATTTGATTTATTCTCAAGAGTTTCAATCATTGTGTTACTAATAGCATCAAGAGGATTTAAAATACACCTTTTAATAAAATCTCCCAGCCTTTTTTCATCTTTTAAGTAAGCTATAAATCTTAAGATTATAGGTATAAAATCAGGCAGTTCTTTTTCATTAAAAGTCATTCCATACTCATTGTATGCCTGTTTCAGCCTTGCCATAAAATCACTACGTTTAAAGCTTTCCTCTCCAAATAAATGGATACTTGCATATAATGAGCAAACCGGATTTACCTCAAATGTTTTAACATACAGTTCCTGAAGTTCTTCAATTTTGTGTGTGTTTACAAATTCTGCGAATTTCTTTAATAAACTTACTGAGCTGTCTTTTGTATTTAAATTTTCTACCCGGTTACTTAATTCATTAATCTTTTCCGGAAAATCTTCCTGTGGATACTCCAGTGTACTTGCCAAAAGTTCAAGAATTATATTGTCTTGTTTATTTTCCATTAAAGTCCTCTTTTTGGTGTATTAAGTTCACCACACCCTGTACATCCTTTGCATACTTCAGGGTCTAACTTTGCTTCAATTGCTTCTTCCCTTTGAATAGGAGGAAGGACAAATCTTTCATAGACAGTAGGCATTGATGTCATTTTATAAATTTCTTCTGCTTCTTTTTCTGTTAAACTTGCTTCTCTCATAATGGCTTCTATTTTGCCCTTATCTATATCATGTAACTGCTCAGAACGTTTAAAGTATCTTACTGCAAGTAATTTTTTCAGAACACGGATTATAATTTCTTCATTTCCGGCACTAAATAAACTTGCCAGGTATTTTGTAGAAAACCTGGACTTTTCAAGACAGGTAAAAAAGGTTTCTTGTGTGTGCTCATAGATCCCGTTTTCCATTTTTCCCATAACAGGAAGAAGAGGGGGAACATAAAATAACATTGGAGAAGTCCTGTATTCAATATGTAATGGTAAAGCCAGTTTCCATTCAACAACATATTTGTAAACAGGAGAGTTTTGCGCAGCATCGAGAAACTCATCACTGATTCCATTTGCTTTTGCTGCTTCTATTATTTTTGGATCGTAAGGATTTAAAAAGATACTGCTTTGAGACTCTACAAGACTATGATCCGGTACTTTCATAGCATCAGGCATTCTGTCAGCATCATATAATAAAACACCTAAATAACGAATGCGGCCAACACATGAATGAAAACAGGCCGGCGGCTGACCTGTTTCAAGTCTTGGATAACACAATATACATTTTTCTGATTTCCCCAACCTCCAGTTATAGTAAATCTTTTTATACGGACAAGCAGTAACACATGCTCGCCACCCTCTGCATTTATCCTGATTTATAAGTACAATTCCATCTTCACCACGTTTATAAATAGCACCGGAAGGACAAGCTGCTACACAAGATGGATTAACACAATGATTGCATATTCTTGGCAAATACATCATTGCAATATTTTCTATTTCCATCATTAAATCTTTTTCTTCCTGTGACAAACCTTCAAGATTTGGATCGTTTTTTGCATATAGATTCGATCCTCCTAAATCATCATCCCAATTTGGTCCTGATTCTATATTTATCAGCTCACCTGTAATTTTTGACACTGGTATTGCTGTAGGCTGATCATCACCGGCCGGAGCATTAAATAAATCTTCATATTTATAAGTCCATGGTTCATAGTAGTCTTCTAATCCGGGCATGTTCGGGTTATAAAATAAGTTTAAGAAGCCTTGCGGTTTATTTTTCTGACATTTCAGTTTTAGCCTGTCATTTTCTACAATCCAGCCACCTTTGTAGTTTTCCTGATCTTCCCATTGTGTTGGAAAACCTGTTCCAGGCTTAGTTTCAACATTATTCCACCACATATATTCAGCACCTTCACGATCAGTCCAGATATTTTTGCATGCAACACTACAAGTGTGACAACCTATACACTTATCCAGGTGAAATACTACTGATACATGTGCTCTTATATCCATTTTTTTATAGCTTCAGACAAGCTGAAGCTTCCTTCGGTCGATCCTTCCTGTTTGATCGGATTTGTCCGCCCGAGGCGGAACAAATCCTTTGAGTTGAGATTACGTTGTAACATCGTTCTTAGAATTGCACCTTCTTTAGTTTTTTTACTATTACATGTGTTTCTCTGTTTACTCCCTGTGGCCCCCAGTAATTAAATGCATAACTAAACTGAGCATAGCCTCCAATCATAAACAGTGATTTTAATCTGGTCCTTGTCAAACTATTATGACCGCCGGCTCTTTTCATTCCCCGCTCCGGTGATTTTGGTATTGAAAGCGTTCTTTCGGGAGAGTGGTAAATCATACATATTCCACGAGGAATTCTCGAGCTGACACATGCCCTTGTACAAACAACTCCATTATCGTTGTAAATTTCTACCCAGTCATTATCTTCTATATTGATTAAATCTGCATCTTCATCGTTAATCCAAATTGGCCATATGCCTCTTGAAAGAGTTTTCATTCTTAAAGTATCACCCATGGTTGAGTGAATATGCCATTTCCCGTGGGGAGTAAGATAATTTAAAATAATACTGTTTCCCTGCTCTTCTGAATTAACAATATCCCCGTAGGTTCTTGCATCTATTCTTGGTTTATGTGTCGGTAAATGTTCTCCAAATGCAATGTATGCTTCATGATCCAGATAAAAATGTTGTCTGCCTGTAAGTGTTCTCCAGGGGATTCTTTCTTCTACATTTAACACATAAGCAGAATAAGTCCTGTTATTATTAATATTTCCTGACCAAAACGGAGTGGTGAGCAGTCGTTTCGGACTGCTTATCAAATCCTGAAAAGTATATTTTACTCCTCGCGTATCCTTTGCAAGAGGTGTTAAATCCAGTCCTGTTTTCTTTGATTCTGCCTCAAATGCTCTATATGCCATCTCTCCATTTGTTTCTGCTGCAAATGCCAAAATATACTCACATGCAAGTTTATCTTCTCTAATAGAAATATATTCATTACCGCCCCATTTTTCTGTCGGGAATTCCTTTAGATGTTTTTCATATATGTCTTTTACATCAACTTGAATCCCATGCATATTAAGTCCGTTATTTTTTACTCCGTGCCCTAATGAAATAAATTTGTTGTATAGATTTGTAAGATCTCTTTGTACCACTTTCATATTTGGCATTGTTTTCCCGGGGATTGGATCACACTCACCTTTTGACCAGTCTAAAACTTTTGGTTGGGTTATTTCACCCGGGGTATCATGAAGCAGAGGATTGACAATAAGATCTTTTACTATACCGGGAAGGTGTTCTTTTGCCAGGTTGCCTGTAGTCTCAGTAATCCCTTTGAAGATATCATAATCACTCTTTGACTCCCAGCAGGGTGTAACTGCAGCCTGAAGCGGATGAATAAATGAGTGCATGTCAGTTGAGTTTAAGTCATTTTTTTCATAATAAGTTGCTGCAGGAAGAATAATGTCTGAGTAAAGAGCAGAGGTATCCATTCTAAAATTAAGATCAATTATTAAATCCATCTTTCCAAGCGGAAGTTTATCATGCCAGGTAACTTCTTTAACATCTTTTGGATTTATTTCATCTGCAATTGCATTTGTATGTGTACCAAGGTAATGCTTTAAAAAATATTCATGTCCCTTGGCAGAAGACATAAGTGCATTACCGCGCCAGATGTAAAATACCCTGGGCCAGTTTTCTTCTGCATCCGGGTCTTCTACTGCAAACTTTAATTCCTTGCTTTTTAGTTTACTGATTACATATTTAATTATTTCTTCTTCTGTTTTTGCACCATTTTTTTCTGCTTCTTTGACCAGCTCTAAGTTACTCTTATTAAACTGAGGATAAAAAGGAAGCCAGCCGCATTTTACCGCCTGAATATTTTTATCAATTGTATGCCCGGAAGAAAAAGGATTATTCTTATCAGACACATTACAGATTTGATTAAATGGTTTATCATACCGCCATTGATCTGAATGAATATAGTGGAAGGAAGGAGAGTTTTGTAATCTGGGTGGTGCACCCCAGTCTGCTCCAAATGCCAGCGGTGCCCAGCTACTCATTGGTGCTAGCTTTTCCTGACCGACATAATGGTTTAATCCGCCACCATTAACACCCACACACCCTGTAAGCATAAGCACTGTAATTGGCGCACGATACATTAAATTATTGTGATACCAGTGATTTACTCCTGCTCCAATAATCACAGAACATTTGCCACGGGACAGCTCAGCAGTCTTTGCCCACTGTCTGGCAAAGTTAATTACCACACTTGCTTTTACACCAGTAAATTTTTCCTGCCAGCCGGGAGTAAACGGAACCTCGTCATCATATGAAGTCGGGAAGTCTCCGCTTAATCCTCTGCTTACTCCATACTGAGCCATAAGGAGATCAAACCCAGTGGTAACAAAAATATTTCCATTTATTGTTTTAATTTTTTTAACAGGAAGCTCTCTAAAAACAAACCTGTCACTTGTACTTTCGGTAAAATCTGAAAACTTTACTTTTACTTTTTCATCATGATCATCAAGAAAACTAAGAACAGGATCTATCATTTGCCCGTTACTGCCGTCTCTGTTTTTTATATTCCATTTACCTTTTTCTTTTTGCCATCTAAAACCAATGGTTCCATTAGGTAATCTGATGGAACGGCTTCCTGCATCAAAAATAAATGTTTTCCACTCTGCATTTTCCTCATTTTTTGTTTCTTCGATTTGAGAAGCTCTGAGCAACTTCCCGCAAACCCAGTTACCATCCTTATCTTTATCCAATGTAACTAAAAACGGAGTATCGGTATTATCTTTTAAATAATCAATAAAATAACCTGTTTTTTTATCTGCAAAATATTCTTTTAATATTACATGTCCTACTGCCATCCAGAATGCTGAGTCCTGCCCCTGGTGAATTGGTATCCATTCATCCCCTGTTTTTGATACCTGGCTAAAATCAGGAGTAAATACAACAACCTTCGATCCATTGTGCCTTGCTTCAACTAAAAAATGAGCATCCGGGGTTCTTGTCATAAAAACATTTGATCCGACAATTGCAATGAACTTTGAATGATACCAGTCAGCACTTTCAGCAACATCTGTTTGCTCACCCCATATTTCAGGCGAAGCAGGTGGCAGATCACAATACCAGTCATAAAAGCTCAGGCTTACGCCACCCATGAGCTGAAGAAATCTTGATCCTGCTGCATAACTTATCATTGACATTGCAGGAATCGGTGAGAAGCCAAAAATACGATCTGAGCCATATTTTTTTATAGTATAAATATTTGCAGCAGCAATTATTTCATTTACTTCATTCCAGGTCGATCTTCTAAGCCCGCCTTTTCCTCTTGATTGCTGGTATTGCTGTCTTGATGCCGGGTTCTCCTGAATTGATTTCCAGGCACTAATCAGATCACCATTATTTTCTTTTTTTGCCCTCTTCCATAAATCAAGCAATGTACCACGGATATAGGGATACTTTACTCTTATCGGACTATAAACATACCAGGAGTAAGAGATTCCTCTTTGACAGCCACGCGGCTCATATGGAGGAACGTCACTGCCGAGTCTTGGATAATCAAGTGCCTGCAATTCCCAGGTAACTATTCCGTTTTTTACATATATATTCCAGCTACAAGAACCGGTACAGTTTACACCGTGAGTACTTCGTACGATTTTATCGTATGACCATCTGTTTCTATAGAACTCTTCCCATGTTCTTTCATCAGGGTTTAAAATGTCTTGAATCCATGACATATTTTTCATTTCACCTCCTTGCCCAGCTTCTTTCTGACCCCTTTTAGTCTATTCTTATAAAATAAAGCAACTGCAATGTATAGAAATAAGCAGCCTAAACCACTAAGTCCTAAATAAAACATCCATGCTTCTCTTGCAGGCTCATTCCTAATTGATTTAAAGAAATCTGTCAGGTGTATTGCTTCCTGTTTTGTAATTGGATGGTTTTTATATGCTTCTCTCATAATTTTCCAGTTACAGTTTTCAATAGCTGAAGCAAGGTTATGCTCACCAAATTTTCTATAAATATTTTCTAATGAAGGTCCAAGTTTCCCGCCACCCCATTTACCTACACCGGCAACGTTATGGCACGAGATACATGAAAGTCCATTATTCTTAAATAGTTTGATTCCAAGAAAAAGCTCCCTGCCAGTTCTCGCATCCGGTAGTTCAAGACTTGCTTCTTGTAATTTTGCAATTCTTTGATTTTCCTGTTCTATTCTTTCACTTGCCGTTCCATCTTTTAAAAACTTTGCAAGTTCATCTGTTTCTTCTTTACCGAGCGGGCCAACCTGCTCCTGCATTCTTAAAATTGCCCTTAGTAAGTCGTTAGGCTGAAAAGTAGAAGCCCTTTTTAGATCCGGCCCGACAAGTGCCCCTCCACCAACTGTATGGCAACCAGAACACTTAAGTATAAATAACTTAGCAGCCTTGTCTTCTTGTATCTGACGCATAGTCTCAATGGAATAAGAGGGTAAAGAAATAATAAAACAAATTAAAGCACTACTAATGCTTATGAATAATTTAAAGCTTAAAGGTTGTTTTAACTTATATTTGATTCTTATTCCCATCAGTTTAAGTTAACCCAAATTATATAAGTAAATCATCGATCCAACTACCTATTGTAATCAACCTTTGGAATTAATTATTGCAGAAATTTTATACATCTTTATGTTTTGATTCTATTGTGTATAAGTAAATTTTCAACAATCATCCTTAAGGATGATTGTTGTTATTTCAAATAAAAAGTCAAAAACAAAATAACAATGGCAAGAGAACTTATTGTTATTTAAGTTATGACCAAGTATAAATATGGCAGACTTATTAACTGTAACCTGTAAAACTATTTTATTGTGATCATACTCTTTAAAATCTACTTTGTAACTCAAAGACCAAGCTTCCTGAGCAGCAAGTCTAATAACTGCCTACCTTGTTGATTAAATATAAACCAAAACAACAGTTTAAAAGGTATAATTTTTTACAAATCTATGAAAAAAAGGTTACTGTCGTACTTGTATTGTCCACATTGTAACGGAGAGCTTCATCTGAGTAAGCATATGGATGAGCCTGAAATCCTGGCAGGGAGTTTACTATGTGGCACCTGTCAGCAACAATATGAAATCACAAATGGTGTGCCAATCTTTACCAGGTTCTATAAAGACCATAAAATCAAACTTACAGCACAAAACTTTGGTTACTCCTGGCAGAAATTTTCAAAAATAAATAAAGGTTTTTATAAAAAGCAGTTTTTTGACTGGATAAAACCAGTTAATGAAAACTTTTTAAAAGGCAAGGTGGTTCTGGATGCCGGATGTGGGAAAGGTCGTCACTTAATGACGATAAGCCCTTATGTAAAAGAAGTAATAGGTGTGGATATAAGTGATTCGGTTTTTGTGGCTTACAATAATACAAAACATTTGCCGAATGTTCATATAATTCAGGCAGACTTAAATTATCTTCCGTTAAAGGATGAAATATTTGATTATGTGTACTCGATCGGGGTAGTTCATCATACAGAATCACCTAAAACAACTATTTATAATCTACATAAGAAAACTAAAAAAAGCGGTTCAATATCACTTTGGATTTATGGGAAAGAAAACAATGAGTGGATTGTATACTGTATTGATCCGGTAAGAAAATTTTTAACACATTATATGCCTCCTGAAATCATTCATATTATTTCTTTTTTACTGACATTACTTTTATTTCCAATTTTAAAAATAATCTATTTGCCAACGGTTAAATTTAAAATCCTACAACCACTTGGAAAAGTACTTTTTTACCATGCTTATCTTTCTTATATCAGCGAGTTTGATTTTACAGAAATTAACAGCATAATTTGTGATCATTTGGTAGCACCTGTTTCTCATTATCTGAGTAAAAAAGAAGTGGAAGATATGGTAAGCATTAATTCATCAAAGTCAAATCTTGAATGGCACAATAAAAACTCCTGGAGAATATTAATAGCCAAGTAAAATTTAATAAAGAATATTGAAAAAGGAGACATTTGGCTAGTTAATTTAAACCCTTCCAGAAAGGGAGAATTAGGCAAAAACAATAGACCTTGTATTGTTCTTCAAGCCAGTGAAGCAAATAAAATATTACCCACGATTGTCCTTGTTCCATTATCTTCACAAAGGCAAAGGACTGAACTTGAAATTAAATTAATTCCAAATAAGATTAATAATTTAAGAAAAGAAGGTTATGTAGTATGGTGGCATATTTATACTGTTGATAAATTAAACTTAATACAGAAAGTTGGAATTATTAGTGATGAAGAACTAAGTAAGATCTCTGAAAATATTATTGATACATTAGGATTTTCTGAGGTTTTAAAGTAACTATTCGGGACATCATAGAAAACGGTTTAGCAACTATAGGATTTGTTCTGCCTCGGGCGGACAAATCCGATCCTACAAGAAGGATTGATCGAGAAAAGCCTCAACTTGTTTGAGGCTATATAAAAAACATAAGGGATATCTGCATATTCCTGAGTTGGCTCATCCATTAACAATGATCATGTAATATTACAAGTTCAACTTTATATTCCAGATTTTGCTGTTGCTGGTTTGCTGAACTAAGTGTCTAAGCCGTGCGGCGAGTTTTACTAACAGCGGAAGCAACCTTCATCAAAGATCGCAAAACTTCATTAACAGAAATCGAATCTTTAAATACTGCAGAAACATCAGGGGAAAGAACTATAATATTTGCTCCTTTAGCATATCGTTTTGCATACTTACCTCGTACTCCATTAGAAAAATTGTACTCACAAAGCATATCTTTATCTTTATTCTTACTCTTCATATCGGTTCCGTTCTGATCTTGTGGCTTTTCTAGCACTTATGATCCTTATTTTATCACTTCTCTCTGTATGTACCACAACAAGAAGTTGTCCTAACACTGACCGCCCCATAGTTACAAACCTATACTCAGCTGACCTTACCTGAGGGTCTTCAATTGTAGTTGCCATGGGATCCCCAAATACTGAAGAGGCTTCTTCGAAAGATACTCTATGCTTTCTTAGGTTTGCACCAGCTTTTATTCTATCCCATTCAAACAGCAAACTCACTTACTAATTTACCTCACTATATACAAAGACTAGTAGTTTTACTACTCTGATATTTAGATTTATTATATCGCAAAATAAATTTGTGCTGGTTTTTATAAAAGGTCTGACTTTAGGGACAACTAGTGAGAACTAAAATTATAGAGCATAAGGGGGTTTACCCCGTGAGATACAAAGTTATCTCACGGGATAAATTTGCATATTCCAGAACTATTTGTTGATAGTACCCCACCAAGAGCAGCTGGTATATTATTGCTATTATAGAGTACCTTCTGTATACCTCTAGGGTTAGGGACTGGTACACTATTTGAGATTCGGTCTGCCATTTTAATATCCTCCTATAAATGAATTAAACTTCTAATACCACATATACAATTGTAGAAACCTTAAAAATTTGATAGAAGAAAAATTTAAAAAAATATCTATTTCTGATGAAAACCTCTTGACATTTAATTATTCTTTAACAATACTTGGTTGATACATAATTGCAAGCTCTGATTTTCATAAACGGGACATCATAGAAAACGGTTTAGCAATTGTCGGATTTGTGCACATTCCGGATTTAGCTTGTGCAGCTTAACAAAGTCGGGACTAAGTAATATAAAAAAAGAACTCTTTTATAAAAGATAGACCCTCTCATTATCCCATTCTTGAAAAGGTTCAAGAGGTTGATCTAAATAAATTACTGGTCTTGTTTCTTCCATATCAAGAAACATTCTAGTATGAAAAATATCGAATTCATTATCCCCT
>MFRN01000016.1:57109-62534 GCA_001784585.1 Candidatus Melainabacteria bacterium RIFCSPLOWO2_02_FULL_35_15 | reverse complement strand
ACTTCTTGTACCAGAGGTATATCATGCTGCAATGGGAATATTTTTTCTCTATTGCAGTAGCCGGACTGCTTCTGCTGAATTATTTTGGACAGTTAAATTGGTACACCGGGATTGCATGTGTATCAATAAGCAATGTGATTGCAATGTTACTTGTTAGGATCGATGTAACAATTAACACAAGAACTTTGGTAGAAGCTGAAAATAGAAATGGGTATTTAATAAGCTCTTTAAATTAAAACAAATACTTGCTAGGCAGAAACACAGTTCCGTTAATTTGGTGATATAAGATTTAAAACTTCCTTCTGCATAGATAATACATCAATCTTACTTTCAGAAAGCTTTTTTAAGCTTCTTGTAGTTAATTTTCCTTCCAGGCCCAGGCTTTCTCTTAAACTTTTAATAAGTTTATAAATATCAGAATCAGTCATTGGTTTACCATTTTCATTTAGAAAAAGATTCAGATGATCATTTGCTCCTGGAATTGCCTCTCTTATATTAAGCAGATATTCTCTAAGAAGTAAAAATACTTCAGATGGCAGTTTGATTTTTTCTGTATCTGACAGTGCAATTAATTTA
Source organism: Candidatus Melainabacteria bacterium RIFCSPLOWO2_02_FULL_35_15 (assembly GCA_001784585.1). Taxonomy (GTDB): domain Bacteria; phylum Cyanobacteriota; class Vampirovibrionia; order 2-02-FULL-35-15; family 2-02-FULL-35-15; genus 2-02-FULL-35-15. The sequence goes on along the minus strand of MFRN01000016.1, from coordinate 61,958 downwards.
TTTTCAAAATCTATCTGAAAGGTTCTAAGAGAAGAAATTTGTGTGCCATTGAGACCTAGCCTGCCAATCATAAGTAATATAAGCTTTTGCTCAATTGGCAATTTTGTTTCCTCAATGATTTTTTTAATTTCAGAAGAGGCAGGTTTTAAATCTGTCTCTTCCTGTGTTTTAAAAAATGTAGCCTGATTATCTACTATTAGTGAATAGTTTGTAGGGGCAAGGTTATTTTTATAGAGGAATCTAAGAAATATCCTAAATGTTGATGCTCTGCGATTGTAAGAATTTCTTTCTTTGTTTGTTTCTTCCAGATGTTTTAAATAATCTCTTATCCAGCTTTGATTTAAATCTGACAGCTGGGTATTTTTTAAAGCTACATAATGAATTAACTCATTTAAGTCGCTTTTATAAGCTGACTTTGTATTTAAAGAAAGTTTTTGATCTTCTTCTATTTGAGATATAAACTGTCTGATGATTTCTTTCATTTGTAAAAAGCATTTCTAATATGCTCAAGTTTATTTCCTTCTTTGTTAATTCTAATCGCAATTACATCAAATCTGCAAGAGCAGTTTTCTTTACCATTTAAATAAAGATAGCTTTTTGCCAGTTTATAGAGCTGTCTTTGTTTGTTTTTTGTAACCAGCTCTTTGGCATCATCTGTGCTTGTAGATCTGGATTTAACCTCAATAAAAACAAGTTTACCCGAGCTGTTGTCAGTAGCAATTATGTCTATTTCACCGTATTTTCCTGAACGCCAGTTTTGATTTAAAATTGAGAAATTATTTTTTGTTAAGTAATCAAAAGCAATTTTTTCGCTCTGAGAACCTTTTTTACGGGTAGATTGGATTAGTTCACCCATCAAAATAAATATTACAATACCAAAGTTAAATCTCATGTAATCCACAGTTACATATAAAGATTAAATTTTTCTAAGGTTGGTAAGAATTATTTCCCGGTGCTTCCAAAGCCACCAGCACCACGTTTTGTTTCCGGAACTTCTGAAATAAATTCTGTACTCACCTGAACAACAGGTGCAATAACTAACTGTGCAATTCTTTCACCAGGCTGAATTGTATAAGGTTCATTGCCGAGGTTTATCATAAGGCAACAAATTTCACCGCGATAATCACTGTCTACTGTGCCTACACAGTTTGTCAGTGTAATTCCATGTTTTGCTGCTAAACCGGATCTGGGCCTTACCTGTCCTTCATAACCTTCGGGCAAAATCATAATTAGTCCGGTTGGTACTTTTGCCCGATCGAGTGGTTTTAACATAAGAGGTTCATTCAGTACATTTGTTAAATCCATTCCGGCAGCACCTTCTGTAGCATAATGCGGTAATTTTGCATCTTTGTGAATTTTTACGAATTGAACTTTTAATTTTTTATCTGTTAATGTTTGCATGATTTTATTTTAACAAAAAGAATTTACAATCTCAATACAGAAATCTTTATAATCTTCTGAGCTTGGGTGCTTAACCAGCGTCTGTTAGAATAAATATACACTTACATTCTATAAAAGGAGGCATTATGTCATTAGCGGCTGATAGAGTCTTGCCTTTAGCTTTAGGAGTGATACACAATACTTTAAATCAACTCCCGGCTCAGAATATAGAAAATTTTCAAGACGCTCCGGCAAAGCCATCTGAAGAGGTTAAGTTAAGCCCGCTTGAAGCTGCACGGGAATTACATGACAAAGAACGAAAACAATCAGTAGTGACTGCCATGCAGTTTTTAAAGGTAAGAAAATTACTGGGAAACTTAAGCAGAACTCTGGAAAAAATAATTGATAGCAGAGATGAAAAAAAGTTTGGGTTTGAATCAAAAATGGAAATAAGCAAAGAAGACATTTATATAAGAGATACAGCGTCAACACTTCATACTGTTTTAAAGATTTATCCTACATTTCAGAATGTTCAGGTAGTACTGGGATTTATTGAAATAGTTAATCTAATAGATAGGTTAGAACGTATTGGAACTGAAAGTAAAAAACACGAGTTTGGTTTTCATCCGAGCTCAAAAGAAGAAGAAAATTTAGACAGCCAAGAAGCACTGGATCATGCAAAAGAATTAAGAGCAAAACTTCCTGCTTTATTGGAATGGTTAGAGATTCCTGAAGCTAATCCCAAAGCTGCTTAAACCACCTCTTTCACTGGTTCTTTATCCATTAATTCAAATGCATCTTTTGCAAGCCTTGTTATTTCAGGATCCAGATAGGGAGCATTTTTAATGTGGCGTAACAGATCGATTGTTCTTCTTCCTGCACGAACCATATCACCTTCATCAAGATTTGTAACTCTCAGTAAATCTTCCCATTTAGTTTCTTCTTTACACCAGAGTTGAACTAATCCTGCAAGGAGCGGATTTATGTTTACAGAGATTTTTACGCCGTTGTCTCTTTGTAATTTTAATAAGTTTCTTGTAAGTTTTTGTATAGATATAAAGACATCGTCTACATAATATGAAGCTCTTGCTTTTGTATATGTTCTTGGGCGGGATTCATCTATAGCTAAACTTGAAATGCATGCGGCAAATTCACCAGCCTGTAAGCGCTGATCACGACCGGTACCTATAGCAAAATCACAGTTTAATAAAACCTCAGCAATTAATATAATATTTTCACCTCTTAAACTTGCTGCCATTATTCCTTTTTCAGTAGGAATATTATTTTTTAAATATCCAAGGGTGTCTAAAATATTTCTGAGCTTTATAAACTCATTCCAGTAATAATGTCCAATCTGGTTTATGCTTTTATTTATTTCTTTTAATCTAAGTTCATTTTTCCTTGCTCTTTTTTCCATTCTGTAATAATTTTCTTTTATTCCCCCGGTTTCTTTAATTTTTTCTTCCTGTTTCTGGATGCCCCCCTGTTCTTTTTCCAAATCATTTTTTTCTTTCATAAAATTTGTTAAATCCCTGTTTAACAAATACTGTCCGAAGCTTTTATTTAAAAGATCTTTTATTTGTTCTACTGAATGATTCTGAAGAAGATTTAAAACCATTGAATAATTTGGTGTGAACTGGCTTACAAGCGGCTCAGGCGGAGAAGTAGCTATCTTTGCAGCAAATGCTGCCGAGTGATCAATTGTTTCTTTAATTACTACATTGCCGACCTTATCCATTCCTCTTCTGCCAGCACGACCTGACATTTGCAGGAATTGATTGCTGGAAAGATTTTGATGTCCGGCATCACCACGCTTTCCAAGATTACTTATAATAGTGGTTTTTGCAGGCATGTTTATTCCTGCTGCAAGTGTCTCTGTGGCAAAAACTACTTTGATTAATCCTTTACTGAAAAGACTTTCTACCATTACCTTCCACTGTGGCAAAAGCCCTGCATGGTGAACAGCCATTCCCTGGTAAAGGGCTCCTAAGTGCCTGTGCTTAAATAAATATTCATTCCCATAAGTAGTCTCCTGAATTAATCTGGACAGGGTTTGTCTTTCTTCCAGGGTCAAAAGTCCAAAACCCAGTTTCTGAGCTTCTTTTAGAGCAAGCTCACAACCGCGTCTTGAAAAAACAAAATAAATTGAAGGAAGAAATCCTCTTTTGTGGAGTTCATTTATCATGTCAGGAATTGTTCCTTCTTTTTTTGACTTATTGTGTTTTTTTAAATCACGGAATTTTTGTTTGTGAGCTTTAAAAGAATCTTTATGTTCTTTTAGCTGGGGATTAAGCTGATTATTTGTAGTAAGCAGCGGATATAAATGTGTTTCTGTAAAATAATAAAATCTGAGCGGGACCGGCCTGTAAAAAGTCTCTATTAATTCAGTTTTACTATGTACTTGTGAAATCCAGGCTGTAAGGTCTTTTGCGTTTGCTATGGTAGCTGACAGTGCAAGTATCTGAAGGTTCTGCGGAGAATAAATAATACTTTCTTCCCATACAGTTCCGCGATCCGGATCATTCATATAATGGCACTCGTCTAAAACTAAATATCGAAGATGTTTTAAGTTTTCATCTACAGAGCCAAGAATAGTTCCGTAGAGCATGTTTCTGTAGATTTCAGTAGTCATAACTACTATCTGTGCATCACGATTTACAGATGTATCGCCTGTTACAATGCCTACATTTTCCCGGCCGTATTTTTTTTGGAAGTCATGAAATTTTTGATTGCTGAGAGCTTTTAGTGGTGTGGTATAAAAAACTCTTTCTTTTGTTTTAAGTGCTTCTTCTATTACATACTCAGCTATAGCAGTCTTTCCGGCACCTGTAGGAGCACTGACAACTACGCTAACTCCTTTTTTCAGAGAAGCTATGGCTTTTTCCTGGAATGGATCGAGAGTGAATGTGTGTATTTGGAGATTCATTTGGGCACTTTTTAAACAGGTTAAAAAGAATTAATCAAATATTTATCTTTTCTTTATTTTTTCCTCTAGTATTTGGATTTATCAAAACGCTAAAATTCAAACAGACAACTTATTTTAACTTACTTACTTATTTAAGTACTCTGGATTATTCACAAATATGCAAATATCACCCTTAGAAAGCTTGCCTCCTTTAGTCCAAAAGCCAGGGATTATTCATACCAGCCTGGAAGAGTATGAACTGACTCTCAATGAACTGGAAACAGGAAAAATATCGCCATTGCCCGGGGAAGATGAATATGATCCACAAATATACAGAGCTGCAATATTTCAGGTAAGAAAAATTATTGAAGCAATGAAAAGGGGAGAACTGGTTTATGAACCAGGACTTAGCACAGGACAAGCTGAAAATCAAAAATCCGGACAGGATACATCAACCATTTATCCTGCTAAAAAAGAAATTCCAAAACCACCTGACTGTTCAAATAAAGGTACAGTCTCTATTTCAGAAATGGATTTTGAAGCTTTAATGAAAGAAATACCTTA
>MFRN01000016.1:0-57097 GCA_001784585.1 Candidatus Melainabacteria bacterium RIFCSPLOWO2_02_FULL_35_15 | reverse complement strand
CCCGCCAATGCCCGGAGTACTTTTTAAATGTGCTCCTCTTAGAACACCATGTCAGACCGGATTTATAACAGATCTTGGCTACGAGAGCATGTATCCTGTTTCCCTATATATTGATTTACCGCTCTCCGGAAAAACCCCCGGGTTTGAAATAATTTATCCGCCTGAAACAAAAATAATACCTGTACCGCTTGGTGCAGAACTAATCTCAATCAATCCCCAGGTAAAAACAGCTGTGCCGACTGAAGTCGATCCTGTCATATGGAGGCTGCAAAAAAGGCTAAGTGGATTATCTTATACTATCAGACAGGCAGAAAAAAATACAGAACTCTTAAAGGTTAAAAAAGAATTATTCTTACCGTCTGAAGAAGAACAAAAATACTGGCAGACAGTTTTACCTCTTCCGCAGGCACTAAAAGAAAGAATTAAAGAAAGTCCGGACGATCTGATTCATTTAATAGCATCGTATTTAGGGGTAAAAGATCAGGAAACCGGACTTACAAACTTCAGATATGTTTGCAATCCGGCTTTTGGAAGGTTTGTTTTCAATAATGCAGAGGATTTACCTTTAATAATGAGTGAGCTAAAAGCAGGACACTGTGATTTGCTTTCATGGTATGTAGCAGCACAGCTAAGAGCTTATGGAAATCCTGCATGGGCAGCTACAGACCTGGTTACGATAAAAGACGGAAGTGCATTTAACAGCGCTTATAAACACTCGACGGTAGTCTTTGTTAAAAAAGATGGATCGCTTGCATATTTTGATCCGACCATTCACAGTGATTTTGACAGGGCCTATCATCCAAAGATTTTAGAAAATCAAAAAGTAGATGAGCTTGAAGAAAGGCTTCAAAAAGCAAAAACAATAAAACAGAAAATAAAGGCACTAAGAGATTTTAATAAATCTATAAAAGAACTCAGGATAAAAGCAGAATCAAACAATGAAGTCAGGAAAGATATAGAAAAATTAACGCATAATTCTTTAAGAAACTTATTTACTTCTGAATCAGAGTTTGATGATAGTAATGTGAGGATAAGAGAGCAGGTGGCAGACTGGAATAAATTACCGACTGTTATAAATGATGAAACTATAGAAGCAGTAATAAGCAGGATGCCAAAAGATTTTCTCCAGAGCTCTGATATAGCGTCGTATAGTATTACTACTATACTTGATGTAGCTGATACCAGAACCAGCAGAGAAAAATTAAAATGGATCTACAATGCATTTAATGCTAAAAAACTCTTTCCTGGAGCTATTTCACCTGATAAGAGAGTGTTTAATGAAACCAGGTTAGAAAAGGATGAAATCATAGATTTATGGGAAAATATAAATTTTTCTTATTATGGTTTATGGCATTACAATTCCTTACCATTCACTGACTTTGAAGATCTTTTATCAGTTACTAAAGAAAATGTTTTTAGACAACGAGAGGCTCTGCATCTTGATGATTTGATAAAACATAATCTTACTTCACTGGTGAAAAAAAATAGCCACTATAATTATTCTAAATATTTTCTAAATGCTTTACAAAAAGGAAATTTAATCCATACACTTGAGCAGTATTACCCAGTCTCTTATTATTCAAAAATAGATGATTTTACTAAAGACTGTCAAATTGAAACTCCACAAAGTCACAGGAAAGAGCTTATTAAAGATATGTTGTACTTTGTGCTGGAATGCCAGCTGGCTTTTATTAATCCAAAATATAAAGAAGATCTGTTAAACAGACTTGGTATTGATAAAAGAACTTTTAGATCTATAGCTAAATACTTCCTCGATATGAAGGAAGAAGATTGCAGGGCTAAAGCATTACATACAGTGCAGACTTCTCAGGAAATAAAAAATTATGTAAGTTTTGTAAACTCAATGCTGTACCTGGATAACTCAAGTGGAAGTTATAGAGAAAAAATTAATTCTCTTTTAAAGAAATTAGACTTAAAAAAATCAAGGGCAAATACTGTAGAAACAGGTGATCTAAGACCATATACATTTGGAGATGATTTAAGAAAGGTTAGCTGGCCTGCTACAGCCAAACGAGGTGATGGACAGTATATGATGAAATTAGATCCTTTTGTTACAGGGAATGTAAGTACACCGTTATATGTCTTTGTTTGTGCTGATGATGAAGAGTCAGGTAAACCACCCATCAACATAATCACTACATTACAGACGATAGAATTAATACGGATTTTACAAAGTGATTCAAAAAATAAAAAAAGAGAAGTATACCTTGGCTCAAATTTTTCCCCTGCATATCTTAAACTACAACAAAATGTAAAGCCAGAAGATATTTATGCTATGTTATTTTCTTCCGGGAAAAATTATAAAGGTCCTTTTATAACAAGCGGATCGTTACGACCAGTGCTTCCGCCTAATTTGCTTTTTGCTACCACTTTTCACGGACAAGCACTTGCTATGAAATATCTCTATGGAAGTGCATGTAATCTTGAAACACTTTGTTTTAACGAACTTCCTGTTTATCCTCTAATTAAAGATTCATGGGTTGAAAATGGCTTCTCTGAAGAGATTCTACAGACATATAGAGACTTTAGAAAGAAGAGAGATGCTGACATAATGCATGAATTAAAAATATTAGATTAGTTTCTTCTCTAATATTTCTTTTAATTGCTCAGTTAACTTTCTGTGAGTAGCAGGTAAATATTTATTTAAGTCGCCTTCTAATATTTCATAATTAAAGTTTTTAACTTTGTTTACTATATCCTCTTTTGTGATTTTTCTGCCATACAATGCCATTTTTTTGTTTATCAAACTTAAATCGATTTCTGTACCCTTTGACATTAAATACCATGTATCAAAAAGATCTCTCCCTTTTGTTCTGGTCATTAGGGCTCTGATTTTTTCAGCTAAGATTTCATTCCATGAAAGGTGGATTATAAGCGGATAAGGATTTACAGGAAATAATGTTTCAAGTACTGACTCTTTTTGAGTTAGTGGCTTTTCCCTGTAAGAAAATTCTAAATGGATATTTACCGGTGATTTATATTCTTCATCTTTGAACTGTAGAGAGCCTGAGTATGATTTGTGAATTGTTTTAAGCTTTTTAAAAGCTATATTTGGCACAGTTAATTTCATTTTTTCTACAGTTTTTATAACTAGCTTTTCTATATCTTCAGAATGTAACCTGACTGTAAAATCCAGATCTTCTGAAAATCTAAATGAATTTAAAAGTAATCGAATGGCTGTGCCGCCTTTAAAATAGACATCCTGACTTGATTTGCTCTCATAAAGTGAAGCCAGGAATACTATTTGCAAATACTCTCTCATGATTGAGTACCAGTCAATTGAAAATTTCTTTGCAAGTTCCTGTATTTGTTCTTTTGTAATCACTTTAACCTCAGACTTTCAAAATATCTGTGAAAAGCAAGGTTTTTAATTTTTTCTTTTACTCTTAAGAGCCTTTTCTTATTAATGTGTTCTAAGATTAATTCACTAAAATCTGTTTTTGATTTTCCAATAGCTTTAAAAAATATTGTATCTATTAATGCTTTTTCAGGTGTAGCAATTAGAAAATCCCCTTCTTTTATATAATCAAAAAAATAGCCTCCCTTCAGGTGGAAAAATGTAAATTCCTTATCTTTCTGTTTTATTAGTTTATTTCTTCTTGTCGTTATAGATGAAATGATATATGGAGTTTGAATTAAAATACCATAGTAATTTAATGCAGTCTCAAGTGATATATAAGAAGGACAGTATAAATTATTTGCAATTACAAAATCATTAGATGGAGTGTCTATTAGCTTGTAAATGCCGTTTGCTAATCCTTCCAGTAAACCTTCCTTTTTTAGTCTCTTAATAGCCTGGTAAATACTGTTATCTTTTCTAAGGCCAAGAATTTTTTTCAGATCACTAACAGTATAAATTTGCTTTTTAGATCTTAAAAGTTTTTTATAAATTTCAATTTTAGACATATATGCAACTTTCTGTACATTATTGTACCAAAATTAGCTAATATCTTACATCATGAACTAAAAGTAAGAAATAGTATTACCTTTAGTTCATAAGCTATAATGATTATTTGTTTAATCCTTTGGAGGTTTTAAAATGATTCTCATCACAAACTACATCTCAATGATTATTTTTCTGGTTATTTCTGGTTTAGGTTTTCTTTTAACCGGACCGGTTATGCTTTCAAATCCATTTCTTGGAAGTATAATTTTTGGATTAATTATTTTTATTGGACTTTTTATTTCGTCTGGTATAAAAATCGCAGCACAGTGGGAAAAAGCTGTAGTGTTCAGACTTGGAAAATACAGTTCTATAAAGGGTCCTGGAATATTTTTTATAATTCCAATGATTGATGAACTTAGAATGGTGGACACAAGAATCCTTACTATGGATATTCCAAAACAGCAGGTTATTACAAAGGATAATGTTCCGGTTTCTATAAACGGTGTTTTATACTTTCTGGTTAGTAATCCGGAAGCTGCAGTAATCAGGGTTCAAAACTATTCTTATGCTATCTCACAATACGCTCAGGCAGCACTTCGCGATGTAATGGGAGGTATGACATTTGATGAGATTCTGGCTGAGAGGGAGCAGATTGGAAAGTCAATTGAACAAAATGTTGAAAAAGAATCAAGAGAATGGGGACTTCAGGTAAAAGGAATAAAAATTCAGGACATCGATGTGCCGGAAGATTTAAAGAAAATGATGTCACGGCAGGCATCGGCTGAACGGGAAAAACGTGCTACGATTACAAAAGCAGAAGGTGACAAAATGGCAGCGTTAAATCTGGCTGATGCAGCAAGGACCATGCATATAAGCCCGGGTGCTATGCAGCTTAGAACGCTGCAGACTATTGATGGTCTTGGACCAACAGCGTCAAATACAGTAGTACTGGCAGTTCCGATAGAAATTATGGAACTGATGAAAAAGTTTTCGGAGAACGGGAAGAATTAGTCAATGGGCTCTACTGGAATCGAACCAGTTGTCTCTTCCGTGTGAAGGAAATGTTTTACCAGTAAACTAAGAGCCCGCGAAGTTTATTATAACCAGTCCTGATAACTTTAAAGAAAAAAACCAAGTATAGCTGTTTTTCATGCTATCTTAGTTTATATACCATGCGATATAAAAAAAATATCCTTGAAACAGTCGGGCATACACCGCTTATCCAGCTTACAAAAATTACCAAAGATTTAAAACCGCTTATTTTAGTTAAAGCAGAGTTTTTGAATCCCGGTGGCTCTGTAAAAGATCGTCCTGCCCTGAAGATGATTGAAGAAGCAGAGAAAACCGGTTTACTGAAACCCGGTGGAACTATTATTGAACCAACGAGCGGAAATACAGGTGTAGGGCTTGCACAAGCTGCAGCAGTAAAGGGTTACAGGTGTATTCTGGTTATGCCGGATAAAATGAGTGAAGAAAAGTTTGCACTTCTTAAAGCTTATGGAGCAGAAGTGGTAAAAGTTCCCACTACAGCGACCTCAAGTCCTGAAAGTTATAACAATGTAGCACAGAGATTAGCTACAGAAATCCACGGAGCATTTCTTCCAAATCAATTTCAAAATCCTGATAATCCAAACGCTCATTATCTGACTACAGGTCCTGAAATCTGGGATGATACAGATGGAAAGATTACTCATTATGTAGCCGGGGTTGGAACAGGCGGCACTATTTCAGGCACGGCTAAATATTTAAAAGAAAAAAATCCGGAAGTTCAGGTAATAGGAATAGATCCGGAAGGCTCTATTTACTCTGGTGATTACAGCAAGTCATATAAGATAGAAGGTATTGGAGAAGATTTTATTCCAAGAAATGTAAACATGTCACTTATTGATTACTTTGAGCGGGTGTCTGATAAAGATGCTTTTGAAACTACTATTAAACTGGCCTGTGAAGAAGGAATTTTAACCGGTGGATCTGCAGGTGCTGCTGTTTTTGGAGGACTTAAAATAGCAAAAAAATTAAAACAAACTGATGTGATGGTAATAATTCTGCCGGATACAGGCAGGGCATATCTTAGTAAGATCTTTTCTGAAAAGTGGATGAAAGAAATGGGATTTGTAGCAGGAAGTCCGTATAGAATAACTCTTAAGGAACTTCTGGCTAAAAAAGAATTTGGAGATAAATTAATCTCGATTAATTTTAAAGCAACAGTAAAAGAAGCCATTAAAGTAATGAGGAACGGTGGTATTTCACAGTTACCTGTAATCAGCGGGAACAGTTATGTCGGAAGTTTAAGTGAAATTGCACTTATGCAGGGAATATTTGACAGGACTATCCGGAGTAATGATCAAATTGAAAAAATTATGAACAAACCATTCCCGGAACTGGATGAAAATACTGAAGCCGAGCAGGCCTTCAGGGAGTTTGCACTGGGCAGCTCTGCAATTATTGTAATGAAGGGAAATAAATCAATCGGGTTACTTACTAAAATAGATCTTTTGGATCAATTCTTAGAAGAAGGAAACGCAAAAATAATGGTAAAATAGTTTTTGGCACTAGTGCAGCATCAAGTAAATGGAATTTGAAACAAAAGCTATTCATTCAGGACAAGAACCGGATCCTACTACCGGTGCTACCATTACACCTATTTATCAGACATCTACATTTACTCAGGATGCACTTGGTAAGCACAAAGGATATGAATATTCCAGAACCGGCAATCCAACAAGACATGTACTTGAGACTGCACTGGCTTCACTTGAAGGCGGAAAGTACGGGCTTTGTTTTGCATCAGGACTTGCTGCTACTACTACAGTCTTATGTATGTTACAAGCAGGAGATGAAATAGTAGCAGGAGATGATCTCTATGGCGGAACCATAAGACTTTTTAGCAGAGTGTTTTCAAACTTTAATATAAAAACAAATTATGTAAATGGCACAAATCCGAAAAACTTTGAAGATGCCATTACAAAAAATACAAAACTAATCTGGCTGGAAACTCCGACTAATCCAATGCTCAGACTTTGTGATATAAATGCTGTAAGTAAAATATCAAAATCAAAAAATATAATTCTTTGTGTAGACAATACTTTTGCAAGTCCATATTTTCAAAAACCGCTTGATCTTGGAGCTGATATAGTAGTCCATAGCACTACAAAATATTTAGGCGGACATAGTGATGTAGTTGGCGGAGCTATTATTTTAAACAATAAAGATCTCTATGAAAAAGTAAAATTTTACCAGAATGCTATTGGCGGGACACCTGGAGCTTTTGATTCATGGCTAATTTTACGGGGCATTAAAACACTTGCAGCAAGAATGAAAAAACATTCGGAAAATGCACAAAAAATCGCAGAGTTTTTAGAAAAGCATCCAAAAGTAAAAGAAGTCTATTATCCGGGATTAAAATCACATCCTCAGCACAAGCTGGCTAAAGAACAAATGAGTGGATTTGGCGGAATGGTTTCATTTAAGCTGAAAGACGGAAAAGAGTTTACAAAAAAAGTAATAGAATCTACAAAATTATTTGCACTTGCAGAGAGTCTGGGCGGAGTAGAATCATTAATCAACTTTCCTTATTTAATGACTCATGTGGGTGTACCGCCTGAACATAAAGCCAGGCTAGGAATTACAGAAGATTTAATCAGGCTTTCAGTTGGGATTGAAGATGGAAATGATTTGATAGACGATTTAAAAAAGGCTTTAGAAAATTAACGCGAATATTAAGATGATTTAATCTTCGTTAAATTCTTTATTAAATCTAAAGATACTATTGATGAATTATTTCCTCTGCTACCATAGAAACCATGCAAAAAATGCTGCCTGGAAAATCTTTTAACTTTGCTATAAGTCTGCTTTTAACCTTGTTGTTAGTTTTTATTTTTGTACCTTTTTCTTTTGCACAAAATGTTAAATCAAATAATCGTTTTATTTTTGATTCTCTTCCGTTAAATCTGGAAGAAATAACAAATTCTGCTGACAGAGTATTTGCCGGTACCTGTGAAAAGATAGAAGAAATTGAAAAAGATCCGCTTTCGAATTTGAGGATTGTAAAGTACACATTTAAGGTTCTTGAGGCAATTAAAGGTGTAAGCACGGATGAAATTACTTTTACTCAGTGGAAACCTACTACCGTGGAGGCTCCGTATGTAACAGGGGAAAAATATGTAATGTTCTTATATCCCAATAGCAGGCTCGGTTTGACAAGTCCTGTTGGTTATATGCAGGGGAAGTTTCTGGTAGAGAAGGCAGGAGCTAATCGCGGGGTAGAACTTATAAGAAACAGATTAAACAATGTCGGACTGTCAAAAAATTTAAGAACTCAAAAAAGAATTTCAATTAACACCGATAAATTTTTAAATGACTATATCCAGGAATGTTCTGAAGCCGGCAAACCAATTAAGTACAGGGATTTTATCAGAGCTGTCAGATATTTATCAAACAAATGAAAAAACTATTTATAATTTTACTTTTAATTTCATGGATTTTCAGCCAGTGGGAAGTAAATGCCAACGGTCCTTTAATAGTAGTAAACAATAAAGCAGTTACTTATGGCTCAAGACCTCTTATTTACAGATGTGATCAGGGAACACTGGGGAGTCTTTCAGCTTCAAGTGCTACTTCCTTAATCGACTCGCTCTTTTCCGAGTGGTCAGATGTACAGGGTGCTAAAGTTACTTTTCAAAAAGATAATCCGGATTTGCTCAGTACAGATATAGATTCTACTAATTATGCTCCGATATTAGAGCCGTCTTCACGGCTTGGCTATACACCGCTTATTTTTGATACGGATGGTTCAATAGTAAAAGATGTTATAGGCAGCGGATCAGAAAATCAGATTATCGGATTTGCCGGTGCTACATTTCTTTTTACAGGAGATCCGTATGAAATTGCTGAATCACAAGCACTTTTTAACGGCAGATTTATTAATGGCATAAATAATGAATCTGATACTGAATTTAGTTTAAACACTTTTAAAAAAGCAATTGTCCATGAAATCGGGCATGCTATCGGGTTAGATCACTCGCAGATTAATTTAGATGCACTTGATTCTGATGCCACTCAGAGCATCAAAGATTCAACACCACTTATGTTTCCATATGCAGTAAATGAACTTTTTTCAGTTATGAGAGATGATGCATCAGGAGCTTCATTACTTTATCCGAATGATACTGAGCTTGTTAACTATGGAATAATTCAGGGAAAAGTTTTTAGAGCCGATGGAATAACACCAGTTTTAGGTGCTAATGTAATTGCAAGAAATGTAAACGATACCAGGCTTGAAGCTATATCCTGTGTGTCAGGGTATCTTGTAGATAATACAGGCTCTTTTACATTATTTGCAGTACCACCGGGAGATTACAGAATTGAAATTGAGCCAATATCTGCTTTATTCACCGGTGGATCAAGTATAGGCCCGTACTCCAACTCTTTAAATGATCTATCCTTTGTAAACCCGGTACCAAAAGGATTTTATACAGGAGCTAATCAGTTAATTACAAGCAATATAAATAATGCATTAGTTATAAATGTTCTTGGCGGACAAACAGTTCAGGGAGTAAATATTATTGCTAAGTTAGCATCCAGCAGCTCTTCTTCCAGCAGTTCATCCAGCTCAAGTAGTAGCAGCTCATCAAGCTCTTCAAGTGGTTTCTCATCTTCCTCCAGCTCAAGCAGTAGCAGTTCATCCTCTTCTAGCGGCTCCTCGTCAAGTTCCTCATCAGGAGAATCTTCAAGCAGCTCTTCTAGTGGTAGTTCATCAGGTTCAAGCAGTAGCAGTTCATCCTCTTCTAGCGGCTCCTTGTCAAGCTCCTCATCAGGAGAATTTTCAGGCAGCTCTTCTTCAAGCAGTTCTTCATCAGGTTCGCCTGCTCCATTACCATCCCCTTCCCCATCTCCAAGCCCTTCTCCTGGCGGAGGCGGTGGACCAGTGTTTATTCCTACACAGGATTCTTCATCGTCAAGCAGCAGCTCATCATCTTCAGGCAGTTTTGAGAATTCTACTTCTAGTGGAGATATAATTTTAACTACTGATTCTTCGAGCCCTTCTGTTACAAGCACTTCAAGTAGTTCCTCATCCGGTTTAATAATCTCTCAGAATAATTCAAATATTGATGTGGTTTTATATCCAATACTTCCGGAAGCTATACCATTACCGTTAATTCCGGATGAGTTTATAGGAAAAGCTGGAGTTGCACTTATTGGATCAAATCCGGCATTTGAAATAAAATTACCGGATGATAATTTATCTTCAGGAATAGTTTCGGTAGATTTAGAAGATAGTAATGGAGCAGTTTTTTCTAATGTACTTTTTAATGTGACAAAAATCCGGAATAGTACAGATAAATTAATTTTAAGTTTAAAAATTCCTGATGATGTTTCAAAAGGCACACTAAAGTTTAATGTTAACTTAGCTGATGGTACCAGATTAACCGGATTGATTGAAATAATTGCTCCTCTGAATTTAAGAAAGGCCATAAATGGGAAAGAAAGAATCATAGGTAAGCCACAAATTACTAAAACCTCTGTAGTTAAAAACGGAAGAAATGTTACTTTAAATATTACTGGAAATAATTTTGCAGGAAATAAAGTTTTTATACTTAACGGGAATGAAAAAATATTATTTCAAACAGATAATAGCAGCCCAAACACTTCAGTTACAATCTTTCCAGATAACTTAAATGTTTCTATGAACCTTCTTTCTGTTTCAGGTAATAATAAGATCCTTACAGTGAAGTTTAATTTATCTGAAAATATTGAAAAACCAGTACAAAGTGTAATATCAGTTTCTACACCAAGGGGAATTGTTTCATCACAGTTTATACTTAAAAAGTAAATGTTTACAAGTAGAAACAAGGGAGAGTAATAATGAAAAAACACAATATTAAAATGTTCAGTTTGTTATTTTTTTTAATTTTCTTTTTACAGATAAACTATTTTTCTTCATTTGCGCAGACACAGGAAGAATCACTCTATAAAAGACTTGGCGGAGTATATAACATAGCAGCAGTTGCAGATGATTTTGTTGACAGACTGTTTAGTGATCCGCTTATAATGGCGAATAAAAATATTATAACTGCAATCGGAAAAATTACAAAACCAGGTCTTAAATACCAGTTTACAGAATGGTTTTGTCAGTTGGCAGGCGGACCACAAAAATACAATGGCCGCTCCATAAAAGAATCACATCAGAACTTAAATATTACCGAAGCAGAGTGGCAGTCTATGATGAAGGATTTCCTGGCAACACTTGCAAAGTTTAATATTAAAGGATCTGAACAAAATGAATTGCTCGTTATCGTAGGGAGTACAAAAAAAGACATTATAGCCCCTGCTCTACAAATTGCCAAGCCGCAAGCACCGGTTATTCCAGTACCACCACCTTCTCCGGTAAATGTACCACAAGCAATACCCGCAACTCCCCCGCTTCCAAATCTTATGAATGCACCATCAATACCAACTCCTGAAATACAAATAGTACCAAGCCCTAAAAACATACCACCAGCAATTCCTTCACTACCTGCTTCAATTAACACACCACCGCCACAAGCACCTGAAATACGGGTAGTGCCAAGTCCGGCAAATGCATTACCACCACAGGTTCCTGGGTTTCCTCCACTGCCACCTCCATCTGAAGTTCCTTCATTTGATATAGTTCAACCAAAGCTTGATGTCCCTCCTGAAGTACAATCTACCCAAAATAATGATCAGCCAGAAGAGCCAGAAGAAGAACCTGATGATAGTAGTGCAAAAACAGATGAAGGAGCAGAAGCTCCAGGTGACTTACCACTGGAACCAGCTTTAGAGCCAGCTGAGTAAATATTTTGTTTTTGTCTATCTTAGGATTAGTTTAAGAGCTGCAATTATAAGTACAATCCCCAGCATTCTTTTTAGTACCTGTGGTGAAAACTTTTTTGAGCCAAGATAAGATCCCAAAAATCCGCCACTTAAAGCAAAAAATATAAATGGTGTTAAAACTCCAAAATCAATTGAATTACTTACTGCTTTACCACATAAACCGCTTATCGAATTAACCAGAATAAAAAATGCAGAACTTGCTGAAGTGACTTTTGGATCGGCCCATTTCATTAGTATTATAAGCGGACTTAAAAAAATCCCTCCTCCAAGTCCAATAAGCCCGGAAATAAAGCCAATACCTGCTCCTGAAGAAAGAATAAGATACAGCTTCGGCAGCTGTATCTTAACTTTTTTATCTCCTTGGAAATTTATAAACAAATGAACTGAAGCAAGAATTAAAACCATAGCTAATAATAAATAATAAGTTTTAGCTTCGATATGTAAAAGACCGCCTAAAAATGCTGCCGGAACAGAAGCCAGTATAAATGGAAGTGTTAGTTTAAAAGAAAAATATCCTTCTCTTAAATAAAAAATAAATGATATTGTTGAAACAAGTATATTTAATACAAGCGAAGTTGTAGACATTTGATTGGGGGAAATACTTAGAAACGATAATATCGCCAGATAACCTGATGCCCCGCCATGTCCTACAGAAGAATAAAGCAGAGCAACTATAAAAATTAATGCTCCGAATAATAAGTCATTTAATTCCATGACAACAATTCTACGTTAACTTTTTCACCTTTTGCCAGCGACTTTTGTTCCTGAGGAAAATAAATTAAGCAATTAGCATTTGCTATTCCGCCTAGCATATGAGAACCCTGACCTTTTGTAGGCTGAACTAATAAATCACTATTTTTTTGCTCTAGTATTCCGCGTACAAATTCAAGTCGCCCTGGTTTTTTGCTTAAAGTTTCAGTTAAAGTTGCCTTTGTCTTAAATGGAATCAGAGATCTTGCGCCTATAATTTTTAAGAGAGCTGGTTTAATTAGTTGCTGAAAGGAAATAAGCGCAGAAACAGGATTCCCCGGAAGTCCGAATACTAATTTTTTAAATTGTGTTTTATTTCTTTTTTTATTTGTAAATGTACCGAAATAATTTGGTTTGGCTGGTTTTATTGCAACTTTAGTAAACAATGTTTGAACTCCAAGAGATAACGCAGCATCCTTTACAAAATCATAATCACCAACTGAAATTCCGCCGACAGTAACAATAATGTCTGAACTTCGCAGAGCTTTTTTAAGGCGTTTTTTTATTAATTTTTTATCATCTTTGACACTGACAACATTTAAATCATATATTCCAAGTTCATTAAATGCACTTACAAGTGCATAGGAATTAGATTCATAGATTTTTCCTTTGCTTAATTTCTTTCCGGGTTTTATTAACTCATTCCCGGTTACAATTATTGAAATCTTGGGTTTTAAATATACAGGGCATTTATAGCAGCCTAATGTAGCTAATAAACCAATTACAGGAGGAGTTATAAGAGTTCCCCGGGATAAAACCCGGCTACCAATCCGGAATTCTTCACCTTCTCTTCTTATATTCTTCCACTTATCTTCACCCTTATATAAATAAACATAGCTGCCACTTTCTTTTGTATATTCCTTCATTACTACCGTTTCTACATCATCCGGTATTGGAGCTCCTGTAAGAATTTTAATTGTAGTTTTAGGAAGTAGTTTTATGTTTGGTAAATCCCCTGCCTGAATAGTTCCAATCAGACGAAGTTTTGCAGGATTTTCAGGTGACAAATTGACAATGTCAGAAATCCTAACCCCAAAACCATCTACTGCAGAATTATCAAAAAATGGAATATTATATTTTGTTGAAATATCTTCAGCAAGTATATAACCAGTTGCTTTTGTTAACTTTAAACTTTTAATTCCAATTTGATTTGAATTAGCAAGGATGATTGATAGGGCTTCATTATAAGGAATCATTTAATTTCCACTCGTTCTTTTTTAATATCATGATCAAAGCCCTGAATTGTCTTAAGTGAATGCAAAATAGCCGGGAACAGACTATCCAGCGAATCTTCTACTCCGCCTTTTGAGCCAGGGAGATTTATAATCAAAGTTTTCCCCCGAAGGCCAGCCTTACCCCTCGATAGCATTGAGAAAGGAGTTCTTTCCTGTCCAAAAGCACGAAGTGCTTCCGGAATACCCGGGATCTCCCTTTCAATAATTTCTTTCATAGCTTCAGGAGTAATATCACGTGGACTAAAACCTGTTCCGCCGGTAGTTAAAACTATATCGACTTTCATGCTATCAGCATATTTTTTTAAATGATTTTTAATTTCTTCAAAATCATCGGGAATTATTTTATAATCAATTACATCGATATATTCACTTTTTAATTTATTAACTATAAGACGACCTGACTCATCACTTTTCTTGCCACTTGTAACTGAATCTGACATAACAAGGACTGCTGCCTTAGGAGGAGTTTTAAAATATTGCTTAAAATCTGATTTCCCGCCTTTTTTCTTAGCTAGTTTAATTGAAGATATTTCCATGGTTTCATCAATCATTTTTAACATGTCATAAAGAGTGAGAATAGCAACAGAGCAGGAAGTAAGAGCTTCCATTTCAACACCGGTTTTATGAATCGTTTTAACTGTAGTAGTTACACAAATAGCGTTTTCATTGAGTTCAAAATTTATATCAAGATGGTCTATAGAAAGATTATGACAGTAAGGGATAATTTGAGCTGTATTCTTAGCTGCCTGAATCGCTGCAATTTTACTTACTTCAAGTGGATTTCCCTTTGGTACCTTTTCTTCTTTAATAAGTAAAATAGTTTTTGGATCAACTTTTAGTGTACCTTTGGCACATGCAGTCCGCAATGTTTTTATTTTTTTTGAAATGTCTCTCGTTTTTATCCACCTATTTGAATCATGCTTTGGTTTTCAATTGTAGCAAGTTTATCAGTTGACGGATGAGCTTCTTCTTTAAGAGACAATGCATACTCAATCATATTGGAAATCACTTCATCACCTTTGTCAGCTCTAAGTGCATTACGTAAATTCACTTCAGGCAGTTTGAATAAACATGACTTGATAGACCCGTTGGCTGTCAGTCTGATTCTATTACAACTGCTACAAAAACTGTCTGACATTGAGGTAATAAAACTTACAGATCCCATAAAACCTTCTATGCAATAGTCTTTTGCAACAGCGTTTGGCTCACATTTAATAGGGATCAAGTCATAATGGTCCTGAATTTTTTCTTTGATTTTGGAGTATGATAAAACCTTTTTGTGATCCCAGCTATTGTGCTTAAAAGGCATAAACTCAATGAATCTGATATTTATTGGTTTGTCTTTTATAAAGTTAACAAAATCAAGAATCTCATCATCGTTTACACCATTAATTACTACAACATTTAACTTTAAAGGATGGAACCCAAGAGCAAGTGCAGAACCGATTCCAATGAGAACATTATTTAAGTAGTCCCTTTTTGCAATTTCCATATACCGTTTTTGTTGTAGTGTATCCAGGCTTATATTTAAAGCACTAAGCCCGGCTTTTTTTAAGGATGCGGCATGATCTTTTAATGTTATTCCGTTTGTTGTCATAGCCAAAGTTTTAAGCCCGGGGAGTTCTGCCAGCTTTGCTATGAGTTTTTCTATATCTTTTCTAATGGTAGGTTCCCCGCCTGTAATTCTGATTTTACTTATTCCCATACTTACAAATATTTTTGCTACTTTAAGAATTTCTTCAAAAGTTAAAATTTCTTCTCTGTCTTTCCATTTAACTCCTTCCATAGGCATGCAGTAAACACAGCGTAAATTACATCTGTCAGTAACTGAAATACGCAAATAGGTATGCACTCTGCCAAAACGATCAACCAGCTTATTCATTTTTTCCCCTGTATCAGTTCTTTTAGATCTTTCGGAGTATTTATATTCTTTAAAAGAGCTGCTTCACTTTGATTTATTGGTATCCAGGTAACATCGGAGCATGATTGAATCATTTCATGCATTGCTGTTAAACCTTTTTGAATTGAATACTTTATATGAGGGAGTAATGAAGAAGGATAAATTCCGGGAAAAGGATTTATGTCACTAAAACTTTCAAATGTAAACAATCGTATATTTGAAGATGGTGTACTTTTTGCAAGCTTTTGTAAAAGCTCAACAGTTAAAAGAGGCTGATCACAGGCTACTACCAGATACTCTGTATCCAGGTTACTGCTTAAAAGTGTTTCAATGCCACCTAAAGGGCCACTGTCTGGTTTATGATCCGGAATACATTTAATATCTTTCCTTGATTTAATATCAGCTCCTTTAGGTTCACCAAGAATTAATATTTCTTTTGTAATCTTAGAAAGAGTATTAATCAAATGATCTATCATTGGTTTACCGTCCCAAAGTAAAACACCTTCTTTAGGTTCTCCCATACGTTTACTTTGACCACCAGCAAGTATTGTGCCTATATGAGGCCACTTTAAATTATTGACATCTTTTGACTGCATACTTAATTTATTTTACATCAACTTGGGGTATCATATTAAAGGATGATCAAAAATTTATTAATCTATCTAATCAAGCCGTCAAAATATGATGATGATGGTTACGTGATACGTCACTTGCGGGGTGTATTACCCAGCAACACACTTACCTGCATGTATGGATTAACTTTAGATGTTAAAGAACGTAAGGTATTGGGTGAAAAATTAAACTGGCATATTGAATTAATTGATGAGACTGTTCAAAAAGTAGATGTTAGAAAAATTATAAAAAGAAGTTCCGGAAAAGACACTAAATCAATTGTGTGTCTTGTGGGCGTTCAGTCAAATCAATTTGTGAGAGCCTCGGATCTGGCAATCGAATTCAGAAAAAGCAATATAGATGTATTAATTGGAGGTTTCCATATCAGTGGATCACTGGGTATGAGTCATACACCTCCGCCTGAAATAAAAAACCTGATTGATTTAGGTGTAACTGTAATTGCCGGTGAAGCAGAAGGCAAGTGGGAAGGTATTTTAGAGGATGGGCTTCACAATAAGTTAAAACCAATATATAATTTTCTTTGCGAGCCGCCTGATATTCGCTTTACTCCGTTGCCCCAGGTAAATAAAGAGTATTTGAAACGTTTTATTTCTTCTAACTATACAACGCTTGATTGTGGTCGCGGTTGTCCGTTTGGTTGCTCATTTTGTACGGTAATTAATGTCCATGGGCGCATGATGCGTTTCCGTGATGTAGACAAAATTATAGACTTACTTAAAGAAAACTATTACAAGCATAAAGTACTTTTTTATTTCTTTACCGATGATAATTTTTCCAGAAATAAAAACTGGGAAGCAATTTTTGACAGACTGATAAAACTTCGTCAGGAAGAAAGAATACCAATTGAATTTATGATTCAGGCTGATACCCAGTCATATAAAATCCCGCATTTTATAGAAAAGGCAAGCCAGGCCGGCTGTCAGCATGCATTTATTGGAATGGAAAGTTTAAACCCGAAGAACCTTCAGTCAGCAGGGAAAAAGCACAATCATGTGGAAGAATTTAAAGAGTTAATCTCTGAATACAGAAAATATAATATAGACACGCACATTGCTTATATTGTTGGCTTTCCATTTGATACCCCGAAGTCTGTTCGTGAAGATATAGAATTCTTAAAATCTGAAATAGGTCCTGAACAAGCATCCTTTTTTATCATGACACCGCTTCCCGGGTCACAAGATCATACTGAACTTAAACAAAGCAATACCTGGATTGATTCAGATTTTAATAAATATGACTCCTTTCATGTTACTATGGTGCATCCGAATATGACAGGTGATGAATTGATGTCTGCATATAAAGATGCATGGACTTCATTTTATTCACCTGAAAATATGATAAAGATTTTAAAACGTGTTTCCAGAAAAAATTACTGGGAAGTTTTTATGAAATGCTTGTTTTATAAAAATTCTATCTTTATAGAAAATGGACATCCAATGATAGAAGGAATTATCAGATTAAAAGACAGACTACAACGCCGTTCAGGATATAAAATTGATACGCCGTTAAGACATTTTATAAAACAGACAAAAGAAAATTTTCATAAATTAAAATTATGGATGAAACTTATACTTGAGATGGAGGAAATATGGCTTCAGACAAGACATAGAAGTGTACTTGAACAAGTAGTAGTTGAAAAATTACAGAAGTACTGGAAAGCTTCTCCAAAGCAATGGCGCGATCTAAAACTTAAAGAATTAAAGTCAGTATACCGTAGTGCCATTGCAGATATTATGAAATCAGCTCCTAAGATGGATCCTCCGTGGAAAAGACTTACTATTCCTTCTTATTTTTTACTGTGGCTGAGAAAATATAATGTTTTTTCGCAATCCCTGACATACTCCAGAAAACCTTTTGCAGATTTCTGGAAGACTACCCAGAAGCAAATTTCAGATATGCAAATTCATTACATAAGTATACGTAAACTTCTTTCAATAGTAGTACAGGAAGGCCTGCTTTTTATAAATTTTTCATGTTTCTTTTTATCCTGGCTGGTGCCTCATTTATGTCGTGATGTATTTGGATTTAGCAGGAAATTGGAATCAGTATAAGTAAGGAGATATTATGCAGGAAACAAGTATAAAAAAATATTTTGGAGATGATCACAAATGCCTGGATGAATTATTCATTAATTTCCGGAAGTATAAACACCAGGATTTTTCTAAAGCAAAGGAATTTTTTAAAGATTTTAAAATGAGACTACAAAGACACATAGTATGGGAAGAGCAGATTTTATTTCCTGTATTTGAAAAGAAAACAGGAATGACTCAATCTGGACCCACCCAGGTAATGAGAATTGAACATAAACAAATCGGAGAGTGTTTAGAGCTTCTTCACAAGAAGGTTCGGACCCAAGACACAAACAGTGATAAAGAAGAAGAAATACTTTTATCAGTTTTATCAAATCATAATTTAAAAGAGGAAAACATACTTTATCCGACAATCGACAGTATGATTACCGATGAAGAAAGAGCAGAAGTATTTAACCAAATGAACAAATTACCTGAAGAAAGTTACAAAAAATGTTGTTGTCAATAAAGAATACAAATTCTGTAATCCCGGAAGCATTAAATACAAAAGTAAAAAACATATCTGTAAATGTCCTGTTTTTTGCAAGTCTGCGGGATGCTTTCAAGTGCAGTGATCTAAAACTACAAATTACTGAAGGAAGCACACTTAAGGAATTAAGGGATAAATTATTTTCTGAAGCCGGGATAAAAGAAGAAAAAGCCAGAGCCATTATGTATGCTGTGAATCACAATTATGTGTCACTTGATACAAGACTTGAAGATAAAGATGAGGTTGCATTTTTGCCATTTGTTTCTGGTGGATAAAAGCAGAAAAAACAAATGATAGAAATTACAGAAAATAAAATTCAAGTTGAAAAACTTTATAGTGAACTTTATAACATTGCCTGTGGAGCAGTAGTAACCTTTGAAGGGCGGGTTAGAAACCACAATGACTTAAAACAAGTTATAAAACTTGAATATGAGTGTTATTACCCAATGGCAATGAAAGTTCTTGAAGAAATTAAAAATCAGGCACTAAAAAAATGGAATATAAAGAAATTAATAGCGGTGCATAGAATTGGAGAAATTCCAATTGGTGAAATTGCTGTGTGGATAGGAATTGCTTCGGTCCATAGAAAGGAATCATTTGAAGCATGTCAATTTGTAATTAATGAAATTAAGCATAAAGTTCCAATATGGAAAAGGGAAACTTATTTTGATGGGTTTGTAAAATGGGTAGAATGTGACAATAAAACAGAATCTATGTATCAACCCGGTCCACATTTGTAATTCCCGGGGAACATAATATTGGTTATAAACGATCTTCACAAACACCTGTAGTAACATATCTGTACAATATATATAGTGTACAAGTACTTGAATCATATTTACATATTGTGTATTAATAGATCCTAAATTTACTGGCCTGTATAAGGATAATATGTTAGAAATTATAGTCTTATATAAAGTCGATAAGATCCCTAAGCGAGGAATGTTGCAAAGAGCAATATTCCGAGTGCCAAAAAAGAGAGCAAAAATGAATGACTAAGCTGCGATTAAAGGAAATTGAAATAGATAATTTTAAATCCTTCGGGAAAAAAACTACAGTTCCACTTTTACCGGGATTTACAACTATTTCAGGTCCTAATGGCTCAGGAAAATCAAATATTATTGACAGCATTTTATTTGCACTCGGGCTTTCTACCTCAAGAACTATGCGTGCTGAAAGACTGCCCGATCTTATAAATAATTTAAGTGGCAAAAAAGAAGCACAAGTAATAATCAGGTTTACCAATGACATAGAAACTGAAATTGAAATTACAAGAAAAATTAAAGTAAAAGACAACGGCTACACAAGCACTTATTATATGGACGGTAAAACAGTTACTCTTACTGAAATTCACGACAGGCTTCTAAGCTATAACGTAAGCCCGCATGGCTATAACGTGGTCATGCAGGGTGATGTCACTTCAATTATTTCCATGTCACAAGTCGAAAGAAGAAAAATTATTGATGAGCTTGCAGGTGTAGCAGACTTTGACAGAAAAATAGAACTTGCACAGATTGAGCTCTTAAAAGTTCAGGAAGGTATTGAAAAAGAAAATATTATAATGCTTGAGCTGGATGAGAGATTAAAACAGCTGGAAAGTGAAAGAAATGAAGCACTAAAGTATGCCAAATTAAAAAACGAACTTAGAGAACTTGAAAAACACTGCCTTGCTGCCAGAATAAACAAGCTTGAGGCTGAATACAATTCCTTAAAAGAAGAAAACACCACTTTAAGGCAAAAAAGAACAGATTCCATTATTAAACTTGGACAGCTAAACGATGAAATAGAAAAAGATAAACAGACTATTCAGGATATTGAAAATGAAGTTCAAAAAATTACAGAACAAAGCCAGAAGAAATTAATCGAAGAGGCAGAAACTGCAAAAATTGAGATTAGCAGAACTCAATCTACAGTTGACTTTTTAAATAAGCAAATAAAAGATCACAAAGATAATATTGAAAATCTGGAAAATGAGATAAAAATTCTGGATAAAAAAGTCCATGACCTGGAAAGAAAAAAAGAAAAACAAAAAAAAGAACAGGAAAAAATTGAAGATGAACTCTGGAAACTAAATCAGGAATATCAAAAACTTCAGGACAGCCTGAAATCAAAAGGACAGAATCAAAATTTATCCACCTCAAAGATTCTTGAAATCCAGAAAAAAATAAACAAATTAAAATCAGACAAAGAAGAGTTAATGACTAAAAAAACAAGGCTTGAAGAGCAGATTATTCACTTAAAAGATGATCTGATGAATACAAAAATTGAAGCTGAAAAATCGCTTGCTGAGCTAAAAGAACTAACCCAAAGCAGTGAATTTAAGAACTCAAAACTAAACCAGCTTCAGCAAAAACACACCGCTCTCCAAAGACACATATCAAAACTAAAAGCAGAAGAAATTGAAACGAAGGAAGAGTTAAACGAAAGAACGAAAAAACTTGCCAGGCTGGAAAGAGAATTAGATAAACTTGAGGTCCATAAACAGGTAATAAAAGAAACCACAGGACTTGGTGCAGCTGTAGAAACTATTTTAAGCGCCGGTATTAAAGGTGTGCACGGTACACTGGCACAGCTTGTTTATGTAGATGAAAAATACAAAATTGCTATTGAAATAGCTACCGGAAATCGGCTTAAATCAATCGTAGTAGACACAGATGAAACTGCAAGTAAGTGCATAGAACTTCTAAGGAGCACAAATAGCGGCAGGGCAACATTTTTACCACTAAGCAAATTAAAACCTTCACCGACTCTTCTGCCTCCTGCCCAAAAAGGTGTAGTTGGATTTGCTCTTGACCTGATTAAATTTGATAAAAAATATACTGATGCATTTTACTATGCTTTAACTGACACACTCATAATGGATAATCTGGACAATGCCAGAAAGAATATTGGCAAAAACAGAATGGTTACATTAACCGGAGATTTACTTGAAAAAAGCGGAGCAATTACCGGTGGCTCTCAAATTAAATCAAACATAAACTTTGGACAGAGCAGTGAAAATGAGCACCAAAGACTGCAAAGAGAAATTAAATCCCTTCAGGATTATGTAAACCAGCTTGATGGTGATTTAAAAGAACTCTCTAAACAAATCGAAGAGGCAAAAGAAGAATTTGATTCTTTAAAAACTGAAATTACAAAAGAAGAAACAAACAGTTCATCTGTACTTGAAACCATTAAAAAACTTACCAAAATTTCAGAAGACAGCAAACAAAAAGTAACTGAACTTGCTGCTACCATTGAAACAAGCTCGGTTGAGCTGGAAAAATTTGATGAAAAAGTCAAAGAAAAAGAACAGGAAATTGTTAATTTTGAAGTAGAATTACAACAGGTTGCTGCAAATGTAAAAGACTCAAGCCTTGAAGCACTTGTTACAAACAGTCAGGATATTGAATCAAAGACAAAAGAACTGGAAGCAAAACTACAGGAAATAATTACTGAAAGCAGAAGTTACTCTGTAGAAGCTGAGTTTAGTTTAAAAGCAAAAGAACAATATGAGGAAAAAATCAATAATTCAAAGAAAGAAATTGAAAGAATTTCAAATGAACTTCCTGAGCATGAAGCAAAATTAAAAACTCTTGAAGAAAAAGTAAAAGAAATTGAAGAAGCCGGTCATGCTGAAATGAAACATTTAAATGAATTGAACATAAAAAGAAGTGAACTTTCAAATAGTTTGATTACAAAAGGTGAACAAAAAGGAGAATTACAGCAGCTAATAGACCAGCTTGCTGAAAGGGTTACAGCAGATGAATTAAAACTAAGGGAGCTGGAGCCGGATCTTACAGATTTAAGGGCAAAATTCCAGGAGCAGACACAAAACGAAGAATATAAGCCACCAGAAATTATTGATCTTGATAAAATTACAAAACAAATTGAAAGTATTGAAAAAAGAATGAGAGCTCTTGAGCCTGTAAACATGAGAGCAATTGACGAATATGACAATGTTACAAACCGTCAGAAAGAAATTAAAGAAAAATTAACCCTGCTCAGTGAAGAAAAGGACGCAATTAACAATAAAATCAGCTCATATACTGAACAAAAGAAAATTACTTTCTTTGAAACTTTTGAAGGTGTAAATAAATATTTTCAGGAAATATTTCATGAACTTTCTTTTGGGCACGGAGAACTCTTATTAGAAAATCCTGATGATCCGTTTGTCGGTGGATTAATTATTAGAGCCAGGCCGCGTGATAAAAAAATGCAGAGATTAGAAGCTATGTCCGGCGGCGAGAAATCCCTTACTGCCCTTAGCTTTATGTTTGCGCTTCAGAGATACTCACCGGCACCGTTTTATGCATTTGACGAAGTCGATATGTTTCTGGACAGCATAAATGCAGAGCGTCTTGCACAGATGGTTAAACAACAATCCAGCCATGCACAGTTTGTGGTCGTAAGCTTACGCAGGCATATGCTGAATAATGCAAATCAGGCAATTGGTGTAACTTTAAGAGCAGATGGATTTACACAAATTTTAGGTGTACAAAATCTTGAGAAGAAAAAAGAACCGGAGCTTATGACAGCATAAAGTAATGAAACAAACAGAGCAAAAAATTGAACAAATTGACATAAAAAACTTAAGTGGCGGGTTAGAAATCCTTGTTCAGCTTGCAGAAAAGGGAGATATTGATCCTTGGGATATTGATATTATTGAAGTTACAGATAAATTTCTTGCTGCTCTTGATAAAAGCCCAAGGGAAAATTTACTAAATGCCGGTCGGGCAATATTCTTTGCAAGTGTGCTTCTCAGACTTAAATCAGATATTCTTTTAAATATTTCCAATGAGACTCTGCTTTCAAGTCAGCAGACAGAAAACTTTTTCCCTGAAGATGACCTTTTATTTAATCAGGATGAGGTGCGCCTTGACCTTTCGAAACTTGACAGTTTTATTGTCAGGAGTTCTCTTGGCAAACAACAAAGAAAAAGAAAAATCTCCCTTGAGGATTTAATTTTTGCACTTCAACAGGCTGAGGAAGAAGAAGAGAGAAGAGCTTTAAGAGCCAAACTTAGAGCTGACAGAGCATTTACAATTGATGCTTCTGAACTTCCTGAAAATGTTCTTGAAATTGCATATGAAGAAGATCTGGAAGAAGTAGCCAGTAAAGTGGAAGCAATTATTCAGGAGCATTTAACTGACAATAAACCGATAACCTTAAGCTTTGTTTCTGAAATTTTAAATAATAAAACTACTCCTTTTCTTGCATTGTTATTTTTAGCCCATTCACAAAAAGTAGTACTTGAGCAAAAGGACTTTTACGGAGAAGTTTTTATTCACAGAGCAGGGACCATTATAGAAGAACCGCAAATCCAGGAAATTGAAAAACCAAGGGAAAAGTCCAAAAAGAAAAAAGGTATCATACAAAAAATAAAAGATAAAATTAAAAGCAGGGGCAAGAAAGAAGAACCAAAAGTAATAGAAATTATTACTGATGGAAACAACATTGTAGATATATCTACAAAGACATTGAATAAGGAGGTGGTTTCAGGTGGAAACAACTCATGAGAACTTAGAACAGAGGACAGAAGAACAAAAAACAGAAGACATTGTTGACACTGTCATTGCGAGGAGTGAAGCGACGAAGCAATCTTCTGACAATTCACATGAAGAAGAAGTGCAAGATGAGATTACTGCTGAAGAAATTAATGTTGAACCTGAAATCCTTGAGCCGTCTACTCTTAGCGGAATAGCTAGTGCTCTCAAGTCAGATCTAAAAGCACAGGTTGAGGCAGTATTATTTGTTTCTGATACGCCACTTAAAACAGGTGCAATCTCAAAAATGCTAAATGCATCATATGATGATATTCAGTCAGCTTTAGTACAGCTCATTCAGGAATATGAAGACAGAAACGGTGGTCTGGAAATCGGTACTGATGATGGTTATATAATTCAGGTAAAAACACAATACTTAAATATAGTTACTGACATGATGCCACTTGAACTAAACCCAGGTCCTATGAGAACTCTTTCTGCAATTGCATTAAAAGAACCTGTTCTCCAGTCTGAAGTTATAGACATGAGAGGATCCGGTGCTTATGATCACATAAACGAACTTGTTGAACAGGAATTAATCACTAAAAAACCACAGGGACTTACTTATGTTTTAAAAACCACCGGTAAATTCCAGCAATATTTCAGACTGACCCAGGATGCTAATAAGATTAAAGATCGCCTCCAGGAACAAGCTATAAAAAGAGCTAAAGAAAAGGAAAGGCAAAAAGAACAGGAAGCTCTAGTCAGTACAATTCCTGAAGCTGTAGCTGAGTAAACCTACTCTCTGTAATAATTCAAATCAACTTCATCATCACAGGCAAGCTGACTGGCAATGGTAATTCTCTGCTCATCAATTGCTTCTTCTATATGTGACTGGTTAGCTAAAAGAATGTTTGTAAGAGGTTTTAGTTTTATAATTCTGTGTCCGGAAATTAATTCGACTAATTTATCCGGCTGGGAAGTTATTTTTAAAAAATCAAAACTATTTACATTTATGTGAAGTCTGTGATTAAAAACAAGTGTTGAATCATAACTATTAGCATAAACTTCCACCACATATCCTTCTCCATTGGCAACAGATGCATTATCAATTAAATCAACATATAAAACCCGATCAAGATCTCTTAGAATTCTAATCATGTCTCTTTTTGAATAAATTATTCCTTGTTCAACCAGACATGAAATTTGATTTTCGCTAATAATTTCCATAATACTTAAAAATCCTCTTTTAATAAATTTAAATTGCTCTACTATTTTACAACGGTCGTCTATAAAATTATGGGATAATTACCTTAGGTATCACAAAATTAATATGATAGATCCCTTATTATCAAAACTCACAGACAATAAATCCTTGAGTGATAATATTGTTTTTGCGTTATGTAAAGAAAATGAACAAAGAGAGTTATATGAACTGTTTCTAAAGTTCTTATCTGTATGAAGAATAATAACTTATACAGAGCCTGCTTTTTTATTCTGTCCCTTGACATGAGAAAAGAGTTGGAGTAACAAATTTTATTTAAATAGGTTTTTAAGTTTGTCAGCCAGATCTTAATCCTCCATCTTAAAACCGATATTTTAGCTCTATCAATGTCTGGCACATTTTAGATTAGAAAAAATTTAAAACAACTAAGTTTCACTAGGGCCTGCCCCGCCGTATTACTACCAAAGCATGGTATTTAAGAGAATATAAGGGCTAGATCCTTACATAGGGATATTATGAGAGAAAATGAATACAATAAGGATTATAAGGTATTCGGGGATGATCTTAGTAACATTGATCTTGTTAACCATACCTTAAACCAAAACAATGACTATCAAAACCCTGTCAATAATGTTCATACTGCAATTGTATCTTACCTTAAAGAAATATCAAAAAATCCACTGTTAAAATCAAATGAAGAATTAAGCCTGGCAAAAATATATTCAGAAGGCAGAAATAATAATGCAACTCCAAAGCAAAAAAAAGCTGCAGAAATTGCAAAGCAAAAACTAATCCGGGCTAATTTAAGACTTGTAGTAAGTATTGCCAGAAGATATAGTTCTAAAGGATTAGACCTCCTGGACTTAATTCAGGAAGGCAATGTAGGTTTAATAAAGGCAGCTGAAAAATTTGATTATAAGCTCGGATATAAATTTTCTACTTATGCAACCTGGTGGATAAGGCAGGCAATTACAAGAGCTATTAATGAAAAAAGCAGAATAATCAGACTGCCAAATTCTGTTCAGGGGATTTTACACAAATTAAGAAAAGCAAAAGAAATATTGCCATTAACTTTAGGCAGAGAGCCAGGTATAGAAGATCTTTCAATAGCGACAGGAATCCCGGGTAAAAAAATTGAAAAGGTGCTTAAATCTGAAACTCTGCCCGTTTCTCTGGATATTAAAGTCGGCAATGAACAGGATACCAGCCTGGAAGATGTTCTTGAACTGGAAGGTGAAGAAATAGCAGTATTGCCTGAAGAAGCTTCGGATCAGAAACTGCTTTCCCAGGCAATCACCAAAGGCATTCGCGATTTACTTACTGAACGCGAGCAAGAAGTAGTTAAACTCAGATACAGGATCAATGAAGATGCCATTACAAATGAAGAGCGAAGCTTAAATGAAGTTGCAAATATTATGAATATAAGTCTGGAGAGGGTACGCCAGATAGAAGCAAGGGCAATCTACAAACTCAGAAACAATATGAGTTTCAGAAAAAATTTAATTGGTATGGTAAAGGAAAGCTAAGTGATAACAAAAAGGAAATAAAGCTCAAAAGGATTTGTCCGCCTAAGGCGGACAAATCCGATCAAGTGTAAAGGATCAGCAGCGAGACGCTCCAGCTTGTCTGGAGCGATACAAATGGACCCGGGGAGATTCGAACTCCCGGCCTCTTCGTTGCGAACGAAGTACTCTACCAGCTGAGCTACGGGCCCATTTTTTAAAAGCGCAAAACAAGTTTGTATTTCTCTCGGGGCTTGTATCTTACCTATAATAGCTAATGCGTAAGATTTAATTTTATTAAGTATATTCACTTGGCCGAGAATCATTTTTACTCTATACTATTAAGTTGGAACGTAAGAAAGATTAAAGTAAATACATGGCAGAATTTTGTAAGGTTTGTGGAATAGGACTTAAAGCTGGCAATACAGTTGATTACAGGCCTGGTTCATGTCGGGACTGTGAGCTTGAGAGAAAAAAGCTATATAGCGGTTTATCTATAGATCCCGGGCATTCTAAAAGTTTAAAAAAATCTTCCAAGAAAAAGAAAAACAGAAAAAAAACTGTTTCAAAGTTAAAACAAAAGAAAACTAATAAAAAACTAACTAAGAAATTAAAGCTTAAGAAACAAAAATTACTTAAAGCCAAGAAATTAAAAACTAAAAAGCTGGCACAGTTGAAGAAACTTACAAGAATTCGTGCTGAAAGAAAAAGAAAAAAATTAAGACAAAAAATTGAAAAGTTAAGAAAATTACGTACAAAAAAAGCCCTGAAGTTAAAGCTTCAAAGAAAGAAACAAAAAGAAAGAGAAAGAAAATCCAGGGAAAAACTAAAACAAAGAATTAGAAAAGCCAAGGAAAGAGAAAGAAAGCTTCTTAGACAAGAAAGAGAAAGATTACGTAAAGAAAAAGAAAAAATACGTAGTCTGATAAGACAAGAAAAGGAAAGAGTCCGGGCTGAAAAACGGGCTGAAAAAGAAAGAGTCCGGACTGAAAAGCAAAGGATCCGCTTAGAAAAACAACAAGAAAAAGAAAGACTTAAGAAAGCAAAAGAAGCTGCCAAGCTTGCCCTGATGCAGGCCAGGGAAGCTGCCAGAGCTGCTGCTCAAGAATCAAGAAGACTAAGAGAAGAAGCAAAGAAACCTCCTATTGTTAGTGTAGTTACAAAAGTAAAAGAGCTTTTGCCGCCTCCTGATGTAAAAATTATCGGGATAAGTGCAAGAGATCAAATTTCAAGAATGCCACAACCTACAAAAGTAATTGATCCCAAAAAACCAGGTACTATTGCAGGCGGAACAAGCTCAACATTACTTGAATCTGCCACTGTCATTCCAGCAAAAGCTGGTTTAAAAGAAGAAAAAGAAATCCTAAAACAATCTTCCACTGCCCAGCACAATGAGACAATCCAAAAAGAAGTGGAAAAGTTACAAAAAGACACTGATCCTATAATTGACAGATACAATCCATACAGCCAACAAGTTGCAGGCCCGAATACCCCAAGACCACCGTCTCCAACTCCCTGGTTAGCACCAAGCTTTTCTATAGTAAAAGGTGATTTTCAGGAGACAAAACAACAAGAAGGTCAGGGAATCTCAGGTGGACTTTCAGACGAACAGGTAAAAGATATAATTGAAAAAATTAAAGGCGAACATAAGAAAAAATCCACTTAGAAGCGCTACACTGTGGCGTCTCGATTGCAGATAATCGCTAAAGATAAAAACATTTGGTTTGGAACCTTAAGTTAGTAGCGTTGTCTATGTTTTTGTTAAATATAACAAGATAACCATGAATAAGATAATAAAAATTTATTTATTATGTGCTTTAACTGCTTTTTTATTTTCATATTGTAACCTGATTTTAAAAGCTCAGGATCTTGATGTAGCTCCTACAATCGAAGATGAACTAGGAAAAGATATTTTAGGCGTCAAGAAGCCCAATAACACCGGCATACAAAAACCTTCCTTTACTAAACAGGTAATAGATGAAGAACCAATAACATTCTCAGCAAGGAATATTCCTGTTAAAGATGCATTTGCAACACTTGCAAAAATAAGCAGCAGAAGTATTTCTATAGGCAGTGATATTCGTGATGATGAGTTAATTGCTGTAATTGAAATTCAAAATCAGTCCTTCGAGGAAGCTTTTTTTAGTCTTGTGGATGCAGCTATGGTAAATTACACTACTACAGGAAATAGCTATACTATAATAAAAAGCGGATCTGCAAATCCAATTATGATCTTTGGCTTAGGAGCATCCTCTATTGATAAGTCTCTGCCACTACTTGAAAGAAAAGCTGATATTTCTTATGACAACCAGGACCTGGGAACTCTTTTAAAAGATCTTGCAAATAAATATGGAATTGATCTGGTTTTAACTTCTGCTCCTACTGAAAGAGTAAGCTGCAGGGTTAGAAATATAAACATAGAAGGAGCCTTAAATTTAGTATTAAGCGGTACTTCATTTGATTACACAACGGTTGGAGAAGAGAAAGATACTTATGTAATTTACAACAGGTTAAACAAGAATTTTACAGTAGGTCAGGAAAGCAGGATGTTTCTATTAATGAACCTTGAAGCCATGGATGTTCAGCAGCTTTTACCTGTAGAAGTAAGAACAAATGTAAGAATAAGCAATGACCAAAACTCAATTATTGCCGATGGTTCGCAAAATGATTTAAAAAGAATTGAACAATTCCTGGAAAGAATAGACAAACCTCTGCCACAAGTTGAGCTGGAATTAAAATTAATTGAAGTTCAGAAAAGTGCTGCCCAGGATTTAGCAGTTTTCCTGTCTAATGGTTCTTCAATCGGTAACTTTGCAAAATTTGTTCCAAAAAATAAGGCTGAACCAGTAGCCGGAGAAAATAAAAATATAGGTTCAGTAACAGTATTTGATTTTTCACTGGATACCTGGCAACTTTTTAATAAAAAACTTACTTATCTGGAGACTAACGGACTTGCTCAGGTAAGGGCTTATCCAAAATTAGTATCCTTATCGGGAAGAACCGCCATGATAAACATTGACCAGGATACAAACCTTGTGCTTGGAGCTGCAACCGGACAGGGTCAACAAGTCGGGGTTGTTGCTACACAGCAATTACAAAGAATCACTGCAGGAACTGCACTGAGTATTACACCAATTGTAGGTACAGGAGGACTAATTACTGCAAAGATTCAAATTGAAGTATCAGATAATTCCGGTTCAACAACACAAAATGGTGTTACAGTTCCAAAAACAACTACAAGAAGAAGAATAAATGCTGATGTTCAGGTTAGAAATGGTGAAACAGTTGCAATAGGCGGATTAATAATAAACAATAGCTCAACTGACAGAACAGGTCTCCCATTCTTAACCAGAATCCCAATACTAAATAATTTTGGAGCCAATAGAAACTTTAGGAAAAATCAAAGTGAACTAATAGTATTAATAACCCCGACAATTAGAAATATCCCTGAAGAAAATATTACAGCTCAAAAAGAAAAATCTGTGGTAGATGTAGTACCAGGCGGGTAATAAGGAATAAATTATGATTAACTCTAGAAGTAAGATTTCATGTGGAATTTTAATTTTTATTGTTTTATTTGTATGTAACCAAGCCAGGTCACAGGATTTTATAAATCAAGAGCCTTCTTTGCAGGAATCTTTTCCAGCTACTCCTCCACCAGCACTTCCACAAGAGTCTATACCATCTTTACCACTACCTTCCCAAGAAACAGCACAAGCAGAACAAATCCAGCCATCTCCTCCTATGCCACAAATCCAGCCATCTCCTCCACCAGCACTTCCACAAGAGTCTATACCATCTTTACCACTACCTTCCCAAGAAACAGCACAAGCAGAACAAATCCAGCCATCTCCTCCTATGCCGCAGATTCAGCCATCTCCTCCTATGCCGCCACAACCTCTATTAGAAGAAAAAAGGGAAAGGTTCCACTTCTTCTGGCACAACGAGCAGAGAGAAAAGTATAGAAAAGAACTGAAAGATTTAAAGAACAGGCAAAAACAAGAAATAGAAGATTTATGGAAGAAGCGAAAACAAGAAACGGAAGATTTAAAAAAGAAAATAGAAAATGATAGAGCACAGGAAAAAGCTCTAAAAAAGAAGGTCATGGAAAAGCAGACAGAGAGCATGTTAGCTGCACAAAAAACTATAAATGAAAGAAACAAAGAAGTGTTAGAAGTTAAAAAAAGTGATAATACTGTTGAAATTATAACCAACAAAGAAGATCCTTTATATATACAAAAAGCACAGGTATTAAAGTCAAAAACAGAATTCATGAAGATCGGAGATGTTGACTTTAAATATAAACTGGAGTTACATAATCAAACCCCGAAAATTATAAACTTTGTTCTTATAGTCTGGGAAAGAAAACTGGCATTTAATGAGACTCAAACACTTGCCAAGGAAATAAAAGTTTCAAAGCCAATAGCTCCTTATGAAAACAGAATAGTTGAATATAATGAACTTAATTCAAAAAGAGAAGGGGAAACATATAAAGTTGAAATTGCTAAAGTTGTATTTGAAGATGGTACACAATGGAAAAATCCTGCTGTAAAAGACAAAGAATTGTGATATAAAAAAAGTGTGAATAAGATTTATTTTGTTAGAAATCCTTACGGGCTGACACTTCCATTTGCATTAATATTAACTTTTATATTTTCAGCACTGGTTGGTGTATCGTACTTATTTGTTTCAGTTAATTTGTACCAGATGCAAAGTAATCTTCAGGGCTTACAGGCTATTTCAGTTGCTGAAGGAATTAATGAGAAAATCAAAGCAAGACTAAATACAAAATCCAAAATCCAGATTTCTCCGCAGCAGGAAGAAAAATTAAAAAATCCGGAAGAAGAAGGTGAGGCTGATGAAGATTCCGAAGATGAGGATTTAATTGGTGAGGAAGAATTTGATGAAAATTCCGAAGATTTTGATGAATATTATGCAGATGAAGTATTAAAAATTTCCAGATATATAACTTTTAGAGAACCTAAAAAAGAAGAAGTTGCCAGTACACAAAACAATACCTCCTCCGGCTCAAATGCAAATCAGGATATTCAAAACCAAAATGAAAATCCTGTTGTTCTGAATCCATTAGCAAATGTTGAAATGATTGGGAGTCTCGATATTCCTACAGGAACTGTGCTTAACAATGGAGCAATGATTATAGTTTATAAGGAAGAAACTGTGGATCTTATGCTAAAAGAAATTATTGAAGATGGAGTTCAAATAAAATCAAAACTTCCTATACCTGTTATCAAGTCACTAACTCCAAATTATGCTGAGCCAAATTCAAGAGCCGGCATTGTACTAAGTGGAGAAAATTTGGGTTATGATAAAAAAGCCAGATTTAGTAATCAGGATATTGTTATTGAAGATATTAAAGCAGGACCTACAATTCAGATTTTAACCAAGCCGGAGGTTATGCCAGGAATAATATCTCTCTACTGGAATAATATAAAAACAGAGTTTTATATAATTCCTGTTTACAATGGCGGTCCAAGACCGGAAATAAGTGATGTAAAAATAAACAATGGAGATCAACTGATTTCTGTAAAAGCAGGACAAAGGCATATAAGCATTACTATTACTGGTCTGAATTTGTCTGTGAAAAAAGATTTGCCTGTTGTAGTTCCTGATGTAGTAGGTATTATTCCTAAAGTGCAAAATAAGTCGGAAAACGGTACAGAGTTAGTTATAACATTGGATGTCAGTAGAAATGTAGAACCAGGGATTCACTCTTTTGCTGTTGCTACGGAAGGAGGCTTATCAAATAGCTGGATATTCAGCGTTGAGCTACCTGATAAACAAGAGGATTTATCCGGAAATATAGCAAAAGTTTCATCCAGCTTAACACTTTTAGATGTAAGGGTTTTGGAAAATCTCCTTCCAATAATCGGTGAAGAAGACTCTAAGAAAGATTCGAACAGTCAAACACAAAATGATCAGGATGAAGAAATTTCAGAGAATGCTAAGCTGGGTCCTTTTGCAAATGTAGATCTTGAAACTGTCTGGATTCTGGCAACCACTGCAAAAGTTGGCATGACGGTTAAAACTGTAAGCGAAATTATAAGTCGTCAAATTCCAAATATTCGCGCAGGACTTGTTACAAATGGTGCCATAAGAGTGGAAGGCGGAGGTTATCAGATTGTAGGCCTTACAAATGCAATGACTATCCTGGTAGAACCTACATACATTTCAAATACATTACTTATGGTTGAAGGCCCGCCTGAGCAAACCGACCAATTAACTCAAGTGGAGGATAAAAATCAAAGTCGGCCAGAAACACCACCTATAAAATCACCTTCTGAACTTGGCTTTTTACAGGGATTGTTAGTTACAGTCTATATGGAAGGTAACAGATTACCAGAGCTGGATTATGCTGTAATAAGTAATCTTGGAAGAGACACCATTGAACTTATTCCTCCCGGGTTAATGAATTTTCATTATGAGGGAGATCAGGTCTATCAGTTTATTCCACCGGTAATTTCAGGTGAAACAATCAATGAGCAGATAGCAGAAAGACATATAGTCCCAAAAGAACTTGCTCTGGCTATTCCAAATTCTGCGAACCCACAAATAATATTTAAATCAGATATAGAACAATTTGCAGAGCTTGCAGACTTATATACTAATGATCCTGCCATTCCAAAAGATGAATTTGATATTCCAATTGGATATATGGGCTTAAGTTATATTGAAGGGACCCCTGTTTACAACAAAGACAATCCACTAACAGGCAAAGGGATTTTAATTATTGATACCAGAAGTGATAATCAGGGAAGACCAATCGGTCAGGTAGAAATTTCCGGTGACAGTAAAAGCCAGTCAGAGTTTGCAGGAATAATTTACATTAAAGGTAATCTGAGAATTGATGGAAACGTAAACATACACGGTTCACTGGTAGTAGACAATGATAAAAGAGGCGGAGTTGAGATTGCAAATAATGCTCTTGGCAAAATTAATTATGATGAGAAGTTTATTAAACAAGGTATTTTGAGTACTCCGTTTACTACAACAGCCGGCTCAATAATGTTTTCAAATAAGTCAATAGATTTAGAAGGTTATGTCCAGGGTGGAACTACAACCCGGCAAACTGGTGCAGTGTCACAAGCTGCAGGAACTTCAGGCGATGCAGTAACACAATCTACAACTTCACAAACTACTGAAAAACAGCCAGAGGAAGCACTTATAGAGGAAGGAAAAGACAGCGGGGTTCAGACTATACAGATTCAGCCACGGGGTGGAAAGCCTTCTGAGGAAGAGTTGATAGATTTGTTTTAGATTGTCCCGATCATTCCGCCAGCTACTGTTAAAACCTGCCCTGTTACAAAGGAAGCCAGATCAGATGCAAAAAATAAAACTACTTTAGCTATATCTTCAGGCTGCCCAAGTCCTCTGGCTAAGCCTGTTTGCTTCTGCATCATATCAATCATTTGTTTTTGTTCTTCTGGTATACCAAAATCTTCACCCCGCCCATTCTGTGGGCGAGGCTCGCCCGCCTCGCCGAGACGTCGAGTCGAGGCTGGGCCTTCGGCGGCTGGTTTTCTAACCTGAGTAAGCCTTGTTTCTATGTACCCCGGTGCCACTGCATTACACGTAATATTAAATCTTGCCCATTCTTTAGCTACTGTTTTTGTAAGCCCTTCAATGCCAGCCTTACTGGCAGCATAATTTGCCTGACCGATATTTCCACCAGCTGATATGGAAGAAATATTAATTATTGATCTTGTTTTAATTTTTCCTGACTTTGATTCTTCTTTAGCTCTGTCTCTCATATATGGACTTGCTGCCTGAATACAAAGAAAAGTCCCGGTCAAATTTACATTTAAAATAAAGTTCCAGTCTTCAAGTGTCATAGTATGAAGAATCTTGTCTTTTGTTATTCCTGCAATATTTGCTAAAATATCAATAGAACCATTAGACATCCCATGGTATGTCTCTACGGCAGCTTTCATTACAGCTTCACAATCTTCTTTTTTTGTAACGTTACAAACTACACCCTCAGCAATTCCACCATTTGATTTTATTTTTGATACAGTCTCATCCAGAGGTTTTTTATCAAGATCACATAAAAGAAGTTTTGCCCCTTCAGAAGCAAATAAAAAAGCAGTAGCCTGCCCAATTCCACGACCTGCACCTGTAATTACTGTTACTTTGTTTTTTAATAAATTTGACATTTTGATTTATTATATAATGCCTTAACACCTGGAATTAATATTTATTTTAAAATATATCATAAAGGAAATAAAATCGTGGCAAAATCAAAGGAAGAAATTAAAAAGGAAATTAACGATAATCTTTTAAAAAGAATAATTGAACCTATTGCTCCTACTGTCGAACTTATTCAACGGACAGAAAATATGAAATATCTCATATGGAGAGCGGCAAGAATTTGTTATTCCACAAAAAGCATATCCGAGCTTGAACAAGAGTGGAAAGAAACCCCTGATGAAAAAAGAACAGGGCTTATAAGCGGATTAATTGAAAGAGGACACAGAACTACTTACAGCCATACTACCTTTAGCTATGTAATTGTTTGCTCAAGAGTCGTAAGTCATCAGATTGTAAGACATCAGGTAGGGGTGACAATAGATCAGGAATCCCAGAGATATGTCCCTTATGAGACAGGATTTAGATATATTCAACCAGAAGGTGTAGATGATAACATCTTTAAAAAACTCATGGAAAATGCCCATGATCAATACATGAAACTATATAAAGAATATAGATTGAGCGGTTTGGGTAAAAGAGAATCAGCAGAGCTTGCACGCTATGTCCTGCCATCTGCAATTTCTACCAGAATGATCTGTACTATTTCTCTTGCAGCATTAATCCACTTGAATAATGTTCGTGTTCGGGGAGATACAGGCAGGCCACAGGGAGAAACTCAGGGAGTTAGCAAAGAAATGGTAAGACTTGCTGTTGAAGCTGAGCCATGGCTAAAGCCTGCATTCGAAAAAAAGAAAAAAGTAGCTGGCTTGTCTGAACCTATAATACAAAAATGACTACATCATCTTCAGTAATGAATAAAATATCCCAGGTTTCATTGTTCCAGGAG
Organism: Candidatus Melainabacteria bacterium RIFCSPLOWO2_02_FULL_35_15; assembly: GCA_001784585.1. GTDB lineage: Bacteria > Cyanobacteriota > Vampirovibrionia > 2-02-FULL-35-15 > 2-02-FULL-35-15 > 2-02-FULL-35-15. The sequence goes on along the minus strand of MFRN01000016.1, from coordinate 21,015 downwards.
CTGGGTCCTGCTGAGCTGGAGGAAATTGCACTTATGTGCACAAGAAAAAAATATCCTCCTGGTGCCACAATCATCCTTACAGAAGATGAAGAGCACTCTTTTTATATAATAAGTCAGGGAACAGTAGCAATAAAAGCAATTGATCCTACAATGAGGGAAAAAATATTAGCTTACCTGGAGCCGGGGGATTTTTTTGGTGAAATTGCTGCCATTGATGCTGAACCGCGATCAGCCGATGTTGTAGCGTGTAATGACGAAGTAGAAGTTCTGTTTTTTTCACAAAAAGATTTTTTGAGTTTATTACAAAATTATCCTTCAGTTCATCTTTCATTAAGCAGAGAGTTTTGTCGAAGGCTCAGACTTTTAAATCACAGATTAACCAGTGTTTCACTTCCTGCCAGTGCAAGAGTTGCAAGAGCTTTAATACTTATTGCTAATGAGCATGGAAAAATGACAAAAGATGGTTTACTTCTGCCTAAATTAACCCAGACAGATATTGGTAAAATGTCTGACTCACCACGTGAGACAGTAAACAGGGCTTTCAGCGAGCTTAAGGATTTAGGCTTAATCATTCCTACAGAATCAAAGCAGGTTTTAATTCCAAGCAAAGAAAAGCTTGAAGAGTGGATAAAATCCAAATCTGGTTTAACTACTCAAAAATTCTAATTTGACTTTTTGTTTTTTTGATCCTTTTGCTAAGTTTTGATTTTATAACCCAAATTCCCTGTGCTCGTACAATTTGTTTTTTATCTTTCGTTTCAACACTGCCTTCTACAAATGCCAGTGTGTTTCCTCTTCTAATTAACCTTCCATGTGCAAAAAGCGTGTTTGCAGGAAATGCAGGACTTAAAAAATAAACATTTAACTCAGCTGTTACACACCATTCATCTTTTTGCAAGGAATTAGTTAAAGAACTTGCCAGTGCAATATCACAAAGTGATGCTAATACTCCGCCGTGCACAATTCCGCCACAATTTAAATGTTCAGGTTTTACTTTTAGTTTAAACTTGCAATAACCTTTTTTAGAAATTACTGGTATTACACCTAATTTTTTATCAAATGTCTTAGTCATAGCTTAATTTTACATTTTATATTTTCAAAATAACATCTTTCGGGTATTATGTTTACAAAGAAGGAGATTCTTAATTATGGCAAAAAGATTATTTACATCGGAGTCTGTAACTGAAGGGCATCCGGATAAATTGTGCGATCAGATTTCTGATGCAGTATTGGATGCAGCTTTAAATAGCGATCCAAAAAGTCGTGTAGCATGTGAAACTTATGCTACTACAGGCTTAGTAGTTATTGGCGGTGAAATTACTTCCAGAACACAAATTGACTATGATACCCTAGCCAGAAAAACGATAGAAGAAATTGGCTATGCTGGTCCTGATTCAGGTGGATTTGATGCACACACCTGTGGAATTCTTGTCTGTGTAAAAGGGCAGTCTCCTGATATTGCACAAGGTGTGTCTACGGCTAAAGAACACAGAGATGAAGATTCAAACGATGAAATAGATAAGCTTGGCGCAGGTGATCAGGGTTTAATGTTTGGATTTGCATGTGATGAAACTCCTGAACTTATGCCGCTTCCAATAAGTCTTGCCCAGAGGCTTGCATTAAAACTATCACAGGTCAGAAAAAGCGGTATTCTTCCTTATCTCAGACCAGATGGTAAGACACAGGTTACCGTTGAATACGATGAAAAAGGTGTACCAAAAAGGATTGATACTCTTGTAATTTCCACTCAACATGCTGCAAAAATAAACGGGAAAACAGATAATCTGGATCTTCAAAAGTTTATTGAAGCTGATATGAAAGAGTTTGTAATTAAACCTGTAGTTGATTCACTAGGACATCTCATCGATAAAGATACAAAATACTTTATTAATCCTTCCGGACGTTTTGTAATTGGCGGACCTCAGGGAGATGCAGGATTAACCGGAAGAAAGATCATTGTAGATACTTATGGTGGTTATGCACGCCATGGCGGCGGTGCTTTTTCAGGAAAAGATCCTACAAAAGTAGACAGATCGGCCTGTTATGCAGCTCGTTACATTGCAAAAAATATTGTCGGGGCAGAATTAGCAAAACAATGTGAAGTCCAGGTTTCATATGCCATTGGTGTAGCAAAACCTATATCTGTCAGTGTTTCTACTTTTGGTACAGGAAAGATTAAAGATGCTGCTCTTGGCGACATTATAAATCAGATCTTTGACTTAAGGCCGCTTGCAATTATTAAAAAGCTTAATCTGCAAAACCTGCCAAAATTAAATAAAGGAGTCTTTTATAGAAATATTGCCAGCTATGGACACTTTGGAAGACCTGACCTGAAGCTCCCCTGGGAAGAGCTTGACAAAATTAAGGAACTGCAGAAAGCTGCTAACGGAGCTTTTGCTGCTGCTTAGATTTATCTATTAAGTTAATGTTAATTTTTTTAGAGATTTTTATTTTATCCTGGTAAAATAAAAAGTCATTATGGTTGCTATACAAGGTACAAAGCTTTATATTAATGATACTTCAGCTGCTCCTTTGTCATCTGCGCCGGTAGCAAGCCCTATAAAAAAGCAACCATCTGATATAAATTGGCCTGATATAGGAAATAAAATTTTAACCTCTGTTAATTACCGTCGTAATACCGAAGATGCAAAAGAACTATTTATTCAAGCACTTCAAAACAAAGGATTTTCTAAGGGAGATATAGAACTTGCACAAAAAAGAGAAAATATACTTTCACAAGTAGGAGAATTATTACATCTTGAACCAGCTGGAATAAAAAGGATCTTAGATAATTTATTCCCGGAAAATGTTAGGGCACAAATAAACAATACAAAACAAGATGCATTTGCTTTAGATCCTGCAGGTTCTGTTCTTTCTGAATCAGAAAGAGCTTATAGACTAAGAGTGGCTAGTAGAAAAACTCATCATGGTGATAATGAAAATACAGAGTCTTACTAAACTATTACAGAATAATTACAACAATCTTTCTTTATAAACCATAAAATAATTTTTACAAATTAGATTTATACTATTCACCACAAAAATGCGCCTGGAACCTACAAGGTCTACTACTCATATAGGAATAGTTCCTAAAGTTTCAGCACCAGCTGAAACTCCTGTCTCAATTTCGATAAATCAAGCTCCAAATCCACTCCCGGATGCTGCACTTCAAAGGACGACTACAAACCCGGATTTTCTGGTATCCCTTCCAGACAAGTGTCTTGCTGACATATTTGAAAGTAAAACAAAATTAAATCCAAAAGGAAGTTTTGTAATTCTTGTAACAGGGCCATTTGGCGCAGGGAAAGATACTCTTACAGGAAAGGTTGTGGAGTATGCAGGAGATTCTTTCGGGATTGAACAACCTGTCAGATATACATCAAGAGAAATGAGAGTGAATGAAAAAAATGGCAAAGAATATTATTTCGTAAATAGAGAAGAATTTGAAAAAATGGCTGCTGATGATGTGTTTCTTCTCTGGGGAAACCTGACAGATAATTATTATGGAACATCTTCAAAGAGCCTGCAAAATGTTTTTGACAGAGGAAAGATTCCTCTGATGATTCAGGGGATAAGTGAAACTGGTCCGATGAAAAAAGCTCTCAATGATAGAAAAATCCCATACATAGAAATTTTTATTTCTCCACTTAATAGAGAAGAATTAAATATCCCGGGAGGAATTGATAAAGCATTGGAAATTCTTGAAAAGAGAATGGGGATAGCAGGAAGAAATAACATGCAGGGAAGACTCGAGTTATCAAAAGCAATGCTTAAGGGTATTTCAAAGGATACCATAGTAATTTCTAATTCTAACGGAGATTTAGATAATGCGGTGTTAGATTTTTTAAAAGTTATTGCAGCAAAAAAAGAGGAGCTTGCCTCTAATCTCAGTGCTTGAAATATTTATTGGTTTAGTATGAACCTTAAACCACTTAAGCTTTTTTACTTTCGGTAATTTTATTTTTTTTGAATGTCTTGGTAAAACTAAAAACGTAACCAGTTTTGCTAATTTGTTTGCTTTATTCCATGTATGCAATTTTTCAAATTCATCCTGGCCGATTAGAAAGAAAAGTTTTACGTCATTGCTCTGCAATGACAGAATTGTGTCGATTGTATAAGCCGGTTTCTTTTTTTTGATCTCAATATCTAAAACCTTAAAATATTTTTTTCCTTTAAGTGCTTTCTTTATAAGTTTATACCTGGTCTTTGCCGGTAATAAATCCTTTTTTTGCTTGTGAGATGGAATCCCGCAGGGGATAAAATAAATACAGGAAAGTTTATATTCTTTTCTGGCTGCTTCTGCCATCTTAAGATGCCCGTGGTGAACAGGATTAAATGTGCCGCCGAAGATGCCGATACGTTTCAATTGTTCTATCCTCTTATTTGACCTTCACCATTAATTAAATATTTATACGTAACCAGCTGTTCCAGTGCTATTGGTCCGCGTGCATGCAATTTTTGTGTAGAGATTCCGATTTCAGCACCAAAGCCAAATTCCTCACCGTCAGTAAAACGTGTGCTGGCATTTACATAGACACAAGCTGCATCTACTTCTTCCTGAAATCTTTTAGCATGGGCTTTATTTTCTGTGATTATAGACTCAGAATGTTTTGTGCCATATTTATTTATGTGGTTAATGGCTTCATCTAGTGAATCTACTATTTTTATAGCTATTTTTAAATCCAGATATTCCTTATGCCAGTCATCTTCTGTAGCTGGTTTTACATTTGAAATAATTTTTTGAGTTCTGTCACAAGCAAAGATTTCTACATTTTTTGATTTCAAAACATCTTCCAGTCTTGGTAAAAAATCTTTTGCAATATTTTTATGTACTAAAATTGTTTCAATGGCATTACAAACTCCGGGTCTTTGAGTTTTTGCATTTATTGAAATATCCAGAGCTTTTTTCTCTTCTGCACTTTCATCTATAAACAAATGGCATGTTCCACCACCAGCACCAATAACAGGGATTTTAGAGTGTTTAAGCACAAAGTTTTTTAAATCTTCCCCGCCTCTTGGAATTACAAGATCGACATATTCTTTTGCTTCAAGAATTTTGATTGTTTCATCTCGATTTTTTGCAGCAATGAATTGAACAATGTTTGGATCAAAACTTTTCAGTGCCTTATGAATCACATCCACAATCGCCTGATTTGAATACGTAGCATGCTGGCTGCCACGTAAAATAACTGCATTACCTGATTTTAATGCCAGTGAAATCGCATCAGTAGTAACATTTGGCCTTGCTTCATAAATTATACATATGACTCCAAGCGGAACTGAGATCTGTTTTATATTCATTCCGTTTGGGTGTTTCCATGTCTTTAAAACTTTTCCAAGCGGATCTGGCTGGAAAATTACTTTTTTTATACTTTCTGTCATGCCAGAAAGTCTTTTTTCATTTAATAAAAGCCTGTCCAGAAGAGCATTTGATAGATTATTTTTTTTACCCTCTTCAATATCTTTTTTATTTTTGGCTAATATCTGATCTTTTGCCAGAAGCAATTCTTTGCTTATAAGTTCCAGTGCTTCATTTCTTTCTTTGTTTGAAGATTTAGCTAACTTTCCGGATGCAGATTTGGCAGATTTTAACTGATTAATTGTATCCATGAGAATATTATAATTTATATACCTTTATTACCGGTCCACTTCTTTCTCTTTGCCATAAAGTGAGAAGCGGTGAATAAAGTTCTTCAATTAACAAGCCATTTGTATTTTTATCGGATTCTTTCAGATACGGATTAAAAACAATTTCTGGTTTTAATTTAAGTATTTTTTTATAATATTTTTTTCCTGATTTATTCCCGGATTGTCTTAATACCTGCTCATAATCAATATTGTTAATTACTACATAATCAACTTTCTTTCTTAAGATTTTAAACCAGTCTTTTTTTTCTAATAATTTTAAGCTGACCGGGAATCTTTGCCTGCTTATTAATACCTCCGGTTCAGCTCCAAGATATTTTAACTCCTGTTTATCATAAGCATCATACCAGTTTGGCTGAATACTGTTTTTATCCCAGGCAATTTTAAAATTATCAGATGTATTTTCTTTTATCCATTCGGTAGCAATTATTCTTGTGTCAGGAAGGCTGATTATCTTATTGTACTTTAGGGTGTATTTTAAGGGAAGCCAGAATAAAAACAAGAGGAGTAATATAAAAATAAATTTTTTACTATCAGTATTTGCTCTTTTATAAACCGAATTAAAAAATAATCCGGCAGAAATACAAAAATATGGAATAATCAATACTGTAAATTCAGCTTTTGTAAAATGTAAAAAACCTAAAACTCCAATGCACAAAACGGGAAGTGAAAATAATATTTTCATCAAATTTAAATCATAATCTTTTCTGTACTTAAGAAGCCATAAAAAACCAAAATAAGCTACAGGGCCTGTTCCCATAAGTAAGAAACTAAAAATATACAAGAAGTAGGAACTTGAATAATAGTTATAATAGCCCGCAAGATAATTTTTAAATAAAGTAAAGAGTAAGCCAGGCAAATGCAGCAGGTAAGGCAGCTTTAGCAATAAAGCAACAATAATGAGTTTAATAAATAAAGGTTTAAATTGTAAATAAGATTTTTCCTGTAATAAAACAAAAAGAACAGGAATTATACTGACTATTCCTATCGGGTGTATTAAAAAACTTAAAAAGGAAAAAATTGCGCTTAGAGTAATATCTTTGTTTGAGATCTTTGCTTTAACTATAAAAAAAACAGATAACAAACAAAAAAAGATTACCGCACCAAACGGTACAAATATCTGGGAAAATTTAACATGCAGTACTGAGACTGCCAGAAGCCCGCTTGCAATAACAGCAACAAATGAATTAAATCTTAATCCAAGAAAATAAACTACAATCACTGTTCCGACTCCGAATAATATACTGAAAAATCTAAGTGGTGTAAATAAAGCACCAGCATTAATTTCCAGAAGATTAATAAGAGCAGGAAATTTGAAAACCTTAAAAATTCCAAGCAGCTTAATTAAATTCTCCGATTCTCCGGGATTTAAAATATACGGTAGTCCTGAGTTAACTCCCTGTAACCTTAAATAAAATGCAACGATTATAACTGCTAATAGTAACTTACTGCTTCTTAGTTCCAGCACTTTTAGGTTCTTCTTTTGATTTTGATTGAGCTCCTCCACATTCTTCATCAACAAATTCCTTCTCTTCTTTCACATATTCTTTTACATCTTCTGCATTTCCTTTTACTGTTGCGTTTGAAATCTTTGGAATATAATTTTCCAGTAAAGCTATTGCATCAGAATATAGTTTTGTAGCATATGGGCAGTTAGGTTCTCCAGCACCATCCAGGTGATTTCCCCCTTCAGCATATTTTAAGTAAGCATCAGCTATTTTCTGGTAAGCTATGATTTCAGGACAGGCACAGGTTTTTGAAAGAGTATTAATAGTATTAATAACATCTTTGGTAACTTTAATAGCACTGGGCCATTCATCTTCTTCCAGAGAGACATATGATTTTTGAATTGCATCTATTGCACCTTTCAGACAATCACAGATTCCACTTTTTGGGACAGGTTGAGAAGTAGCTTCCGGCTTTTTATCTGTACCTGCCGGCACTGCCTGAGGTGTCATTGCAGCAGGTGCAGTTTGTGCAGAAGAATAATTATTGATTGAAGAAACTAAGAATATTACTAAAACAATCAGTGCATTTTTTATGAATTTCATTTATTTTTTAACTCCTACTTTATAAGAATTTATACCATAACATACATATTCTTATCTATACTCTTCTGGTTTTACAGCTATCTGAATTACTTCACCTGATTCATGCATTTGAAAAGCACGCTTTAATTCTTGCAAGGGAAGCGTTTTTGAGATTATATTTTTTATTACACTTCTAATATAATTATCAGATAATAATCCTAAAGCTTTTTGTACATACTCCGGAGTATGGTGAAATACACCTATTAGCTTAAGTTCATCATAGTGGAGTTTATAAGTATCAAGCTCTACTTTAGTACCTTTTTTGCAGCCGCCAAAAAAGTTTACAAGTCCGCCCCGACCTGCTATCCTTGCAGCAAGCTCCCATGTTTCAGGAAACCCTGCTGCTTCTATAACTACCTCAGGGCCATAATTATTTGTTAGAGAATTTATCTTTTTAATTAGTTCTCCTTCATCAGGAAAATCCTTTATATTCAAAACAAAATCAGCACCGATTTTTTCTGAAATATTTAGTTTATATGGATTTCTCCCGATTGAAATTACTTTGACCTTATTTAATTTTGCAAGTGCTATAAATAAAAGTCCTATTGATCCTGTACCAATAACACAAAGAGTTTTATCTTTTGTAATTTCAGATCTTTCATATCCGTGCAGTACTACTGCCAGGCTCTCAAGTATTGAAGCAGTTTCAAGATCGATATTTTCAGGGATTATATAAGTATTATATTTTACAATCCTCTCAGGAATACTTACATATTCAGCATAAGCCCCATTTAAAAACTCTATATTTTCACAGAGATTAAATCTTTTTTTCTTACAAAAATTACATTCAAGACATGGAGCCGAGTTCAGTGAAACTACTTTTTGACCACATGAAAACTTTTTTATATTTTTTCCGGTCATTACAATTTCTCCTGAAAACTGATGTCCGAAAAGAGAAGGTATTTTTTTAATTAAAACAGGATGTCCTCTTTTAAAAGTTTTTAAATCTGTACCGCCTGTTAGTACAGTATCTACCTTTACAAGAATTTCATTTTCATTGATTTTTGGAACTGGGATTTTTTCATACCGGATATCTCCGGGGCCATAAAACAAGCAGGCATACATTGTTTCAGAAACTTTCTCTGGGTCATCTGATAGTTTTTCTTCCAAATCCCGGATACTCAATGTCATATATTAAGAATATAGCAAGAATTACAAGGATTTAACAGAACACTTATTTGTAAAAGTTTAGATTTAACTTTACAGACGTTGTAAGTGATTGTGAGGAGCGATAGCGACGAACAACCAAAGAGCAATATTGTCATTGCGAGGGGGCTTTAACCCGAAGCAATCTAACATGGCAGCTATCGTATAATACCAATATCATATGGAAGAATATCGTTACTTTATCTATATCCTTTCAAATCAATCTCGAACTGTATTTTATACAGGTGTTACAAATGACTTAACAAAAAGAGTTAATGAACATAGAAATAATTTAACAAAAGGATTTACTTCTAAATATAATATTAAAGACCTTCTTTACTATGAAATTTTCAGAGATATTAATTTAGCTATTGCTAGAGAAAAACAAATAAAAGGGGGTTCAAGAAAGAAAAAGCTTGAACTTATAGAATCAATGAATAAAGATATGGAAGATTTATATTTGAAATGTAAAAAGTCAGATTTATAAAAGCGGCCTTATTTACATTTACTTTGGTGTAAGATTGCTTCAGGTCTTGCAGACCTTCGCAATGACAAAATTGATGTGATGTTGCTCGTCCGCCTCAAGCGGACTCGCAACACGGACACTGTCTGTCTGATCAAATCTAGATTTTTATATCTTATTTGCATTTTGATTTATTTACCATTATTCCTTTTAACAATTTACAACCCTCATTGGTTTCTATACCATATGTCCCTTCAGGATATGCACAGCATATTTCAAAATCATCATCTTTTTCTTTTTTGAACTTACATATCTTGCTGTCAATTTCAATTCCGCCAGCTCTACGACAATTCTGGAAATTAATTTTTTTAACCTCTCTGTCTGCAGTTTCACAACATATTATTTTTAAATTTCTTTCACAACTTTTCATACTAACTGCCTCTAATCCAAGTCTTTCACACTGCTGCCTGACTTCATAGTGAACATCGTTATTTTGATCTTTACAGCAGATCTTTTTATTTGCTATAAGGCATTGTTCAAAAGGAATTTCCTTTCCTCCTACTGTTAAACAAAAAGCTCTTGATTTTATCTCAAGGCGTTCATTAAACACTTCACAACAAATCCCGCTCTTTTGAATATCTCCTGCTTGAGTCCTGCTTAAAAGACACATTAGAAACAAAGTTAAAATTATGCTTTTTCTCATAAAAGATTTAATCCTTTTATAATACTTTAAACTCCTTCAGTTTTTTCTTAAACTCTTTGGTATGCCCCCACGGCTGTTTATTTACATAGAGCCAGAAGTGAACCATTTCATGATAGAGCACCCGTGCAATATCTTTGGGCTCAGCACAGAGTTGTTTTGAAAGCCTTATAAACGGTCGCTTGTGTGGCAATGCAATAAAATCCCCAAATTGTTTAAAGTATTTCCCATGCCCAAACGTTTCGCTCCATAAGATTCTTACGTAAGGAAGTTTACCTTCAAAGTATTGTTTGTTTAACTTGTCAAAAATTTCGTAAATTAATTCATCCTGAATATGTTTTGGCATATCATCATCATAATATACCGTACAATTAATAAGAAATGAATCCATTTCAAAATGAAAAAATATTAATCAGTTTCCCTGCAAAAACCAAAAATGCAATCCAGTTGGCATGTGCATTTCCAAATATCTATACTGTCGGAATGGCAAGTCTGGGTTTTCAAACTGCCTGGAAATTGTTTAATCAAAATCCGGCTTTAAATGTATCCAGATGGTTTATGGATATTCAGGAAAAATCAAATTCTGCGCCAGATTACATAGGTTTCTCATTTAGCTGGGAACTGGATTATAAAAATATTTTTTCAATGCTGGAAAAAAACAATATCCCTCTTCGTGCTAATGAAAGAGGCACAAACGATCCAATTGTTTTTTGTGGCGGGCAAGTGCCAAATGCAAACCCCGGGCCATTTTGTGAAAACTTTGATTTTTTTCTAATTGGAGATCTGGAAATTGTTGCCCGGGGATTAACAAATAAAATAATTGAAATAAAAAATTTAACCAGAGAAGAAAAATTAAATGAATTATCAAAATTACCCGGAGTTTATGTGCCGCATTGTATGGATATGCCATGGCATGCCTCAGCAAAAAAACAAACTACGCCGGGTAATTTAACCTCTTCGTCTATTCTTACACCTGATTCTGTATGGCCTGATACATTTATTATAGAAGTAGTAAGAAGCTGTCCTGAGCTGTGTCGGTTTTGCCTGGCTAGTTATAATTCTCTTCCTTTTAGAACACCAGATGTAAAGGATTCTCTGATTCCAACAATTGATTTTGGATTAAAATATACAAATAAAATCGGACTCCTGGGTGCATCTGTAACACAACATCCGGAATTTGAAGAATTACTGGAACATCTTTTGTCAAAGAGCGTGGAGATTTGCCATAGCAAATCTTTACAGGTTCAAATCGCATCTGTTCGTGCAGATTCAGTTACAAAAAAAACTGCAGACGGATTACTTAAGCTTGGAAGTAAATCGCTGACAATGGCTGTAGAAACCGGTTCAGCAAGGCTTCGCAATGTAATAAATAAAAAAGTTAGTAATGAAACTATAATTAAATCAATTGAAACTATTTACAATAGTGGATTTAATTCAATCAAACTTTACGGCATGGCCGGACTTCCGTCTGAGACAGAAAATGATTTAAACGAAACCATAAAATTGCTAAGTGAAATTAAAACGAGAAATAAGGGTAAAAAACTTTCCTGGGGTTGCTCTGTATTTGTACCAAAAGCACAGACTCCTTTTCAATATTTTGGTGTGGATAAAGGTGCTCGTAAAAAATTAAAATATCTTTCAAAAGAATTACATAAAATCGGTGTTGACTTCAGGCCTGAAAGCTACGAATGGTCGCTTATTCAGGCTCTCATTTCACGCGGAGACAGAAGTGTAAATAAAATTCTTGAAGATGCTTACAGATACGGAGGTACGCTGGGCAGTTTTAAAAAAGCAATGAAGGGAAATAAAAATATTGATTGTGATAATTTTATTTTTAAAGAGTGGGACAGAAGCATAAAATTGCCATGGGAAAATATTCAGGGACATTTGAAAAAGGAGATTATCAGCAAACATGCAGAAGTATTACTTTAAAAGCAGCAACAATTGTGTAGGGTATAATCAAATACCCGAAGCAATTTACGGAGCGTTATATAAATGTTCAACCAACTCACAGACAAATTCCAAAACATTTTTAAAATCCTCCGCAGTCAGTCCAGGATTACCGAAGAAAACATTAACACTGCTATCCGTGAGATAAAAAGAGCATTAATAGATGCTGATGTAAGTCTACGAGCTATTAAAACCTTTACAAATAAAGTTCACACAAAAGCGCTTGGGCAGGAAGTTTTAAAAGGTATTTCCCCGGAGCAACAATTTATAAAAATTGTTTCTGATGAATTAACAGCATTATTAACTCCAGCTGATGATAGGGGTATCCAGTCAAGTGTCTCTACAGGAGTAATATTAATGCTTGGTTTGCAGGGAGCCGGTAAAACAACCACTTGCGCTAAACTTGCAAAGCTTTTAAAGAAAAAAGGTAAGAATCCGTTGCTTGTTCCTCTGGATCTAAAAAGACCGGCAGCAATTGAACAATTAAAAATATTAGGGGAGCAGGCAGGTGTAGAGATATATAACGTAACGACTTCTGTAGAAACGTCCCGCGAAGCATTTCTGCTTGCGCAACACGCGATCAACTACGCAAAGCATAATAATCATGATGTCATCATTCTCGACAGTGCAGGAAGATTACAGATAGATACAGAAATGATGGCTGAACTTTTACTAATCGATCAGATTATTCAGCCAGCAGAAAAGCTTTTAGTCATAGACTCTATGATTGGACAGGAAGCAGCAAATATAGCAGCAGCATTTAATACTCAAATTGGAATTACAGGAATTATTCTAACTAAGCTCGATGGCGATGCCCGTGGCGGTGCTGCACTATCTGTAGTAGAAGAAATACAAAAGCCAATTAAATTAATTAGTATGGGTGAAAAATCAGATGACCTTCAGGAGTTTTATCCTGAGCGCATGGCAGGAAGAATACTTGGAATGGGAGATGTCTTAACTTTAGTCGAACAAGCACAGGAAAAAATTCAGGAAGATGAGGCAGAGGCGCTCCAACAGAGCCTCTCTGCCGATTTTAACTTTGAATCATTTTTACAAATGCAGGGCACAATGAGTAAGTTTGGAAACTTTTCAAACATCTTTAATATGATGGGTATGCAGGGAATGCTTGGACAATTCGGTGTAAACCTAAACAGAGAAACTCAGGAAAAAATGCTCTCTGAAGGTGAAGTTAAAATGAAAAAATTTAAATCTGCCATAGAAAGTATGACAAAAGAAGAAAGAATAAAGCCAAGGATTTTAACTCCAGGCAGAATAAGAAGAATAGCCAGAGGTTCAGGACAGAAAGAAAGAGATATCGATAAACTCGTTAACGAATTTAATAAAATGAAAAAAGTAATGGATAACATTAAACCCCTTATGGGAATGATGCAGGGAGACAATATGTCACAGGATTTGTTTAAATCCCTTAACCCAAACAAACCTCCCGGACTACAAGGCAGAAACACTGCGGCAGGGCGTCTCTACAAGGGCTTTAAACCAAAGAAAAATAAATAGAAGATTAAAATTTCCTTATGAAACTGGTTAAGGAAAGCTATTTATTGCTAGTATCGAATCGAGAACTATAACCTGAAGATTAAGATAAAAAGTATGTCTCAAATTAAATTAACAGGAATACCTAATCACCTTCCTGAAAAACACAGAGAGGTTGCTGAATCTTTTTTTAAGTTACTTGACTGGAAGTCTAAGCGAATAATTGCAAATCACTATGGGCGTGATCATAATACTTTAATAGCAACAGTACGCAGAGCTAACGGGAAAGAAGAAATTGTTCCTTTCCTGTTTAGAGAAAATACTTTAAAGTCTCCTAAAATTGAGAAATACAATAAAAGAGATCTTGCATTAGTACAGCTTCTTGGCTGGCATATTTTCTCCAAAGGAACATATGGAAACTTCTTATATAATCCAAATTTTAGCTATACCTTAAGCGATGAAAATATTCTGGAAAGTGCCAGAAGAAATGACATAGAACACTTAAATGGAAACTGTATTTTAGCTCTTAAAAGCCAGGGAGCAAAAGCAAATCCTGAAGAAACTCTGGATGGAAAAGAATCTACTTGCGATGGCTCTATGTTTCTGCTTTCACCATATTCTGCATCTAAAGGGAGTACAGCTTTCTTTTATAGAAGTAACCACAATTTTGCAGAACTTAGTGACGGTGCACAGTTTTTAGGCTGCACCAGAGCACAAGTCTATGGTTCCCCGGATTTAAGAGCCCTTTTAAGTAAAAATTTAAGAGTTACAGATTGCCCAAACACTGACATACTAACAACAGGTGATGATTCTCAAACATTGGTTTTCAATAACAAACCAGGTGAAACTATAGAACACGGTAATGAACTAAGCCTTCGTGCCAGACTTTGGAGATACTTATGGAGATGGGATAAACAAACAAACCATCAAATTAGAGCATTTTTAGAAGGGAAAAAATCCAGAGCAACTTCAGCTCCTTCAAATTCCAGTGTGCACAATCCGTTAGCTCCTAAAAGTAAATCTAAAAAACCATAAATGAGAATCAAAGATCCAATACAAGTACAAGGGAACTGTATTCCAGATAGTTATTATTCACTAAATAATCTAAGTGGAAAAATATTTACATCCCATATTAAAAAAGCTTACTTTAGTACATTAACCAGAAACGGCAGAGATCATTCAAGATTAGACAGATTTATAAGTGAAATTACTAAATTCTTAAAAGATGAAACCTTATTAAAATTTCATAAAGGAAATACAAACACACAATTTGAGACAATACTTGCTGCTTATCAGTATTTAACCCAGGCATATAATTTTAAGCCGAGTAACTCTGAAATTGATTACAAAAGAAAAACTATCCACTTAATATGGTCAACACTTCTTAAATTAAAAGCAGGTGAAAAAAGTATAAACAAGGATGCTCTTTTAGCTCTGGTAGAAAGAGTAAGGCCTGAAGAATCTGGCAAGGTAAAACAAACTCTTGAAAAAAATCCCTCACTTATAGTAAGGTTTGCTCTGTGGATTAGTAAAGAAGAAGCCCATTCTAAAATTTCATCGCCATCATTTTTGCAACCCAATTTATTTGACGGATCAGAAGCATAATAATAGGTTAATTTGTAAAAGTTTAGATTTAACTTTACGGACACTGTAAGCTTATGTATAACCTTATGGATTTGTTATTGCGATTGCTTTATATAAATTGCGAGTCCACCGAAGGTGGATGAGCAATTCAATCCAAAATTGTCATTGCGAGGGGGCTTTAACCCGAAGCAATCTCATACGGCATATATCGTATAATACCGAAACCCTACAGCGACCCTTATTCACATTTACTTGGGTGTAAGATTGCCGCGTCGTCACTTCGTTCCTCCTCGCAAAGACAAAATCAAAATTAAGTTGCTCGTCGCTAACGCTCCTCGCAACACTTACACTGTCTGTCAAATCAAATCTAGACTATTACAGTTAATTGTGTGGCAATGAAGTAATAAATCTTTTTGTAATTATCTGTGGTCTTGTAATTGCAGTACCAATTACCACCGCATGTGCTCCAATCTTAAAAGCTTCTTTAACATCTTCTAATTCCCAAATTCTTCCTTCTAAAATTACAGGCGTTGAGATTTCTTCAGTAAGCTCACTTAAGAGTTCAAAATCCGGTCCGTTATTGGCTTTGTATCTGGTTTCTTTTGTATAGCCGCTTAGAGTAGTAGAAATAATGTCAGCACCAAGTTCACTGGCATATATCCCTTCTTCGAAAGTTGATACATCTGCGATAATACTTCTCCCCTCTTCTTTTATGAGACTTATCTGATCCTTAAGAGATGAGTCATCTTCTCTTTTTCTGTTTGTCCCGTCTATAGCAATAAACTCAATCCCTGTTTTAAGAAGCTCTTTTAAATCTTTTAAAGTAGCTGTTATGTAAACCTTGTCCAGCCAGTTAATCGGTGTAGGTTCAAGTTTTGTAAGTCCGATAACCGGCACTGAAACATTTTTTTTTATGTGTTTTATATTATCAATGCCACAGAGCCTGAGTGCACCTGCCCCGCCATTAATAACTGACTGGCTCATTGCAAGTAAATATTCAGGTTTATTCAAAGGCTCATTCCCCTGAGCCTGAACTGAGACAATAAGTTTATTTTTCAGTCTGTCTGTCATATCATTGAGTATACTATAAAACAAAAATGAAACTATTTATAGTAAAAGACAAAAAAACCGGTGACAAAAAAGCTTTTGAAATTATAAAAAAGCAAATCCTACACAAGCCGGATTCATTGATTGGTTTAGCAGCCGGAAAAACTATAAACGGGTTATATAAACTGGTTTCATATGATGCCATGAAATACCCAAACACATGGAAAAAGATTAAGATCTTTCAGATTGATGAAAACTTTGGAATTAATTCAGACTCTGAGCTTAGTTTTAATCATCAGATTAAAAAAAAGTTAAAATCCCTCATTAAAAAATTGTCTCCCCTGAATATATTTTTAATAGAAGGAACTAAAAATCCAAAAAAAACTATTAGTGAAGGATACAGGTTTCTTAAAAAGAACGGCGGAATAGATCTTATTATCCTTGGAATAGGGACTGAATATGATCCACATATTGCTTATAACACAAGCGGCAGGTCATTATTAAATTCAAAAATGAGAGTGGTAGATTTACATCCGAAGGAAGCAGCCAAAGTAACGACACAGAAAGGCATTACCCTTGGCATTAAAGATATTCTTAATACAAAAAAGGTACTGCTGATGGCTTATGGAAAAGAAAAAGCAAAATCAGTTAAACTGGCTTTTAAAGGAAGAGTAGATACAAAAAGAGCTTCAGCAAGTGCTCTGCAATTACATAAAGATTTGAATATTGTAACTGATAAAGAAGCAGGAAAATTTCTACGTTATAATTAAAATTATGCCTACTCAAACTCCTCCTAAAACTCCTGAACCTGTTGTTTATGATCCCAGAAAACAGCTGGAGGGTTATCCGGATACACCGGAAGATAAAAACTTTGTACTAAAGGTAAAAAACGCCAGGCCAAAACTCTTCAGTGAGTCAAAATATGCAAACGTTATTAAGAAGCCGCTTACTGCTACAGAAAAAATTTGGTATGCACATCTGGATGCCGGAAATCCTGAAAAAAGGGGTTCAATTATTTATTTAAAGCCTGATCTTTTACTTATTCAGGATGCTACAGGAAAGTTACTTTTACTTCAGGCTGAACTTTTGTTTAAACTCCTGCAAAAAGATCAAACAGATATTTTAAGTGTTCTTTACTATGACCATAATATAAAAGTTGACTTTGGGATAGAGCAGGCAATTATCCAGGACAAAGAAGGAATTAAGTTTCTGGGTACCAGCTCCAGCAGGCGTGGAATTATTTTCTCACTTCCTGGAAATGGAATCTGTCACAGGGTAAGTGATGAATATTTTAATTTACCTGGCGGAGTTTTATTTGGATCTGATTCTCACACCCCGACAGGTGGTGGCATGGGAATGTTTGCACTTGGAAAGGGAGGATGGAGTATTGCAAAGTCACTTGTTGCGTCACTTCCTATGCCTGTAGACAGAAACCCAATAATTGGAGTTTACTTAAAGGGTTCCTTACCTGACGGCACTGAACCAAAACAAATTGTTCAGCTCTTAAACAGAGACATAATCAGGCTTTTTGGAAATGAAGGAAATGGAAGCTACATAGAATTTTTTGGTCCCGGGATACAGTCAGTATCAGTAGTCGGCAGAAGTTCTATTACAAACTCACTTGTAGACGGCGGAATGGGAACAGGATTATTCCCGCCTGATGAACAGGTGGCAAGATATCTTGAATCAAGAGAAAGAAAAGATTTAGGAAACTGGGTAAGAAAAAATTTAAAGGATTTAAATCCGGATGCTGAAGTTTTAAAAGATCCTCAAAAATATTATGATAAGGTCCTGGAATATGATTTATCAAAAGAACTGCATCCGGCTCTGGCAATGCCGGGAAATCCAAAAAATGTTTTTTACCTGGATGAAATTCCAAATGTAATAAAGTTTATCAATGATGAGATTTTAAACCGCCATGAGGATTTCTTAAAAGACGGAAAAATTGACAAAGAAAAGATTAGCTCTTTTATAGAAACATGTCCTGACCTGCCTTTACGGGCAACTCCTGTTGAAACTCTCATTAATTTTGCCATCCAGGAAATTGATGTGAAAAAATCGTATGACAAAAGGAAATTAAGTCTTGAAGTTTCAAGCGGGAGCATTGGTAGCTGTACCCACTCCGGAAAAGATGATATTGAAGCAGCAGTATGGGCAAACATTCAGCTTACTAAAAACAAAGCAAAAAGAGTTTCTCCCGTAAGTGTTACATATGGTTCCCGTGACGGCTGGTTATCTGTCCAGTCAAATAAAACAGTGCAGGAATTAATTAATCAGGGACATTTAATCCTGCTGGACAGTGCCTGCGGACCGTGCATAGGAATGGGTTTTGCCCCTGAAGTAAATACAGCAAGTGTTCGATCATTTAACAGAAATTTTATGGGACGAGCAGGAAATAAAGAAAAAATTGATCAGGTTTATCTGGCAAGTCCGGCTGTAGTAATCTATCTGGCAGCATGCGGAAAATTTGATGCTTATGATCCAAGCACCCGATCATTTATCACTAAGGATGATTCAGGCAGAGAAATCAAAATTAAGCTTTCAAACCCTGCTAATGAAGCTATGTTAACTGCTGTAGTTTCAAATGATTTTAATAATCCGGATGGCGAAAGGCCTGCTTTTATTTTGCCTGCTCCATCTGAACAGTCAAAAAATATAAAAGTCTTATATGACGGTGAAATTATTGCTGTATTGCCGGAAGATATGTATGATATTCCAAAAGATAAATTTGAAAATCTTCCTGTTTTAGTTTCTCTTGGCGATAATGTTACCACAGATGATCTTTCTGCAGCCGGCATAAAATACATCCCAAAGAGGGGAAATCTTTTAGAACTTGAACTTGGTTTTTTTGAAAGTATCTCTCTTAGAGAACAAAGAGATCCTCAGTACTATTACAATCTGGCCAAGGAATACAAAGTAAAAACAAATGGTTGCATAATGGTGGGTGGAAAGCTTTTTGGATCAGGATCTTCGCGTGAAGCAGCAGCATTTATCCCAAGACACTTAAGGACAAAAGTAGCCATTGCAGAAAGTTTTGCTCCGATTCACAGGGAAAATGCCATTGAGCAGGGACTTTTTTATCTGACATTTAAAGATCCAAATGACAGAGCTAAACTGGACAGAGAAGATTTAATTTCAATTTATGGATTAGATATGCTTAATGCTGATAAAAGAGATATAGAAGTTAAAGTAAAAAAGAAGAACGGAAAAGAATTTTCCATAACCTGCCAGCATGTTCTTGATACACCTTATAAAATAGAAGTTTTCAGAGCCGGCTCAGAACCTAATTTGGTTAAGAAAATTTTGATAGATCAATTTAAAGGGAATATTTCAGAGTTTATGAAATGGTTTAGTGAGAAGAACAGATTAACTCCTTAAATCCTTCATACAGCCCCCATACAATCATGTAAGAGAAAACTTATAATGCTATAGACAAACTCATACACTTCAGGTAAAATAGTCCCAATTATTATAAATAAGACTCAGATGTAATCTAAATGTAGTTATATCTTTGTATGTCCAGCTAAGGAGAAAACCATGGGAAGAATTGAAAAAGTTCTTAAAAGTCCTCATACAACAGGAGCAGGATGGGCAATCGTAGCAGCAGCAGCAGCACTAATAGGGGCCAGGCAAGGATCTGACTCATATACTGATGGAAAAGTACAGCAAGCAATAGATCCGCACACCACAAAAGTAGGAATGCTTGAAGGATGGGTTCAAAAATATCACAATACACAAAATAAAACTGCGGCTGGCTTCTTAGCTCAGCTAAAAGAAACCGAAGGAAGAGTTGCATCCCTGGAAGATAGTAATAAGGACTTAGGGAACAGAAATGAAGCTCTTGTCAATGAAAATGTGATAGCAAAAGGACAAATTCAAAATTTAGAACAGGAAATACAAAGTAGTAAAGTAAGAGATACAAAAAATATTGCTTTAGAAGAGAGTAAGAAAGCTGCACTGGCAATGGCTCCGTTTGCTACATCTGCTGTTAGAGGTCAATTTAGCGGGGGAACTGGTTTTTCTATACCACCAGTAACTGATAGAAATGATAACCTGCAATATTTACACATATCCTGTAAGCATGTAGTAGATGACATACTAATGGTTAATAATGTTACTGGAGAAGAGAAAGTGGTTAGCGGGGCGCTTACTCCAGATGAACATTTTGGTCTTACTCCTTATAGTGGCACCGACTTTGTCACTAACAAAGAAACTCTTGCAAAAACTGTTTTTAGAGATCCTGAGTTTGACATTGCAGCCTTTAATATAGAGGGGAAAAAAGATTTTCCTGTCTTGCCATTAAGAAATCTGGTCAGGCACCCGATAAGAGTCAATGAAGATGCATATCTTGTATGGAATGGGCCAGGTTATGCTGGTACTGTTACTAAGGTTGGGATAACACATACTGGCAGATGCTTTGCTGCAAATGCTTATAATATTTATGCAATCGAACTTACTGGTACTGTACCCGGGCATTCAGGAGGTCCTGTAATAACTCTAAGAGAAGAAGATGGAAAATATGTGGCAGAAGTAGCTGCTATAGTATATTCAGCAGATAAAAGAGGTGGCACTTGGCGTAGCTGGGCTCTGCCTGCTTTAGAATGTAAAAGGAGTCTGGAGAGACATGGATATAACATACTTGAAGCTGATGAAAGAAAATTCTTTTTCAATAAAGGCATGGCAAGAGTTCATGACTACACACTTCCAGCACCAGCGTTGTCCTCTCCCTTGACAGCCATTTTGCCTGCTTTTGCAAATCAATATCCTTATGAAGTACTAGGAGTAAGAGAGAAACCTCTTGCTGATCCGGTTCCTTCCTATAGACAAATAGAGTTTAACTCTGCAAAGTTAAGGTCAAAGCTAAAAGATGGTGGAATAGCCAAAAAATTAAATTAACT
>MFRN01000015.1 GCA_001784585.1 Candidatus Melainabacteria bacterium RIFCSPLOWO2_02_FULL_35_15 | reverse complement strand
GATTATCAAACACCAATTCAACCGGTAATGGAAAAGATAAAAGAGCTTTGTACGCTAATTGGCCTTGGTGAGAGTGATATTATAAAAAGATCGACCACATTGTCAGGAAAAGTTGGTGGACTATCCGATAACTATTTCCATCATGCAAAGTTTGCAAAATTAAATTGACACTGACGCGCCAGTTTAGTAGATGTAAAAGTTTGGATTTAACTTTACAGACATTGTAAGTTCAAGTGTAGTCTTAGAATTTTTTTTCACAGCAAATGCTTTATATAAATTGCGAGTCCACCGAAGGTGGATGAGCAATTCAATCCAGAATTGTCATTGCGAGGGGGCTTTAACCCGAAGCAATCTTAAACCCTTGCGAACGTAAATAAGGCAACCATTATGTATCTGCCAACTTTTAATTTCAAATATAAATTTCTCAAGTGGTATTGGTATTAAACACTTTATGCAGTTTGAGATTGCTTCACCACCTGCGGTGGTTCGCAATGACAATTTTTGTAGTATGTTGCTCGTGGCTTACCGCCACTCGCAACACTGACACTGTCTGTCAAATCAAATCTAGACTATTACAGCTAATTTCAATATGTCAAACTGCTTTTATATCTATATCAGGCTCTATTGTTTCCAGACAAATACTTCCGTCCGGTTCTACTACTTCTACAGCGAAACGAATATTGCCTTCAAGAAATTGTTCAACTTCAGGAAAAGCTTTAATTAAATCTCCATATAATTCATGCCTTTGTTCCCTGGTTTTAGGATCAGCAGGATCAAGCGCTCCTACTTCTTCAAAACGTTTTTCGAAATCAGGTCTGGTTTGAAAAATTTTATTTAATATTTCATCTAACTGATCAAGTATCGTTGGAGGGTTAGATTTTGTTTGAGGGACTTCTATAACACGCTTGAATTCTTCTATTTGATTTTCTGCTGCGGAATCATTATCTTTTATTTCCTCAAGAGCACGTTTTGCATGGTAACGAACAATCGCTGTATCATACCGTACCGCATTAGAAATTAATTTTATATCTTCTCTTTTAGCCAATCCTATTCTCTCTAGTGCAAATGCCGCACTTATACGGACCTTTTTATTAAGATCTTTGTCAAAGCGATCACCTAGTAATTTAGCCAATACTGGAACTGCATCTATAGCTACTGATCCTAATTCTCCTAATGCATCTGCTGCATTTTCTCGAATGACAGCATTTTTACTTTTTAGTGCCTCAATGAACATAGGAACAACTTCTTTTGCTGCTTCTCCCAGCTTTCCAAGCTCTCTTGCTGCATAACTACGTTCACCAGTATAGATAGAACCTTCTCCTTCTAGTGCTATTTTAACTAACATTTGCAAATCTTTTTCAGTCTTTGGTTGTTGAACTGTTGTTTTTGGTTTTATAGGGTCTTTAGGAGTTGGTGTATAAACTATCTTCCATAATACTTTAAAGGGGTTCATTTTTATTATCCTTCCTTCTTCTAATCAAGTTCCTCAAAAAGCCTATGCCTGAATTCCTGAATTCTATAAGTCTCTCAGATTTAATCTCTTAATTCAAGAAGCAATCCTAAAGAAAAGATAAAAATCAAATTAATTATTTTTAATGTTTATGGATTCAATTCATTAAAGCTTTAATATCTTCATCGCTTACCTGTTCAAAGCTTAAATAATGAATCCCAACTGCTATAAAATCTTGAGGGATTTTTAAGAATTCAATTTTGTTAACCTGTTCTTTTAACTCTTCAAATGCTTCATGGCTTATTACCGGAGCTGCAAGAATTATGTTTCTTGGGTTTTGTTTTTTAATTGATTTTATTCCTGCCATTATTGTCATACCTGTAGCTATGCCGTCATCGACGATGATTACATCATGGTTGCAGTAGAGACGCTCCGACAGGGTGTCTCTACCGCCACAATATTTTTTTTCTTTTTCCTGACAGTCTTTTATAAGATGAACAATTTGCTCCTGAATATAGTCCCATTTCTTTTCATCCCGGGAATTTGCCTCATTTAACATATCCAGAAAATAAGAAGCAATAACATAATCTCCTTGTGATGTTACAGCACCAATTGCAAGTTCAGGATTAAACGGTGCTCCGATTTTTTTTGAAACCATAATATTAAGTTTTGCATGAAGCAGGTCACTAATTGGTTTTGCTACAGGGACTCCACCACGCGGCAGTGCAACTACAATCGGATTTTGAAGCAGAGCCTTGTCACAGCAAGACTCTAGAAGTTTTTCGGCAAGCTTTTTACCTGCTTCAGTGCGGTTTTCAAAAATGAGATCAGGGTTTATATGTTTTAGCATTTTTTGGATTAGTTATTGATTAATTTGTTATAATTTAACTGTTAATTCAAATTAGATTATACCTGTGTTTTGGAAAATCATATTTATAGCTTTTTATGTTTTTATTTCTTATCTGGAAGCTGGTGCCAGTACTCTCCAGCTCGATGAAAAGAAAAGTAAAGTTACTTACACTCTAACTAAGTTTGGATTTCCATTTCAGCGAAAAGCATTACCGACAACAGGTGAAATTCTCCTGAGTGAAACCTCAGGAGAGCTGGAAGGGCTTAAGTTAAAAACTAACTTTATATCAAAGAATTTTTTATTTCAAAAGTTTATAAATTTTGATCAGTATCCGGATTTTCAGTTTATTGCAATACTTGATAAACCTGTACTGATTGACGGAGTAAAGGTAATTGAATTATCCGGGGATGTCTTATTTCATGGTGTAACAAAACGAATAACAATAAAGCTAAAAAATAAATCTACAGATAAAAAAATTATACTTTCTGGCCATTTAAATATAGAGATGAGTAATTTTGGACTGATACCGCCACATTTTGTATTCTTTACAATGGATGATTTGATTAGAAATAAGGTGGAGTTAGTAGCGAATTTGTAACTTATAATTCTCCCATTTCTCCAGGACCAAATCCTCCATCCCGGTAAATACCATCTCATACCAGAAACAAATCTTTTCTACAATTTTTTCGATTAATTTTTCTTTTGAAAAATTTTTAAAATCTTCTTTGGATATTATTTCTTCCAAAGATATTGGCTCAACAGTTTCTCTGTCCAGCTTATGATTTGTTTTATGAATATTAATTCCAACACCGCTGATTAAATATGAAATACCTTTATTCTGCAGTCTACTTTCTATAAGTATTCCGCCAAGTTTTTTATAATTGTAATAAATGTCATTTACAGGTTTTAATTTTGTTTCAATACAGGCAATTTCTTTAATAGCTTCTACGCAGGCTACTCCGCAGGCTTGAGTGTATAACGTGGTTGATTCAAAAAAAAATTTTTCTTCCGGCAGGTGAATAACAGAAAGATAAATTCCTGATTTAACTGGTGAAGACCATTTTCTTCCATGTGTTCCTCGTCCCTTAGTCTGTAAATTTGCAATTACATATGCAATATCTTTGACCTTACCACTTTGAATTAATCTTTTTGCTTCATCCTGAGTAGAATCAACCTCTTCATACCAAAAACTTTTTGTTGTTATGTTCATTTATATCCTTATCATGTTAAAATAAAAACTATGAGATCAGTATATGTAGTAGCAGGCGGCATAAGTAAATTTGCCAAAGCCAGGCCGGATAAAACATTTCCAGCAATTGTAAAAGAATCTTATGAACTTTTGCTTGAAGATCTTGGTATTGAACCAAGACAGGCATATGAATTAATTGATGGAACAGTAGCCTCTTACTTTAGTGATCACTTTTTACGACAGTTAAAAGGTGCCACTATGGTTCAGGATTATCTGGGACTTTGCCCTAAGCCATCTCACAGAGTAGAAGGCGGCGGTGCTACAGGTGGATTATCGTTTCAGGAAGGCTGGAAAAGTATAGCATCCGGAAATATGGATGTGTGTTTGGTTTTTGGTTTTGAAACCATGTCACATGTAAACACCTGGAAAGGTAATGAGTTTATTGCATTAGCCAGTGATGTAAGTTTTGATTATCCTGTCGGTGGTTTTTATACAGGTTATTATGCCATGATGGTTGTTCGTCATATGCAGGAGTTTGGAACTACTCCGGAACAGCTTGCACACGTATCGGTAAAAAACCATGCAAATGCTTTTTATAACCCCTATGCACAAAAGAGAGAAAAACTTTCCATTAAAGATGTAAGAAATTCTCCAATGGTTGCATGGCCGCTGACTCGCAGGGATGTATGTGTAATGAGCGATGGAGCTGCCTGTGTGCTTTTAGCCAGTGAAGCCGGATTAAAAAAGATTGAAAAGGTAAGCGGCAAATCTTTGCCAAAAGTAAAAGTTACAGGAATAGGGCGTGGAACAGATGCTATGAGAATGGCAGACAGACCGCATAAAAAAGTAATCCTGCTTCCTCATGAAAAAGAATCTGATTACAAAGATTTAAAATATCCCGGAGTACATTCATTTAGAGCAGGGCGAATGGCCTCTAAACAGGCTTATGAAATGGCAAAAATTACAAATCCGTTAAAAGAAATTGATTTTATAGAACTGCATGATGCTTACACTTCAAGCGAGATTCAAACATATGAAGATATGGGGCTCTGTAAATATGGTGAAGGTGGAAATTTTGCAGAGTCAGGTGCTACATTTATGCCTGCTGTAGATTACGGATTAAAACTAAAGCAAAAACCAGTTTGTCCGGTAAATCCTTCCGGCGGGCTAATCGCATGTGGGCATCCTGTAGGTGCTACAGGTCTTATGCAGGGAGTATTTGCTCTTTGGCAGTTACAAAATTCAATAAAAAAACATTTCAAAGATGATACCCTGCAGGTAAAAAATGCAAAACGTGGAATTATTCACAGTCACGCTGGTACAGGTACTTATGTAACCGTCTCTGTCTTAGAAAGAGAAGGGTAATAAAAATACATGGAAACAAAAAAAATAAAAAAAAGTAAAACAGAAACAAATGGAAAAATGTCAATGAACGGCATTAGGACTTCTCAGGAAAAAACTGTTATTTCAGAAACAGATGAAGGGACAGTTTTGTTTAATGTTCCGTTTCCAAAAGAACTGGATGAAAGAAGGCTGAAAGATTTAGAAAATTACGGCCCCATAATTATTAAGCAGCCTTACCATATTAATTACATTCATTCTTATGGACAGGATTCACCGTTTTTTGCAGGACTTGCAAATAAAAAATTATTAGGAACAGAGTGTGAAGAATGCCATACAAAGTTTGCAACACCGCGCTTGTCCTGTACTGAATGTGGTTCAAAGTGTAAATGGATAGAGATGCCGCAAAAAGGAAAAATTCATACTTTTACCATTTGTTATTTTGGATCAGAGGCATTTTTAAAAGAAACACCTTTTGCCCTGGCATTGATTGAGTTTCCAGGGTTTGATACCTGCTTTTTAACAAGGATTGTCGGAGTAGATCCTAATGAGCCGGATCTTGACTGGGTAGGAATGAATGTAAAAGCCAAGTTCGTCAGAAACTCCAAGTTTAGTCCTACTGATGTTTATTTTGTGCCAGAACTAGAGTAATGTAACCTAAAGTTACGTCAAGCGATAATACTTTACCTGATTATATTTTAAAAATATTTGTGTTATGTTACTTGTGTCATGTTTGAAGACTTCAAACCACCAAACAGTAATCAAAGAAAATTTGTATCTAATTTGATGATTGCAGCTTGCATAGCTTGGTCTTCACCAATTTACAATATTATAATCAGGCTTCCTTTACATGGATTTCAAATCTCGTTAAAATATACATTGTTTTTAATGTTTTCTTTATTTGCATTTTTGTTTTCATTTGTTATAGGATTTAGTTTTTTGAGGGCAACTAGAAATGACTGAATTCTTAGAGATAGTTAAATTTGTACTAATACTTCTTTTACTTGCTTCTCCATTCCTTGCTCTTATGGCATTTGGTTTTTTTGTTATTTACCAGGATAGAAAAAGAGAAAAGCTGGAAGAAAAGAAAAAATTGGAAGAAGCAAAATCTCATTGATGCCTGCCAAAACTAAAACAGAAGAAACTATGAATTTTTCACTAAATGAAGATCAGGTTTTACTTCAGGAAACCATTCGTGATTTTGTAGAAAAAGAAGTTATTCCATATGCAAAAGAATGGGATGAAAAAGAAGAAGTCCCTTTAAATACTCTTAAAAAGCTCAGTTCAATGGGTATTATGGGAATGGCAGTTGATCAAAAATATGGCGGGGCAGGACTTGATACTGTATCAATAGCAGCAGTTATAGAAGAACTTGCCTGTGGAGATGGTTCACTGGCTCTTACTGTAGCAGCACATAATGGTTTAGGCTCAGGACACATTTCCCGATTTGGCACAGAAGAACAAAAACAAAAATATTTACCTGATTTAGCCAGTGGGAAAAAAATTGCAGGATGGGCACTAACTGAACCTGGTTCCGGATCTGATGCGGCTGGTATGAAAACTGTTGCTAAAAAAGATGGGAATGACTGGGTTTTAAATGGTACAAAAATGTTTATTACAAACGGGTCAATTGGTGAGACATTTGTTGTCCTGGCAGTTACTGCTTCTGAAAAGGCAATTCATGAATTGCCTCCACAAAAAAAAATAACAGCTTTTATTTTAGAAAAAGGCGATAAAGGTTTTAGAGCAGGAAAAAAACTTCAGAAAATGGGAATGAGATCTTCTGATACCAGCGAGCTTATTTTAGAAAATGTAAAAATTCCGGATTCAAGAAGACTGGGAGAGTTAAATCAAGGTTTTATAAACACTTTAATGATTCTTGATAAAGGACGTGTAAGCGTTGGAGCACTTGCTGTCGGACTGGCTCAGGCAGCGCTGAATGAGTCACTTAAATATGTTCACCAGAGAGAAACATTTGGAAAACAGCTAAAAGATCATGAAGTAATCAGATTTATGCTGGCTGATATGGCTCTTGAAGTAGATACGGCCAGATTGCTTGTGTATCGTGCAGCAGCAGTAGCAGCTGAAGGAAAACAGTTTACTCTTGAAGCATCTATGGCAAAGCTTTTTGCATCAGAGATGTCTATGCGTGTTTGTAATAAGGCTATTCAGATACATGGCGGGTATGGATATATAAGAGAATTTCCGGTAGAAAGATATTTACGAGACGCAAAACTCTGTGAAATAGGCGAAGGAACGAGCGAAGTACAGAGACTGGTTATTGCAAGAGAATTACTTAAACACTACAAAATATAATTATTTCTAATGATCATAAGAAAAATTATTATCCAAAAAAAAGAGTTGGGATTGTAAATGCTAAAATATTTTTATGCCTGAGACTAAAATCTCTATAAACACAAAAGAAATCCCTTTTCAGGAGCGATACAAACTTCTCATCGGATCAATAGTTCCAAGACCTATTGGGTTTGTATCTACTATAAGTCCAAAAGGTATTTATAATCTTGCACCGTTTAGTTTTTTTAATGGTGTTTGTTCTGAACCTATGACAGTTTTGTTTTGTCCGGCAATACGTGGATCTGATGGACAGGAAAAAGATACCTTAAAAAATATAAAAGCTACAAAAGAATTTGTAGTAAATATTGTTTCTGAAGAAATAGCCGAAAAAATGAACCAATGTTCAGCAGAATATCCATATGGTGTTGATGAGTTTAAAGAAAGCGGATTAACTCCTGAAAAAGCAAAGATAGTTAAACCCCCTCTTGTAAAAGAAGCAAAAATAAATATGGAGTGTAAGCTCTTAAACTTAGTAGAAATAGGAAATAAGCCAGGTGGTGGAACAGTTGTAATTGGTGAAGTAGTGTATTTTCATGCAAGAGAAGATGTGTGCCAGAATGGTAAAATAATTCTAAGTAAGTTAAAACCTGTAGCCAGACTTGGCGGTACAGATTATGCTAGAGTAACTGATATTTTTAGTCTGCCAAGACCTACAGTAAAAATACCTGTGGGCGAAAACCCGAACAATAAATGAATCCAACAACTGTTACAAAAAACGAAAGAGAGCTTTTAGGTTTTACTTCTCCAGATAAACTTCGTGAAATAAATCTTAAAAAATCCAGGAAAATGACCAGTAAAATTACTGATCTTAAATCTGCTATTGAAAAACTCGTAAAAGATGGGGATTATCTGGGCATAGGTGGATTTGGAATGGACAGGATTCCGGCAGCTGCATTACATGAAATTGTCAGGCAAAAGAAAAAGCATTTAACATTGGCAGGACATACTGCTACACATGACGGGCAGATACTTTGTGCAGGTGGATGTATAGATAAGGTAGATGCTGCGTATGTTGTCGGTGTTGAACTTCTTGGACTTTCACCAAATTACAGAAGAACTTTTCAGGAAGGAAAAGTAAAAGTTACTGAATGGACAAATGCTACTCTGGCATGGCGCTTTAAAGCAGCAGCTATGGGGTTATCATTTTTGCCGGTTCGCTCAATGCTTGGAACCCAGACTATGAAACACAGCAGAGCCATTGAATACAAATGTCCGTTTACCGGAGAAATTTATGCTCTTGTTCCTGCATGTTCTCCTGATGTAACTATTATCCATGTACCGCGTTCAGATGAGTTTGGAAATTGCCAGATAGATGGAATCACTGTCTCTGACAGTGATTTAACTAGGGCATCAAAAAAAGTAATTATTACCTGTGAAGAAATAATTACTACTGATCAAATAAGATCAGAACCTGAAAGAACAATTATTCCTTATTATTGTGTAGATGCTGTTGTACATGTGCCTTATGGTTCATATCCATGCAATATGCCTGGCAAGTATTACTTTGATTTGGAGCATTTAAGAGAGTGGAACGAAGCAGAAAAGGATCCTCTGGCTTTTGAAAAGTTTTTAAATAAATATATTTATGGAGTTAAGGATTGGAATGAATATTTAAAAGTTTGTGGTGGTGAGAAAAAATTAGAAAAATTGAAAAAGATTGAATTGCTTGAAAACGACTCTGTCGTTGCGCCTACGGCTCACAATGACATGTCACAGAGTTATAACATGACTGAATTCATGATCTGTGCTGCAAGCAGATTTTTAGAAGATGGAAAAACAGTGGTTGTCGGAACAGGGCTTCCTATGCTTGCAGCAATGCTTGCTCAGAAAACACATGCACCGAATTTACTGATGATGTTTGAAGCTGGTGGAATTGCACCACTACTTCCCTCACTTCCAATGTCTGTAGGTGATTCACGAACCCACTATAAAAGTCTGGTAGCTACAAGCATGCCTGAAATTATGGAAACATGTGCACGTGGAATGGTGGACTATGCATTTTTAGGCGGAGCCCAGATAGATAAGTTTGGGAATTTAAACTCCACTATAATTGGCAGCGATTATGAAAGACCAAAAGTCAGATTACCGGGAAGCGGTGGAGCAAATGATCTGGCCTCACTTTGCTGGAATACAATAATCATAATAAAAATGGACAAACATAAGTTTGTAGAAAAGCTTGATTTTCTTACTACACCGGGGTATTTAACTGGAGCTGGAATGAGAGAAAAAGCAGGACTTCCGCCAAATACAGGCCCTCTAAAAGTAATCACTGACTGTTGTATAATTGGATTTAATAAAGAGACAGGAGAAATGCAGATTGAAAGTCTGCATCCGGGGATTACCTTAGAAGAAGTACAAAACAGATCGTCCTTCAGAATAAAGACAGACTTGAAATCTGCTTCAACACAGGAACCTACACAAAAAGAACTAGAAATCTTAAGAAAAGAAATAGATCCCACGGGACAGGTTATTTTAAAATCATAGTTAAGTCCTGGTCCTGTTAACATACAATCTGTTAAAATGGCGGCGTAATGCCTTCAGCCAGCCTCACAAAAACTCAAAAAATAATTGATATATCCATAAATATTTATCCTTTTACTTATAAGCTTTTAAATAAAAACTGGAACAAATTACTATCTGATTATCTGAAAAAATATCCGCCTGCTTTGCCAGTCTTAAATAAAGCAGTTGGACAATTACCTGAATATTTGTCTCGCAGAAAAGACATCTTACAAAAACATCCTTTTATAAGTGAGCTTGCACGTTATGAATGGCTTGAGGTAGATATTTATGAGAGAAAAAGAATTAAAGAGCTGGAGAATCGGAGAACCAGAAGAAAAAGCAAGATATTTTTGTTAAATCCGGCGCATGAAATTTGTACTTTTCAATACGCTATTCCTGATATTGTGGAAATGATTGAAAATAATCAACCTTTGGGAAAAATATATAAACAAAGAACAATTGTTTTAATTTATCGTGATCCAAACGATTTTAGTGTAAGATTTTTTGAACTTTCTACAAGCAGTCTTGCATTTATAGAGCTTTTAAAATCGAGGTTTTCAATTGATATGGTTATATATTTTTTAGCTAATGCTTATAAAATAGATAAAAAAAATTATAAAAATTTTGAAAAAGAAGCTATGAAGTTAATAAAAACTCTAAAGAAAAGCAGGATATTGATTTAACCTGTAAACCACTTAATTCCAGAATACAAATAAAACCCGCCAATAATTCCAAGGATACCTGCACTTATAGTAGAAATAATTTTTGAATGTTTTTTAAAATAATCTAATTGCTTAGCTATGCCTGCAAATAAGCTTGTTATGAAGATTATACCTGTATAGCCCAGTGAATATGCAATCATTATTAACGTTCCGCCTATTAATGAACCAGCGGTGCTGGACATAGCTAAAATTGCAAATAAAATCGGGCTTGCACATGGTGAACTGACAAGTGCAAATGCCATGCCTACTATAAACGGTCCTCCATGAGGTATATGTGTAACAAACTGCGGGAGAGGAAGTTTTACTATTTCAAACTCGGATAATGCCATGTATAAAACAAATATTCCAATAGCCATGTGTACATATCCACGATATTCAATCATAATAAAACTTGCGAAAGAAGCAAAAAGCCCGAGTAAACTAAAAATAAGTGCAGCACCTAAAACAAAAAACAAGGATTTTTTTAATGCGTCCAATTTTGATGTAATATTAGCTGTGCCAATATAACTTAAGTTCATAGGCAGCATTGCAAGCACACACGGGGTTAAACTTGCTGCAAGACCGCCACCAAAGGAAAGTAAGACCAGTAAAGGCAGTGGAAATCCATGAGTTCCTTTTAAAAAATCAGAAACAGCCTGTTCAAAGTGGCTAATAAAGTTTTCCATACAATATAATCTTAATATGCAATTAGTAAAAATACAATCTTTTCTTTTAAGTTTGCTGCTTATTGTCTTATTTTCCGGCTGCAGTAACTTAAATTTTCAGTCAACAGCTGAAAAAGAAAATATACAAAAAATAATAACCAAAGTAAATGATTCAAAATTAATACTTTTAGATGTTTATCATGACGGGTGTGGTACCTGCAAATTGATTGAACCGACAGTTGAAAAACTTAAATCAGATTATTCACAAAATCCGGATATAGCTTTTTTAAAACATGATCTTTCAAATCCTTTTACACATATTAAATCAATGAGGATAGCAAAAGCACTTGGTTTAGAACAAATTTACAATTCACAAAGATATACCGGTATAGTTATCTTCATTGATTCAAAAACAAAACAGGTGATTGACAGTTTGATAGGGGAAGGTGATGTTAAAAAATACAGTAAGATAATTGAGGAAGTGCTAAATAAAAAAGTCTCTTATTGTACAGGGAGAATATATCGGGTTATAATTTAAGCATTATGAATAAATTGTTTTTAATTTTAGCTGTTTCAATGTTTTTAATGACCAGTTGCTATGGATGCTCTTTTATTGAAAGTAAATTTGGAAATAAGCAAAATCAACGGCCATCTGGTCAGGAAGAAAACCAGGATGAGCAAAGACCATCAAAACCAATTCCGGTTAACCCCCAGCATTCGTAGAAACCCCGGACTTCCTTTTTTATTAAGATATTATTGACCATACGAACTAATGACATTAAAAGCCAGTTACAGACAAAGAACATTTTTAGATCCAATACATGGGCCAATTAAGTTTAATTTAAATGATCCGATAGATTATTTACTTACACAGATAATTGATACCAAAGAATTCCAGAGGCTACGAAGAATTCGTCAGATGGGTTTAGGCTGGTTTACTTTTCATGGTGCTGAACATACCCGTTTTGGCCACAGCATAGGCGCTATGTTCATTGCAAAAAAAATAATAGCTCACCTCTCGGATAACTTTGAAGAAATAAATAAATATAAAGCCAGAATACTGGTTTCTGCATTGATACATGATATTGGCCATGGCCCGTTTAGTCATACCTCTGAAAAGCTTTTAAGTTTTAATCATGAAGACTGGACCAGAAAAATTATTCAGGGTGATTCGAAGGTTCATAAGTTTCTTATAGAATTTGATAAAAATTTTCTAAGCGATGTCATTGAAATTATGAGTGGCAAAGAAACCGGATTATCCCGCATTTTAAGTCAGATTATTTCAAGCTATGTGGATTGTGACAGGCTGGATTACCTGCACAGGGATTCATATTATGTCGGTGTACCCTATGGGCTGACAGGGTCAGAAAGAATTATTGCTTCTTTTGAAGTTGATAAAGAAAGTAAACGGCTGGTTATAAATGAAAATATAGGACTGGATGCAGTAATTCACTACTTGCATGCCAGATATTCCATGTACCAGCAGGTTTACCAGCATAAAAAAAATCTTGCCTGTGATTTTTTACTTAGAAAAATTATTGAAAGACTAAAAGAAATTAACCCAAAAACCATTAACACTGTTTTATATGATTGGCTAAATGCTGATGATAAACCTGTTTTACGTATGGATGATTTTTATCTTATGTCCTGTATTCAGGATATATCAGAAGATCCAACAGGTGAAAAAGTTTTAAAAGACTTATCTAATCGTTTTACAGTGCGTAATTTATTTAAGTCACTTGAATTTCGCCAGGAAGTTATCACAGATAAAATTACTGAGGTATTGGAAAAGCTAAAACCAGTTTCAAAAAACAAGGGTTTTGATCCAAATTTTTATCTGGGCATAGAACAATCAGCTTCAACGCCATACGAGCCTTATCAGGTTACAGATAAAACCAGTAAAACAATTTTTATAAAGCAAAATAATGGAATAGTAAGAGAGCTTTCAGAAGTATCAGGATTAGTAAAGGCATTAAGTCAGGAAAACATTGTTAAAACATGTCTTGTTTTTGCTCCTGAATTAGAAGATGAAATAACTAACACAAAAGGATTTCAGGAACTTTTCAAATAAAAACGCTATAATATCTCACTGAATCATTCTGATTCAGTGAATTCTGAACCGGGCCTATAGCTCAGTTGGTAGAGCGCCTCCCTTGCACGGAGGAGGCCAGGAGTTCGAGTCTCCTTAGGTCCACAGAATTCTCTTCAATGACACAAGCGAAGGTTTG
The DNA here is from genome assembly GCA_001784585.1 of Candidatus Melainabacteria bacterium RIFCSPLOWO2_02_FULL_35_15. Lineage (GTDB taxonomy): Bacteria > Cyanobacteriota > Vampirovibrionia > 2-02-FULL-35-15 > 2-02-FULL-35-15 > 2-02-FULL-35-15. The sequence continues at coordinate 238 of MFRN01000015.1, read as the reverse complement.
CTGAATGAATCAGGCAAGCCTCGCTTCCTCTTTTGTCCTTAACACGCTTTCATTTATGTTCATATTTTTTCTCCTTTTTATTTTTATACTACAGCTAATTCAATATCTTCAGCTTGAGATTCTTCGACTTCATCTGTGTAAAACTCATGATTTGTTACTTTAAAATCAAGTCCGTTTAAATGTCTTCTGTGAGAGAAGAACTTACTGATTAAATCAAGTGAAACTTCATCAAAGAGTT
>MFRN01000014.1 GCA_001784585.1 Candidatus Melainabacteria bacterium RIFCSPLOWO2_02_FULL_35_15 | reverse complement strand
ACTTAGCCAAAATTGCCGTTGATATAATTTCCTTTGCTGCCTTATATCCTGTTTCTATAACATCATCTATCTGCCAGTTTTTCAAATTAAAATCTAACGAGCCAATGTTCCAAACCGGAGGATTGACTACAAATAAATCGCCTCTCTGATTGCACTTCTTTTCAAATTCCCATCTTGCAATATCTTCCTGCACCCTTGCAAATGAATTTATTTCAAAACCTCTGATTATTTTTGATATTCTTCCGCCTTCTTTTTCCTTTAATCCTACATAACCTAAATTTATAGTCAGGGCAGGTAAAAAATTATTTTCAAAATCAAAAAATATCGGACAGTTGTTCCAGTGTCCGCCATCAAGATAGGTACAATTACCGACTTTGTGTTCTTTAAAAACCCCGCTGATGGCACATGAGGATGCAATTGAGTTTTTTAAATCAGTAATTTTTAACATGTCAGTGTACATAGCTTTTGTGCCACAGACAGGATTCCGTGTAGCCATAATGTGTAATTTACCGGATGTCTGTATGTCATTAAGTTCATCCGGGGAAAATTGTTTTTCTAGCCATTTCCCTAATTTTAAAGTACCTGGCATTACAAATAAGCATTCAAATTTATTCGGGACAAACCAAAAGGGAAAAAGCATTTTATGGATTTTTGCTTCTTTAAAAAGTTTTATTACTTTATCAGGATCTTTTTTTAAAAATACAAACGGTGCAATTAATGAGCCTCCTGACACACAAACTATTTCATTAAAGTTTATATTTTGTTCAAAACAATATTTATAAACCCCAAGATGAGCATAAGAACGCACTCCTCCACCAGATAAAACAAGGTTATATGTTCGCATGTAACCATTGTAAAGCATTTAAACCATACTGTTCAATTGAAATTATTTTCTTCTTTTGATTGCGCCCTTTAGTAATCTCAATATTTTTCTTTGGAATTTTTAATTTATCAGCTAAAAACCTTATTAATTCTTCATTTGCAGCATTATCAACTGGTGGCGATTTCAATTTGATTTTTAAAGAATCATTATAAATTCCGATGATTTCAGATTTTGAAGAACGGGGGACCACATAAATATTTATGGCTAATCTGTTTTTACTTTTCTTATACCAATTCATTTTGTTAGATGCACCGGTGGTGCGTCTCTACGGTCATTTTATTTTTTGAATGTTTATTTTCTCTTCTGCTATATTTTCTTCTTCAGATGTTTCACCTGAAATGTTCTGTGTGCGAATAACATCTGCACCTAGTGAAACAAGTTTTTCTGCAAATTTGTCATAGCCCCTGTCAATATGTTTTAATCCTGTAACCTCTGTTTTTCCATCAGCAATTAATCCGGCTACTACCAAAGCAGCTCCACCGCGAATATCCGGAGCAACAATCTTTGTACCACTTAACTTCTCAACTCCTTTTATAACAGCAACGTTATTGTTTACTTTAATCTCTGCACCCATTCTGACCAGTTCATTTACATGGGCATAACGCTCCTCGTAAATAGTTTCTTTGATTGTGCTTGTACCGTTTGCTACACTAAGCGGCACAGTAATTAATGCCTGAATATCTGTAGGAAATCCCGGATACCAGCCGGTATTAACATCTACAGCTGTTAATTTTTTATTTTTTATGCTGGCTTTTAAAATTTTTGAATCCTGTGCCTGAATTATTACGCCAGCTTCCTGAAGTTTACTTAAAGTAGCCTGCATATGCTCTGGATCTACATTTCTTAAAGTAATACTTCCACCAGTTGAAATGGCTGCTATTAAATAAGTACAGGCTTCAAGTCTGTCGCTGATTGCACTGTACTCTGTAGAGTGTAAATCTTTTTGCCTGACACCGCAAATTGAAATTTGATGTGTACCGGCTCCATGAATTTTTGCACCCATGGAGTTTAAAAAATTTGCCAGATCAACAATCTCAGGATCACAGGCAGCATTTTCAATTATGGTTTCACCTTCAGATAACACACTTGCCATCATTATATTTTCAGTAGCACCATTACTTGGCAAATCAAGATATATTCTTGTGCCGGCTAAGTGTGTAGCTGTAGCAATCATATAGCCTTGATCAAGTTTTACTTCAGCACCCAGCGCTCTTAATCCTTTTTCATGCAGATCAAGCCTTCTTGACCCAATCTGACAACCACCCGGCATGGCTACTTTTGCTTCTTTAAATCTTCCAAGCAAAGGTCCAAGAACATTAAAAGATGCTCTTAATTTATTTACTAACTCATGTGGAGCAAACGAGCCTGAAATATCTGAAGTGTCAATTTCTAAAACCTTTGATTTAAATTTTACTTTTGCACCTAAAAATTCCAGAACTTCAAGCATACTGTAAACATCAGCAAGGTTTGGAACATTTCTTATGCACAGTGGACCAGCAAATAACAGTGCTGCTGCCATTTGTTTTAATACAGCATTTTTAGCACCAGCTATTTCTATTTCGCCGGATAACTCCTTATCACCAGTTATGACTAATTTTTCCTGCATTGTTTTTATTTATATTTGCAAAAATTTAAGCTTAAATTTTTGCTCTCCTTCATGGTGCTTAAAATATTCCTCATCGGAACATTTTTCGCTTATCTGCATAATACCTATTAGATCCTCCTTCATAACACTGTATTTAAAACACAAATAGGAATTCTATCACTTATTTGCAAAATCTTTATACCCTTATCTTATAATAGTTTTATTAAGGCTATGTCATATAAAGACCTAAGAGCATTTCTAAAAAAACTTGAAGAAGCAGGAGAGCTGGCTAAAGTCAGCATACCGGTAAATCCCTATCTTGAAATTTCTGAAATTACAAATCGTGTCTCAAAAGGTCCTATAGAAAACAACAAAGCTTTATTATTTGAAAATATACCAGGGTATCAGATTCCACTTTTAATTAATACCCTGGGCTCATATAAAAGAATGAATCTTGCTTTGGGTGTTAATTCTTTTAAAGAGATAGGAGATCGGATTGAAAAGTTCCTGGATAAAAAAGTCCCGGATAGTCTTTCTGGGAAGCTTGGCATGATTCCGAAATTACTTGAAGCAGCATCCTTTCCGCCAAAAATAATAAATGATGCCCCCTGTCAGGAAGTAGTGATTACAAACCCAGGCGAACCAATGCTGGATAAACTGCCTATTATTACAGCATGGCCGCATGACGCGGCTCCATTTATAACTATGACTGCAGTTGTAACTAAAGATCCAAAAACAGGAACCAGAAATATAGGTATGTACCGCCTCCAAAAGCTGGACAATAGTACTACCTGCATGCACTGGCACAAACACCATGACGGAGCGCAGAATTATGTAGAAAATGTAAAATGTGGAATGACAAATGTAGAATGTAGAGCAAATATAACCGACAAATTAGGACAGGAAGTAGAAAGTATGGGAGCAGAGGAAAGCATTTCTAAGTCTAGTGTTTTACTTAAAGAAAAAACTCAGTCCTCACGCAAAATGGAAGTAGCTGTCGCTATAGGCTGTGATCCGGCTGTAATGTATGCAGCCAGTGCACCGCTTCCTCCAGGGATTGATGAGTTTATTTTTGCTGGGTTTTTAAGAGGTTCACCGGTTGAGCTGGTTAAGTGTAAAACAGTAGATCTGGAAGTACCTGCTAGTAGCGAAATTGTTTTAGAAGGTTATGTAGATCCAGATGAGCTAACTGTAGAAGGGCCGTTTGGAGATCATACAGGATTTTACAGCCCACCTGGAATGTTTCCAAAGTTTCACATCACTGCTATGACTCATAGAAAAGCTCCGGTTTATACTACTATCATAGTCGGAAAACCTCCCATGGAAGATTGTTATATGGGAAAAGCTACAGAACAAATATTTTTACCATTGATAAGAGTCTTTCTTCCTGAGGTTACAGATTTAAATCTTCCGCTTGAAGGTGCCTTCCATAACTGTGCCATAGTCAGCATAAAGAAAAAATATCCAGCCCATGCTAAAAAAGTCATGAACGCTATCTGGGGTATGGGACAGATGATGTTTACAAAGTACATCATTGTCTTAGATGAAGATATTGATGTTCATAATCTGTCTGAAGTAGCATTTCATGTTTTTGCAAATACTGACCCGAAGCGGGATTCTCTCATTAGTGAGGGGCCTGCAGATATTCTGGATCATGCACCTGATGTTATGGCTATTGTCGGGAAAATGGGACTGGATGCTACACGTAAATGGAAGTCAGAAGGCTATATGCGTGAATGGCCTCAGGAAATGGTTATGGATAAAACAATTCAGGAACTTGTAAAGGGCAAATGGAAAGGATATGGATTATAAATGTATTTCTTACTTCACCCGATCTCATCTCTAAATCATCTAATTGCACGCCTTATAACTGATCAGGTTTTATTTATAATTTCACTTATCTTTTTTATTATAATAGCTTTAAATTATAAAAAATCTTTTTGGCAAAGTCTTGATAACTCTGTAGCCAAATGGGCGACTGAACCCAGAGAAAGTTTAATCAGGAATATATCAGGCCATTTTGCACTTTTTGGGAATGCAGTGTTTCATATTTTATTTTCACTTGTACTTTTAGTTATTTTTTTTATTGTAAAGCATTCGACTTCCATAACTTTTGCAATTTTATTTACACTTATTTTTTCGTGGGCATTAAACAGGCTTATGAAACTGGTCTATAAAAGAACCAGGCCGGAGCATTTAAACAGTAATGTAAGAAAAAGGCTTAGCTATTGTTTCCCAAGCGGGCATGTTATGGCGAGTATTTCAATATATTTCTTTAGTGCAGTGCTGCTTCAGGGTTCTATACCATTTTTTCCATGGTACCTGATTTCATTTGTGATATCTTTTTTTATAATTATGTCCAGAATATATTTAAGTCATCACTACTTTACTGATGTTTTAGGTGGCATTGCAATGGGAATCTTTTGTTTAAATATTTCAATCTGGTTTTATTTTTTTGTGGGGCTAATGTAACAAATGCAAACAGAGACAGATACAGGAACATTAAAACTTGAAAAATACTGGATCTTGTTAAATTGAAGGTATGAGTGTAGCAGGGAAATGACCATTAAAACACAAGCAAAAGACCGGTTAATAGTAGCACTTGATACATCAAGTGAAAATGAGGCATTTGAGTTAATTAAAAAACTGTCTGGTAAAATCGGATATTTTAAAGTCGGACTGGAACTGTTTTCCTCTATGGGACCTAAAATCATTGATATTATAAAAGACAATGGAGATAAAGTTTTTTTTGACGGAAAGTTTTTAGACATCCCGAATACCGTGAGTAAAGCAATAGCAAATATAGTAAAACACAAAGTGGATATATTAAATGTTTATATGTCTGGTGGAGCAAATATGCTGCAAGAAGCTAAAAAATCTCTTGTTGAAACAGCAAAATCAAATAACCTGCCTTTGCCAAAACTGCTTGGTGTGACAGTTCTGACCAGTATGACCAGTGATGTTTTGGAAAATGATTTAAAAGTCCAGACACAGTTAAACGATTATGTTTTACATCTGGCAGAACTTGGTATAAAAAATGGATTAGATGGAATTATCTGCTCAGCCAATGAAGCAAAACTAATACGGGATAATATAAAAAATGATTTTTTAATAGTTACTCCCGGCATACGTCCTTCATGGGCACAAAACAACGATCAAAAAAGAATTGCTACACCAAAGGAAGCTATAAAAAATGGTGTTACACACATAGTGGTAGGCAGGCCTATTACGGGGGATAAAGATCCAGTAAGTGCTGCTGAAAAAATCTTAGAAGAAATTGAAGATGCAATACGGGTATAATAAATAAAGGAATCTACCGACGGAAGCTGCAAACTTGTTTTGCAGCATTATAAAAATGGCACAAGCAAAAGATTTATATGAACTGTTAGACATAAGCAGGGACGCTACTGAAGATGAGATTAAAAAAGCCTTCAGACAGCAAGCCAGGAAATTTCATCCTGACAATAAAGAAACAGGTAATGAAGAACATTTCAAGGAAATAAATCAGGCTTATGAAATCCTGAGCGATCCTCAAAAAAGAAATATTTACGATCAATACGGACTAAGCGGATTAAAAAGTGCTTATGGCAATGCCGAGGCATTTAATTTTGGATTTGGGGATTTAAGTGAAATTTTTTCCCAGTTTTTTGGAGAAACAAAAGTTCACAGAGCAGCGGGTCCTGAACGAGGGATGGATTTAAGATACGAACTTGAAACAGATTTTTTAGAAGCAATAAACGGCTGTACAAAAGAAATAACCGTTCAGTCACATGAAGACTGTAAAGTGTGCAAAGGTTCAGGAGCAAGACCAGGTTCAAAATTAAAAATTTGCAGAAGCTGTAATGGACTTGGTGAAGTAAGAAGAGTTCAGGAATCTTTTTTTGGACATGTTACTCAAATAACCACATGCCCCAGCTGTCAGGGAAATGGGAAAATTGTAGAGCAGGAATGTACAGAATGTAAAGGAAAAGGACAGGAACTAACTAAAAAAACAATTGATGTAAAAGTCCCGTGCGGAGTGGATGATGGAGCCAGGCTGCGCTGGGGCGGAAAAGGAGAAGCCGGAAGAAAAGGCGGCCCACCGGGAGATTTGTATGTAATTATTCAGGTGAAAGAACATGAGATCTTTACAAGAGACGGACAAAATATAATTATCGAACAAAAAATTTCGTTTGCACAGGCAGCGCTTGGCGGAACTATAAAAGTGCCTTCTATAGAAGGTGAAAAACCGCTGCATATTCCAGGTGGCGTTCAGTCCGGAACAGTGCTTAAAATACCAGGTTTAGGGGTGCCAAAATTAAATAATCCGGCAAGACGTGGCGACCAGCTGATACAAATAACAGTAGAAACCCCAAATAAACTTTCTGGTGAAGAGCGTAAGATATTTGAACAATTAGCCAAAATACAAGAAGAAAAAGGTGGTAAAAAATTTGGGATTTTTTAAATATGTCTGTGTATTTCTCTTTTTCATTTCTTTAGTTCTTTGATAATATAATATCTGATGTTTAACAAAAGTAAAAAAATTATTGTTTGCTGCTTTTTTTTATTGGGGCTTTTATTCTATGTGTGCAATAGTTCATTTGCAAATATAGAAATTAAAAATAATCAAAAATCTGTTATATGGACCGGGACATTAAGTCTTCAGGATTTTTTTCTTTTACCGGATTATCTGGAAATAAAAAACAAATTAAAAGAGTATAAAACTGTTCTTGCTAAAGAGTATAAAGAGAATCCTTCAGTTTTTAGTACAGCTATTCAATACGGACTGCTTTTAGTAGATCTTGGCGAGCTTGAAAAAGCCAAACTTGTATGGGAAAAAGCCCTAAAAGATTTCCATGCAAATGAAGCCCCAAAAGCTTATAAAGCCTGGCTTGATGCAAGGTTAGGTAATTATCAGGCAGCAAAAGATGTCTGGTATCCCATTGCCAAAGGCAAAGTTGATGTCGGGATAGCAGGATACAGTGCAAGGATCTGGCTGTCTTATCATACTGATGCAGTGCTTGGACTTTATTTAATAAAGGACTTTTTGCCGGAAGACCAAAGAGAAGAAGTCTCTGAAGTTGTAGATTTAATAGCTGGAACCCTCCCGCAAAATCCAAAATTTGCAGCAGTTGTTATAAACGAATATCTTAAATCCGGGCAGCTTGAAAAAGCTGCAAAACTTCTGACTGGCGTCTTAAGCAGTAACCCTGATGACCCGGTTTTAATAACACTACTTGGAATTGCCAAGTTAATGACAAGCCATTATGATGAAGCACTTAAATTATTTGACAGAGCAAAAGAAATAAATCCAAATATTCTTACAAACCGTATTATGAGAGCAAGAGCGTTATTTGCTCTTAATAAGGAAAAAGAATCTTTTGAGGAACTTGATGAAGCTATGAAGCTAAATCCTGATTTAAATATTGCAGAGAATAAAAAGAAGAAATACCTTGCTGCAAAAAGTTACATGATTTCAAAGAAATTAAAGAAAGACAAAGAAACATAAAGATTTAAGTTATTTAGGAAACATACAGGTGATAACATATTGTCAAGTGTCTGAGGGCTTTGGTTTGGTTATTGTTTCAAGCCATTAAATAGAATGAAAAATTACAAATTTATTATTTTATTTCTTTTTCTTGTATTGCTTTCTCCGGGTAATTATTTACAGGGATT